>JBEKBM010000006.1:0-115234 GCA_050015395.1 Bathyarchaeia archaeon
CCAAGGGCAGGTTAGCCACGTGTTACTGAGCTGTGTGCCGCGCTCCCAAATTGGCTAGGAAGCGCACGACTAGCATGTCTTAGTCCTATCCCGATAGCAGTGGGGTCCGGCAGGATCAACCGGAGTTATGACACTCCAATGTTGAATCTGCGGAACTTGTTGTTTTTGTGTGGTACGTTCTACACTTTATCGCATGATTTGTGCCTAACTGGATTTGGAGGGAAAAACATTCCACTCAATACGTCAAAGCCCAATTCAGACCTAACTGAGCAATTAATCAGGTCCACATTCGTGTCCCCGCAATTGGAGGCCAACTCCGTCATTCCTGCAAGGCAATCGCCGTTTCGGTAGGGGTTGAGCCGCCGCCATGTGAAAACTGCGGGGCTAGCAATTATAGCTGAATTCTATCAGAAGCACGTTTATCCGATATAAACATTTCTTTAACATTAAAATAAACATTATCCTGTGAACCGCTGACCATCAGAGTCTACGTGTTCATACCGTTAAGTGAATTTTTTTGCCGATTGCTCCAAAAAATGGGGATAAATCGTCTTTATCAGTAATTAAATTGGTTACCAGCCTTTACTACCGCTACTTCTCACGTGCGCTTCTGAGCAGTGCCTATCATAATCTTCTCTTGAGTTGAAGGTTTTGTTGTCAGCTTCGCATAGGAATTTGCCGTCTGAAGTCATTTTGGGCTCCATACTTGAAGAACGCGTGTTCCTAGACAAGAACATTCACCTCCATACATGCGAGAGACAAAGAAGAGAAAGCGAAAAAACTCTTAAGGCTATGTGACTGTACCCACCCAACAATAACAGTTTTTAAAGCTCTACTGCTGCCTGCAGACGGGAGTTTTAAGGTTTTAAGCAAATGCTATATCATTTCTAATGAGGTTTCAGTTGCCAGTGTTTGAATGCAGAGTATGTGGTCGCTAAACACATACTGGATTATGAGGTTAGCTGTACTGGTGATGTTAAGCGTAGTGTGAAGAAGGCTCCTTGGTGGTTGCGGTAAAGCCATGATTGAAGCAGTTGAAGATTAAAATTGCGCTGTTTAAATTGGGTATCTTCAGCGTATAAAGTTGATAGTTAGCGAACACCTATTTTTAACGTTAATTTTTCCAAAATTTAAGCTTGCGTTTTTAGGAGCACACAACTACTTTATTACTTTTGCTTCTGCCGTTGTACCGCCGATCCGGGTTATCTTTATTTTCACGTGGTCTTTAGGCTTTGTATTGGCAACGTGTATTACTAAACCTTGAACTCTAGCTACGCCTTCCTCTTTTGGGCTCAACTCCACAATATCCACTTCCAATTCTTCCCCCACCTCAACAGGATACCGTTTAACACCCTTGCCGTGACCCCGTTTTCCCTCGTAACTACCACCTTGCCTTCTTGAATAACTCATAATAACCTACATTTCTCTTGCTACAAATATCTAATTATAAACAATAAGGTTCTGATGCTTAAGCGTTTTCACCAAGCACCCTTTCTAACCATGCAACTTTAGCTTAGGCTCTGATTTCTCAAAAAATTTAGATGCTAACTCGAAATGCCCAATGCATGTACGCTCTAAAATCCCCTGAAAGCACCAAAGAAGGCTCAACATAACAATGAAGGCTGCATTTCCTGCAGTTTTCTATTTTTTTCCACTCAAACCCAGAAACAGCATTTTTAATGCCAACTTCAAAGATAGAGACGCTGCTGGCATAATCATTGTGGACATAGCAAGGCAAAACTACGTTCCCGTAAGGATCAATGTTAACCATCGTCCACGGTTTGCACTGCCAGTTTTTCTCTTTAGCCATCACTTTGAAGTAATCGATTGAATTGACAATAGGGTAACCTTCTTGTTTCATTTCAATAAGTGTATGGGCTATTTTTGATATTTTACCAGTTTCAGGTGAGGACGCGTTGGCATTGCAATACTCGTGAGCTACGGCTATAGATATTTTTGTACCTAACTCTTTTGCCAGCTTAACCATGCTTTCTATCTCATCAACATTTTCAGCCATTATCGTTGTGTTGATGGTTACGGCAACTTTTTCTTTCGCCGCACTTATGCCTCGTACCGATTTTCTAAAGCTTCCCTCAACTCCTCTGATAGCGTCATGAGTTTTCTCTATGCCATCTAACGAAACATAAACAACACCGTTAATGTACGAAGCTATCTCGTCTATTCTGGATTCGAGTAAAGTACCGTTAGTTATCAGGCTTGTATGCAAAGGCAGAGAACGAGAAAAAGCAAGAATGTCCACTAAATCATTTCTCAAAAGAGGCTCTCCGCCTTCAAACGCGATTCCGCAGGCTCCCGAATCATAAACCTGTTTCAGAATTGCTTTTTCCTGGTCTATACTTGAATCTGGGCTGGGTCTTTTCCAGAAGGGGCACATTTTGCAGCGGAGATTGCAATTGTAGGTCACCTTATGCCCGCAGAAAAAAGGAACCTTTACATCAAATAAGTTTGAGATAAAGCCACGATAGATCCTCATCCCCAGCCAAAAGTTCTCTATGTAATGATGAATGTTTTTTTCTTCCACCGAATAGCTGGAAACCCGTCCCCATCCTCCAAGATCAGTTTGAACAGTCTGCGAGTTCACATAGATAAAAACAAGTACTTTTCTTTTTTGTTTTGCGAGAAAGGGGAATTTTGCTCGCTTTATTCTTCTTTCTTGAGTCCTTTCTTTATTCCTTTCCCAAGGTCATTTACGGCTTTAGCACCTTTCCTGATGCCTTTGCCGACTGCTTCTCCAGTTTTTTCAGCGGCACTTTCAACTTTTTTCTTCTCTTCAGGCATTCTATCACCTTCTATCGCTAAGTCGTCATTCACAGACTTAAGTGTGTGTGACTGTGAAGTCACAACAACATCTGGGCATCAACCGAGGTTTTGCTCAAGAATGGCTTATGTATAAGCGGAATTGAACTTTCCATGACAATGTAGTTCAAAAGTTCATTTTGCGATTAACGCTTTTGGACTCGCCGCGTCGATTACGTAGAATTTGGGGTCAGTAGTTTCTAAGTTGTGTGGTCTTTTATTACTACTTTAGCTGATTTTTCTTTAACTGATGCTATTCCTTTTGGCATCCCTCTTTGTATGTATTTAGCTCTCGTTTTTTGTCTTAAGGGTATTTGTGTGTGCTCAGCCTACCTACCCGGTCTACTAGATGAGCCTAATAGGCTCCAAATATGATTCAACATAGATGTGCATAGAACGAAGACCGCGCACTTTGCATGCAGAACGGTGCTTTTCAACATAGAAAAATCTGTTTTTTAATGTAGAAAAAAAGCACTAAAAAAGAAAAAACAAGAACTAAATATACACCCTCTTTTAATTTATAAGCTCTACTTTCCCTCATAATCTCGCAGTTTTGGGCTTTGAGTCAGAACTTGAATTTTCAAACAGCACGCCGCTCTGTTGCTGTGGGGCTACAGCTACACAAGTTTAATAGCCATTTGTACTCCTATGTAACTTAACAGGTGTAGCGTTTGAGCAATCTGATTATTGGAAATATGACTTTAACGAGTCTGCTTGTTACCGTAATTGGCTTGATTATTCTGTGGATAATAGTCTCAATACCCGTGTGGTTAGCTGGCAAGGCAGTAACTGACGGAAAAGCCACCTTTGGCGATGCTATGATTGCTACGCTGTTTGGCCCAGTAGTTTACGCTGTCACATTGATTATAGTGGGTTACTTTCTGGGAACGCTAATCGGCTCAACGGCATACATAATCGCACTAATTTTAGCTCTCATAGCCTGGATATGGGTCTACAAAGCAAGCTTCAGAACGGGCTGGCTGGGCGGCATCGGTATAGCCATACTGGCATGGATAATCTTCGTCGTAATAAGCATAATATTCGGAGCCCTCTTCCATGTAGCAGTACCCGGAACATTCTTCCCCCACATCTAAAAAAACCACAAAAAACACCTAACAGACTGGACATAGAGGTCATAAACGCTAAAACAAAAAGACAAGAATCAGATAGCAGATGCTGAGTCAGAACCTGATTTTCCAACGGCTTCTTTGAATATAGCAGCCGCTCTGTTGCTGTGGACCTACAGCCACACAAGTTTAATAGTCATTTATACACTATAGCTTAATTGTGGAGTTGCAGACCTTGGGCGCGATAGATCAAGTATTTCATTTCATTACTTCGGGAAGCATAGGTGGTTTGCCACCAATTGTCTTAATGGTAATAATATTCGTCATCGGATTAATTGTGGGCTATCTAATCCATTTATTCCTAAAGATCGCGATTATAGCTGCAATTATACTCTTCGTGGTTGCCTACTTTGGCTTTTTCGGTCTGAGTCTTAGCGAGTTGAAAAATTATGCAACCCAATACGGCTCCATTGTATATCAATATGGAGTACTCATCATAGGCATGCTACCGCTAACCATCGGATTCATAGTAGGTCTAATCATCGGCTTCGTATTCGGGTAAACTGAACATACCTCTAGGTCAAAGCGTAGAAAACAATCAATGACTAATGGTGAAATTACCACTTTAACACACACCCTCAAAATTCTTCCAGTCATATTTCAGATAAGCCCTGCGAACGCTGCTTCAGCAGCAATTTTTATCCTTTTAGCACAAGTGGAAACCTTCAAAATCAGAACAACTCAACTGTTCGAAAAGCGAAGCTATTTGTATACTTTGCGAAAATGAGTAAAAACTTAAATATAAATTGATAGAAGAAATACTGGAGTTGAAAATGCTTAACGACGAAGAAATACGGGAGTTGAAAATGTCCAACGACGAAGACACGGTCCTCCTGCTTGGTTTGGGTTTAAGTCTTAATCAGGCAAGGGTTTACCTAGCAATACTTCAACTGCAAAAAACGGCGGGACAGATAGCGAAATTTTCAAAAGTGCGTAGGGAAGACGTCTATAGAATTCTGCCGACACTCGAAAAATTGGGCCTAATTGAAAAATTGCTAGGCAAACCATCTAAGATTCGGGCTACTCCGATTTCGGATGCCTTAACTTTCCTAGTGGCGGAAGAAAAAAAGAAATCTGATGAACGGTTGACGGGTATGAGGAGTACGGTCAAGAGGCTGTCCCTCAAAGATTGGAAGCAGCCGCTTCCTGAAGAAGAAAGCATCTACATACTGATAGCGGAAAGGAAAGCAATTTTGGCTAAGACTTCAGAACTAATTAGAAACTCGAGAAAAGAAGTCGCGTTAATTGCAAGCAAGGAAAGAATCATACTGATTCTGTCTGAGTTATCAGATGAATACAAGCAGGCAATAAAGAACGGTGCTCAGATTCGACTTATCTTTGAAGGGGACAGCCCCGACATTTTGCTTAAAGAAAAAGTGCAAAAAATCATCGAAGGGGCTTCGGTTCACGTCAAGTTTCATTGTAAACCTTTGAATCACTTCATAATGTCCGATGATACAGAAGCATTGATTACCAGCTCCAAAGAAAACGGATTAGGCGAAAACCCTTCTTTATGGACTAACAACAGCAACCTTATAGGCGTACTAAGAACAAGTTTTGAATCCGACTGGAAAAAAGCTGAAGACTAACCTGAGAATCTCATTTCTCTTGTGGTTTTGAGTTCCAAATTCTTTCTAGCAGTTGGACCGATTAGCTCAGGAACAACCGCCAGCTTGTCGGTGTGGGCTCACATTCACATACGCTTAACTCAAATTAATGACCATTAATAAGGTAATCCAAATTATGAGCGTAGAAAGGAGGGAGAGATAAGTATGAGAACTATAGGGTTGAAAACAAAAATGATGAAAACAAAGCGCGCACGCGTTATAGCGTTGATTCTGGGTGCGGCGCTTATCGTTATAGCGGTGATACTCGGCGGAATACAAATCTCACACGCATACAACATCTATGGGGCGGCTGGAAACAAGTGGCCTTTCTACAGCGCCGTGGCAATAATCGGAATCATAGGCATCATAATAGCAGTATGGAGCGTACTTACTACCTATACGATTGACAGATTGTCTGAATAGTGGAGAATCAGGTATCATACTAGCAGTATGGAGCGTACTGAAGAAAGAAACACCAAAGAAAACTACTCCGTAGCACACTCCTAAATTATATATCTACCCTCCTTTTTTCTCTTTTAAAGCCCTAAACTGGTGGGCTATTTTCCTTGTTTTTCAGTCGATAACTAGCTAAAATTTAAAATACAAATTGGTACAAAAAAGATAATGAATTTGAGAATATCCAACGACGAAAACACGGATCTCCTGCTTGGTTTGGGTTTGAGTCTTAATCAGGCAAGGGTGTACTTAGCTATACTTAAGCTGGAAAAAACTACTGCAGGACAAATAGCGAAGTTTTCAAAAGTGCGCAGGGAAGACGTCTATAGAATTTTGCCGACACTTGAAAAAATGGGCCTGATTGAAAGATGGCTGGGCAAGCCAACTGAGATCCGGGCCGGGCTACTCCGATTTCGGATGCCTTAAGCCTTCTGGTGGCAGAAGAAAAAAGCAAATCTGATGAACGGTTGACGGGTATGAGGAGTACAGTCCAGAGGCTATCCCTTAAAGATTGGAAGCAGCCGCTTCCTGAAGAAGAAAGCATCTACATATTGATAGCAGAAAAGAAAGCAATTTTGGCTAAGACTTCAGAACTAATTAGAAACTCGAAAAGAAGTCTCGCTGATTGCAGACAAGGGACGAATCATACCGATTTTGTCTCAGTTTTCAGAAGAATGTAAACAGGCAATTAAGAAAGGCTCTCAGATTCGACTGCTTTTTGAAGGAGACAGACAGGACGGTTTGCTTAAAGAAAAAGTGAAAAAACTCGTTGGGGGGGAATTCGGTTCAGGTCAAGTTTCATCGTGAATCTTTGAATCACTTCATAATGTCCGATGACACAGAAGCATTAATAACCGCGTCCAAAGAAAACGGATTAGGCGAAAACCCTTCTTTATGGACTAACAACAGCAACCTTATTGGCGTGCTTAGAACAGGTTTTGAATCCGACTGGAAAAAAGCTGAAGAATAGCTTGAGAATCTCGTTTCTCTTGTGGTTTCAAGTTCCAAATTCTTTATAGCAGTTTTGCCGATTAGCTCAGGAACAACCGCCAGCTTGTCGGTGTGGGCTCACATTCACATACGCTTAACTCAAATTAATGACCATTAATAGGTAGTTCAATTATGAGCGTAGAAAGGAGGGATAGACAAGTATGAGAACTAGAGAGTTTATAAATAAAGGTGTGTTTGCGTTAGACGAGAAAATCGGCACAGTCAAAAGTATAGAAGTAGATCCAGAAGAGTGGAAAATAACTCATCTTGAAATCGAATTGAAAAAGGAAATAGCTGAATCAGTGCTTGGCGTAAAGAAAGGCGGAGTACGAAACATGCTAGCCGTTTCATCCCTAGAGAAAGGGGTTGCCCGCTGGACAGACAATGGATTGCACTTAAAAGTTTCAAAAGATCAACTTCACATGTACCTAAGACCAGTAGTTAAGACTTAATTGGGAAGTTTGCTATGAACACGTGGTTGACGATTGCTATTATTATTGTGATCAAAATACTCTGAAAAGTCAAAGTTGAAGAATAAGCGATAGCGTAGCTTAAGCTTCTGTAGCAGTTGGGGTACACTAACAAACTCTCATTTTTCAAATCTTAAGTTGTTAAAGATTATGAACAGGCATTCATTGGAGGTGAACTAAGAAAGTGAAGAATAAATTTGCTTATTGGGGATATATCCTAGCGTTAATAGGCGGAATACTCATCATCATCTTCGGCTTCCTAGGTCTTATAGGAAATTCTTTAGGAAGCGCTTACTCGCCAGCTGGTTACTACATAAGCAGAGCAATGTACAGTATAGTGGCAATAATAATAGGCGCAATTTGCGTAATTGGGTCAAAGTCCGTTGGAATCTTAGTATGGGCGATAGTGCTGTTAGTGCTTGGAATCGTTTCAGGCGGAATCGGAGGAGTCCTAGTTATTCTCGGAGCCCTTCTGGGATTAGTATCAATATTCGTCAAGTCATAGCCAAGATAGACGAGGTCAGATTCAAACGAGAAAAAAGGAGATCTAAAAAAGAGACGATCCAAACTAGAAACATGTTTGGGGATTCTTGAGACCTTGGCTAGCCATGGACCAAGGATAAGGATTGAACTAGCCAGCCCACACAGTATTTGTCGCCGTTTTTTCATAAAGTCGCATCCAAACCACAAACCAAGGCGCTCATAACGTGGCGTGAACGCCGCCCACCTTTAACACTTCCCATACCATCATTTTAGGGACAAAGCAGCGCGCCAACTTAGACATTCTGCTAAAGGGTGTGTGGTTTTTTTTCCATAGGTCAACCCCTTCCACAGAAAATTAGAATAAAAAAGAAAAGAAGTTTAGGTTAGTTCATGGCTTTTTAGATGTTTTTTGTTTAACTACTTTAACCAAGATAAACGAGCATGTAGCAATCGCCACGGTCAGCAACAGAATAGACAAAGTTAATTCAGGGACTGTTGGAGTCGGTGTGGATGTTGATGTTGGACTTGAAGTTGATGTTGATTTCGGTGTGGATGTTGATGTTGGACTTGAAGTTGAAGTCGGTGTTGGAGTTGGAGTTGGCGTAGTTGTTGAAATTGGTGATATGATGGTATTAGACTGTAAAGTAACTGCGCTTTGTGCCAATGCTATACCATTCAATGTTGCACCAGTAGTTAGTGCAATTGTTGTTTTGTCAAGAATAATTCCATTAAAGGCAGAGTGTGTTCCAAGTGTCGTTTGTCCAGCGACCACCCAGAAGATGTTACTTGCCTGTGCGCCGCCACTCAAGATAACTTGTACGTTAGAACTGACAGTGAGAGTTCCTGCTATCTGGAATACCCATTCATCGCTTGAACTTCCTGAGAGAGTGACAGCTGATGGTATTATCACATTGGTACTCCACTTGTAAATGCCAGCAGTTATAGTTAATCCACCGATGTTTCCTGCACCTAATGCAGTGACGGGAGCAGGAGTGGTTAGTCCAGCCACAGTAGTATATGCTGTTTGCATATCGCTTATAGCTGTAGTCATCATAGTTGGAGTAGGTGTTGCATAGTTAGCTGCGTATACTTTTCCAATCACCAGAGAGGATGTTGAGAATGTGTTTGACTTATCCATTATCAACCCGAAGCCTGTTATGTATGTAGCGGCAGCTGGGCTTACTCCAATATTTCCAGTGATTGAAGTAGTTCCAGTGGTTGAGATTCCTGTTTTTGCTAAAATAGCAAAATTTCCTGCTGTACCAAGAACATTACTTGGTAATGTGTTTGCTGATACATTAGAGATCTGTATGATACCTAATAATGCTATGAAACAGAAGAAAGTGAAAAGTACGCTTAATCGAGTCCTAGTCTTTTTCTTCATTCTAATCACCACCTTATACCTTGTTTTTCTGCTTCCTAGCGCGCGCTGAGTCACGGAATCGATTATTTTGGAGCATCAGACGCATTAGGAGCATTAGTGGTACCAGCATAGCCAGTTGAAAACGGTGCTTGAAATTTGCCAATGTTCTCTCTGATGAGTCCGTAGGCTTTTTCTGCTTCGGAGTTAGGCAAATCGCCCAATGCTAGCGGCTCTCCGCCGAGCCTAAGTGTACATTTGATTGTTGACCGCAATACGCCTTTGTCCAACACCACGTTTGCTATGTCCCGGTAATTGTAATCGGTGTAATCCTTCTTTAAACCGAGTGCGTGAGGGTGTCGCAGAATTATACGTTCGTTTGTAAAGACTACAGAGTCAATGTTAATCTGAGGATGGTAGATTTTCTGCTTAATATATAACTCAACCTTCTCGTTTGGACTAAGAATTTTCGCTATGTCATCAGGAGCATCCATAACTCTCAACCTTAAAAGAGCATTCTTAACTGTACAATTATGACCAGGTGAGGGGATAAATAGCTATGTGACTGCGAGGCTACAGATACAAGCGGACTGTAAATTATTTCGTTACCAAATGCAGGCATGCGCACCTAAACGGCCTTTTTGCTATCGTCTAATTTTCCCTGCTCCATCACATTTTGAGCAGCGTTTTCTAGAATCCCCAGTACCTATTGTACCCTTACCATGGCATTCAGGACACGTGACTAGCCAATCTTCATCACGCTCATAATACCTTCCGGACATGAATTCACCCTGTTTAATAGTCCTCTGGACCAACACTTTCCAATTTCTCTTTATCTATTTCCTAATATTTAGCTATTCCCCGCATGCTTAAATTTTTTGCAAGTTTGTTAGGTTTATAGCCTTCTTTTGCACGTTATCGAAATAGGAATCCTTTTTAAACTGAAATATGCGCTAGCAAGATATTTCGATTTGTTCTCGGCTTCTAGAAAAAGAGTTAAATTACTTGTATGTTAAAGCAGAATAAGGTATTTTGATGAGTGGTCTTGAAAACCGATTGATCCGCCTGCTGAGAAGCGATTCGTACCTCGCGCCGTTTTCTGAACAGATTCAACAACGGTTGGAGCGTATCGAAGAGACAGAGCAGCGTCTCACACAGGGGAAAATGAGCCTTGCAGAGTTTGCGTCTGGCCACGAATATTTCGGTCTACATTTTCAACGAGGCGAATGGGTTTTCCGTGAATGGGCGCCAAATGCAACGGCGATTTACCTTATAGGAGACATGAGTAAATGGCAAGAGCAAAGAGAATTTGAGCTGGAAAAGATTAACGACTACGGTGTCTGGGAAATTCACCTGACCGCCGACAAATTGGCGCATGGTAATCTGTTTCGACTCCGCATTCATTGGGCAGGGGGCGAAGGTGATCGCATTCCAGCCTATGCTCGACGAGTTGTTCAAGATCCCAAAACTTTGATTTTCAACGCCCAAGTATGGTCACCACCAGAGTCGTATCAGTGGAAAACCGATTTCAAACGACCTAAAGAAGCTCCATTAATCTATGAAGCGCATATCGGTATGGCACAGGAAGAAGAAAAAATCGGTTCCTTCCGTGAATTTACTCTTGGAGTGCTTCCGCGAATCGCCAATGCCGGTTACAACACGTTACAGTTAATGGCCATTCAAGAACATCCCTACTACGGATCATTTGGATATCAGGTATCAAGCTTTTTCGCCCCTTCATCGCGATACGGGACGCCCGAGGATTTGAAACTCCTGATTGACACGGCTCACGCCCAAGGACTCACCGTTTTCATGGATCTGACCCATTCCCACTCCGTGTCCAACGAAGTGGAGGGATTGAGCCGCTTCGACGGGACACTATTTCAGTATTTTCATGACGGCCCGCGCGGAAAACACAAGGCATGGGATTCACGTTGCTTCGATTACGACAAACCTCAGGTTTTGCATTTTTTACTTTCCAATTGCCGATACTGGCTAGACGAATTCCACTTTGACGGCTTTCGGTTCGACGGCGTCACCAGCATGCTTTACCTTGAACACGGTCTTAGAAGAGTGTTCACTTCATACAACGATTACTTCGATGGCAGCGTGGATGAAGATGCCTTGACCTATTTGGCTCTGGCCAACCGAGTGATTCATGATATCCGACCTGGCGCCGTCACCATAGCCGAAGATGTCAGCGGCATGCCAGGTTTGGCCGTTTCCCAGTCAGAGGGCGGGTTCGGTTTTGACTATCGCTTTGCAATGGGAGTGCCTGATTACTGGATCCGTCTAATAAAAGATTTCAAAGATGAGGACTGGCCCATCGGTCATCTTTGGTTTGAACTTACCAACCGCAGGACAGATGAGAAAACCATTAGTTACGTCGAATCTCACGACCAGGCGTTAGTGGGAGACCAGACACTTATTTTCCGACTGATCGGTGAAGACATGTACCATCACATGTGGATCGATGATGACAACTCAAAGGTCGCCCGTGGAATAGCGTTGCACAAGATGATCCGTTTGATAACCCTGTGCACGGCCAGCCACGGTTATCTAAACTTTATGGGCAATGAATTCGGCCACCCGGACTGGATAGATTTTCCTCGCGAGGGAAACAACTGGTCATTCAAGCATGCTCGTCGACAATGGCATCTCGCAGACGACGTTCACCTGAAGTATCATTTGCTAGCCCGATTCGACCGCGACATGATTGCACTTGTCAAGACACAGCACCTTCTTGAAGCATCCATCCCACAACTACTGCATGAAGATTCCAAGAAAAAAGTAATCATCTTCAAAAGGGCTGATCTGATTTTTGCCTTCAATTTTAATCCCTATCAATCCTTTACTGATTATCGATTTGAAGCTCCCCCTGGAAAATACCGGATGATCCTAGACTGTGATGCACCAAAGTACGGCGGACACGGTCGGCTGTTACCGCAGCAGACCCACTTCACTATTGTGGACAATACTGGAGCAAAAAGTCAAGATGTGCTCAGCCTCTATCTGCCAGCTCGCTCCGCTTTTGTCCTATGCCCGACCATAGAAGACCCCCAACCATGAACATTCCCCAAACAGAGAAAAAGAGAAGAGCAAAAATCTGGGATTACCTGCAACACCGCAGATTCACTGAGCATGTTAGTAGCATGTAAGAGAGGCTTTATCAGTTAGCAGCTTTACTATTAGCTGAAATATCATCCTCATAGGAAACCGAAAAAGTGGTTGAGCCAGAAGTATACTTGATGAGACAGAAAATTGCCTACTTTTCAATGGAAATTGGGCTGTCGAACAACATTCACACATACAACGGCGGTTTAGGAATTCTCGCAGGAGACACGATAAAATCAAGTGCAGATCTGAAAGTTCCTCTGGTGGGAATAACGTTGGTTAGCAAGAAAGGACATTTCAGGCAAGAGATAACCAGCGATGGAAAACAAGTAGAACATCCCGACCCGTGGGAACCCTCAGAACATATGCAGCTGCTTTCCACAGAGGTGAAAGTGCAAATTCAGAAAAGAGATGTAACAATCAAGCCCTGGCTTTACACGGTGAAGAGCCAAACAGGCGGGGTTGTTTCTGTCTACTTTCTCGACACCGATATTGAAGGAAACAATCCTGAGGACAGGGAGATTACTTCCTTTTTGTATGGCGGGGATGAAAGATACCGCCTCAAGCAAGAGATTGTTCTGGGAATCGGCGGAGTAAGAATACTGGACGCCTTGGGTTTAAACGTTCGAAAATACCACATGAACGAGGGCCATTCCAGCCTCCTTGCTCTTGAGCTGCTGCAAAAAAATGGAATGAACATCGACAAGGTCAGAAGTTTATGCGTGTTCACCACGCACACTCCTATCGACGCAGGGCACGACAAGTTCTCCTACGAGCTGATTCGAGAAGTGCTAGGAGAACCCGTACCCCTCGATGTCCTGAAAAAACTCGGCGGGCAAGAAAGGTTGAACATGACGCTTCTCGCCCTCAACCTAAGCAATTATCATAATGGTGTAGCCAAGAGACACCGAGACTCTGCAAGAGCGATGTTCCCAGGATATGAAATTCGCGCCATCACAAATGGCGTCCATTCGTACACTTGGACCTGCGAGAGCTTCAGGAACCTGTATGACAAATACTTTCCAGGATGGGCAAACGAACCTGACTTGCTTGAAAGAGCAGACGGGATCCTCGATGAAGATGTTTGGCGAGCCCATGGGGAAGGAAAGAAGGTGCTGATTGACCACGTCAACAAGATAACAAATGCCGGTTTGGACTATGACACTTTGACGGTGGGATTTGCGCGAAGAGCAACCGGTTATAAAAGGGCGGATTTATTGTTTTCAGACCTGGAAAAACTGAAAAGGGCAAATGGAAAAGGCAGGATCCAGTTGATCTTTTCTGGAAAAGCCCATCCCAGAGATGACTCTGGCAGGAAACTGATCGAACAGATATTTGGCTGCACGCAGGAGCTGAAGGGCGAGATCAAGATTGTTTATCTGGCGAATTATGACATGGACCTCTCGGCCAAATTGGTTTCGGGGGTTGATGTCTGGCTAAATACTCCTCTGCGGCCCTTAGAGGCCTCGGGCACAAGTGGAATGAAGGCAGCCCACAACGGTGTAATAAACTTCGGCGTCTTGGACGGCTGGTGGATCGAAGGTTGGATCGAGGGCGTTACAGGTTGGGCAATAGGACCACGCCCGAACGAGAATTTTTCAGTGGAAGAATGCCGCAGAAGAGAACTGGATGATCTCTACAATAAGCTAGAAAACGTAATTGTTCCGATGTTCTATAGCAGGAGAAGCGAGTGGATAGAGATGATGAAAAATTCAATTGGGAAAATCGCTTACCACTTTAACAGCCATAGAATGGTGCAAAGTTACGCAACTGAGGCTTACCTATGATTAAAATTGGGGCTAAATCAACACCTTAGCAAACACCCTCGCTATCCCAAAAAGCGATCGATAGTCTTCGGAATCAGTCTTCCCACTCAAATGTCCTCTCTTGCTCCAGTCGCTCTGCCTTGGTTGATGTTTTAAGCATATGAGGCATGGGTCTCGCCTAGCCGAAGAATGTTGCTGCTATTTCGTAGAGCTTAGAATCAACCGTTTTCTGTTTACCGATAACGTCTTTCAAAGGCACGGAGACTATGACGTTTCCTTGGATGGCAACCATCTGGCCGAATCTGCCCTCGTGCACTAGGTCAATCGCAGCGATTCCAAATCGGGTAGCTAAAACTCTGTCAAACGCGTTCGGAGATCCACCGCGTTGAAGATGGCCCAGAACCACTGCCCTAGTTTCAATGTTTTCGAATCTCTTCTCTATTTCCTTTCCTATGTAGTAACCCACGCCGCCAAACCTTACGTGCCCAAACTCGTCTACCCCGCTACTATAAACGATCTCTTCGCCCCCCTTTGGTTTGGCGCCCTCAGCGGCGACAACTATGCTGAAGTTCCTACCGCGTTTTTGCCTCCTTTTGATGCATTCGCAGACTTCTTCAATGTCAAAGGGCTTCTCAGGAATCAGAATGACATCTGCCCCTCCAGCAATCCCTGCCTCCAAGGCGATCCAACCGGTGTATCTGCCCATAACTTCAAGGATTATCACCCTGTGATGCGATTCTGCCGTGGTATGAAGCCTGTCAAGTGCTTCACAGGCAATTGCAACCGCCGTTTGATAACCAAAGGTATAGTCCGTGCCAACTAGGTCGTTGTCGATCGTTTTGGGAACTCCGACGACGGGCAACCCCATTTCGTATAGTTTATAGGCTACGCCAAGCGTATCCTCTCCGCCTATTGCGATAACCGCATCAATGCCGTGCTCGGAAACGTTTCTCAAAATATACTTTGCTCCGTCTTCGCTTTTGAACGGATTAGTCCTCGACGTGCCCAGTATTGACCCTCCCTTGGGAAGCATGCCAACGAGGGCCTCCAAGTCTAACGGGATGAATTCACCTTCGACTAATCCTCTCCAGCCGTCTTTAATGCCTACAGTTTCATATCCGTAGTCTTGAATTGCCTTTCTAACGATGGCTCTCAGGACGGCGTTGATCCCAGGCGCGTCTCCCCCGCCGCTCAATATACCAACTTTTATCTTAACTTCTCCCCCTAGCTACTAGCATTTCTGCCTCTTTAACAAAGTGTAGCTTGCTACTATTATAGATAGGAGTCGCTGGACATTAATTCAATGAGTCATGAGTACGAAAATTGGATTTGAACATTTTTTGGATAATGGGTTCCCGTCAGACCCACCGTAGGCATCTTGTTACTACGAGTAAGTACTTGTCCTCAAAAAATGACGGAATTCACGGGAGAAATAAGCTGGAGTTGGGGTTAATCCTTTCTTTCGAGGAATATTCCCGGAGTATTCACAAGGTTGAAACGGTTATTGATAGATTTTATGCCTGTCACTTGTTTCTTTGCTCACTCTGATTTTTCCTAAACCACCGTTGTGTGCGCTCAACACAAATTGCAGCGTACTTTCCTTGAAAAATTCTCTAAATTGATTTCCACATTTAGTACACTTATACATCTTAACTCGGAATCGCCCAAAGTTCCATTCCTTATCAGGTTCTTTCACATGGGCTGTACAATTTGGACATTTCGGCATAACTTTCAATTTATCAGGCTAAAGGGCAAAATGACTATATATAACCATTTTTAGACGCTAATTCTAAAGCCTCAATTTTCTTCTCAGCGGAAGGTAATTCGAACCTGAGTGACGAATTTAGAGTACAAGCCGTCTTATCCTCTGTTAGGGGCAAATTTGAATTGTCGTCTTTGTTTTTTTCCGCGAGACCTGCGTGGCCCTGTTTCCGTTTCGTTGAGCTTCGCATTTACTTTTTTGTTCTTCTCACCCGTGTATCGTTTCACTTCTTTTACGGGAGATGTTTGGGGCTTTGTTTCTTGCTCTCTAGTCTTCACACTTTCTTTTTCACTTATGTTCTTTCACCTCAGTTATTCGGGTTTTCTATTTTTGGAACAAAATAGTTAGTGAAAATAATGCACTTTTAGAACTGGACCCGTTAAGGCTTTAGTTCTCTATCTTCACTGTAGTCTCTGTCCTCATGGACTTCCTCTTCAGCTTCGTCTTCGTTTTCTTCTTCAGCCTCGCTTGCTTCTTCGCCTTCAGCATTTGCTCTATCTTCAGCTTCACCTTTTGGCGGATAAGCCTTATCCAACCAAACTTCAAACTGTATCTTGCTTTCAGAGCTAGAAAAAGCCCATTCACACAATCCATTAATGACCTTGCTAACGTCAATTTCGTGGTCGTCAGCTAAACGTTTCAAAAACTCTTCCCAATTTGCAGGTAAAGACACTGTAAAACTACCCATGTAAAAACGATCTCCATTATCATGTTACTGCCAAGTTATATTTAAGCTTCAAATGCACTTGAGAATTCTACGCTTAGGACTTTTACTTTAGTCCCCTTTTAATCAGTGATGCCCCAAAGTCTCTAAAAGATCAAAATAAAACTGCTCGAAAAGTCAGCGATGACCTAATTCAATTTACCTTTATTGCCAATTAACGAAGGGACACCAGAAATGTTTCTACCTTTGCTCTTTTAACAATTGCAGCCGGTTGGCAACTTCTTTAGAAATTTTTTCTAAACCTACCGCTAAATCTTCACGGTCGACTTCGTCTAAAGGGTACCATTTTCCTTCCTTATCGATGAACACAAGTTCCAATTTTCTATTAACCATTATTTCCACCTTATTAATCAAATGCTTATTTGTTCACGAACCGCTTAAACTTTTCTTGCCCATTGCCATCAAACGGGTAAACGTAACTTGCTTGGGATGACCATTCTAAAAAGGGACTTTCCAGCTAGATGGCCCATATGACACCTTCCGGAGGGTGTTCGAGGCTAACTGGCTTTCCCTGCGCCTTTTACCTATGCGTTCTTAAAATATTGTTATTGGGATTGAGGAGGGGCGACTTCATTCTTTATTCTTTTTTGTCGATCCATGTTTTAACTGCTTCTTGGACAGCTCGGGATAAGTCGCCTTTTTTACCCCCGAATCTTTCTACGGTTTTTAATCTTAACTGCTTTTCTAGCTCGTCTAATAGATCAACATTGATACGGCCCATTTCAGTCACTTATTTTATTGCACGCTTTGCGTGTCATATATTTTTAAAATAAGCGAATCGCCAATTTCCATATTTCGCGTTTATTTTCGTCGTTTTTTTCGCCTGATTCACTTATTCACATAATATATTATATGCATAGGTACTTATAAGTATATGTGTTTAAGTAGCTAATGATTTAGGTGTGTAAGTTCAGGTGTGTAAGTGTGATCGTGCTTTTTCCAGCTTTAATCTGGTTGTTAGCATAAGTGTTTATAATTTCCTTTTTTTACGTAGGATTGAGGCTTTTAGATTGCCAGTGCTCATGTGAGCTTATCCGATATTGTTTAGTATCGTTTAGCTATTATTTTAGACGATACGATATATTTTTATATCGTTTATTTGATTAATAGGGTGCCATGAATCTCATAGATGAAAAAATTCACCAGAGAATACTTACAAAAAAAACGCAACTAGATAGTCATAGACCTTTGTCAGACGCTGTCCTGAACAGATTACATAGGAACATAGAGATTGAGTACACCTATAACTCGAATGCCATTGAAGGAAACAGGTTAACGTTAAGGGAAACCCAACTTGTTATTAGAGAAGGCATAACAATAAACGGAAAAAGCCTCAGCGACCACTTGGAGGCAAAAAACCACCCCAAAGCAATCGAGTACATAGAGAGTTTAGCAAAGCAAAAGGACATAGCGAGAACTCTTGAGGAAAAAGATATTCTGAAAGTTCATGAACTAATCTTTTCAGGGATACTTGAAAACGCTGGAAACTATAGGAATTGCCAAGTCTACATTGAAGGCTGTGATTATGCACCACCTTCCGCGTGCGAAATACCTGACCTAATGAAGCAACTGCTAGAGTGGTTGAACAAGAATCCAGAAGAACTGCGACCGATAGAACTGGCTGCGGTTTTTCATCATAAACTAGTTTCAATTCATCCTTTTGATGATGGCAATGGACGAGTAAGCAGACTGCTGATGAATCTGCTTCTAATTAACAGCGGTTATACCTTGACGGTGATAAAAAAGGTTGATCGAAAAAAATATTACGACACTCTCCAGAAAGCTGACAACGGCAATCTAAAACCGTTTGTAAATTTCATAGCACGCTGTGTGGAACAATCTCTTGATATCTACTTAAAAGCCATTGAGCCAAGTACGGAAAAAAACCGCCTTATGAGTTTAGCTGAAGCTTCAAAGTTGACTCCATACAGCAAAGAATACTTAAGTCTACTCGCTAGGAAAGGAATGATAAGTGCTACAAAGATCGGAAGAAACTGGCATATAACCCAAGAGGCTTTGGAGCAATACCTGGCGAAGACAAGTTTGAATAAACAAAAAAGGAAGCAGCTTCAGCCTTTATAATATTTTTCTAAAATTTGTTGGCTTTGGTGTGCAGTCACATATCTTTATTTTTGCTTTATGATTTAGGATAGCGTGAGGAATTTCTTTTGGAACAAACTAGCCAAAGTTATGCGCAACAGCAACCCATCGAGGCTAAAACCGCGACCAAGTACGTTTTTCTTTTCCAGGAAGGCAACGGCAAAGACAGGAAGCTTTTGGGTGGAAAAGGAGCTGGACTTTGCGAAATGACCCGTATAGGTTTGCCTGTTCCGCCTGGGTTCGTGATAACTACGCAAACATGCCTTGAATACTTTGACAATGGCTTCAAATTTCCAAAAGGCCTCACCAATCAAGTAAGGCAGGCAGTGACGGAAGTTGAGAGGATCATGAACTTGGGCTTTGGAAAACCGGAGAAACCGCTTCTGGTTTCAGTGCGCAGTGGAGCAGCAATATCGATGCCTGGAATGATGGATACTGTACTGAACCTTGGCATAAACGACAGCGCTGTTAAGGGGCTAATAAAACGTAGTGGTGATGAACGGTTCGGCTGGGATTCTTACAGGCGATTCATCTCGCTTTTCGGCAACATAGTCCTCAACATAAGCGACGAACAATTCCACTTGGCAATGGAGAGGCTTAAGGAAGGACGAAAAGTAACCCAAGACGTCGAGCTGACATCGCAAGACATGCAAGAACTAGTTAACATTTTCAAGCAGATAATCATAGACAACACTGGCAAACCAATCCCGCAAGATCCATATGAGCAGCTTTTTATGGCGATAGAAGCAGTATTCGCATCTTGGAACGGCAAAAGAGCCGTAGATTACCGTCGAGAATTCAAAATCACCCCCAAAATAGCCAATGGTACAGCAGCCAACGTGCAAACCATGGTGTTTGGCAACATGGGAGCAAACTCTGCCACGGGAGTTGCCTTCACAAGAGACCCAAGCACAGGCGAGAACGTGCTTTTCGGCGACTACCTTGACAGGGCACAAGGCGAAGACATAGTAGCAGGAATCAGAACTCCAAAGCCAATTTCGGAGATGAGGCGAACTATGCTGGACATGTACAGGGAGCTTTTGAAGGTGCGCGAAACACTGGAGCATCATTTCAGGGAAGTGCAAGACATGGAGTTCACCATTGAAGAAGGCAAACTCTACATGCTTCAAACGCGCAACGCGAAAATGAACGCTGCAGCAAACATGAAAACTTCAGTTGACATGGTAAACGAAGCCTTAATCACCAAGGAGGAAGCGTTGCTTAGGCTAGATGCGTCACAGCTAACGCGGTTAATGTATTGTCAAATTGATCCAAATAACACCGTTGTACCTGTGGCTGTTGGTTTAGGTGCTTCTCCTGGTGCAGCTTCGGGCGAAGTAGTTTTCGATGCAGACGAAGCTGAGAGGCAAGCCAAAGCGGGGAAAAAGGTCATCTTGCTTAGGGAACAGACAAAGCCTGAAGACATTCACGGCTTCTTTGCTGCTCAGGGCATTTTAACTTCGGTCGGCGGCAAAACCAGCCACGCCGCAGTTGTTGCTAGGGGTATGGGTAAACCGTACGTTTCTGGAGCTGGCGACATCAAAATTAGTCATGTTGAAAACGTCGCTTATGTTGGCGGCAACAGAATTGTGCAGGGTGCAGTCGTCACGATTGATGGCGCTTCTGGCAAGGTTTGGCTTGGCGAAATCCCAATGGTTGAACCAGAAATCTCTGAGAATATGAATAAGATATTAGACTGGGCGGATGAGTTTCGCAGGCTTGGAGTACGAACGAACGCTGATACACCTTTAGATGCTGAGAAAGCGTTAAAGTTTGGCGCCGAAGGCGTAGGCTTGTGCCGTACCGAGCGCATGTTTAATGCTGCTGACCGCATCGGAATGTTCCAGGACATGATTTTGGCAGATAACCCTGAGGAACGGCTTGCTGCTTTGCGCCGTCTCTTGCCGTTGCAGAAGGATGATTTCAAGCAGATTTTACGAGTTATGCAAGGTTTCCCAGTTACGATTCGTTTGCTTGATCCTCCTTTGCATGAGTTTTTGCCTTCTGAGGAAGCGATTGAAAGAGAAATTGAAACTTTGCAGAAGTGTCAGGAAGCGTTAAGCAGCGTGTGCAGGTTGCCTCAGGTGCTCCGCGATATTGACCCTTCGCTTCAGTCGGTTTTAGTTGAGGATGACCATATGCTTTCGAATCTTGCTGAGCTGCAGTCTTCCGAATTAAACAAGAAGTTGGATACTTTGCAGAAAATCCGTACTTTAAGGGAAGTTAACCCGATGCTTGGTCACCGTGGTGTGCGGTTAGGGATTACTTATCCGGAGATTTATGAGATGCAGGTTGAAGCAATTTTGCTTGCGGCTGGCGAACTGATTAAGGAAACTGTTCCTGTGAAGGTGGAGATTATGATTCCGCAGGTTTGCACAAGTCAGGAGCTTAAGCGTGTGTACGGCTTAATCCGTAGGGTTGAACGCAGAGTAAAGGACCGGCTGGGAATAACTATCCCATACACAGTAGGCACCATGATTGAGGTGGTTCGCGCTTGCATGCGTGCTGGAAGGTTAGCTGAGCTGGCTGAATTCTTCAGTTTCGGCACTAACGATTTGACGCAGGCAACGTTTAGTTTTTCAAGAGAAGACGCTGAAAACAAGTTTTTGCCCTTCTATAATGAGCATAAGATTTTGCAGGATAACCCGTTTGAAATTTTGGATGTCAAAGGGGTTGGCAGGTTGATGGCTATCACGGTTGAATGGGGACGCAAAACAAGGCCTGACCTCAAAATAGGAATTTGCGGTGAACATGGAGGAGAACCATCATCAATCGAGTTCTGCCACAGAATAAACTTGGATTATGTCAGTTGCTCGCCCTACAGGGTTCCAGTGGCACGATTGGCGGCTGCACAAGCCAGCATTAAAGAGAAAAAGGGCATGATAAAACCATTCCAATAAGCAAAAAATATCTTCCCTACCTCTTTTTGCAGTGTAAAGCGGGTTCTGTTAACTTGGTGGGAGATTACGGTAAAAGAGTTTTCGGTGTTAACTGTCGGGTCTTCCTGCAAACCCGAAACCGATAAGGCTCCATGCGTGTTAGCCTGCCCGAGTAAAGCAATCAACTGCACATGGAAGCCACAATAATCAAAGGAGCGTCTTTGAGTCATTCAACCGTCACCTTGTACTCGTTTGCTTTCGTGATAAATTCATTCCAGGTGGGTAGTGCTTGGTCTTTTTGTTGTGTGTGGTTTTTTAGGAATTGGAGCATGTCGGTTATTTGCTGCTTGAGTCCGAGTGTTTCTGCTTCTTGCAGTAGGTATGTTTTGTCTATTTGTTGTTCGGTTTTTTTAAGTAGCAAGAGGGCGTAAGTTGTGTACCGCGCGTTGTTAGGTTCTATCAATAATGTGTGTAGTATGGCATCTTCTGGTTTGATGGTTTTCTTGTTTGACGAGTAAAAGTAGATGTCGAATTCTGAGAAAAGTGGAAGGTCGTATTGATGGAATATTGAGGTAGCTGTTTGATGAAAGTTCTCGGATGGTGGTTTGGCGTTCTTGGGGACTCTGATTAGGAACTCCAGGTCTTCTTGCCAGAGCATAACTGAATTATCTGATATTGTGCGCGCGAGCTTGTCGGCATAGAATTTTTGGTATTCGTTTAGGAACTGGATGAGAAGGCTGAATCGTGGGTTAATGGTATTTGTTTGCGTGATTATTCCTCGGGCTTTTAAGTTTTTGAGGTGACGCCAACGAGTGTTTTTTGGAATATAGAGAGTTTTTCCAGATTTGGTTAAAGTTTGAAAGAGAATTTCGATTGCCTTGCCGCTCAGTATGTTTTCCCAGTCGATGTAATCATAAAATGATAGTAGGTCTCTGAATAGGGCAGCGTGTTTTGAATCGTTAAAGTACGCTTGCTTTTTGTATGTTTGTTTGGTTGTTTTGATGAGCCCTTTGTTCTGAAGCTTCTTTAGGTTGTATGACAGAAGTGACGGTTTGATAGAGAGTGCATCTTCTATTGAGGATAACTCGTGTTTTCCTTTGGATAGTTCTTTGAGTATCTGTAATTCTGGTTTGCTAAACGAGTAGTCCAGGCTCACAGTTTTCATAAGGTTCCATAAGATTGAAATAATATATAAGCTTTTAAATTATATGGGACAGAAAAAGCTTAAGCAACTGAATAAACGCAAGCTAAAGCCTGTTAAAGCATATTTGAAGCAATTTAACAATAAACTCCATTTTAGCAACATCAAAAACACATAAATCTACATTGAAAAGTGCGGGAATTGCGTCTATGTTGAACTATGTTGAATCATATTTGGGGCATATTAGGATCATCTAGTAGACCGAGGAGGTAGGTTGTGCACACACACAAATACCCTATCTAAGCCGAAATCTCACGCCAAGTTAACAGAACCGTTGTAGCAACCTATCCCACGAAAATTAACATGGAGAACAAATCCCACGCCAAGTTACCAGAACCGTAAAGCAGTAAACTAATAGGATACCCCTTCCCTATTCACTATTATATTGTGTAGTTGTCGCCTGTTTTGCTTTCTTCCGTCCTGTAAAAAGTAATGCAAAGCTTGCAGAAGTCAAGTGTCACTTCGTCCCAGTTTGTTTCTTGGTTTGCGAGGCGTTTGGCGGTTTCTTTGGCTTCTGCTTGGATTCTGGGTAGGACGTCGGTGAATTTTTCGGTGCTTTTGATGGCACGTTTTGAGTTTATGTATTGGCTTACTGCTGCTTGGGTTGTTTTGAGTTTTTTTGCCGCTTCAACCTGTGTTAAATGGTAAGTGTTAATGAGTTCTTTGGCAACAAGGGACCTGAAGACGGGAAGTACGAATTTTCCTATGGTTTCGCATCGAGCACTCATTTTGATTCCGCAAATATAACAGCTTTATACTTAATAAATTGGACGTTGAAAGCACGACTGGGCTGGCTTGTGGTGGGCATTAGGGGGGAGAGGGGTATCATTTTTGTTATAGAATTTCATTATCAAAAATTAGATATAGGTAGGGCATTTTGCTAAATCATTCTTAGCAAATCTGCCTTGGTAATTATGCCTATTACTTCGCCTTTTTTTGAAACCAAAACAGCCGAGTAAGTTTGCAAAAGGCTCGATATTAACGCTAATGGCGCGTCTTCGTTTATTTGTGGAAATGCTTCTTCCATGATTTCCTCGGTAGGTAACTTGGAAATCTCATCAAGGTCTTTTCCCGCCATAATTTGGCGCAGGATAGCTTTTTCTGATATGCTGCCAACGGAATGTTTGCCATCGAAGACGGGTATCTGTGAGTAACCATGTTCCTTCATTATTTTTACCACTTTTGATATGGGCTCGTCTTTTTGGACTGTGACAACGTTTTTGTGGAGCACTTTGTCCGCTTGAACTTTTGTTTTGAACTCTAATCGGTCCAGCACATCGAATATTGTTTTTACTTTGGTGTAGGATGAGTCGATGGTTCCTGTTTCCAGTTTGGCGATTAGGGATTGGCTTACGCCTGCCATTTTGGCTAGTTCTGATTGTTTTAGGCCTAGTTGGCGTCTGCGTTTGGCGATGTCGTCTAAGGTTGGGAACATGGTTTAGTAATTGGTGGTGTAGGGTAATATTCTTTTTGGAATATTTTTTGCAAAAACCAATATAACGCCGTTATGAGGTTTATGCCTTCTTAAAGGTGAAAAGCATAATGGCAACAAAAAAACTTGACACTCTCGCAATCCACGCTGGACAGGAAACAGCTGACCCAGCAACAAACGCGAGAGCAGTCCCCATATACCAAACAGCCTCATACGTGTTCAAAAGTACAGAGCATGCAGCAAACCTGTTTGCCCTAAAAGAATTAGGAAACATTTACACCCGAATAATGAATCCCACAACCGACGTTTTCGAGAAAAGAGTAGCTGCAATCGAAGGCGGAACCGGCGCACTCGCCGCAGCCTCAGGACAAGCAGCCATATCTCTCGCACTACTGTCAATAACGCAGGTTGGTGACGAAATCGTCGCAGCAAACAACCTCTACGGAGGAACCTACGAACTCTTCCATTATACCTTCCCCAAACTTGGCAGAACCGTAAAATTCGTGGACTCCACAAAACCAGCAGAATTCAAAAAAGCCATAACCCCCAAAACACGTGCAATCTACGCTGAAACAATAGGCAATCCAAAACTTGACGTGCCCGACTTCGAAGTCATTGCCAAAATAGCACACGATGCAGGAATCCCCCTGGTTGTTGACAATACCGTGGGAGTGGGCTTAGTTAGACCGATAGATTATGGCGCTGACATAATCGTAGACTCTGCCACAAAATACATAGGCGGACACGGAACCAGCATAGGCGGCATAATCGTTGACAGCGGCAAATTCGGTTGGAACAATGGAAAGTTCCCAGAATTCACCCAGCCAGACCCAAGCTACCACGGACTCAAATACTGGGATACCTTCGGAAACTTCCCAGGCTTAGGAAACGTTGCATTCATCTTCAAAGTACGCGTACAATTACTAAGAGATTTAGGAGCAACCTTGAGTCCGTTCAACTCTTTCTTGTTCCTACAAGGCTTAGAAACACTACCACTCAGACAACGCAAACACTCCGAAAACGCACTAAAAGTTGCAACCTATCTCAAGACCAATCCGCTAGTCAGGTGGGTTAACTATCCAGGTTTACCTGATAACCCGAACCACAAAATAGCCGAAAAATACCTAACAAACGGGTATGGCGGTCTCATCGGTTTTGGCATAAAAGGCGGTTTAGAAGCAGGCAAAAAATTCATCGAATCAGTCCAACTACTCTCGCACCTAGCAAACATTGGCGACGCAAAAAGCTTAGTCATCCATCCAGCGTCAACGACACATCAACAATTAACCTCTGAGGAACAGAAGGCAACAGGAGTAACTCAAGACTACATTAGACTATCAGTTGGCATCGAGGACCCTGAAGATATCATTGAAGACATAGAGCAAGCGTTACAAAAATCAGCGAAGCCTTAAACCTTACGAATTTTTTGGAGGCAATACATTTAGCAACAATTAACCAAGCCCTTCAAGACTCTGAAATAAAGCACTTTACATTCGCTAACCCACCGGAGGAACTAGCTCTTGAATCAGGCGAGAAACTTGGTCCAATAACGCTTGCCTACGAAACTTACGGCGAGCTCAACGCTCAAAAATCAAACGCGATTCTTGTGCTTCATGCGCTCAGCGGTGACGCCCATGCAGGTGGAGCCGATGGCTGGTGGGACAGCTTAATTGGTCCAGGTAAAGGCTTAGACACGAACAAGTATTTTGTATTCTGCTCCAACGTTATCGGCGGCTGCCGAGGTTCCATTGGTCCCTCTTCCATTAATCCGAAAACTTGCAAACCCTACGGCACCGACTTTCCCCTAATTTCAATTGGCGACATGGTGAACGCTCAAGTTCGCTTAATTGACCATTTAGGCATAGAGAAACTTCTCTCCGTCATTGGCGGCTCCATGGGCGGCATGCAAGCTCTCCAGTGGATGGTTTCCTATCCTGAAAGAATACGGTCTGCCATACCAATCGCAACAACATTGAAGCATACGCCCCAGCAGATAGCGTTCAACGAGGTTGGCCGCCAAGCAATCATGGCTGATCCCGACTGGAAGAATGGGTACTATTATGGCTCAACGGTTCCAGCGAAAGGCTTAGCTGTAGCACGAATGATTGGGCACATAACCTACATGAGCGATGCTTCAATGGCTGAAAAATTCGGAAGACGCCTCCGAGAAGACATAGAACCCTTCAAGTTCGGCGCAGAGTTTGAGGTTGAAGGCTACTTGCATTATCGAGGCGACAACTTTGTCAAACGATTTGATGCCAACTCGTACCTCTACATTACCAAAGCCATAGATTACTTCAACATTCTCAACGGAAAAAACCTTGCCAACATCTTTAGCGGGTTAAAGGCAAAAGTGCTCGTAATATCCTTCAAATCGGACTGGCTATACCCATCGTATCAGTCTCAAGAAATCGTGAAAGCCTGCAAACTGGCAGGAGTCGACACCACCTACTGCGAAATAAACTCAACTTACGGTCACGACGCATTCCTTCTAGAAACAGAACAAGAAACCCAGTTAATCAAACACTTCCTCAACACAGTATCAAACGGACACAACGGCGGTGCACAATGAAGCAGTCGCCAGTAAAAACAGGGCACAAAATCATCCTAAACTGGATTAGCAAAGAGGCATCGGTACTGGACCTTGGATGCGGCGACGGAGAACTTTTAGCAATCCTAATAAGCGAGAAGCAGGTGCATGCGCAGGGAATAGAACTAAGCGAAAACTCTATTCACCGATGCGTAGCCCAAGGATTAAGCGTTTTTCAACAAGACATAGACACAGGCCTCTCCGAATACGCCGACAACTCATTCGACTACGTTATACTAAACCAAACACTACAGCAAGTGAAAAAACCAGACTTTGCCCTGAAAGAGGCCTTGCGAGTAGGAAAAAAGGTTATTGTCAGCTTCCCCAATTTCGTGCAAGCCTCAGCCAGATTCCAAATATTCTTCAAAGGAAGAGTCCCAATAACCAAAGCACTGCCCTACGAGTGGTATGATACACCAAACCTTCACTTTTTAGGCGTTGCCGACTTCAAAGAATACTGCAAAAAAAGAAACATTCACATTGAAAATTCAGCATTTATTCGGAAAAATAAACAAGTCAAACTTTTTCCAAACTTATTTGCAGAAATTGGATTGTTTGTTTGTTCAAAATATGCTTAAGTCGCCATCAAAAAAGTAAAGGAGTACCAAAAGGCAGGAATCCCCATGCTACCCGTTACGGCTGGCATAAGGAGAGCTTCAAAGTGTTTTTATTCTCGATGCCTTATTTAATGTGCCTAATGCTGGGATTAATTATCGACAAAATCGTGTTCATCTAAACCTTCGGCCAAGAAAACGTTAAGTTTATGATCAATAAGCAAATATATTTTGAACTCTACCTTTGAAGCATTGTTTTTCAGGCAACCTGAACCAGAAAAGGATAGTGCAGCAAAATCACCAATCTGGCTTAATCGTGCTTTCGCTGAAAATTAGATAGAACGCTTCTGATTCTTGGAGGAATGAACCTAACAAACAAGTAAAAGACGAACACGATGCTTGTAATGAAGAAGCTCACTGGGTACGGCTCATAAAAAGCGATAAAGAGCCCCAACCACGTTGCTATCAGAGCAATGGCTACAGAAATAATTATGACCTGCCGCGGTCGTTTTGCCAATTGCTGAGCGGTCGCAGCTGGCGTGACCATCAATGAGAAGATGAGAAGGACGCCAACTACTTGGACCGCAATCGACGTTGCGACCGCGACTAGGAGCATGAAAATTATGCCGAGCAAAAGTACGGGCATTCCTTTTGCTTCCGCCACATCTTCATCGAGCGATGCAAACAGGAGAGGTCGATATACCGCCGCGATGAGAAACAGAATTATCACGCCGGCAACGAGGGTCAAAAGGACATCGCTGAAACTGATGCCCAGTATTTCTCCAAACAAGATGGAGTACGCCTCGGTTGCATAGCCGGTGTAGAGACTAATGAACAACACACCAAGGCCGAGCATGAATGCGAGAACCGTTCCAATCTGGACGTCACGCTGTGCGGCGCGCCGGCCAAGCGCGGCTATCCCAAGTCCGCCCACGCTTGTGAACAGGAGAAGACCGTAAACTGGGTTGACTGCGAATAATACGGCCGCCGCTGCCCCAGAGAAACCGATGTGGGAGAGCGCGTGCGCTGCGAATGATGAACGACGCAACACAACGAAATAGCCGACAATGCCCGCGACGATTGCGACCGCTGTTCCTGCCTCGAAGGCATGCTGCATGAACTGGTACTGAAGCATTTGTTGCAGGTCGATCCATGGATTAATGCTGAAGGTCATTCTGGTTGACACCCGTGGACATCTTCAATGCCTACAACTCCAATGTTGCCCCTAGAGTCTCGAAGAACCTCAACGTGAACTCCGAACAAAGCCGAGAGGCACTCTGACGTCAGGACCTCTTGCGGCGTCCCAGTCGCCACCTTGCCATTGGCGATGTAGACCACCTTATCAAGATAAGGCAAAAGAGGGTTAATATTATGGGCTATCAGCAGCGCAGTCACGTTACGCGCTTGAACCACACTGTTTATAAGCTGTAGCAATTCTCTTTCGCGCCTCATGTCAAGATTCGACAACGGCTCATCGAGCAACAGGACAGAGGGGTTGCTCACCAGCGCCTCGGCCAGAAATATTCTCTGCAGTTCTCCGCCTGACAACACACCGAGAGAACGATGAGCCAAATCTGTCGCTCCAACCGCTTCCAGCGCGTCGAGAGCGGCTTTGCGGTCGTTTTTGGAGAACAGTCCCAGACCCCACTGTTTGCCGGAGAATCCCAGTCGCACAAGTTCAAGAGATTCAACATTCGTTTCACCGTCGAATATGTGACGCTGAGGCACGTAACCAATCTGCGGATTACCACGCTTAGGCGCTGCATCGAATATCTTGATCGTGCCGCTGACGGGTTGCTGCAACCCAAGGAGCAAACGAAACAGAGTTGTCTTTCCCGCTCCGTTAGGGCCGATAACCGCGACAAACTCGCCGCGATTAATGGCGAAACTGGCGTCTCGCCAAACTATGTTGTCCGGGTAGCCGGCCACTAGATTCTTGGATGTGATGATGTCGTACTGTGCGGTCATTGTTATTTCCCATGGGCTTGTTGGTTAAGTGCGTTCTGAAGAGCGATTAACTGCGAATTCATCCAGTCTTGGAACGTGACAGTCGGCGGCTGGATTGTCTCCGTTATTGGAACAATCGGAATGCCTTGTTTAGCGGCCTGCGCTTCGATGTTCTGAGTTAGCGGTGTCACCGTTTGTGAGTTGTAAACCAGCACGGTAACGGTTCCATTCTGGATAAGCTGCTGGAACTGCACGATGCTCTGTGCCGGGGGGTCGTTTCCTTCGGAGACCGCTTGCATAAATGCGGGGGGAGAGACGAGGTCGAGACCAGTGGCGTTCGCCAAATACTCAAAGATGCTCTCAGTAGATGCTACTTTCACGCCTCCGAACTGTTGCTTTATCTCGTCGATAAGCTCGTTGTATACTCCAAGCGATGCGTTCAATGCAACATACTGCTGTTTATAGTATGCAGCGTGGGTCGGATCTATGGAAACAAGGTCCTGGTACATTGCGTTCACTGCGTCATTCACATAAATAGGACTGTACCAAAAGTGAGGATTGGCACCAACTGGCTGATTGATGAGTTTTTGCACGTTTAAGACTACTTGATGTGGAGTATTGCTTGCTGCTATAAGCTTTAGAGCCCAGTCGTCATATCCGGCTCCGTTGACGATTACTAAACGGGCATTTGCAATTGCTATGGCGTCAGCGCTACTGCTTTCGTATTCATGAGGATCAGCATTGGGGTCTGAAACGATGCTCAGCACATTAACGTGTGTTCCGCCAAGCTGGGTTATCAAACTGCCCCAGAAATTTTCGGCGGCAACTACCTGTATCACTCCACTAGAACTTGCAGTTGTCGCCGGGGTAGATGCCGGTGCAGTTGTAGGTGACGCCGTTGGTGAAGGCGTTGTCGTCGGCGTCTTTGCGGGAGTCGAGAAGGATATGTAGGCGAAGACTCCTCCTATGATGATAACGATTACAACAATTGCTGCAATAATCACATACATAGTTTTCCGCATAGCCTTAACCTCTATATGTGCATGTAATCAGCAAGTTATTAAGTTTTACTCATTTTTTAATAAAGCGTGCTCTTTAACAGATAATAAATTTCACGTAGTTTTTAGTTGGAACGAAGCAAAAGAAAAATCAAAACTACATCTTTTAGAAACAGCAATCATTGAAGGCACATAAGTCTAAGATGGTATCAGACGATTTATTAGTTAAACATCTTGTTACATTAAGGATGTTGAGGCGAATTGCGTGGAAATAATTAGCGTATCACTGCCTGAGGAATTACTCAAAGAGTTGGATGGTGTTTTAGGTGAACAACACTCTGCGACAAGATCCGAAGTGATTAGGCAAGCTGTTAGAAACTACATTACAGAATACAACGAGTTAGACAACATCAAAGGGAATGTGATTGCCACCATAACGGTTCTTTATGAGAAGACAGAGCAAAATGAAGAATTGTTCCACATACAACATGAATACGGAGACATGATTGCGGCGTACTTACATTCTCATCTAACTGAAACTAGTTGTCTTGAGGTCATGGCGGTAAAGGGACCCTCCGAGCGGCTCAAAAGCTTGATTGATGGGCTGAAGGCAAACAAGCCGGTTAAACAAATAAAATTCTCGGTCATGATAACTGACGAGAAAGAATGATTAGTTGATCCCTCTTAGTGCTTTTTCTGTTTCACCCCAAACTTTCACAAAGCTTACGAGTGCCCCTAGAGTCAACCCCGTTTTTCTAGCAGCTTTTTCTAAATTTACAACTTTGCCTTTATCGTTAGATTCGATCGTCCACGTTTTTCCTAAACAAATCGCACTTAACTGATTGCTTTCTATATTTTCAGCCAAAGCAAAATACCCATAATTAAGCCGTAAATTGCCAACGCCTCAGCCAACGCCACAATCAAGAAACTTCTAAAGAACGTGTCAGGCTTCTCAGCTAACGCACTGATTGCGGCGCTACCAGCGGCAGAAATCGCAAGTCCAGCACCTAATCCTGATAAACCAATAGCTAGCCCAGCGCCGATTGCTAAGCCCAATGTATCATACGGTCCAGTGGTTGTTGTTGTAGTCGCTTGAAGCGTAGAGACTGAGAATGCAGCTGCTACCCCGATAAGAGGCAGAAACGCCAGCGGAAGTAACAATAACACTATTAGCATTCGATTCTTCATGTCCATTTAGCTCCAATAAGACAAAAACAACACAGCTCTAGGTATTAACCTTTTTCGTTGCCTTCGTTTCTCCCTCATTTAGGGAGAGCTCAACAGCTTCGCCGATTTTGCTTGCTTCCTCTTTTATTGCGTTGGCTTTTTCTCTAATTTTCTTAATTTCTTCTTCTGCTATGCGCTCGATGTTCAGGTTAAAATTCTGGTAGTCTTTTTCCAACTTTTCTTTTTTTGACATAGATTTTCGATCACAGCCCTTATTTTATGACTAGAACAGGACAAGGGGAGTATTCAATCACTCGTTCAGCAACACTACCGATAAGAACCCTCTCTGCAGCTCTTAGCCCATACGTACCCATTACAATTAAGCCTATGTTTAATTCCTTGGCTAAGTGCACAATCTGTTCGAACGGTCTTCCTTTAGCGAGTATAGAATCCGCCTTAACGCCTTCTTTCTCTGCTAAGCCGAGAATATATTTAATGTATCGTTGACCATCTTGCTTTAGCTCCTGTTCAACATTCTCGCGTTCGGTTACTTTGGAAAGTTGGTTAAGAACAACCTCATCAATCACGTAAACTACTATGATTTGGGCATCAAGCATTTTTGCAATACTTATACTGTACTCTGCTGCACGTATGCTGTAATCTGACCCATCAGTAGGAATCAAAATTTTTTGAATGTTTTTAAAATTCAAAGTCAAATTATTCGCGCTCCCTAATCATATGCTTAATCCGTTTAGTTCTAACAAACTCTTCTCGATCTTTTTCTTCCAAAACGAGTGCAATCTTTTTAGTGATATTGCGATACATGGGGATGAGAACGTAATTCAACGCGTTCACCCGACGCTGAGTCCTTCCCACATCGTTAGCAATCTGAAATGTGGTACCCTCAGCCTTAGCTAAATTGGCGATTAACTCCAGCACACTGTAGAATTGCTTAAACGCTTTATCTAGTTCAGCGTTGGTATTTGCGAAACCGTAATCAGGCTTCGCATCAGTTTCGCTTTGAAATTCTACATTAGGAACACTTACGCCCATGATACTTTTGAAATCCAAGAGGAAATCTGCTTCATAGCTTGAGCCCAAAGCCACGTTGGCAACAGTTTCCGAACCCTTAGTCATATTTGCTTCCTTTAGGCTTTGGTAAGCCTTTGCAAGAGCTTCCAATAAGTCCTCGCGGGCTTTCTCAGCTTCGTAAATGCTATTTCTTAGTTCGCGGAGCAAAATGTCACGTTTACGTTCAAGTACATCCCGCCCAGACTCTGCTAGACTCAAGGTTTTTTTTGTTCGTATCAGGTTAATTCTTGTTGGGCTAACGTTTTCAAGAGACATTAAGCTTACTTTACCTCCTTAACGATTTTTGGGTAGTACTTCTTGATGAATTCAGGGCGTATGCTTGTTAATTCTTCATCTGGCAAAACTGAAAGGGTATCCCAAGCAATAGAAAGCGTCTGCTCGATTGACCTGTTCTCGTTTTTACCTTGGCAAATAAGCTTCCGCTCGAAACGCTCACCGAAGCGCAGGTATTCTTTGTCCCTGCTTCCTAACCCTTCCTCGCCGATAATTGTAGCCAGAGACTTCACACCGTTGTACTGTGCATAAGCGGAATATAATTGACTTGCAACGTTAGCATGATCTTCTCGTGTGCTGTCTTTGCCTATGCCATCCTTCATCAATCTGGAAAGACTTGTGGAAACATAGATTGGGGGATAAATGCTCTGCTTTTCCAAATTGCGAGACAAAACAATTTGCCCTTCGGTAATGTAGCCTGTAAGGTCAGGAATAGGATGTGTGATATCATCATTTGGCATAGTCAAAATAGGCATCTGCGTGATTGAGCCTTTCTTGCCAATTATTCTACCTGCTCGTTCGTATATATTTGCGAGATCACTGTACATGTAACCTGGGTAACCCTTTCTACTTGGCACTTCCTCCATTGAAGCGCTAACCTCACGTAGGGCTTCGCAGTAATTCGTCATATCCGTCAATATTACAAGCACATGCGACTCCTGGTCAAACGCCAAATACTCAGCTAAAGTCAAACCTGCTCTAGGTGTGATAATTCGTTCCACAGGCGGGTCCTCAGCTAAGTTAAGGAACATTGCTACGTTTTTTATTGCACCAGTTTCCTCAAAGCTTTTTTGGAAAAAAGCGGCATCATCATGCTCTAGGCCCATTGCAATGAAAACAATATAGAATTCTTCGCCTCCCCCACGAATCTGCGCTTGCCTTACAATCTGAGCAGCAAGATCATTGTGAGATAAGCCTGGACCGCTAAAGATTGGAAGCTTCTGTCCCCTCACGAGACTGGTTAAACCATCAATTGCCGATATGCCTGTCTGTATGAAGTCCCTTGGGTATTCTCTTGCAGTAGGATTCAAGGGGAAACCGTTTACGTCGCGTTTTTCTTCCGTGAAAAACCTTGGATGACCGTCAATAGGTTCGCCGAAACTGTTCATTACACGCCCAAGCATTTCTGTTGATACAGGCACTTCTAGGGACCTTCCGAGAAATCGAGTACGCGTTTCCGAAGGTGACAACCCTGTCGTGCCTTCGAAGACTTGGACGGTTACGGCTTTCTGAGTTACCTCAATAACTTTGCCCAAGCGGGTTTCTCCTGTTTGAGTTTTCACCGCTACAAGTTCATCGTAACCTACTTGTTGCACGTTCTCTACTATGATTATTGGGCCGGAAATTGAAGCTACGCCTTTATATTCTAATCCTGAACCTGCCATATTCTTTACCTCAAACTTGCCTCTAACTCTTCGAAGTGTTGTTGCATCCGTCTTTCCAAATCGTCTAAGAGATTGATTTTATCGTTTGGTATCATAATTTTCATGCGCATTATCTCCTCTGTGACGGGAAACTGAATAACTTTGATGATTGGTGCACCTTTACTTACGACGCGAGCAGCAAACCTGTGGAAATCTACGATTATCTTTAACATTTTGAACTGTTTTTGCGGAGAGCAGTAAGTATCTATTGGGTCTAAGGCATTCTGCTGCAAGAGAGCTATACGGATTATTCGGGCTGTCTCTAAAATTAAGCGCTGTTTATCAGGCAAAGCTTCTGGACCAACCAGTTTAACGATGTTTTTCAAGTCGTCCTCCGCCTGCAAAATACGCATTGCCTCTTCCCTGTAACTATTCCATTCTTTGTCCACTTGTTTATGCCACCAACCAGCAAGTTCGTCAACGTAGCCACTGTAACTTTGCATCCAATTAATCGCGGGATAATGCCTAGCATCTGCTAATTCAGGGTCTAAAGACCAGAAAACCCGTGTGAAACGTTTAGTATGCTGTGTAACAGGCTCAGAAAAGTCACCGCCCGGAGGAGAAACTGCTCCAATTGCGGAAATCGAGCCTAAACGTTTTTCCGAGCCTAAGGTTTCCACGCCACCTGTGCGTTCATAAAATTCAGCTAATCTTGACGGCAAGTAGCTCGGAAAACCTTCTTCAGCAGGCATCTCTTCAAGCCTTCCTGAAACTTCTCTTAGCGCTTCTGCCCACCGGCTTGTGGAATCCGCCATTAAAGCAACGGTGTAGCCCATGTCTCGGTAGTATTCAGCGATAGTTATACCCGTGTAGATGCTGGCCTCACGAGCAGAGACCGGCATGTTGCTTGTATTAGCGACGAGTATGGTTCTCTCCATAAGAGGGTGCCCAGTAGTAGGGTCAATTAACTTTGGAAAGCTAGTCAGCACATCCACCATTTCGTTGCCGCGTTCTCCGCAGCCCACGTAAATTATTATGTTCGCGTCTGACCATTTGGCTAGTTGCTGCTGAGTAACAGTTTTCCCAGTACCAAAACCGCCTGGAATGCATGCGCTTCCACCCTTCGCGATTGGAAAAAAAGTGTCAATTACGCGTTGTCCAGTGATTAAAGGAACAGATGGAGGAAACCTACGACTGTATGGTCTGGGTTTTCTTACTGGCCATTTCTGCAGCATTGGCATGTCGGTTTTTTTGCCGTTTGCTTCTATGGTGGCAATTACCTCTGTGATCGTGTAGTCGCCTTGGGGTGCAATCTGGACTAGTTTACCTTGCAAGGTAGGCGGAACAAGTATACGATGTTCAACCAAATCGGTTTCTGCTACAGTACCGAGGACATCGCCGCCTACAAGCTTGGTTCCAACTTTAGCTTTGGGTATAAAAGGCCACTTTTTTTCTCTTGAAAGCGGTGATACTCCGCGTGCACTTTTGATAAAGGGTCCCGTAAGTGTCCTTAACAATTCCAATGGTCTTTGGATGCCATCGAAAACAGTCCCGACTAGTCCCGGAGCCAGCTCCACTGAAAGTGGGCTTCCTGTACCCAAGACGGGCTCGTTAAGTTTAAGTCCAGAAGTGTTCTGGTAAACTTGGATTGTTGCACGTTCACCTTCTAAACGGATAATTTCACCTATTAAGCCCTCTTTACCTACTTCAACCAGTTCATGCATCACGGCTTGTGCCATGCCGTTGGCTTCAACGACTGGCCCCGCAACTCGAATTACTCTGCCTTTAACCGACATACTTTCTAGGCCTTCTCCCCGAACAATATTTTTGCCACTTCAACACGTAAGGCAGGCTTGAGTTCTTGCAACCGATTATCTATGGTGCTATCGTAGGTTATTTTGCCGTCTATAGTTTGGATTTTGCAACCGCCAATGAAATCTTCGTTTTCGTCTGACAGGTTTAATTCCCGACGTAACTTCTTCGACAAACGGTTCAGCATGTCTTGCGTTAACCATCCTTTATCTTTAGCGTTGACTTGTATGACGAGATTTTTTTGGCCGATTCTTCCAGCCGCTTCTTCTATAAGCTTCAGGAGATAGCCGTGATATTCCACAGTTGTTACGAAACCCTTAAGGTTGAAAAAGGCTTTCTCGAAAGCAGTATCAACTAAGCCTTCTTTTGTTTGAAGCAGGCGATTTCTCATTTCCACCTCAGTTACAGAAGCGATTTTTCGCCTCTCGCCTTCTGCTTTAGCTGTCGCCTGATTCATTAAAGTCTGGTAGTTTTGGACTGCTTGCTCTTTTCCTACTTTTAATGTTTGTTTAGCTTGATTTTCAGCAAATAAGATTATGGCTTCTGATTCTTTTTGCACGTCCCCTAAAACTTCGTTTGCAATCGCGGAAAGACCATCTTTAATACTCACTTTTTTAATCCAGCTTTTATATTCTAACGCCTAAGGTTTTGCTGATGAGGTCAGACATGTGGACTTGACTTGGTTTTCCCCTGCTTCCAGGCATCTCCACAATTAAGGTGCTCTTGCGTTCGCGGCGAATTTTTTCGATAGCCTCATGCATTTGCGGTTGAGCGGAGAATTCTTCGCTTACGATTATAATTGCCAGATCATTGCGGACAAGCGCTTTGTTTAGAGCTTGCCGTGCCTCATCAACTGAATTTACTTCGGCACCTTCAAGGCCGACCAGTCTGAACCCAGTGATCATGTCGCTGTCGCCGATAACGTAACCGAGCATGCTATCGCCCAATAAAACTTTAATTTCTAGTTAATCAACATTTTGTTAGAACATGCATGTTTCGACCAGAAAGAATGAGCGACACATCAATAATATGCGTTAAACAAGACGTTGAATCAGTACTACAAGCGCTAAGCAGCTTTGGAGAATTCCACATAGAACAAGCAACTGAAGACGCAAGCCTTACCGACTACAGCGAGAACATCCAGAAGGCTGAGGAGTCCCTCACAAACGTCAACGAGTTAATTAAACAACTTTGCCAAGAAAAACCAGGCATCTTCGACGTTTTCAAAGTATCACAACCAACTAGAACACAAGTAACCGCGGAAAATTGGCAAGCCCTCTCAGAATCCACTTGCCAACAAGTCTTGACGCTTAAAAAGGAAGTTGACGACATCAACACCTCTCTATCCAGCCTGCAAGAAAAAACTGCACAGCTTAACCACATCAAAGACATGCTGACAACAATGGATAAGATGAAAGCAGACCTTGCAGCCATGGAAGAACTAAAATTAATACGTGTTGCCTTTGCAAACGTGCCACATAAAAACTTCGATGGATTAAAAACGGCACTTACAGACTTTTCGCTCATTCTGCATCGCTACTACTTAACCAAGGCAACTGACTTTGTATCCTTAGCTGTGCCAAGCAAACAAGGCGCAGACGTCGAGAAAATCCTGAAGCTACATCACGCTGAAACCTTTGCGATTCCTAAGGATTTACCGCACGATGTGGCTCAAGCGCTTAATGAAGTTAATAATCGATTAAAAGAAAACACGCACAAAGAAAAAGCGTTTTTCGATTCACTAAATAAACTAAGCAAAGAAAACAAGAATAAACTTGTCTCATGGAAAGAAAACACTGAAAACATTCTTGCATTGCTAAATGCGAAAAGAAAGATACTTCAGTCCGGACGGCTTGCAACAGTTAAAGGGTTCGTGCCGGAGAAAAAATTCCGTGCGCTCAACGAAAAAATTCATGCAATGCTAGGAGAAAAAGCTTTAGTGCTTCAGAATGAGCCAGTTCAGAACCAAGACCCCCCTACAAAGCTTAGCCACAACAGATTTATCAAGCCTTTTGAAGAGATCACTAAGCTTTGGGGTCTACCACATTACGACGAGCTGGATCCAACGCCAGTTATTGCAATAACGTTCCCGATTATTTTCGGGTTAATGTTCGGCGACGTTGGACACGGCTTAATCCTACTAGTCGGCGGGTTAACGCTTGGAATACTAATTAAAAAGAACCAAGCAATAAAAAATGTATGCTGGATTATGGCTGCCTGCGGCGCCACCACCATTGTCATGGGGCTAATGTATGGCGAGTTTTTTGGTCAGGAGATATTTGCTTTATGGTTCCGCCCGTTTAATAATATCTTTGATTTCCTAATTTTCGCCCTTGCCGTAGGCGTAATACAAATCGTCAGCGGTTTGGTTTTGGAAATGGTGAACTTTCTGATTAAGCATAACGTCACTGATGCAGTTTTTACGGCGGTACCTAAAATAGCGTTCTATCTTGGCGCAGTTTACCTTATTGTAGTTTACAAGTTAAATCTTGGCTTGTGGTTTTCGGGTCCAATATTGCTGATTATTGTACCATTTGTGTTTTTGGTTTGCGGTAAGCCAGTTTTTATGACTTTAGAAAAATTTTCATTGCGTGCAGTTGGCCCCGAAATTGAACAAAAAGGTCAAGAGAACTTGTTAGGACAGAGAATTTTCGAGGGCGGAGACTTAGTTACTCGCTTGCTTAGTAACACTATTTCTTACACGCGAATTCTTGCTTTGCTTATGGCTCACTGGGCATTACTCCTTGTAGTATACACTATCGCCGGCTTGGTAGGTTTTGCTTCGATTCCAGCGTTGATTATCAGCGGCATAATCATCGTCGTCGGAAATATTTTCGTGATCGGGCTTGAAGGATTAATCGTTTTCATTCATACGCTAAGATTGCACTTCTACGAGTGGTTCAGCAAGTTCTACGAGGGCACTGGAACAGTGTTTAACCCATTTAAGCAGAACCATGTCTACACTGAAGTTGTCCTTGAGGGAAAACAGGCTTAAAGTAACAGTTGACCCTGTATCTCCTCAGGGTTCACTGCCGCTTCCACACCCGAACTCGTAGCAATAAGATCATGCACTTCTGCTTCTTTTTGTGTCATGAAGGCAAGTGGTGCACCAATGTTGAAAATTTCACCAATCCTGCTTGCTTTAGCATGTTGAAAAACTGCTCTCTTGAAGGCCTTTTCAGCGTTTGCTACCGTTTCTTCTGGATTTTGAGCTTTAACAAAGAACTTTGCGTAATGGCTCTCGAGGGCAATTTTGAGGGCTGATTCGAAATCAGCTGCCGATAATAGAGCCTCAACAGTTTCCATAGAAAGATTAAAATTATTATGAGGCACCGCTAGTCGCAGCCAGTTGGCGTCGTAGTTTAGGGTTTTTCCCCTCAGAAGCGTCAGCAATGTGAAGCTATCATTTTCTGTGCTTGCATAAAAATGTGCATGTGGCTTCTCTTTTTTGGGAAGACTCTCATAACTGTCATGGAGTTTTTCGTAAAATGTCTTATCAAGAAGCATATCAAAGCGTGCGGTTGAACCGCTTTCCTCATAATTTTGCAGTCCCGTATTCAAGGTGAACGCGTACTCTGTGCTTTTGAGAGCATTCACCATTTGCTTTAAGGCTGGGGCTTTAGCAGCCTCCTCAATGACTGAGCGTTTTTTAAGATAATCTTCTATAGAAAGGTATATTTTGGCTAGCTTTTGCTCAGGACTTAGGTTGGCGTAGGCTGCTTTTATCAGCGCCTTGATGTTTTCCACTTCGAACCTTAAAGGGTGCAAGTTAAGATATTTTGTTGCGTTTTTGGGTGAGTTTTTGACTATTTTTGCATAAGATTCAATGAGATTTTCATTGAATGCTCTTTCGAGTTTGCGGCTTGTAAGTGGCAAGGGCACTTTAGCTATTTGCGCCTGGTAACTGGTTTCTCGGAGTTGAGCTACGAATGCGGAGAGGTCTCTGCTTTCCGTTAGCGTTTTGAGTTTAACTTCGCTTAGAAGTTTGCTTCTTTCTGCCCCGATTTTGGCTAGAACACTCGCATAAAGTGTTGTCTGGCTCAAGGCTGGGTTTCCTCAATCACTGCGTTCACAACTTTCGTGATTGCTGATTCCATATGTTTTTCCGCTTGCACTCTCAGTTTATCTGCGGCTACTTGGTTTGCTTTCAGCAGTTCGTCACGGTTGCAATTAGCTTCCTGAATTGTGTTCATGTACAGCTGCTGTGACTCCTCCTCAGCGTAAGTTTCGCTGTTGGCCAACAACTCTTCCGCTTCTTTCTGTGCGAGATCAGTCATCTTTTTGGCCTTATCCTGCGCTTCGCTACGGATTTGCTCTGCTTGAGCTTCGATTTTTTTAAGTTCTTCCCAGACTTTCTCCATTATTCCACAAATATGCTATGGTTTATGTGGTTTCTAAAGGTTTTGTGCTCTAAATAAAGATTATATTTTTGACTGAAAAATAGTTTGTAAAGTTGAATTAGACAGGTCATTTTGCCGTACTTAAAACTTTTTTTCCAACCTGCTTGATTTTCTCATTTTGAAAACCTGAAAGCCGAGTAAGCGATAAAACCTTGGTTTGAAACTGTGCAATTTTTCATAGAATGTAGCGCAGGGACTGCACATGAATTCAACTAACGAAGACGAGTGCCATCCGAACAGAAACCTCCTTAAAGATCATGTCTGACATCTTGCAGCGCTGCGTTGAACCTAAGTCCCCAACTAGCTTAATATACAACGTTAACTTGAGTTACGTATTTAACATCCAAAAACCATCAATTATATGGGGATAGCCGTGGAATCGAAAAGTGATTCACTCATAGCTTACAATGTTTTGAAGAAGAAAATCATAGACTCGGGCTTTTGCACGGCTTGTGGAGCTTGTGAGGTGGCATGCCCGGTTGGGGCACTGCAGATTGAGGATGATAAGGTTAAACGTATACATAATTGTGCAGATGATTTGGATCTCTGTCCAATCTGTTATGCAGTGTGTCCTCACTCTGAGGCCCTTTTGCTAAGAAGCCTACGGGCAGTTTCGGATGCGCCAATCAAGAATGAAGCAATAGGCTATTACAGAAAAATGCTGCTTGCCCAAGCGGCAGACCCAAAGCTCAGGGAACAATGTAGGGGCGCAGGGGTTGTAACCGCCCTCTTGACTTACGGCGTCGAAAACAAAATTTTCGACAGCGCCATAGTTTCCCAAGCTGAACTTGGAGACCCAACAAAGACTAAGCCCATGGTGGCCGTGGTACCAGATGACATCCTTTCAGCGGTCGGTACGAAGTTCTTTCCCTCAGCAGTCGCCAAGGCTTATGGGACAGCTGTAATGGAATACGGAAAAACGAAGATCGCCTTTGTCGGCGTACCCTGCCATGTACTTGCCCTCCGTAAGTTGGGAGCATGGCAACACAAGATTAGCGGAAACTTGAAGATAATCATAGGTCTCTTCTGTTTTGGTACTTTCTCACTTAAGCCGTTGATGGAATACATAACAAAAACCTACAATATTAAGCCTTCAGACATTAAGCAAATGCGCCTCTCAAAAAATTTAGTTATCCAGACAGAAAAGGAATCGATAAACATTCCGTTTGAAGAGCTTCAGAGCAAGATTTTGCCCAGCTGCAGAACATGCGTAGATTTCACTTCTGAATTTGCGGATATCTCAGTTGGACGCGCTTTCCCGCTCACGGACTGGTCTGTGGTAATCATACGAACCAAAACTGGAGAAGACTTCTTTTTCGACGCAGCAGAAAAGGGAGTTATCAACTTACGTGCTATCGAAGAGGAGCCAAAAGTGTTTGAGCGTGTGATTGGACCAGCCATAAAGAAACGAACAGAAGCCCTTCGCGCGGCCGGTAAACTTGAGGAAACCCAAGGTTTTATTCCAGCTCGATTGCTGAGGGAGACGGATTTGCTTGCCCATGTCAAGGTCGAGGAAATCATGACGAGAAAAGTCCGATCTGTGCCTAGTAACATGACTGTTAGCGAACTTTTGGAGCTGATGGCGGCGGAGCAGCATGGCGGGTACCCCGTGACGAATGAAAAAAATGAGCTCGTCGGCATTGTAACCATCGAAGAAGTTTCGTTTGTGGATAAAAAGAAGCGAGGCCAGACTTCCGTTGGTGCTATAGCAAGGCCAAACCTCGATGTGGTCTATCCTGGGGAGACGGCGTTGGATGCATATAAAAAAATGAGCAAACAGGAAACAGGGCGGGTACTCGTTTTGGACCCGGAAAATCCGCAACGAGTGATAGGCATAGTAACCAAAGCAGACTTGTTGCACGCCCTGGTGAACCAAGCCTGAAGAGGCAAGCAAAACCCTGAGTCCCGAACCCCGCTCCACTTCAACCGATTCGCACACGACGTATCCATGGTTCTGGTCTTTCACAGCGCCGCGCCGCGCTCCAATTTTGCTGGTGATTGTACCGTTTGTTTTTCTAGTTTTGTGAAGCCTACCTTTTTGGCACTGGTAAAGCTATAATTACGAGCGCTTAAACACCCATTAACTTCAGCAAAATCGCCTTAGCTGCGTATAGTCTGTTTTCTGCCTGCTCATAAATAACCGTTTTGGGATTCTCGATTGTTTCTGCGCTTATTTCGTATCCGCGATGAATGGGCATGTCATGCATAATGTATGCGTTGCTATCTTTGAGCAGTTCAGCGTTGATTTGGTATGGCATCATAAGCTTAATTCGCTTCTCCTTTTCCGCCGCAAACTTTGGGTCAGTGAAGAATTCCATGTCAATCCACGTGTCTGTATAAACAAAATCTGCATCTTTAACAGCTTTCTTTGCATCTAAGGTTGACTGCCACAACCCAGTTTTCTTTGCCTCAGATAGCAACTCATCATCGCGTGCTGCTTCGTTCAAAATCGGTGTAACCGTTGTTAGTTTTAATCCTGTTTTAGTGCAGCTTTCTATTAGCGAGTTGCAAACGTTATTGTGGACGCCGATGTAGACGAGCTTGGCGTCTTTTAGCGTGCCTTTCTTTTCTTTTATAGTGATTAAATCTGCTAAAGCTTGGCTTGGATGATACTTCTCGTCGCAACCGTTGATTACTGGAACACGAGAAGCATTAGCCATCTTTATTAAATCAGCGTTATACAGCAACCTAGCCATGATACAGTCAACATTACGGGACAAATAACGAATTTCATCCGTTATGTCAGCTAACATGAAGTTCGTTGTTCGCCAATCGATAAACAAGCCGTGACCTCCAAGCTGAGTGGCCGCAACCTCAAAAGCAACCCTTGTCCGTGTGGAGGTTTTCTGGAAAACTAACGCAGCCGACTTGCCCTCAAAGGCTTTACGGTATTTTTTAGGGTTGTGCTTAACTTCGATGCCTAAATCAACAAGTGCATTAAGATCTTGACTTGATAACTCTTTGAAATTAATCAGATGCATCTTCACTTTGCCTCCAGTAAACGCTGAACCAAGCCAGCAATTATAAGCTTTATGGAAAAACCTACTTTTGCAAACTCATTAATTTTAGTTTAATTGTTTAAGTAGTCAAAGATTTTATCTAAAACGGACTCGGTGAAGTTCCAGCCCCCGCCGCATTCTCTCAACCGCCATGTCAACATTATTTGCAAGCTCTTCATCTTTTTCCAAATTCGAATACCAGCGCCAGACTTCATGCCAGTTACCTTTCGGCGTACTAGCTATTGGAGTATCTATTTTATGCCAATCTTTCGTCATTTTTCGTCCACTACTCTCATTTATCAAACGAACTTTTTCCCTAGCGATAATTGTCCACAACAGTTAATAAAAATAATTATAGTTTAAATTATATCAAATGTTAAGCAATTAACAAACATAACTCGTAAGTGTTGAAAAATGATTCTGGTCGTCCATTCAAGCCGTGATATTGCAGGCGTAAACATAGCCAAGAATTTACTTCAACTCTACCCCTTCGCAAAGACAAAGCAGACTTACCAAGAAAACCCAATTTATCTGGCTGAAATGTATGGCAAACAGATCAGCTTCATAACGCTTAAAGAAGAAGCGGTCAACGCACAAAACCTCCAAGAAGACTTCCCAAGCGCCCAGCTGATAGTGTTCATTTCACGTCACAGCAGCCAAAGCGGAATCCCCACCTTATCCGTTCATACCCCGGGAAACTTTGCTGAAGCAGGACTAGGCGGATTGCCTAGAACAGTCTCAGTTTCACCTGCAACAGCCATGCGTGACGCTTTAAAAACGCTTTTACACTACAAAGGAGAATTAAGCCTCAACTACGAAGTGTCATACGAGTGCACTCATCACGGTCCCAGCTTGAATGTGCCAACGATGTTTGTTGAGTTAGGCAGTTCCCCAGCACAATGGAACGATTTAAGGGCAGCAGAAGCCGTTGCCCACTCCGCAATGTCTGCAATCGCCAACTTCTCAACGCCTGCCAATTCAGCGGTTCTTGGAATAGGCGGAACACACTACAACCAAAAGTTCACGCGTATGGCTTTGGCTGGCGAAGCCGTTTTCGGCCACATGGTACCTAAATACGCTGTCTCCATGATTGACTCTGAAATATTAGCGCAGTGCATCGCGAAAACTTTAGAGAAAGTCTCGTTGGCGATTCTTGATTGGAAAGGAATCAGAAGCCAAGACAAGCCAAAACTATTATCGTCTCTGCAGGATGTTGGGTTGCCTTTCAAGAAAGTTTAACCAAAAAATAGTCAGCCTCGTAAGGAAGCTTTAAAAGTGTTGATAAAGCTAGTTTTTAAACTCTAGGTTACAGTAACGTTTATTATTCATAAATGAAATCTTGAGTGTGCGATGAATATGGGAATAAAATCTTGGTTAACGCAAGCAGCAAGAACCTTAAAGCTAGCTGTAAAACCTGGAAGAGAAGAGCTGTGGCTATCAATAAAAATTAGCCTCTTAGGCATAGGCGCAATTGGTTTAATCGGTTTCGTAATTAAACTATTAGCGTACGCAGTAGGCGGCGCATCAGGAGCAGCAACTTAAAAGGAATCTTGGGTTTATGGAAAAGAAAGAAGAGCAAACGCAAGCAAAAATTTTCGTTGTCAAAACCACCACTGGTCAAGAACGGAATGTTGCCAGATTGATTGCTTCAAAAGTGGAAATGAATCACATTCCAATGAAAGCTCTTCTTGTTCCAGACACTCTAAAAGGATACGTGTTTGTTGAAGCTGACGGGCCACATTTGGTGGAAGAAGCCATCACAGGCTTAAGACACGTACGCTCCAGAATCCCTGGGCTGGTAAGCTTCAATGAGATAGAACGGTACATTGTCCGAAAACCAGTCATGGAAGACCTCAACGAAGATGATGTCGTCGAAATTACTGGTGGACCTTTCAAAGGTATGCGAGCCAAAATCACAAGACTTGACAAGGCAAAAGGCGAAGTTACTCTCGAACTACTTGAGGCAACATTCACTTTGCCAATCACAGTACACTCAGACTATGTAAAACTAGTAGAAAAAGCAAAAACATAAAACAGGCGAAAAAACATGGGAGAAAAAAAAGTTGTAGAACTGCTCGTAAATGGAGGACAAGCCAATGCAGGTCCACCATTAGGTCCTGCTCTTGGTCCATTAGGCGTCAATATAATGGCTATCGTCAACAAAATTAACGAGGTTACAAAGGACTATGCTGGAATGAAGGTTCCAGTGAAAATCAGCGTTGATACTGAGGACAAAACCTTCGATGTGTCCGTTGGCACTCCAACCGCTTCAGCATTAATCGTTGCTGAATTGAAAATAGAGAAGGGTTCAGGAACGCCCAACACTGTAAAGGTAGGCAATTTGTCTATGGAGCAGATGGTTCGGATAGCGAAAATTAAGCGACTTGAGCTTTTAGCCCCAACGCTAAAGAAGGCAACTAAAGAGATGCTTGGAACCTGCGTCAGTTTAGGTGTCACCGTTGAAGGCAAAGACCCACGTGAAGTGCAAAAAGATATTGATGCTGGCAGCTACGAACAGTTATTTGGTAGCGAATAATGATAAGCGAATATTTTTATAATGGGTTTCCAATCCCTCATTGGCACGAGGCTTAAAAATGCCCCTAGACAACAAGACAATTTCAGAAGCAGTTAAACAGGCAAAGGCGAAGTCTGGCGGAAAAAAATTCAACCAGACAGTAGATATAATCTTGGATATTGTAGAGATCGATATGAAGGCGCCAGAAGGCAAAATCCAAGAAATTGTTGAGCTTCCTCATGCAACCGGAAAGCCGAACAAGATCTGTGTTATTGCTTCTGGAGAATTTGCATTTAAAGCAAAAAACGCACAAGCTGATCACGTTATAGAACGTTCCGACTTAGACGCGTTATCTGGCAAAAAGAAGGAACTGCGCAAGCTTGCCAGCGAATATGACGTTTTCATTTCAGAAGCTCCATTAATGCCGCTAGTAGGTAGAATTCTTGGTCCAGTTTTGGGCCCGAGAGGAAAAATGCCTATTCCTGTTCCACCGAACGCTGACATTGCAGCCATAATAAATAAGCACCGCAAAACCGTGGTTGTGAGAATGCGCAACCAACCGATTATTCAAGTTTCAATTGGCTCTCAACAGATGAAGGATGAAGAACTTGTCGATAACATTATGACGGTTCTTCGTGTTTTAGATGGAAAACTTAAGCGTGGCTTGAAAAACGTAAAGTACGCTTTTATTAAGACATCTATGGGTGAGCCGGTAAAAATTAAACCGTAACAGAGAAGAGAAATCATGCCGTCCCAACAAGTATTAGACGAAAAATCAAGCCAAGTAGACTCAATAAAAGGCATACTGAAAGAATACAAATCCATCGGTATCGCTAGCCTGCAGAAGGTTCGTGCTTCGCAACTTCAAGAAATTAAGAAAAGTATGGCTGGTAAAGTTTACCTTAGAGTTTTAAAGAACACGCTAATGAGACTAGCCATTGAAGAGATGAATCAAGAAGATTTAAAGAAGCTTGAGGAGTATTTGGATGGATCAAACGTTTACTTGTTCACAGACCTAAACCCGTTCAAACTGGCGCTGTTGCTGGAACGGGGCAAAGTGAGAACAACCGCCAAGTCAGGTGATATTGCCGCCAACGATGTGGTTGTTCCAGCTGGTAACACGGGTCAACCTCCAGGTCCATTTATCAGCCAATTAAACGCTGTTGGCTTGCCGACGAGGATTGAGTCTGGCAGCGTGTGGGTCAGTAAAGACACTTTGGTAGTTCGCAAGGGTGAAGAAATTAACGAGCGCCTTGCCGGTGTACTCTCAAAACTAGGCATTAAAGCAGTTGAACTCAGCATATCAATGCGTGCAGTTTTTGACAATGGCTTAATGATTACTGGTGACCAGCTGAAAGTTGACGTTGATGCAACAAGGAAAAGCATTGAGCAAAGCAACCAAGAAGCCTTCGCACTAGCAATGGGCATCTTTTACCCATCCAAAGAAACAATTAAGCCATTATTGCAGATGGCACACCAAAAGGCTGTTGCATTAGCTGTCGGCGCTGCAATACCAACCAAAGAGACAATTGGTGACCTGATAAGAAAAGCGAACATGGAAATGACAAGTTTAAGCGGTGCTGTGGAGAAAGCTAAGCCTAAAGCAGCTTAACCAACCTCTTTTTGAGTTGATTTTTCTAGTGCTAATAGTATACCCTATTAGCTTATTTACTGGCTGCGTTGGATAGAACAAGTCTTGCTTAGATTTTTCAGTCTGTTCAGTAGTTCCGCAAGTGAGCTTTAGTAACTTGAAAACTTAACGATGCTGTGAAGTGTTCACCCAAGCCTGCCATCGCAGATTCCTTCAATGGCTAAGAACACTATACTTTACAAGGCATCGCACTTGAAAGTCTCAAACGCTTTAGGCACATGTGACTGTACCGACAAAATGTACCGTCAAAACGTATATGCATTTAACCCCCTTGGTGGGTAGTAGCCTACACGTATATTCAACCCTATTGAAAACCACCTCAATAGAAGACCCAACACTCACGGTTACATTAAGCAAAACCAATGAAAAATAGACTCTTTTTGCCAAAAAGCACTTACGGATCTACTGCTGTTTTGATAAGGCTTAATAGTTTCTTACGTCGTGTACATTTCAATAATAACGTGACTTGGCATGGTTGATGTTTGGCTTCCCTACGGAAAAACCGACGTGTGCATCCGAGTTCCAGCCCGAAACCTCCTTGGAACAATCGAGCCAGCAGAGCGCCAAGGCGCACTGGATGCTAAGGCTGAGGTGGAGCGAGCTCTAAAAGAACCCATTGCCTCAAAGCGTTTAAGCGAAATCGCCAAGCCCGAGAGCAAAGTGGCTATTGTTGTTGACGATGCTACTAGGAAAGCGCCGAGTGAAGTGATGCTTTTGCCAGTGCTCGCCGAGCTTAATCTAGCTGGCGTAAAAGATGAGAATGTCATGGTTATTTTTGGTTGCGGAACACACCGAGCGGTTAAGCCTGAGGAAGCGACGGCGTTGCTTGGTGCGGAAGCGCTTAAACGGGTGAAAACCATCAGCCATGACTGCCGAGCGCAAGATTTAGTGTATGTGGGCACGACTAAGACGCATGGCAACAAAGTTCATGTTAACCGCGTGTTCGCTGAGGCAGACGTGAAAGTGCTCTTGGGAGATGTTGGCTTCCACTATTATGCTGGTTACGGCGGTGGAAGAAAAAGCGTTTTACCAGCGGTCTGCGGCGAAGAAACCATAAAGCAAAATCATGCAATGCTACTTCACGCCAATGCACGAACTGGAGTTCTGGAAGATAATCCCGTGCATCGGGACATGACTGAGGCAGCAAGATTAGCCAAAATAGACTTCATAGTAAACGTTGTCGCGAACAAGAAGGGCGAAATCGTAAAAGCCTTCGCTGGGGATTTAGAGCAGGCATTTCTGGAAGCCGTAAAACTGGTCGACGAAATGTACCGTATAACAGTGGACCGTCGAGCAGACATCATAGTCGTAAGTGCAGGCGGTCATCCAGCGGACATGAATCTGTACCAAGCTTACAAAGCGCTCGACAATGCGTTGGACGCAGTTAAACGCGGAGGAGTAATAATCCTTGTCGCTGAGTGTCCTGAAGGGCACGGGAACCAAGTGTTTTATGATTGGATGACGCGTTTGGGGGATTTGAAAAATGTTGAACATGAAATTAAACGCAACTTTGTTTTGGGCGGTCACAAGGCTTATTACCTTTTAAAAGCTCTGCAGAACCACCAAATCATATTGGTATCTTCCTTGCCTGATTACTATGCGACGAGCATATTCAAGTTGAAGACAGCTCGAGCCGTAAATGACGCTTTTGCTGAAGCGTTGAAAATTGCGGGTTCAGCTTCAAGAGTTTGGGCGATGCCTCAGGGCAGCAACACCTTGTCCGTGTTCAAGGCGCCGGAAGAAACAAAGACTTAAACAATCTGCGTACGCAAAGCAAGAAAGCAAGAGATTGATGCGTAAAGCGTAACCTTTAAGTTGCAACGGTGAAATTTGGTTTAAGAAGGCGAAACAATGCAACAAACCTTCAAGCTCCGCAAATTTGTCCCCGATGATTTACAAAGTGTCATGCAAATCAACCGCGTGTGCCTGCCAGAAAACTATACTGACTTCTTCTTTATGGACTTGCATCAACGGTTTCCTGAGACCTTTATTGTGGCAGAAGAGAATGGAGCTATTGCAGGTTACACCATGTGCCGTATTGAAGTTGGCTTATCAAATTATGGTTTCGGCGGCTTGATAAGGAAAGGACACGTCGTATCCATAGCGGTTCTGCCACAGCACAGGCGCAAGGGCGTCGCTCAAGCAGTAATCACCAGAGCATTGGAAGGCATGCAATATTACAAGGCTAAACAATGCTTCCTAGAAGTCAGGGTAACAAACGAAGCAGGCGTATCGCTCTACAAGAAGCTAGGCTTTGAGGTCACCAGAACCATTAACGGGTATTACTCAGATGGCGAAGACGCCTATGTCATGACCAAAAAACTCTAAAAAAGGCTTATTTTAGCCTTTAATTAGCAAAAAAGCCTTTGTTTGGTTTTTTAGCTTTTAATTTCTAATTAATCGCTCAAATAACTTCCAATTGCTCCTCGCCATCTACATAAGAAGCTTAAGGCAGCACCCACATATGTTCGCCATCACTTTAGGGAAGCTTTTGTATGTGATTCAGAGAAAACAGAAAACATATAATAAGCGAGCAAACGCCAAGATGATTATTCAACTATTTATGAACAAGGGGCGGTTATGATGGAAAAAGCGCTTAAGTATTTATTGACTTTTTCATCTTGGGGAAGAAAATATAGAGGCGATTTCTTAGCAGGTTTAATAGCTTTTTTGATTCCACCATTGGTAAGCTTTGCATTCAATGAACAAAAGGCTTGGGGAGACGTAACAACGATTGCAAGCGGAATCGGTTTACTAGTCACTTTGGCTTTTCTAATACTAGGTCTTGACCAAACATCAAATATTTTGGTGAAAAACTACCGTAAAAATAGATTTAAGCCCACTGTTAACATCGGCGTTTTCAATGGCTATCTATTAAATGATGCTGAGGATACCAAGGAGAAAAAACTTGCAACATATGCCTTTCCCCCGGAAGAATGGCAAGAAAAGTTATCGACTGAAAACACAGTAGTTAATTTAATAAAAGCAAATGAACTTTCTGAACGATTTGATGTTATTATTAATCCCTTTGGTCCCATTTACCCTGAAATAAATAAGCCGAATATGACCACTTTTCGACGTATAAAAAAGTTTGTCCAAGATGGTGGAATATTTGTGAATGCGGGAGATTTACCCTTTTTCTATTTTTGGGATGGAAATAAAAAAGCATTAGCAGGTGATCTGTCAGAATCATTCCACATAGATGGACGTACGGGAAATCTTGAACCTGTTGTGCTGTTCAATATGTCTCCTTTGACAACAACCGTTCTTTACAAGCAACTTGGAATAAGAACAACATTTTTTAAAGATAAACTTCTGGAAGTTCACCCCATTGAAGACGAATACTTTAAAGGCTTAGACACCGTTGGTGGTTTAAAAACTGTAAAGGAATTCCGTTCACCTTACCGATGTGAAAAAAGCAACACTACCTTAATTCCCCTATTAAAAGCCGAATACCCTTGGAAAGACAACGATCCTTTGGAAGTATTTGACTGTTATCCAATTGCCGCCATCAAATATGGTAAAGGATGCTTCGTCTTAAATGGAATGGCCTTAGAAAAAGAGCGCCCAGAAGACTTCAAAAAGGCAATCTCGGCAATCAACAGAATACTAAAAAAGCTACAAGAAACCGGGGATCTGTAACCTGACGGTAAACGAAGACGGCGAACCTTCCTATGTCATGACAAAACGATTTTAGGTTGAGTTACCGTTCTTTTTAAGGCTAATGGAACAGCTAAGTTTATCGTAACAATTAACGCTAGCAGTCCATATCGTATTCCCGTTGCCAGAGCGGCAGTCTCAACGAACACTTGGAAGTTTTGTGCTCCAGCCATCAAGTTCATCATGCCCATGCCAAGCGTTACCAGCGTTAATGGTATGGTAGCGTAGAGGGCGATGTTTTCCTTAAATTTAAACAGCAAAATATAGGAGAAAACTAATGCCGGGGCGTAATATGCGAATGCGCCTAAAATGCCAAGCGGCCACCCAAGCGGATTCAACTCTACCGCTAAACCTGTAACGTTAATGGCGTAGAATGTTGTTGCAATATCAAACATCCAGAAGGCTAACGCAACGCCTTGAAAAGAAAACAGCAAATTCCGCCATTTCTCAGAAGTGTCTGGCGCAGCTTTGGGGTTAGTATTTTTCAGTTTAAGATATGTGATGCTGGAGACTGGAATAAGCAAGATGAGCGCGTATGTTAAGCCTAGCCAAGCGTCGCCAACTCTGATGAGCGCGGCGATGTTGAATATCCAGATTAGTCCTATGGCAACTAGAAAGCCTTGAGCTAAGCTTTTCAGTGACCCCATAAAGGTATTCTCCCCCATTATTGCCCTTCAGGGTAGTTACCTACATAACCTTTATTCCCAAAACGCAACTTCTTTAAAACGCTGGGCACATAATTATCTTTGAGGAATCAAGTTTGTCAATTCAGAAAATACCGGAAAAAAACACCATACTATTCGTTTGGTTCAATCAGTATGCTGGAATAGTCCTAAAAACCCCCAGTAAAACCCTTGCCATAGACCCAGTTGACATCAAACCCAAAAGCCTCCAAAATGTAGATGCAATCCTAATAACACACGAGCATTATGACCACTTGGACCCAAGGCTAATCACAGAAACCCAGAAAGCGACAAACTGTACAATAATCGCTGATTCAGCCTCAACTAAAAAATTGCAACACGCAATACCCGCAGAAAAACTCCAGGAAATCAAACCAGGCGCTGAAATGAAAATCGGCGAAGTCTCCGTTAAAGCAGAAAAATGTAACCACATTGCTCAAGCACCCGTAACTTACATAATAACCAGTGAAGACGAAGTCAAAGTCTACCATACAGCAGACAGTTTACCCTTTCCAGAACTAGCAGCTATAGGGCAAAGAGAAAAATTCGATGTAGTCTTCTGCATAGTTGGCATAGCGCCGGGCTCCACGCCACAAACAGGCTTTGAAATAGCTCGTTTAACTAAGCCTCAAGTCGCAGTGCCCTATCATACAGCGTCAGCAGCAAGCCAAACTGAGTTCGCGCAAATAATAAAGAAGGAATTGCCTAGAACTGCATGCTTGATTCCTGAACAAAATAAAATATATCAGGTATCAAAAAGGAAGTGAAAAAATTGAAAATAGACAAAGTGGTCCAAGACAAGAAAGACAAAGTGGCAAACATACTTTTCAAAATTGACGCAATAAAATTTGGAGTGTTCAAACTGTCTAGCGGAAAAGCAAGCCCCTACTACATTGATCTAAGAGTAATTCCCAGTTTCCCAGATGCCTTCCGAGAAATCTGCGACTTCTACGCTGAATACATAACCAACCAGATTGGAGTAAAAAACTTTGATAGAATGGCAGGAGTACCCTTAACCGGAATTATATTTGCGTCCCAAGTTGCGTATAACCTCAAAAAACCCTTCATTTATGTACGCAAAGGCGTCCGACTGCATGGAAGAGAACGAAGGGTGGAAGGACTTCTGGCATCAGGGGACAGAGTTCTATTAATTGATGATTTAGTAACCACTGGGTTAACTCTCAAAAAAGCTACGGAAGCTGTTAGAGCTGAAGGTGGCGTGGTAACAGACGCCGTCGTTTTTCTAGACAGAGAAGAAGGCGGAAACCAACAGCTTGAAAAAAACGGAATAAACCTTCATACATTGCTGAAAATAAGCGAAGTAGCTAACACCCTCTATGAATTAGGCGCCATTGACCAAGAAAACCTAAAGACAATCCTAAAGCAAGTAAAAAAACAGTAAAGCCCAAATTTTATTCATAAAATATTAGATTGGTTTCTTCAAGTAGCGTATGCAATTTTTCCACTGCGTCATAAACGTCTTGTTCTTTTTTGGCTCCGGTGCAAACGAGTTTTCCACTTGCAAAAAGCAAAATCACAACTTTTGGCTCTTGCATCCTATAGATTAAGCCTGGAAACTGTTCAGGTTCGTACATTGCATGTCCAAGCGTGTATGCAGCTTTTTCTAAATCGATCATGCCTCCTAAACCGCCTGCAGCAACTATGTTTTGTATTTTAAGTTCTGGTTTACTGATGATTATTATGCCGCCTTTCTTAAGTTCCTTAACAACTTTCATTACAGCTCTACGAGCTTCCTTCTCCGATTTAGCCCCTGTGCAAACCATCTTTCCAGAACTAAAAATTAAAGTCGCGGTTTTGGGGCGTTTTATTCTGAAAACTAGACCTGGAAACTGTTCAGGGCGATATTCAACACTTGGGTAACCCTTTACCACGGCGTTCAAGTCAACTTTCTGGTTCAGCGTTGCAGAAGCGACCACATTCTCGATGCTTATTGTAGCTTTAACTTTTGGCACTCAATTTCCCTCTTGCTTTAACGCCCTTTAAATATCCCTTATCAACTGACTTTATAAAGACATCTGTGACTGCGGCTGCATTCGGTTCTGTTGTTCAGGTTTTTTCTCTCTTAATATGGGCATAATAAATTCGATAACTATAAGCAACATTATAAGCGCAATAACCACTGGCAAACCCCAAGAATTATCCCTCATGAAAAGTGTTACCCAACCAAACCACGGAATACGCATAACAACTATGCCCACTACCATGTTTTGGGGAACTCCTGGTGGATTGCTGCTGTCCCATGGGTCTTGGCCTGATGTTGGAGTTTGTGGCCATGGGTTTCCGTTTCCGTCCCCTTTAGTGAGATAATATGTGGTGCCGTTGACTACTTCGGTGCCTATTATGCGGTGCACAATTAACATGCTATAATCGTAGGGGCTATGGAAGACGATTATGTCGCTGTTCGGGTAGTTAGTGTTTAGGTCTTTAGGGTTTATGCCTTGGACGATTATGATGTCGCCTATACTTAGGGTTCGGTCAAACGGGTGAGCTATGCTTAACCAGAAGTTATCTTGGCCATCGTAAGGAATATTCATGCTGCCGCTTTCCACAGTTAACGCAGGATCAGACGTGTGAAGCGCGAACTGCAAGCCAAATAAGAAACCAAGAACAATTGCAACAATCAAGGCGATGGCAACTACCGTTTTGAAATAATCGTTTTTCCAGACCCTTTTTAGATCGCTCAAATTTTTGCCTCGGCTATTTGAAGTATTCCTTTTCATAAGGAGTTCCTATGTTTTAAAACTTACCGTCTCATAATAAAGAAAAATAAGAGAGGACAAATAGCGCAATCAGCAAGTTTCTGGTTGCACTGTTTAGATTTTCTTTTTACTTAACACTTCGCGGAATACTTTGCCGCATTTTGGGCACTCGTAGAGTCCGATTTCTAGTTGCATGCGTTTTCCAGCTTTATCTGGACGACCAGCCATTTTCCAACTCTTTTTTATCTTTGAAACTTCTGTTCCGCATTTTGGACATTTAGCCATTCAATTTCCTCCGTATTACCGATTCCATGGTTTATCATTATAGAATAAAAAACTTTCCATACCTTTCCAATACATATTCTGCGTTTCCACGGTATGTTTAAACAAGTTTTTGTATACACAATTGAACATCGTCAAAGGAAATGGTTGAAAGCCTTTAAAATATCTCACTTACTCGCCAAAAACAGCAACAATTAATCAAGCCATTAGCATTAAAAGTTAAAAATTGCCAAGAAAAGCCTGAAGTTCTTCTAAACCTTCCCTAACCTTTTTTATAGCAGAATCTCAGCTTATCTTACCATTCGAGGCTCAACTTATATTGCAGGCAACTTCTGAAAATGCTTTTGAAATGCTTGTGAAGCCAGTTCGAAGGCTCGTTGAACAGAAAGGATTCTCTAAACCAACTGAACCTCAAGAAAAAACAATACCAAAAATACTCGACGGCAAAAATATACTGTTAATTTCACCTACAGCCACAGGCAAAACAGAAGCCGCTTTCCTGCCTGTGCTAAGCATGCTTCTTAAGGAACCCAAAACTCCAGGCATAAAAGTGCTGTACATTACGCCGTTGCGGGCTTTAAACAGAGACTTGCTTGAGCGGCTTCAGTGGTGGTGCAACAGCCTAGACATAAAACTCGCCGTTAGGCATGGTGACACTGAAACAAAAGAGAGAACCCGTCAATCCCGAAGCCCGCCTGACATTCTTATAACGACTCCTGAAACACTGCAAGCTATACTTTCCGGCTGGATTTTACGTCAACACCTGCAAAGCTTAAGATGGGTAATAATTGATGAAGTACATGAGTTAGCTGACAGCAAACGGGGAAGCCAGCTGTCATTGGCACTGGAACGAATCCGAAGCCTAATCGGAAAAGACTTCCAAATGATCGGTTTATCCGCCACCATTGGCAGCCCAGAAAAAGTCGCCCAATTCCTCGTTGGAAACAAGCGACCAGTTGAAATCATCCGTGTTCCCGTTGCCAAAATGGTGAAGCTGCAAGTAATATACCCTAAGCCAAGCGAGGAAGACGTTAGGTTTGCATCGAAAATTTACACTCATCCGGAGGTGGCGGCTAGACTGCGTATTATTCGCGATTACATGAGCAAACGAAAATCTGTTCTTCTGTTTACAAATACACGTTCAATTTCGGAAGTTTTAGCTTCTAGATTTAAGGTTTGGGACATTGATTTTCCAATTTCAATTCACCATGGCTCCTTAGCTAAGGTCTCAAGGATAGCTGCCGAAACTGGGTTAAAGCGTGGTGAACTTAAGGGTTTAATCGCTACCAGCAGCCTCGAATTAGGCATCGATGTCGGAGTCATAGATCTGGTTATCCAGTACATGAGTCCAAGGCAAGTAACCAGGCTTATCCAGCGCGTGGGACGGGCAGGTCACACTTATGGGCAAGTTGCTGAGGGCGTAATAATCGGCATGGATTCAGATGATACGCTTGAAGCCTTAGTTATCGCCCGCAGAGCCCTCAACGAAGAGTTGGAGCCTGTTGAAATTCCAGATAAACCCTATGATGTTTTGGTTCATCAGATTGCTGGGTTGATGCTGAAGAGCAGGCGATTAGAATTTAACGATGTTCTAGAAATAGCGCGTAACGCTGCACCGTTTGAGAACTTAACATTGGAAGATGTCGAAAAAGCTTTCAAGTACATGCATGAGCGTTTTCCACGTTTAGCGTGGGTGTCCTTTGAGGATCAGGTGGCTTTGAAGCCTCAGCGGTCTAAGGCTTTGTTTGAGTACTATTTTGATAATTTATCAATGATTCCTGAGGAGAAACAATTCCTTGTAATTGACGAGTCATCTGACACTTCGATTGGTGTTTTAGACGAAGCGTTCATGGCGGAGTACGGCAAACCTGGAACAAAATTCATCATACGTGGCAGCCCATGGCAAATAATCCATGCCACAGAAGACAAAGTTTACGTGCGACCTGTTGATGACCCGACCGGTTCAATTCCCAGCTGGATAGGCGAGGAAATTCCAGTGCCGTACAAGATAGCGCAGGAAGTGGCAGAAATACGCGGATTCGTTGAAGAAAAAATGCATAGTGGGCTTACGCCTGAGCAGGTTAGTGCTTTGCTTTCTGAGCGTTATGCGGCTGATAAGGAGACTATTTTGCATGCGTTGGCGGAGACGGTGGAGCAAGTGAACTGTGGCTTTGCGGTTCCTACCCCCAGGCGGATTGTAGTTGAGGATTGGGGTGAATTTGTTATTATTCACTCTAATTTTGGTTCACTAATTAATCGTGCCTTAGCGCAGTTCCTTGGGGAAGTGTTGTCTGATAAGCTTGGTCATGGTATCGTGGTTCAGCATGACCCTTACCGCATTTTTGTGCAAACCATGGGCAGTATGAGTGCTGAGAGGCTGGTTGAAGTTTTCAATGAACTCAAAGGCATGAGTACCCAAGCGGTTAAGAACACGTTAACTAGGTCAACTATAAAGACAGGATTATTCAAGAGACGAGTAATACAGGTAGCAAGGCGTTTTGGTGCACTAAAGAAGTGGGCTGACTTTAGCAACGTTAGCATTCAGAAGTTGATCTCAAGTTTTGAGGGTACGCTGATTTATGAGGAGGGTTTGAAGGAGGTTTTCTCTAAAGACCTTGATGCAGATGGGCTTGTCATGGTGCTTAAGCGGATTCATGACGGTGAGGTAGGTTTGCAGGTTGTTGCCACTGGCGGAGATGCGACTCCTGTTGCTCGCGTGGGCATTGAGCGGGTAAGCATGAAAACCGATCTTATTCCGCCAGAGAAAATGCGTGCAGTGCTTATTGCAGCAGCCAAAGCGCGATTACTTAATGAAACAGGCAATTTCATTTGCACTAACTGTTGGGATTACATGGAGACCATTCGCATCAAAGACTTGCCCGATAAACCAAAGTGCCCAAGATGCGAGTCTTTTGCCATTGGATTGTTGAAGGTGGAAGAGGAGAAGGCTTTGCCGTTAATTGAGAAGAAAGGACGCTTAGCTAAGGACGAGGAAAAGATGCAGTTGCAGGCTAAGCATACTGCTGAATTAATAGAAAAGTATGGTAAAGTGGCGGCAGTGGCATTGAGCGCTCGACGGGTTCAAACGGTGGACATTGCAGGTGTTTTGGAGAAGGAGCCTAAGCTTTCAGACCGATTTTACGAGTTGGTTATGGAGGCTGAACGTAAAGCACTGAGTAAACGTTTTTGATAAAAATGTTGCAGTTTCCTTTTTTTTATTAAATTGTATGTTTATGCGGAATAACAGCAACTTTTTAAACCTAGAACTGCTTATCTGCTTATCTGTTTATAGTGCCAGTAGGAGATTTAAGAAGCGTGGAAATAAGTCGAAAGAATTTACGCAGTGAAGTTCTTGAACGCATTAAATACGTTAAAACTTGTGTCATGGCGCGGGAGCTGTGTTTGCTTGTTCGCACCAATAGGGCTATCTTGGAACCTAAAGATGTGCAAGAAGTATGCCAGTACATTTCGAAACTATGCAAAGAAGAAGGCTGCTCTGAGCCAAGTGAACTCTGCACGAAAGCAGCTAACGCGGTTGGTTCAGCAGATGAAGAAAAATATCTTGATTTATGCGCTCAAAGCTGTGCAAAATGCGGAGAAGCCAGAAGACCGGTTCCGAAAAAAGACGCTTACGTGGCATAAAAAGCATAAATAACATTGGTGAAGTCTGAAAATGTTTATTGCTCCTTTTGTTCCAAGTCCAAACAGTGTTGTAGAATATATGCTGAAGTTGGCTGATTTGAAGGCTGGCGAAGTATTGTTTGATATGGGTTCTGGAGATGGCAGAACCGTAATCATGGCGGCCAAAACTTTCGGCGCCAGAGGCGTCGGCATCGAGTTGCGTGAGGATTTGGCGAAAAAAGCGTTGGCTACTATTCATGAGAACGGTCTTGAGGACAGAGTAACCATTATGAATAGTAACATGTTTGATGTCAACTTAAGCTCGGCTGATGTAGTTTACTTGTATTTGACGACAAGCGCAAACGAGAAAATCAGGCCTAAGCTTGAAAGCGACCTTAAAAAAGGCGCACGCGTGGTCTCGCATGACTACGAGATTATCGGTTGGCACCCGGAGAAAGTTGAGAATTTCTGCGAGAACCCCCAGTTAGGCTATCCTTCCCACACAATCTATCTTTACAGGAAGCCATAGTCTTTTCGCCTTGTTTATTCAGTAGATTCGCAAGTGGGTTAGCTTTAATGTGTGTGCGCACAGGTACCTACCGGGAGGGTAAATGTCAATACGTTTTGTCGATACACTTTGCAGATACATTGAAGAACATACGTAGGCAGGTTCTTGGGCGCACAGTTCCTCCCAGAATCGTTAAGAGTTTTTTAGATACCTTGTGGGTCTCTTGTGGATTTACTGTTATTGGGAAAAAGATTTTTAGTCTCCCCCTTCATAATTTCCAAAAGAGTGTCCTCTAAAAATGAAGTTTATTCCATGGCAAAACATAGCTGACTGGCATTGCAAAGCATGCGGTTACTGCTGCAAACTCTACAGCGTGGTCTTAGGCTTCACGGAATGGATGCAATTAGCTAAAACTTTTGGCATAGAAACCACCGTGGCAGGATTAGACCGATTCTACATTAAACGTGCCAGCGACGGCTCATGCGCTTTCCTATGCAACCACACAAACAACTACTACTGCGGACTGCAAAACATGAAACCTGAAGCATGCAAACTCTGGCCCTTCAAAGTGCTCTCCGAACCAAAATACGGAGAGCCAAACCAAGCAGCCTACGACTATAACGGAATCCGACTGTACATTTACGGGGACACCATGTGCAGCGGCTTACGTTGCGGAACGCCAACATGGGACTTCCGCAACACAACCATAAAAGAGTTCACTGAACTAGCGCTAGGCGTTAGGCAGATACAGTACAAAACAACTAGGTCGGATGCGTTTAGGCAGCAACAGTGGGGAAGACAACTATTCCCATAAAAAAAGGCCTCTTTAAGAGTTAGTTACGTTTATTTAAAGAGGGAACCGTTTTAAGTATTGGATTCCCCGCTTGTCTCAATTAGGTTATTAAGCGGGTTTTAAACTCTTAACCAGCAAAACTAATCCGTTAACAAGTGAGGTAACTGTTGTATGCCCAAAGCTAAGGTTGGCGTTTCAATGCTCTACTGCTTAGGTGAACCATTCAACAGGATGGTTAAACGTTTAGGCACTATGAATACGCGTTACATTGAGATTTTAGATGATGGCACTCATGAACTTGACAAAAAACGCGTAGCCACACTCAAAGAAGCCGCCAAATCTTACAGCTTAGAGTTCTCACTGCACGCACCCTTCGCCGACATCAATATTGCTTCACCATCTAAATCTATGCTGGACGCTTCCATGAAACGGCTCAAGCAATCCATGGCTTATGCTAATGCGTTGGATGCAAAGCTTTGGGTTTTTCATCCTGGAGCGAAAACAGGCATTGGCCAATTCTATCCTGGCGCTGACTGGAAACAAAATAATCAAAGCATAAAAGAACTCTGCGAGACAGCGGAAGAATTAGGGTTAAACATTGCTTTGGAAAACCTGCCGGCAAAATACTATTTTTTCATGAGTAAAGCAGAAGACTTCGTTAAGTTTTACCGTGAAACTAACTTGCCAGTCGGCATCGTCATGGATTTGGGTCACGCTAACCTCGAAGGCCAAATTGAGCCATTCTTCAACATGTTAGCTGACAAAATCATTCATATCCACGCCAGCGATAACGACGGCGTAGAAGACCAGCACTTCGGTATAGGCCAAGGCAAAATTAACTATGAATGGTTCGCAGAGACTATAAAGAAAATGGGCTACGACAAATCAGTCATCATCGAATCCATAACCAACGTTACACAAAGCATCCAAAAACTAACACAGCTCCTCGCTTAGTTAGCTTTCTTTAAGCGGCAACTCCAATTCCATAAAATCCTCAGCCACAACTGCGTTTGCAAACACTTTTTTCGCCTGCTCCAAAAGCAAAGTGGCATCAGGATACCTAGCGCTAATATGCGTTAAAACCAGCCGCTTAGCATTAGCCGCCTTCGCTTCCTGCGCCGCTTGACTTGGAGTTGAATGCCCATCCAGTGCTGCTTTCTCGGCTAGTGAATCGTCAAAGGTGCTCTCGTGAATAACCAGATCTGCATCTGCGGCAAACTTTGCAAACGCTTCGAAGGGTCGGGTGTCGCCAGTGTAAACTATTTTCCGTCCAGCTCGAGGTGGCCCCATCACGTCGCTTGGCTTAACCACTCTGCCGTCTGGCAGTGTGATTTCTTCTCCACTCTGAAGCTTGGACCATAATTCACCTTGGGGAACTTCGAGTGCTTGGGCTTTTTTGGGGTAAAACTTTCCAGGGCGCGGTTTTTCCACAAATGCGTAAGCGTAACTGTCCACGGCATGGTTAGACCTGGCGGCTGTTAGGGTGTAGTCTTCTTCATCTAGAATTGTGCCTTCGCTTAGAATCTCGTTGATTTCGACTGGGAACGTTAAGCCAAAATTGAGGGTTTCTTTGGTGCAAACCAGAAAATCCTTAATCCCTGGCGGCCCGTACACAGCGACTGGCTCTTTACGGTCCATCAAAGCCATCGTCTGCAAAACGCCTGGCAAACCCAACACGTGGTCCCCATGCAAATGGGTAAGAAACACTTTTAGTTTTTTGTGGAAGCTTACTTTTGCCTGCATCATTTGCCGCTGCGTGTTTTCGCCGCAGTCAAACATCCACAGCTCCCTTGGACATTGGACAACGACAGATGGCAAGCTCCGCTTTAGGGTTGGTACGCTGCCGCTTGTTCCCAAAAACACCACGCGAATACTCACTTAGTCATGCACCTTCTCGAACACTGCGATTTCCCTTGTTAACGTTCTATGTACGTAGGCGAAATGGGACTCCACATGCCTATATCCCAATGCTATGCCTAACGCTTTAATGTTTAATGTTTTAGGCGAAGCAATACAAATCCGTTGCCCCGCCCCCAACAAGCCATGCGCCGAAGCCAAAACCTCCTGCACCAACTGCTTAGTCGTCGACCGAAGCGTGCTCGATGAACGGCCATACGGCGGATCCGTAACAACGCAATCAACCCTAGTGAACGGCAACTGGCGTGCGTCAGCCCAGATTAAACCTTCAGGCGAGATATTGAAGTGTCGCAGGTTTTTTTTGCAACCCAAAACCATCCTCCTTTGAGCATCAACCCCTAAAGCTCGGCAACCGATGTAGGTGGCTTCAATAAGCGAAGTGCCCGTGCCACAGAACGGGTCCAGCACCAAATCTTCAGCTTTCGCATGCGCCAAATTCACCATGCAACGGGCAAGCTTGGATGGCATCGCTGACGGGTGGAAGAACGGTTTTCTGCGTGGCCTGCGCTCAGAGAAGGTTTTGGTTTGAATTTCGGTAAGCTTTAAGCCAAAAACGAGTTTTTCGTCTGTTACTATGCCTATGAAGGTTTTATCTGGGCTTTTGAGGTTAACTTTTGTGGCTTCTGTGCGTTGCAGTATTATTTTTCCCAGTTTTCCCTCAAGCCTCATTGTGTTGATGGCTTGGTCAGCGTAGTTTTTTATGCGGTTTATCCGCACCGAGAAACTCTCGCCGGGTTTTAGGACAGATTTGAAGTCTATGTTGCCTGCGGCTTCAGCGATGTCTATTTCGGTGGCGTCTGATTTGAAGAGCTCCAAGGCGCAAAGTCTCGTGAACGCGGCTCTAACATGCACCGCTTGGACGCTGCCCAGCTCTGCTTCTAACCGTAGGGTTTGGTCGAGGACTTCAGCGTTCGCATATGGGTAGCCTTCGGCTTCCAGTATTGCTTTGACTTCCGCAGCAGGCAGCGACTCGCTTTCGCCTGACAAGAGGAAAAACAGTTTAGCCAACTATTTTTGCGCCTTAAGTTCTTGGCTTATCAGCGGCGCTAACGAAACCTTGCTTACGCTGCCGGGTACGCTGTCGGTTCCCACAATTTCCTCCACGCCCGCGTCAAGTATGCGTTTTTCTGCATCGCCAATTAGCAAGCCATGCACGCAAGCGCAGAAAACATGTTTGGCGCCCTGTTCGCGGAGGATTTTTGCTGCTCCCACAATTGTGCCGCCTGTGCTAATTATGTCGTCAAAAATGATTACGGTTTGGCCTTTAACGTTTAAGCCTTCAGCGGTCTGCTTGGTTTGTCCAGTGTAGCGGTCACGCTGCTTATCCAAACTTCCAGCATCGCCGCCTAAAACCTCCTGCGCCTGCTTCGCAATATACATCGCGCCCTTGTCAGGCGACAATGCAAACGCGCCTTTGAAGCCCTTGTCCACGAAATACTGTGCCAGAAGCGGTATGGCACTCACTGTTTTGGCTGGAAACGGAAACTGCTTAAGCGCCTCCTCCGAGTGAATATTAACGGTTAAGAGCTCGTCGATTCCAGCAGCCTTCAGCATCCGCGCCACAGTTTCAACGCTTATGCCTTCGCCCGATAGAAACATCTTGTCCTGACGTGCATAAGCCAAGTAAGGCACAACCGCCGTGACTTTGACGGCGCCGCCTCGTTTTGCCGCGTCAGCCATGAATGCTAACTGAAAAAGCCTCCCATCCTGCATTGGAGGACACGTAGTCTGCACAATAGCCGCACTTTCGCCTTGAACGCTGCCTTCCAAACGCACATACGATTCCCCGTCAGGAAAAACCTTGGAAGCAACAGGAACATTCCCAAAGCCAGTTAACGCTGAAACCGCTTCAGCAAGCTCCTTCGACGCTGGACCAGAGATAACCTTCAATTATGATTCCTCTTGCCTTTAAAATGCAAGTTCAGGTTTTAAGGCTTTATCTATCAAACGCCTTTTCCGATTAAAACGCCTTATGATTCTTTACCTGTCTAACAGATTATTTTGTGTATGCCTTCTTCCTTGCTTTTATGTCAGTAACATAAATTGTGTTATCCGATTTATTGACAAAAAATATTATTCTATACTTGCCGATTCTTAGCCTAAAAGTCTTTTCAACTCCGTGGATTTTCTCAGTGTCCATTTCTCTTAGGCTTAAAGGGTAATCTTGCAGCTTTGCAATGTGGTCTTTGACGGTTTTCTTGAGTGCTTGGTCTGTTAGGTCGTTTAAGAACTTGTGTACTTTTCGATGCGCCACTATTTTGTATTTAGGCACTCTCAAGTTCCTCAAGCGTTACGCAATTGCCTTTTTTCATCTCTTGGATTGAGCGTTTGATTTCCTCTTTTTCCTCTTTGCTTACAGTTACCTCAGGAAGCCCTCTTACGATAACTTCCTCGATTGCATCTTCAATAAGGCTCAATCTTTTATTCACTCGTTTGACTTCATCGTAAATCATTTCAAGCGTAACCTGAGTACCCACTTTCCTTCCCTCAATAAAGACTCATCTAAGCCGCTTATATTTTTTTCATTATTATTTACTAAAAATATGGCCATAACTTTGAAAGAAAGGCTTGCATGAGTGAATAGTGTCCAGATAAAATCCTTAATTTTATTGCTGCTGTTAGCGTTTGTTTCACGTTTGTTTTGGCAAACAGCGCTTGTTTTCGGCTCTTCTTTAACGTCACGCATATACATTGTTACTCGTCACGCACCTCCATAGTTATACGTCAACGAGGCAATAAAGTCATGTTTGCTCAGCATCTTTTGTATTAGGTCCCTTGAGTTCGTCAAGTGTTACGCAATTGCCTTTCTTCATCTCTCGGACTGAGCGTCTAATTTCTTCTTTTTCCTATTTGCTTACAGTTACCTCAGGAAACTTTTTCACAATAATTCCTCAATTAGCAGTTACAGTTTTGCTTTAACTTCCAGATAACCCTCAATCGCTTCCTTGATGTTGCTTAAGGCTTCTTCTCTGGTCTTGCCTTGGCTTGCAACTGGAAGCTCCAAACACTTGACTACGAAACCGCCTTCTTCGGCAGGTTCAAGTAAAACGGTGAATTTATGAGCAACCATTAAGCAATCCCAACATCTACTTTACTTTCTAGCTTGGATATGAATATGTCTAAATTAGCGCATTACCGTTTGCATAACAGTTTTAAGCTTAACTCAATTTTCCATTAGAAAAGGATTGAATTGTATGGATACTTGGCGTTTACTGCCGCTTCAAACCAATAATGCGTTTATGAACATGGCAATCGACGAGGCAATTCTGACTGCAAGAAAAGCGGGTAAAGTTCCTAACACTCTGCGTTTTTATCGTTGGCAACCATCCGCCGTTAGCATTGGCAAAAACCAGAACCCTGAAGCTGAGGTTTACCTTGATGCTTGCAAACGGTTGGGTGTTAATGTGGTTAGGCGTATTAGTGGCGGCGGCACCGTTTACCATGATTATGAGGGCGAAGTCACCTACAGCGTAACCGCTAAAACCGCAGACATGGGCACTGCAGACATCACTACTGTTTACGTCAAGATTTATGATGCGATAAAGGATGCGCTTAGGCTTTTGGGAATAACTGCCGACTTCAGCAGCGGCGACGCAAAAAACTGCCCGAACCTGACCGTTAATGGCAAAAAAATCTCAGGCAGCAGCCAAACCATAACCCGCGGCGTCGTGCTCCAACATGGCACACTATTGCGAAGTGTTGATTTGCCAAAAATGTTTATGCTTCTAAAACTAAAAAACGCCAGTTGCACTCAAGCCGCTGACATTGCAAAGCGTAAAATTACCAGCATACAAAACGAGTTAGGCCACGCTGTTATACCTGAAACAGTTGCCAATGCGCTGGCTCAGGGTTTTAGGGCGATGTTGAAGATTCAGCTTGAGCCTGGCGAGTTAACGCCTTACGAAGTGGAGCTTACAAATAAGCTCTGTAAAGAAAAGTACGCTACTAATGTATGGAATTTTGAGGGCAAAACCGTTTAAGCTTTTTCTTTATGCCACCTTACGCCTTGTGCTGTATCCTCAAGCACGATGCCCATTGCCTTAAGCTGCGCTCTTATGGCGTCGGCTTCTTTCCAGTTCTTGGCTTTTCGGGCTTCCTCACGCTTCTGCACTAACGCGTCAATGTCAGCGGGCAGGGCTTCTTCCACTTCCACTTTGCCAATAACACCTAAGACCTCGTCTATCCGCATCATCAAACCGCCAACCTCTGCCGCTTCCGATTTGCTTACCATGCCTGCATCAAGCAGGTTGTTGACTTCCCGCACAAAATCAAAAAGTGACGCCAATGCTATACCGATATCCAAGTCATCATCCAGTGAACTGCCAAAGCCTGCCTCAAGCTTTGCAGTTAAAACGGCGACTTTCCCTTTGCTCTCCTTGCCCTCCGCGTCATGTAAGCGCCGAACAAAATTTCTAAGCCTATCCACTGCGCCTTTCGCGGATTCTAAGCCTTCAAAAGTGAAGTTGAACTGCTGCCGATAATGCGTAGACATTAGCAAGTACCTGATTGCAATCGGATCATACCCCTTAGCAAGCAGATCGCGGAGCGTGTAAAAGTTGCCAAAGCGCTTAGCCATTTTTTTGCCTTCAACAAGCAAATACTCATTATGCAACCAGCAATTCACAAACTTCTTGCCCGTCGCAGCCTCGCTCTGCGCAATCTCGTTCTCATGATGCGGAAACATGTTGTCTACTCCACCACAATGAATGTCGAAGGTTTCTCCTAGGTACTTCATGGACATTGCACTGCATTCGATGTGCCAGCCGGGTCTGCCTTTGCCAAGCTCCGTCTCCCAAAACACGTCGCCGTCTTCCGGCGTCCAAGCTTTCCATAGGGCAAAGTCTTGTGCTTCTTCTTTGGCGTATTCGTCTTGGCTTACTCTTGCGCCCGCCTTGAGATCGGCAGGTTTGATTTTTGAGAGTTTGCCGTAATCTGGGAACTTACTGATAGCGTAGTAGATTGAGCCGTCTTCGCCTCGGTAAGCGTAGCCTTTAGCCATCAAGGTTTTGATTAAAGCAACCATCTCGGGAATATGCTCGGTGGCTCGGGGGTAAACGTCCGCGGGTTGGATGTTTAAGGCTTTGATGTCTTCAAAGAACGCTTTCACGTAAAAGTCGGTGAACTGCTTAAGCGGCACCTGCTGCTTCTGGCTTCCCTTGATGGTTTTATCATCGATGTCCGTTAGGTTCATGACATGCGTGACATTGAAGCCTCGGTGCACAAGCCAACGCTTCAGCAAATCCTCAAACAAAAAGGCCCTGAAATTTCCAATATGAGCATAATCATAAACCGTGGGGCCACACGTGTACATTTTCACTTTGCCCGATTCCAACGGCTTAAAAACTTCTTTCTTGCGCGTTAGCGTGTTAAAAAAACAAATGCTCGATTGCGTATTATTATTTCTCCTTTAAAAGTTTAACTTTGAAGCCTTCCTGTTCCAAAATTTTAATTAAACGATTAGAATTTATCGGCGAAATCTTAGGCAAGAGCTTTCACTTTTTGTATGCCAACGACTTTTTCTTTTAGCAGATCTTTCTTCTCTTGCGCAGTTAAGGTTTCCCAGTAAAGATCTATAGCTTCTTTCGCGTTTTCCATAACTTCCGCCAATATGTCTCCCTGCGTATGGCATCCTGGCAAAGCAGGCACTATAGCGACATAGCCGCCTGTTTCGTCTTCTAGAAGTACTACATCGAAATCTCGCATACAATTCCCAACATGCTAAAGAGATGAGGGCACATATAAAAATTCTGATAACGTTAGTTTCAAACAAGGACGCCCTTCAGATAAGTAGCCGAAGCCTCAACAACCTCAACTGTAATCGTTTTGCCCAGCAGGTTATCTGTACTTTTTATAGCGACGGGTTTGTAAGCAAAATTGCGTCCCACCCATGAACCTTCAACTTTGCCTTTCTCATCAACAAGCACTTCGCCAACCCAACCGACCCAACGCTGATTCCGCTCAAAAGAAACCTGCTTAGCCAACTGAGCTGCAACAGTGCTTCTGCGCTTAATTTCCTCTCGTTCAACCAAACCATCCTGGATTTGTGCTGCTGAAGTTTTGGGTCTGGCAAAAAACTTTGAAACATTAACAATATCAGGCTTAACTTCCTCTAAGAGCTTAAGCGTCTTCTCAAAAGCCTCGGCTGTTTCGCCTGGAAAACCCACAATGACATCTGTAGCAAGCGTTAAGTCGGGAAACTCTGCCCTAAACGCCTCCACAATGCCCTTGAATTGCTCAGCGGTGTAAAATCTTCGCATACGCTTCAACGTCTCGTCATCGCCGCTTTGTACTGGTAAATGCAAAAACTTGAACACTTTATCACTCCTAAAAGCCTCAACAAGGCGGTTTTTCATGTCAGTGACCATGTTCGGCGTCATCATGCCAACACGAACCTTAAAATCACCAGCTAAACCATCAAGCGCTTCCAGCAACTCCGCAAGGTTACTGCCTAAATCTCTTCCATAGCAAGCTGTATCCTGCGAAGTTATCCAAAACTCCCTGGCGCCAGCAGCAAAATCGCTTTGCACACGCTCAGCAACTTCCTTTATGCTGTAGCTTCGCAGGTGACCACGCGCAAAAACAACACAACAGTACGCACAAGAACCCAAACAACCATAATTCACGGGGACGACGCTTACGACGGGATTAGACTTAACTCTTGGAAGATCAAGCTTTGGCTTAGCGTCCAAACCACCCAATTCCACAACTTTCTCGCCATCCAAAACACGGGAAACCACATCCACAATTCCTTTGCCGACCGCTGGACCCACAACGCCATCAAAGCGAGCTTCACGCATCAACCGCTCAAAACTAATCATGGGCAAACAACCTGCAACAATAAGCTTCTTGCCCTTTGGTGCACGCTTCAAAGCGTCAATAATGCGGTTCTCCGTTGGACCCTTCACAGCGCAGGTATTGTAGATTAGCACGTCAGCTTCAGCTTCCGATGCCGCCAGTTGAAAGCCAGCTTGCGCTAGGCAACCTGCCAAAACCTCGCTATCAGCCATATTCGCCGAACAGCCAAAGCTTCTAACGAAAACCTGCAAGGGTCATGTATCACCAGCACGTAAGAAGCTTCAACAAGAGATAAAAACATAAATGTTTCTTAACAAAAATTGACAGAAACCTGCAACCTAATCCATTAAAAGCTTATAAGCACAGGAACGAACATGTTATAAGCATATTTAAGGCATGATATATAGAACTATAGCCAACGACCCATTGCTTGTTTTATTAACTCACTAATTGGGAGAGATAACTAAAATGAAATTGATCACTCTGTATCTGCCTGAAACGTATATAAAAGCTTTGGACCAGTTGGTAGACGAGAGATTCTATCCTAACCGTGCCGAAGCCATCAGGGTCGCAATTCGAGACTTAATCAGTGCTGAGGTATGGAGGCGTAAGGGCGTTGACTAAGCATTTACATGACGAAGCACTAAAGCCACTGGGCATTGATGATGCGAAGGTTGAGGTTGCTCCAAAAATCATTGACAACTCAATGGTAATTGGCGGTCCACACATAGTCCGTAAACCAAAAAACAAAATGAACGTCAGGATGGTTAAAAATAAAGTGCCCCTTAAAAGAACAAGCAGACTGGAGAAAGCTACACAGTGCCTCTATGACTTAGAAGAAGCCCATGAACCTGAAAAACCCTTAAACATCGACCTCGGCCTCTACCAAATGGAAGATTACTAACCATCAATTCCTTCCTTGTTTTTGCCCTCAACTTTTATGTAAACAATATTTAGAAAAAGCTATTATTCATAAAAAACCGCTTTATCGGCATGAACAATATCCTTGCTCAAATAAGAGAAGAACTAAAAGCTAACACAGACCCGCAAACACAAAGAAGTTTTCAGCGCTTCTTTAAAGAACAAGTAAAATTCTACGGGGTTAAAACTGAAGTTGTTGGCAAAATAGCCAAAAAATACTGGAAACAACTAAAAACTCTGGACAAGCAAACAATTTTCAAGTTATGCGAAGAGCTTTTCCGTTCAGACTACACTGAAGAAGCGTTCATAGTTTCCTTCTGGCTGCCCAACTACATTGAGCACCTTGAACCAAGCGATTTGGCAACATTCAAGATGTGGATTGAACGGTACATTAATAATTGGGCTAAATGTGACGGCTTCTGCAACCACACCATCGGCGACTTAATCCAGAAGTACCCCGAAAGCTTAAGCGAAGTGAAAAGCTGGGCTACAAGCGGTAATCGTTGGCTTAAACGGGCTGCGGCTGTGTCGCTTATTGTTCCAGCGAAAAAAGGCGATTTCAAGCAAGAAGCCTTCGAGATATGTGACCTGCTGTTGGACGATGAAGACGATATGGTGCAGAAAGGTTATGGGTGGCTGCTTAAAGAGGAAAGCCGAAAGCACCAAAAAGAAGTTTTCGACTACGTCTTTAAAAACAAGAAGATTATGCCTAGAACAGCTTTAAGGTATGCTATTGAATTGATGCCTAAAGAGTTCAAGGTACAGGCAATGAAGAAGGATTGATTTGTTGTATGTCACTTTTCGGTGCTTCAGTTCTCCAGTCGGGGGCAGCCTTTTTCCTTAAAACAAACACTTGGATTGAACCAATAATTATTAACACCATCCATATGTTGGAATAGAAAAAGTAGTAAACGAATAATTCGTGAAGTTTCATTTCCCTAAAACCAAGTTTTCTTGAGAAACCGTAGAAAACAGCGGCAGTTAACACAAAACTGGATAGCGAAATAATTAATATCTTAAGTAAGTTTGCGGTTGCAAGGGAAACTAGGAAAACTGGCATTAAAATGTTGAATTTTACTGACAAAAACAGTGAGAATACCAGCAGTGAATTGTACATCCAGAGGTTTGGCATTAGAACGCTTATGAAGAAAATGGCGACGGAAGGGTAAAGGAAGAATAAGCTTGGCAGAAAAACTTGAGGTTTCTTAATAAATTTTTTTCCTAAATCACGATGCCAACGTTCCAACCACAACGCTTGACCTATTGCCCATCTTCGGCGCTGCTTAAACCATTTTCTCCATTCGGAGTAAACAACGTTTTTTACTTCAACGTCGGTGGTGTATGCGAAACTGCTGCCTTCGAGGAAAGCTCTTGTTGCAATGTCAATGTCTTCGGCAACAACCTTGTGGAAACCGCCAACTTTCTCGAACATTTCTCGCTTAATCGCAAACGCTGCACCGTTCACAGCAGGACACTTATGCATGTACCTTGACGATAACCAAGTGCTAATGTTAAACGTAAAATATTCATAATAAGCCATCTTGGACAAAAATGATTTCCCTTTTGAAACCTTCTTTTTTATATCAAGCACATCAGCCAGCTGCATTTCCATAATAATTTTTCTCAAAAAATCAGGATCATCACTTATTTCAACATCGGAATCAAGGAAAAGCAGCACTTTTCCCGAAGACAACTTAGCAGTGCTATTTAGTGCGTTTGCCTTCCCAATACGCTCTTTGTTAACAATGAATTTGATGTTATCGTTCTCTAACTGTTTTATTTTTTCGGAAAAATCTTGGGTTGGCTCATCAATTGTTACAAAAATTTCTTTTGTTACGTTTTGAGAACTTAGTTTATTTAGCATGGACGCTAGCTGGTTCGATTCTTTGTAAACTGGGATGAAGATGCTGATGTCCACAGCCAGTCCTCAATTATTAAGCATAAATCCAAATGTTTTATTTTCAAACGGGTTTTTAAATTATTCTAGAAAAAAGGGAGCATGCAAGGTATGGAAGGGTGAAAAAGTAGGATTTGCTCTAATTATACGCAACGGGATCCCATACCTTGATTGCAAGAAATAAGAAGAAAATGATTTTGCATGCTTTAACGTTGCTGGCTACTGCATGCTAACCAGATTTTTTACCTCAGTTTTTGAAATTGGGCCAATTCTGTACAGAATCTCAGGTTCATGACCGTCGTTTTCGAAGTCTTCTTCGTTAAACAACACATTTTCTTCGCATTTGGTGTTTAGTAATTGAGCTAATTCACAGAAATTTCTTTTAGATGCTTCATTTGAAGGGTTTACGGTGCCTTCAAAATATTTTGCGCCTGTTATGCTGATTTGATGAAGAAGCATGCGTTTTTGCAAGCCGTTTCCCCGGTAATCTTTGTGAACCACTACTTCCCAGTTGAAAAAGGTGTCTGGCCTGTCTGGTGGTACATATCCTGAAGAAAAAGCGATTATTTTGTTATTCTGTTCGGTAACGACGCAGGTATCTGAGAAATCTTTAGCCAAAAGAAAATAGGTATATCGAGAATTTAACCCTACGTAAGGTCTATTCGCTACAAGCAGTTTGTACACTTCTTTTATGTCCGACAACACTATGTTTCTGATTCTAAATTTCAAGTATTCTTTAATTCTCTGCATTCAGAATGCACGTTCCTTTGCTTTTTTCTCTTCGTTTCATTCGAAGGTTTCCTTTTGGTATGAGCGATATTTCATCGTCGTCGGTTAACAATTTTTCAACGCCTACCGCTGTTTGCTCCTCTTCCTCTAATTTTAGCTGCAAACCGCATTTGTTACAGTTCCTGTCACATGGAATTGATTTGTAGTCGTCAGGTTCTTTGTATGTGGTGATGACGCCTTCATAGTTTCTTAAGACCACTTTATTAGTGGACCATGAGACAATGTAGTTTGGCATAAGGGGAATTTTTCCTCCACCTCCAGGAGCATCTATAACGTATTTTGGTACTGCAAGCCCGCTTGTGTGCCCTACTAGGCTTTCCATGATTTCGATGCCTTTTCCGATGGGTGTTCGAAAATGAGTTAGCCCTTCTGATAGGTCGCATTGGAACAAGTAATATGGTCGCACTCTATTTTGTACAAGCTTTTGATTGAGCTTTTTCATAATTTGCGGGCAATCGTTTACACCTGCCAGTAGCACGGATTGGTTTCCTAATGGTATTCCCGCATCTGCTAACTTTCTGAGAGCTTCTCGAGAAGATAGTGTAAGTTCTCTTGGATGATTGAAATGAGTGTTCAACCACAAGGGATGATGTTTTTTAAGCATTTGCACTAGCTCGTCAGTTATTCTATAGGGAAGAACAACAGGTATTCTTGAGCCAATGCGCACCACTTCGATATGTGGAATGCTGTTTAGCTCTGTTAGAATCCAATCTAGATAATCATCCGGCAACATGAGAGGGTCTCCTCCCGAAAGCAGCACATCGCGTATCTGAGGATTGTTTTCTATGTAGCGAATTCCTTGGATTATTTGGTGCTTTGAAGGGATGTGGTCAGGGTCGCCAACCTTTCTTTTCCGCGTACAGTGTCTACAGTACATTGCGCAACGGTTACTAACCAGAAAAAGTACTCTGTCAGGGTATCGATGGGTAATTCCCTTGGTTGGGCTGTCTTTGTCTTCATGTAGGGGGTCTTTCATGTCGTATTTTGAGATTTTTAGTTCAGCTGGATTAGGAAACGCTTGCTTAAATATGGGGTCATTACGGTAATTTTCTTTTTTTATTAATGATGCATAATATGGCGTTATGCTGAGTGGAAATTTGCTAATTGTATTTTCGAGTTCTTCATGTTCTTCTTCTGTGAATGTAATACCTGTAAACTTTTCAAAAGCAGCAACAGTTTTTATCGAATTATTCAGTTGCCATTTATAGTCTTTCCACTTAGTAACAGTAATATTTGCTTCAGCATTTTTAGCGGCGTATTCTTGATAGCTGATGATGTTTTCAGTTTTTTCAACAACCAATTGTTTCATCTCCGCCAAGCGCTTTCTTACCATTTTCAATAAACATTTTAAGATTTTATAGCTTTTTGACAACTGAAATTCGCCAAAAAGTCAAATCCGCTTAAGGACAACGAACAAACTGCACTTCGCAAATAAGTCAAGTTCTCTTAACAAAGCCACATACATCCCGAAAAAACCGTCAGCATTTAGCAAGATTATTCTTGTTTAGCTTTGTCAGGTTTTTTCTTCTATTATTTATCGTTAGATTATTATTTAAGGTGAAGAATGCTATTGGCGGTATGACTCGCGTTAAGGCTTTAGGTTTACTTTCAGGCGGATTAGACAGCATTCTTGCTACAGAAATGATTCTAAAGCAAGGCATCGAAGTAGTAGCCTTTAACGTCAAGACTCCCTTTTGCATTCCTAAGAAAGACGGAACCAGTGAAGCAGCCGAAGCCGCGAACCAGTTAAAAGTTCCACTCAAAGTAGTCAGCGTCGACAAGGATTATTTGCAAATGCTTCGCAACCCCAAGTACGGTTACGGCAAAAACATGAATCCTTGCATCGACTGCAAAATCTTCATGATAAAAAAAGCCAAAAAATACGCCAAAGAAATTGGCGCAGACTTCCTCTTCACAGGCGAGGTTCTTGGTGAAAGACCAAAATCCCAGCATTATCCTGCACTGCGGGTTATTGAAGAAGAAGCGGGTTTGAAAGGTGAACTGTTGAGGCCTTTGTCGGCGAAGTTGCTGCCTGAAACGGTTGCTGAAAAGAAAGGCTTAGTTGACAGAGCTAAACTCGTTAATATTCAGGGCAGGTCAAGGAAGCCTCAGTTCGAACTTGCAAGGGAATTCGGAATCAAAAGTTACCCTTCTCCGGCTGGCGGATGCTTGCTAACATGCGAAGAATACTCAAAGAAGCTACGAGACCTGTTTGCCAACAAAAAACGCGTTTCTATGGCTGATGTGGCCTTGCTTAGGGTAGGCAGACACTTCAGGCTGGCTAAAAACAAGATAATCGTCGGAAGAAACGAGGCGGAAAACAAGCTTTTAACCGTTAGAAAAACAAAAAGCGAATACTATTTTGAACTGCCCGAAATTGTCGGTCCAATAACGATTTTGCAGGGACCGAAAACCAAAAAAGCCATTGAAACAGCCGCCAAACTAACCGCGTACTATTCAGATGCTAAAACTGGCAAAGTTAAAGTAAATTTTGGCAGAGAAGCCCTCAACAAGTCACTAACCGTCTCAGTTCCAGATGCTGCCGACGTGGAAAAACTAAGGGTTGGCAACGTAAAGAACTGAACGCTTCTTAAGGAAACAAAAAATACGTTTTCCTTTAGTGGGGGCGATAGGTAAAATTATATTTAGATGTGTATCATTAAAGAGCCGAAAAGGGTCCGTGGCGCAGGACGGATAGCGCGTCAGCCTTCTAACGCCTATTTTGGGGTGTGAAGAGAGCTGAAAGTCATGGGTTCAAATCCCATCGGACCCGCTTTTTGCGCTTTACTTGCTCGTTTCTTGCGTTTTTTCGGCAAGAATTCTTATAGTACTGCTTTATGGAGATTCTTCACCAAAGATTGACGGGCACCTACAGTCGCAGTTCATCGCGCTCAAGTCATTATGATCGAGCAAGTAGGCGATCGAATATGGTTTCGTTTGATAAGCACTATAAAATGGGGGGACGCGGACCTGCTCGGGGCTAAGTCCGGTAGAGAATAGCACCATTTAGGGTACGAAACCTTTTTGATTCAACGGGCGATTTTCACTCGTAAATCTATTTAACAAATGCCTTTTATCATGAAGATTCTACACATAAATTCTCTCGTTAAAATCAAAGGAGACAAAAACATGGCAAAATGTCCAAAGTGTGGAAAAGAAGTTCAACCTAAGAAAACCTGGAAGATGGCAGGCAAACCAGACAAAGCAGGAAAAAGAACAGAATTAACAATCGGCCTTTGCGAATGCTGCGGCAAAACCTTCAGAACAACATTAGGCAAAAAGAAAATATAGCCCTCTGAAAAAATCAACCATTCTTCTCTTTTCTTTCCTTTAGAAAATTTTGCATTAGTACGTAAAAAATTAAGTGCTTTCCCATTTCATTTTCAATTTGTGTCTTCGAATACGGTTAAAGCATCGCCCTTTTCAATTTGCACGCCTTATTTGAAAGCCATCTAATATGCTTGTCGCGCTAAAATTTTCTAAGTCGCACGCGCAGGTTGAACTTCACTTGCTTTACGCATTTGCACTTACCTTGCTATTTGCAGTAGATACTTGGGTAGCTTTCTGGCTAATGTTATCATGCCATTAATCGAATGAAAGTCGAGTTTCATCCCCTCACTAAAAGCTGTTAGAGGATCTTCGTGCATTTGTGCAAAGAAATTATTTAGCGATTCAATGCCAGCGTCAAATAGTCTGTTGGCTGCTTCCCTGTAAAGGGGGTTTGTTAATTCACTAAGTAGTTGGTCGCGAACTTTTTGGGAAAACCAAAGACTTTGTTGCCAAGAAATCCAGAACAGCTCCCAGACGGCCTTTGGCATTGCCTTCAAGTTTGGATAGCCTTGCTTCTCAAGAGGCGTGTTACTTATAGGGATCGAGAGGAGCGGAAATGTCCACGCCATAGCCTTCATGTTTCTTAACTCACTCACGAGTTCTATTGTCTTGACTATGTCATCTTCGTTCTCATCTGGGAAGCCAACTATCATCGTGTAACAAGGGTACCAATGATTTTCGTTCATTATTCTAGTAGCTTCAAGGGCTGTCTCAGGCCACTCTTGAGGCGTCCAGGGTCTAGGCTTTCCAGACATGTACTTAGCAATTATTCTTGGGCTCCCGCTCTCTAATCCTACATCTGGAAATGTTGGATGCCTAAAATCAAAGCCGGCTATTTCGGATATCTCTTTGACTAAACTTGGGTCTTGTCTGACAGTGGCAATAGAAACATGAGGAAAAGTCACTGGCACATTGTACTTTTCTATTACAGTTCTGAAGAGTTTAGTGACGGTCTCATGGTTTACCCATATGCCGTTTGCACCATATAGCAGTATGTCGTCACTTCTTAAATCAATGTGTTTTAAACCGTTTTTTACGTTAACTTTAATTTCCTCCAAAATTTTTTCAAGAGGCATGCTTCTGAATTCCAGCGTAGCCGGCGAGCAGAACTGGCACCCTCTTGGGCATCCTCGGGTAATCTGGACTGCGCCTAATCTAGACGGATTGACAATAGCTGGAATTTCATCGACTGAGGGTGTTTCGCCGTAAACGATTGAGGGCGTTTTTTCACCATTGATTATGCTGCTGGCTAGTTGCGGAAAAGTGACTTCGGCTTCGCCAAAAAACAGGGTATCTATGCCTAACGCTTTTTGGACTGTTGACAACTGCCAGACTCCTTGGCCTCCAACTATAAGCTTGAAATTGTATTTTTTCTTGAGCGTTTTGACTTCTTTCATTAGGGTTAGAAACTCGACTTTTGTGCAAGAGTCTCCTCCGCCCAGAAGCGAGGCGAGCGTATAGGTGACTGGTGCCTTGCCTAGGGGGTCAACGACGCTTAAACCGACAATACATGTGTCCTTGGTAATTGCTCTACGTATTTTGTTTGGTGTCGTGACAATTACTTGTTTCCTTTCGAATCCTGCATTAAGAAGGGCTGCTTCCACCTTCCTTAGCGGATATGTTGCTATCCTGGCTCTTCCTCGACCGTCTGTCTCAGGAGGAGAGCCTAAGACTTTTTTCAAGAACGGCTCTGGCACAAGGCGGTATGGAACGCAATGACCAAAATCAAAGAAGGATATGCCACTGAAATTTGTCATAAGGGCTTGGTCAGCTGTTAGCACTATGGTTCGACTGTCGCTAACTCTTCTTTCGCTTTCATACGCACTTATTATGGGCATCACCTTGTAACGAAACTATAGAGGCGACCAAACGCTAGCCCCTGCATTCTCGTAAGTGCAGAAGAGCGCCACATTTTTTGATTCCTTTTTTACCCTGCAAATAAGTTAATATTTGCCCTAAATGTGTTCCTTTAACATCTCCGTCCTTTTTACCTCTGCCTAAAGCATCAGTAACATGCTTAATTTCAGACGCAATTAATCATCTCTTACTAAAACAATTATTATACATGAAGCATTATTAATTAACTTTGGAATTACTGAAAAAACTCTCCAGCCTTCTTTCAGATAACTATTAACTCTATCTTGAAAGTCTATTAATTTCTCTGGTACAGTAACATAAGTATTAACTTCTTTAAATGATTTCAATAGCGCGATGGCATGGGAAATGTTAAACGAGCTGGACGCTCATGCCATTTTAGCGCGCGGCGCGCTTCTGCAATAAACTACCTTTAAGATGGAAGGTGATAGGAATGCCTGAAGAGAAGAAAAAAGTTGAAAATGCTGCTGAAAAAACTGGAGAAGAAGTCGGCAAAGGCATCAGGAAAAGCGCCAAAGCCGTAAATGACCTTGGAAAAGGAATAAAGAAAGAACTCAAGAAAAAAGAATAAAGAAAGCAAAATTCCCCTTTCTCACAAACAAAAAAGAAAAGTACTTGTTATTATCTATGTGAATTCGCAGAGTTCAAACTGTTCTTGGAGGATAGGGACAGGTTTCCAACCATTCTGTTGAAGAAAAAAACATTCACCATTATGTTGAGAACTTTTGGTTAGGGATGAGAATCTATCGTGGCTTTATCTCAAACTTATTTGACGTTAAGGCTCCTCTGTTTTGCGGACATAAATTGACTTACAACTGCAATCTCCAATGTAACGTGCGCGCTAATAATAAAATTTTAATTGAGGTTGAAATTTTTGAAAAATAAGGCACACAACTATCAGGAAACAGTAAGGATAGGTCTTAGACTATATCGTGGATTACTTTTAAACTCGTTCGGAGTAAAAGCTCCATTGTTTGGTGGACATAAGTTAACTTATAACTGTAACCTTAAGTGTAAAATGTGCCCCTTCTGGAAAAGATCCAGCGAAAATTTAAGCACCCAAAAGGAAAAAGAAATTCTAAAGCAAATTTACGATTCAGGTGTTTGCGCTATTGGGTTTGAAGGTGGAGAGCCGCTCTTGAGAAAAGACTTGACTGAAATTCTAGCCTATTCTCGTTCTCTGCCTCTACATACAAGCCTTGTCACCAATGGCACGCTCCTCAAATCAAGGATAGATGAAATAGCACCATACATCAACGGTATCGTCTTTGTTTCATTAGATGGTCTGGAGAAAACTCATGACCTGATAAGAGGTGTTAATGGCTGTTTCAAAGAAGCGCTACAGGGCATAACTGCAGCCAAAAGGAAGGTTTCTGTAACAATCAATATGACCATAATGGCTGATAACATCCATGAAGTAGAAGATACGGTGAAATTGGCAAAGGATTTAGGTGTAAGAATCATATTGTCGGTAGCTCATGAGTACCATAACATTGATGCGTCTGCACCTCAAGCCGATGAAATTAAAAAGATTGCTAAACAGCTTATTGAATTAAAAAGAAAAGGCTATCCTATTATGAATTCAACTAATTATTTTAAAGTAATAGCTAAAGAAAAGAACTGGAAATGCAAACCATGGTCGATTATCAATATTGGTACAGATGGCCGGTTGGTTCTGCCTTGTTACGTTCATAATCAGTACGAGACGAGCGCTTCTGTTTTTGAGAATAGCATTAAAGCGGCCACTTCAAGTTTTGATTGGAAAGTAACGCATAACTGTGTAAAATGCAATCTTCATTGTTACGTGGAGCCTTCTCTTGTGCTTTCATGGGATTTGCGCAGCTGGATAGATTGGGCTTTCCCAGTTAGAACGTGATATTGGTAAATTTTAATTCCAGTGAGTTAGTAGAATAGGCTGGTGTGTTGGTTGTAACCCGTTAGAACGGGTGATGTCACCCAACTTCTTCCCATTTTTTCAGTTGGACGGTCTTTCTATTTAACAAGGCCATCAAATGGTTGAGTTCACGCATAATCCAAAAGAAGAGAGCTTCAATCTTCCATAAGTTTTGTATAGTTCGAGTTAACGGCAACCTGCACCAACCTTTACTAGCGCGCGGGTAAGCCCAGTCCGGCCCACTCCTAATTGGAAGTGAGTCCTGACGGTGGTTTTATAAACCCTGAACTGCAGTTTCTTCTTATGCTGAAAAAACCGAGTTATCAAAGCAGGAAAGATGGTTGCAAGCACAATAGCACAAAAAATTAAGAAAAAAGTAACGACTAACAATTAATCCAACCCGAGGGTTCAAACGCGGGTTCAAACCTATACGGACCCGCCATGTTCCGCACTCTTTCTAAGCATGGAACCCAACAACCTCGCATCGTTCCAAATACAGAACTGAAGAGACTTAATGTGCTCCGCTCTCTTTCTGGTTTTGCGTTTTTGATGATGAGAAAGCATATGGGAACATTAATTTGGCAAGTGTTAAATGGTCACGTTAACATTCACAGCCCGGGAGTTAAAAGTCCATAGACAAGTTTTATAATGGTGTTTGCCTTAATCAACGAAACATGAAAATGCCTCTCGAAAGAAAAATTCTTGTAATAAAAGTTACCGGGGAAATGCTATTCTTATTTGGTCTTCTCGCGTGGGCTAATGGAGTATTGATTCAGTTTACTCATCCCATGGTGCTGGCCATGCCCGTGTCGCATTTACTTCTCTGGATGAGAACAGACACCTTCACCATATTGTCCTTTCTAGTAAGCGCTCTCGGATTCTTCATGTGGAGACTATCCGCTGAACTAATCAAGTTTGAGAAAGACAAAGCGTCTGATAAGTCGTCTGGCGCATCGAACGTATAAAGCCTTGTGCAGCACCGATAGAAAGCTAATTTTTACTATGCTTGCATGTATTTATGAGAATTAGTTTTGGATTAAGCAGTATCTACATCGTAGTCCAAAAGCTAAATACAGCAAACCGCTGGCTATCGCTATTATTCCAAGCACACTTGCTAGGTAAATTATATTCGACTTTCCAGCAACTTTGACAAGAAAGTCAATCAAGAACAAACTTACAGGAATCTGGCGTGAAAGACTTTTACGGAAGGAGAAAAGCGCCCATGTTTGGTTGAACTTAGTCGCGTCTGACGCCATGCTAATTCTTAGCAGTTTTCCTCGACAAATAACAAAACACTCAAACTGACTTTTCAAACATAAATCTATATGCGGGTTATTAACATATAGAAAAAAGAGAATATGAACCCTTGATTGATGCTCCAAGTATGCTCTCTTGTAATGGACACAGACGTTTCTGGCGCACCCTTAAAAAAAGGGGCTATTCTTCTTCTTTCTTCCAGTCTTTGTCTTTCTTCCAGTCTTTATCCATCCATTTAGGGTTCATCCAATGCATTTTCGGCATCCATTCCTTTGAAGCTTCCATTAGAGCCTCGTTTATTTCCACTTCAAGGGTTATTTTCAATTTTCCCTTCTTTTCTTCACTCATCTATTTCACCTCCTTCAATTTTGTGGGGGCGCGCCTCGTTTAAAGCTCAATAGCCGTATCTGCATCGTAGTCAATGTACCTGACGCTTAGAGATCCTGCCAAAAGTAGCAAACTCAGTTTCTTGGTGGCTGAATATAGCATATGTCAAAAGCGAAAATTAAGTCTATTCCTAACAATATAGCATGTCGTGCGCGGGCGTGGGCGTTCGCAAAGCTTTAATGTTGAGTAGTTATACATGTATAATCATGAACGCAAAGGCGAAAGTCAAGTGTTGGGGAAATTCGCTAGGTATAGTGCTACCCAAAACACTGGTCGAGGAAGAAGGGCTCAAGGAAGGAGAAGAAGTCGAAGTAACAGTAAGAAAAGTGTCTGACGTGCGTAGTTTTAGAGGCAAATATCCTTTCAAGGACCTGCAGCATGAGAAAGACGAAATGAAACGCGGCTGGGAATGATTTGCAGAAAACTACAAGGTTCTTCTATGACACCTATGCTGTTCTGGCATACCTTAGCGATAACCCAAAATACGGGTTTTTCTTTGAAGAAAATGATGGTTTTTTAACGAAGCTCAATTTACTGGAAATATATTACCGAACTCTTGAGGTTCACGGAGCGAAAGCCGCTTCTCAAGTAGTTAAAGTGTTTGCCAAATATGTATTGGACTTTGGAGTAGCTGACATTGAAGGTTCAATGAAACTTCGGTTGAAGCTAAAGAAAAATGGCCGCAGCATATCTTACGCTGATGCCCTTGGATACTATCTTGCATTAAAGTCTAACGTAAAATTTTTGACTGGAGACAAATGGTTTAAAGGATTAGAAGGCGTTGAATTCGTCGTCTAAACCAAGCTTTCTGTAGAGAAATAAAGAGAGCCGAAAATTGTGTAATTGAATCCATCGGAACCCAGAATCTAAAATGCGTCAAAGCATTAAGAAAATAACTGCTTTAAATTTGAAGTGTCCGCATTCGTATCGATGATTGCTTATGATTTGCACTTTGGTTGTTGTTGTGAGATGCAGTGAATTGCCCCAAACCCACATATCAAGTCAACACAATTTATGCCGACAACTTTTCTTTTCGGGAATAGTTCTTGCAGAATAGATAATGCTATCTTGTCGTTCCCGTGTTCAAAGGTTGGAACCAAAACTGTTTTGTTGCCTATGTAAAAGTTTGTGTAGCTTGCGGGGAGTCTTTTTTTGTTGCACTCGATGTTTCCTGGCATGGGCAGCTTGACAATGTTTAGTTTCTTGCCATCTTGGTCAGTGGATTGGCAAAGTATGTCATAATTTTTTCTTAAGGCGTCTGCATTCTCATCGTTGCCTTCTTCATAAGCGCACACAACTGTCGTCGGGTTAACAAACCGTGCAAGATCGTCCACATGACCATCTGTATCATCTCCAGCGATACCACTTTTCAACCAAATTATGTGAGCCACGCCCAGATAGTCTTGTAAGAATTTCTCGATTTTTTCTTTGTTAAGGTGAGGATTTCTGTTCTTGTTTAGTAGACACTGTTCAGTTGTGAGCAGGGTTCCTTTTCCGTTGACATCTATTGATCCGCCCTCCAGAACGATGCCTGGTTCAAAACAGTTCAAGCGCATCTCGTGATTTATTATGCGTGCGATCTGCTTGTCTTTCAAAAGTTCTTCGTATTTTTCTCCCCAAGAATTAAAAATCCAGCGCACCATTGCTAACTCTTGGTTTCTGTTCCTCACAAATATCGGACCGTAATCTCTAAACCATACATCGGCGTAATCAAATTCAAAAAAACGTATTCTCTTTAAATCAATCTCTTTTTTTACAAACAAACCTGTTATCTTTTCCTTCATGACCTCATCTTTCACAAAAAGATTAACGTATTCATCTTCATGGAGTAGCTGCACGATTTGAACGTAAGTTTCCTCGACTTTCTCGACGCCGGACGTAAAGGTTGTAGGGTCATGTGGCCACGCTAACCAGACTGCCTCATGCTTACACCATTCTGCGGGCATGCAGTATCCTAGTTCGCGGGGCGTCTTGTTTGAAGACGTATTTCCAGTCCTCATTTATTGTGCCTCAGAATTATTTTCGGTTAGTTTATTGTACGTGTCTGGTCGCCGATTTTTAAGGAACCCCCACCCTTCTTGGATCCTTTTATTTTTATTAAGATCCACCTTGACAACCAATACTTCCTCATTCGTATCGCTTGCTTCTTTAAGCACTTTCCCAAAGGAGTCACATACGAATGAACCGCCCCAAAACTTTAGTTGCCCTTCCTCGCCTACCCTATTCACAGCAGCAACATGGACTCCATTCATTATGGCGGTGGCACGTTGCACTGTTTTCCAAGCGTCATGCCAGTCCCCGTCTGGCGAGGTATAGCCTTTAATCCAGCCAATCGCTGTGGGATAGAATATGATTTCTGCGCCGTTTAACGCGTTGATTCTGGCGGGTTCAGGGAACCATTGGTCATAGCAGATGAGTACCCCCACAGAAGCGTAATGGGTTTTGTGCACAGAGTAACCTGAGTCGCCTGCTTCAAAATAGTTTTTTTCATAGAAAAACGGGTCATTTGGTACGTGTACTTTGCGGTAAGAGCCTAAAATTTTCCCGTCAGCATCAATTATGACCGCTGAGTTGTAGTATTTTCCGTTTGAATGTTTTTCAAAAATAGGCGCAATTATAACTATCTTGTTCTTTTTCGCCAGCTCTGAGAAAGCTCTTGTAGATTCCCCGGGAATCGTTTCAGCTAATTGACTAACGTCCTGTTTTTCTTCTTGCGGAAAATATTTGGTTCTGTACAGTTCTTGGAGGCAGACAATTTGAGCCCCTCTTCGTGAAGCTTCTTCGATTCTTTCTATGGTCTTTTTCATATTGTCAGCTATGTTGTCTGAAACAGTCGTTTGAATAAGTCCAATATTAACGATTTTTTCTTCTGTTCCAAAATCGTTTGGGTCAACAGTATCAGTAGATTTCATTATCCTTCCTTAATCGCAACTATGTGAGGCTCTGGTCGTAATAACTTTTCTGAGCCAAGACACAGAATACCACGATAGAATGCCCAAAACTAAAGCCTTCGCGCGTCTGAAAATGATATGTCAGGAAAAGAGTGCCTATATCCTATCACGTATCACACAAAAACAAGAGCACATTATGGAGTGAGTTAGATACAATGAGAGTACTCTAAAAGAGTATCTCCTTTTTCATTCGTGTTTTAATAGAGAATTAGCCACATCTGATAATGAACTGGAGAAACTTAATATTTACACACGCGATAGCTATATTTGGGTTTCTTTATGAAGCGGAAACTTCTGGTAGCTAGTTTTGCCTTAATCTTAGCGGTAATTGCTGTCTTGTCAGCCTATCAAATCATTACTCCATCTTACTCGAATACTGTATCATCCAAGTTTTTTACAAAGGGCAGGGACGCTCCTTATGCAGCAGGAAGTTCGGTATCCTGCGAAATCACCATGCCAAAAACCGCTGTCCTGACTGGAAGCTTCATTACAAACAATAGCGTATCATTCTACATCTTGACCTCAGAAGAATACTCTGAACAATCTCCTAGTTTTTCAGGCTCAATATCATATTATTATACTACTGGAGATGTTTCTTCAGCCATGGTAAATGTGACGTTGCCAGCTGCAACATATTACCTACTTTTCGCATTCAAGAGCAGTAGCGAGACCATACCTACAGCCGAAAATGTTACTGGAATTGGTAGTAACACTGGAATTGGTAGTGAACCCGTATGCACAATGCTTAGTATCACGCAGAGTTTCGTTGCAACATCCATATCGTGAGGTCAAAATTTAATCCAAGCGCCACGCTCTGAATCTAAGTCGGTTTAGGATGGTCGCAATAATTACTAGTGTGTTTTTAGCTGGTGCTTTTAGTCCAAGTAATTGTGTTATGCTTTTAGCATTCTTATTTCAATAGTAAATAGTACCCTCCCTCCCACTTCTGGAAGAGCTCGTTTTGGATTGCTTTTTTGGTTTAGGGCTTGAATTAGCGTTAGGCTGAAGTATTTTCTGTAAATTTGGTATATAAAGAGGTAAAAAGGCATTAAAGAGTGATTGCTTGTGAGCCTGCAATGTTTAAAACCAAATTGCAAACAGGTAAATCGAACTGTCCTAAATACACATAATTACTATATTTCATGAGGGTTTTCGTGGTCTGCCATTTTTCATGTAATATACCAAACATACTGTTATGCGTTGGTCGTATCTGGTAGTCAGTTTGGAGACGACGTGAATCTGCCTAAATTAACACGGTTTAAGCATGTATTGATTGGAAATTATTCACCTATTTTCGCAGGTTGTCAAGCGATTATAGAAAAGTTTCATAAGGTCTCTTTCTCATAAATGTTCAGGGGTATTGGGATGCTTTCAACAAGCTTGGATGATTTGGACAAGCGTATACTTAAGCTGTTGCAATTTAATGGCCGGCTTTCTTTTGCAGATCTTAGCCGTGAACTAGATGCCGCTGAAGCCACAGTTAGATTTCGAGTTAACCGGCTTGTAAGCAACGGTGTCATCACTCGATTTGCAGCATTGCTTGATCCAGCTAAAGTTGGTATGAAAGTGAGCGGAGCAATCCTGCTCAAAATTGATCCAGCCTATTTGGAAGAAGCTTGCAAGCAATTAGTTTCATTTAGCGAAACGCAGTACTTGTTTCAAAGCACCGGTGAATACGACGTGGTTTCTGTAATTGTTGCCCGAGACATGGAACACCTTAATAACTTAATTAAAAAGACCAAGATTATTCCAGGTGTAAAAGATGCACGGGTATCAGTGACAACGAGGTTTTTGAAATTTGACCCCAGCATCATCCTGTTATAATCTAATTCAGCGAAGCTAAGGCTTCCGTTTCTTGCTGAATTAGCAAGAATTGTCGTCTAACTCTTAGTTTTCCGCAAGGTTAATACGTAAAGCAATGCCAACTATCGCAGTAAAGAGCTAAATCCTAAGGAATAAGTAATCGCTTTAAAAACCAAGCTTGACTTCAAGGTGAAATGGTGAAAGAGAACACTGGTCAGATTAAAGATGAGAAATGTAAAAATTCAGAGGCAAAACTCAATTCACATGATTCTACAACATCATCGCTCATAAGTCTCGACGAAACTGACAGAATAATACTGCAGATGCTTCAAGATGACTTCCCCATTGTGCAAGAACCCTGGCTCGAAATAAGCAACAGGCTCAAAATCAGTGAAGGCGAAGTTATATCGCGTTTAAAGCGGCTTATTGAAGCTGGTGCCATCGTAAAGATAGGTCCAATCTTTGATGCTTCAAGAATCGGTTTAAAGGCAGCTACTTTAGTCGCATTGAGGGTACCAAAAAACAAAGTGAATGATGTTGCTCGTGTCATAAACGAATATGATAACGTTTCCCACAATTACGAACGTGAGGACGAATATAACGTATGGTTTACTCTTGCTGCGTCAAGTAATAGCGAATTAGCCATGATACTGGATGAGATCAAGCAAAAAACAGACACCAAAGATCATGATATACTTGACTTGCCTACCATCCGTCGCTTTAAGATAAACGTACATTTCCAACTAACCTAAACAAACTTTTAAGGTGAAAGAAAATTGGATGAAATTGACCATAAACTTTTAGCTGGCATGGAAAAAGGCATTACTTTGACAACAGAGCCTTTCAAAGAGATTGCCCTTCAGCTAGGAATCACACCGAAAGAAGTCGTCACTCGCCTATGTAAACTTAAAGAGAAAGGCGTAATCAGGCGATTTGGCGCTTCAATAAAACCTAACAACATTGGTTTCTCGGCAAATGCCCTTGTAGCTTGGAAGGTGCCTGAAAACCGCGTTCAAGAAATAGGAGTTTATTTGTCAAAATATCAAGAAATCTCACACTGCTACGAGCGCAAAACTGTCAATGGAAGATGGGACTACAATCTCTACGCAGTTATACATGGAAGAGAACGAGAAGTTGTTCAGCGTATGGTTAAGGAAATCTCAGAGGGAATCGCAATAAACGAATACAAAATATTGTACAGCACAAGAGACCTTAAAAGAACAAATGTCAGCCTTGGCAGCTCCGCCATGATTCCAGCAAAAGCTTCTGCTATTTTGCCTTACGATTTTCGGGAGATGAACGATCCTTGATTAACATTACAAAACTTTGGTGTGGCACTCCAGGCTCTATGGATCACTTACGATATGGCGTTGCAACTCACCAAAGACCAGTTGTTGTTTGGAACACTACCAGACGCTGTAACCTCAATTGCTTGCACTGCTATTCGAAGTCCGAGAATAAGATATACCCCAACGAATTAACGACGGATGAAGCTAAAGCTTTTGTGAAAGATATAGCAGAGTTCGGTGTTAACGTACTGTTGTTTTCCGGCGGAGAACCATTGCTTAGACACGACCTTTTTGAAGTTGCACGTTTCGCTTCCGAAGCAGGCTTAAGAGCAGTGTTATCTACAAACGGCACACTAATTACAGAGAGCGTAGCAGGGCAATTAAAAAATGCAGGTTTTTCCTATGTGGGAATTAGTTTAGATGGGATAGGCGAAACTAACAACAAGTTTAGAGGCAAAAAAGAAGCCTTCGAGCTGGCAGTTGAAGGAATCCGGAACTGCCTTAAAGCGGAGGTTAAAACGGGCTTACGCTTTACCGTCACTAAATATAATTTCAAGGACCTTCCTGAAATTTTCGAGCTCATTGAAGCTGAAGGACTCCCTCGAGTATGCCTTTATCACTTAGCATACGTGGGGCGAGGAACCGAAATTACAAATGAGGATCTTACGCATGAACAGACAAGGGAGTTCATGGATTACGTTTTAAAGAAAGCCGAGACTTTCCACAAGAAAGCCTTAAACACCGAAATCTTAACCGTTGACAATCATGCAGATGCAGCGTATTTGTACCTTAAACTGAAAAAAAAGGACCCGAAAAAAGCTGCAGAAGCGCTTCAACTTCTAAAGGTAAATGGCGGCAACAGCTCGGGCACAGGGATAGCTTGCGTTGATTTTAATGGTTATGTGCATCCAGATCAATTCTGGCAACATTACTCACTAGGTAATATCCGAACACGCAAATTCAGCCAAATCTGGGCAGACAACTCCGAACCGTTGCTTCAAGCTCTCAGGAACAGAAAAATTCAACTCCACGGAAAATGTACAGAATGCCGATTTCTTGATATCTGTAACGGCAACCTCAGAGTTAGAGCGGAAGCAGTTTATGGAGACACATGGGCACCTGACCCTGCCTGCTACTTAACACCGCAAGAAATAAAGCGCGATTAAGAAGGCAAACAGCATGAACGCAACCGACAAATCACGCTCATCCGAAACGCAAGAAGTTGCACCTAGAGTTATGGCTTGGGAATCCACGCGTGCCTGCAATTTTGCATGCGTTCACTGTAGAGCTGAAGCACAAAGAGAGCCTGATCCAAAACAACTCACAACCCAAGAAGCACTAAATTTGGTAGATCAAATCGCCGAGTTATGCAAGCCAGTTTTCATTATAAGTGGCGGTGACCCTCTCCAGAGAAAAGACATCTTCGAAATCGCCTCATACGCTTCCAGCTTAGGTTTACGAGTGGTTATGTCTCCAAGCGGCAGCAACCTGACAGCAGGCACCTTTGAAAAATTGAAGACGGCTGGCGTAAAGATGATTTCACTTAGTCTTGACGGTTCGAGCCCTGAGATTCATGATAATTTCAGGCAGGTAACTGGCGCTTTCAATTTGGCTATGAAAAACATGTCGCTGGCTCGTCAAAGCGGATTTGCTTTTCGCGTTAACACAACTGTCACCCAGCATAACCTCAATGACCTCTTCAATATTCAAAAGGTAGCGGCTGAAATGGGCGCTCGTGAATGGGACGTCTTCATGCTGGTGCCGACGGGTCGCGGAAAGGTAAAGATGGAAATAACGCCAGACCAATATGAGGAGACTATTCAGTCTATTTATAAAGCAAGCCTCACATCGCCTATTCCGATTAAAATGACCTGTGCACCTCAATACATGAGAGTTATCGCTCAGCAGCAAAAAGAACCTCACCAGCCCCATACAGGCGGCAGAGGATGCATGGCTGGCAACGGTTTCTGCTTTATCTCACACGTCGGAGAAGTCTTCGGTTGCGGCTTCCTTCCAGTTCCAGCTGGCGATGTTAGGCAGCAAAAATTCAAGCAAATTTATCAGCAGTCTCCATTGTTTGTTCAACTGCGCAATCATGAATTGTTGAAAGGGAAATGTGGCAGGTGTGAGTACAGAGTGTTGTGTGGCGGTTGTCGTGCAAGGGCATTGTCAGTTAATAAGGGCTACTTAGAAGAGGAACCGTACTGCCTTTACCAACCCAAAATGTTATGAGCTAGAAACCAAGCGTCTTGAGTAACCTTTGAAATAGTAAAAAAAAGGATGAAGATTATGTGTTTTAGTTAGATTTTGAAGTATTTAGCGTACAGCACTATGCCAATTGCTAGGATAGCTGCGCAAGACGCAGATACAACCGTCAAATCCAGGAGTACGGCTGGGCTTGTGACTGCTGCGCCTCTGAGGAAAAGAGACGTTAAAGCGTTTGTAACGTAGTAGCTGGGTACGAATTTGCCTGCAACTTGAGCGCCGGAAGACAGTGACGCACCAACAAATGTGCCGAGGAAAAGCTGTGGAAGCACGAAGAGGAAGCTTAAGCCTGTTGCTGCACCTGCGGATTTTGCGATTGTAGCTGTTATTAAGCCGAATCCCACGTTGGACAGTGAGAATATTAGCACCAGTACAAAAGCGAATGCGTAAGCGGGTATGCCGACGTTAGGTCTGAAACCTAAAGCATATATCATCATGAAAACCAGAGCTGCCTGGATTAACGCGATACCCATGTAGGATGCTACTTGGCTTGCCATGAACTCAGTCGGCGTTGTGGGTGAGATGCGGATGCGCTTCATCATGCCGTTTTCTCTATCTTGAGTGAATGATTGGGCAACCATCATTATGAGGAATATGGAAGCGAACGTGAACATGCCTGGGGCGATGAAGTCAAGTGCCGATGTGGTCTTTACTTCAACCAACGATGCGGTTTCCACGTGGAATGGGCTTTGGAGTGCTTGCTGACTTTGACCCGCTATGGCGGTGAGAACTTGTTGGATGATTGGCGGTATGGCTTGGGTGGCAACTAAAGAGCCTTTATCTAAATACAAAGAGACGGTGGCGTTTGTCCATTTTGACGGGTTATTGGGTGCAGCTTGATATGAAGCTAAGCTTTGGCTGAAATCCGTCGGAATAAGCATCACCGCTTGAACAGTGCCTTGCGACAAGTCGCTTTGAGCGGTTTGGTTGTTAGCGTATATGTGAATATTCAGTATCTTTGTGTTAGACAACGCTGTGACAAGTATCTGAGAAGCGTTTGAGTTTCCATTGTCCAAGTTGACTACGCCGATTTGATACGTAACTGTTTGGCTGCCGCCGACTCCGCCGAATGAAACTCCGAAAGCGAAAACGAACACTACTGGAAACAGGAAAATCATAAAAAGCACTGCGGGTTCGCGGACTGTTTTCATAATTTCTTTCTTGGTTAAAGCGGATATTCGCTGAAGCTTCATTAGACTTCCTCCCGCATGGTTCTTCCTGTTAGTTTGATGAAAACTTCCTCCAAATTCTTCGCCTGATTTTTAGCAACTAGTTCCTTTGGGCTGCCAAGCGCAATGAGTTTTCCATGGTCAATTATGCCTACTCGGTCGCAGAGTTCTTCAGCTTCCTCCATGTAATGCGTGGTTAAGATGATGGTTTTGCCTTGTGTTTTTTGGTCTTTTATAAAGTCCCAGACAGCATGGCGAGATTGCGGATCCAAGGCTACCGTTGGCTCATCTAAAAAAGCGACTTGAGGGTCGTGTATTAATGCGAGAGTTAGGCTCAGTCGGCGTTTCATTCCGCCGCTGTATTTTGCCGCTTTCCTTTTTGCGTCTTCTTTTAGCCCCATTTTCGCCATCAGCATGACGCTTCTTTCTTTGAGCATTTTTCCCTTCATGCCATAGAGGTTTCCGAAAAGCTCAAGGTTCTCTGCGCCAGTTAAGTACGGGTAGATGGCTGTTTCTTGAGTGCAAACACCGATTAGCTCCTTAACTTTCTGTGTTTCTTTTTGCACGTCATAGCCGTAGATTTTGGCTTTGCCGCTTGTTGGTTTTACGAGTCCACAGAGGATGTTTATTGTGGTTGTTTTTCCTGCACCGTTTGGTCCTAGTAATCCGAAGAGTTCTCCTTTGGTGACTTGCAGATTGAGGTTTTCTACTGCTGTTTTGTCTTCAAATCTTTTGGTTAGATTTTGTATTGTTATTGCTGATTCAGTCATTTTGCTTATCTCCTTTTTTACGGTGTAATAGTTTTTTGAGAATTTAGTTTCATGTTTACCTGTTGCTGAAGGAAAATGCATTTGAGAAGTGCTGGAAAGTCGCTTTTCAACTATGACTGGTTAAAAAACAGGACATTCCCTGAGCTATGGGATATCGTCTATCCATGTGTTGAAAACGTATCCTGTGTAGATGATGTTTGGGGCTACTGCTTGTACCGCTGGTTCCCGCTCCAAGCTTTCACGGGTTTCTCGGAGTCCTTTTGCGGTCGAGGTCCATGTGAAAAATATGTAAGTGTTTGGTATATTGCTAAAGCCCCAGTAAAAGATTATATTTGGATAATGTTTTTGCCAAATCATATTAGGCGTATTGGGGTCGGCATCAGGTTTAAGTTGAACATGAAATACGCTTATGATATCATTTGAAGCATCAGGATACCAATCTATAGACAGCATTACCAAGAAGTTTTTTACCATTCTGGCGAGTCTACGACGAACCGTCTTGGCGGAGACACCTAATTCTTCAGCGACAACCGAAGTGGCTTTACGTGAATCATCTTTCAAGGAACGAATAATTTTGTAGTCAAGCTCACAAAGCTTCGTATCAGGATTAACGCCCCTTATCATGTTCAGCGGTAAAGGCGAAACCACTAAACCAACCGTTGGTTCAGGCAACTCAGCAGCCTCTCTAACAAAACGAACCAGTGGCTCCAACTCACCTATGTTTTTTAAACAAGCACCTATGTACAAGAAGTTCCCGCCGCCGATTGCCAGCCAGTAAATTGACCCATTTTTTTCCAGTTTTGGGTTTAGGTCATGGATTGAATTAGTTTTTGATGTTCCAAAAATAAATATGAGAACCCCTTTTTTAGCAAACAGACTAAGTTTAGCAGTGAATTTACGTATTATGCCCAATTCGATTAAGGATTGAATGCGGTTATGAACCGCAGTTACTGACAGGTTCAGTTTTTCAGCCAGTTCACGGTAAGAAAGCCGAGAATTCATAAGTAACAACTGGCATAATATCACGTCGGTCTTATCCACTGTCTCACCATTAACTAGTATCTTATGCGGTAAACTGCTTTAAGACTTTAGCCCAAATTTTAAGCGACAGCAAACCCGTGACTATAAATCGAATCAGCGGATGAAAACATTTGTCGATTAAGAGCAAGCGATTAATTTTGGTTTACTTTTTTGGTTTGTTTGAGTGAATAGTCAAAGAACTTTTCAGCGGTACCTTCAGAAGACCATTCTGAGCGAATTCTAGTTTTCTTTTCAGCCTTACGCAATTCAGAAAGCAGTATGCGATTTAAGTCTCTGGCGCTTTCACCTTTGATTTCAGCATTGACTTCGAACCCGTCGGCGGTTGGTTTGATGGAGCCGTTGTTGCCAATTATTCGTTCTAACACAGCTTTTATAGCTGAGGGAGTAGCGCTGCTTACTCTTGCAGATAGCTTGAATTTTTTCTCGGACACTAATTGTCAGTCCTTTGCTTTAGTTTACAGGGATTGCGTGTGCGCGAGTCTTTCTGAATGCAATTGTCCCCCCGTTGCCCAATTGCTCTTTGGCGCTTCATAAATAACGATCTCGACTGCTTCCTTGGGAACTCCTAAATCTTCAAAAACTTTCGTTATCCCTTCGACTGTTTTCTTCTTGTTCTCAAGGCTCATGCCCTCCCAAACAGAAACTTGAACTATTGGCATTTCATTTTTACCTCAATTAACACATTCTTCGTTTCCCTAATTAATGTATTCTCAATGGCACTTGAAGCTGGAACCTGCTGCTGTGCAACCACGACAATATCATTAAATCAGGCAAATTAAAGGTTAATTGCTTCTGTTATAAGCTCAATTAGGCTGAGGATGTGCTGATTTAATTGAAGCAGGGAAAATAGTTGGAAGAGCAGTTTTATTTTAATTACCCTTTGCAACTCTCAAAAGTCGTATTGAAGCTCGCTATGATTTCATCAGGAATCCATTAGGTCGTTCTCACTCTTATTAGGTTTCGCACGCGCGCTTGATTTTCTTTTGAGCAACAACCGTGAATTCTAGGTAAATCAGTAGCTCGTTGGAGCTTTGCTCAAGTTTGTCCATACTCCGTCCGTTATACATTCCATTTAACAAGTTAGCCGTCGTATGGAATTCTTTCAAAGAAAAAAGGAGATGGTTTGTTTTTTACGTTTTTTTATGGTCTTTTTCTTAGAATCAACATTGTCGCTATTGCTATGGCTAGGACTATGACGATTGTTGCGATTATAACATAGGGTATTATTGTTGACTCAATTGCTGTCTCGCTCAATGGTGTTGCTGTGGGTGCAGTTGTTGCAGTCTCAGTGACTACGGTTCCTGTTTCAGCAGAAGAAGACCAGTATGAGCCCGTTCCGGCGAAACTTGCAGTAATCCTGTATGACCCAGATATTTGAGGAGTCCAGCTGTAGTAGAAGTTGCCTGCTGAATCAGTTGTCGTTGTTCCAATAATAACCGTGTTGTTGTTGGGGTCGACTGCGGTCAATGTAACTGGAACGCCAATCTCTTGAGGAGGTGAATTTAGCAATGTAGCGTTCTGCATATGCAGGTAGTCCATCCACTCGCTCATGCTTGAGTCAGATACCGCAGGTGTTCCCGGTTGCGCTGGAGACTGATCTAAGACATTGCCTTGGATTTGTACCGTCGACTTTAAAGCAAAGTTGTTGGGTACCGAAACTGACGTCGAAGTCGCGCCTTTGCCAATGCAATATTGTTTTCCATCATAGTTTCCAAAGGCTAAGAGATAACCGTCGGCAGCCGCGTTAGGAGATACACCTCCATTCAACGTAAACATCGTCTTTCCGGTAGTAGCGTTTATGGCAATGGTCATTGCAAATCGGGGGATGGGGTCAATCTCATAATCTTGCGAATAACCGCCGTATGCGTAGACAGTGCCGCCTGCAATTACTAAGCCACCAAACTCGAACGGCAAGTAGTTGCTCATGTACTCTGTTGAAGGTATCTTTGTGCTTTGCCACACAACTTTTCCGTCAGCCAAACTTAATGCGATTACTGATCCATCTGGACTCGCAATGTACACATTACTATTGTCATTTGCGAGGAAATAACCACTGTATTTCGTGTTCCAGGGGAAGGCTCCAACGTTTGCACTTGACCATACTAATGCTCCAGTAAGGTCGCTATAGCAGTAAAACGTTGCAGTTGACACATCGCACGTAAGAAAGTCGGTGGTATTGTACAGTTGGATTTGCCCCATTGTACTAGTGTAAGGTAATGTAAGGTTCCAAATTGAAGCGCCAGTTTTTGCATTGAAGCCTTCAACCAAGTCGTCACCTGGTCCTCCGCCATATACAATGGCGGACAGATCTTTTGACACTGCAAGGCTAGTCCGCCCCGATCCGTCTGAAGGTGCAGGATGAGACAGAAAAGTTTTCCATACGAGTCCATTGTACCAGTTTTTGCCGTTATTAACAGCGGTAGTTAGGTTCCATTCCCAAACGTAGTTTTGATAACCAGTGTATGTTGTGCCAAAAGCAATTTCGCTGCCATCTACAAGTGCGATGTTCATTGCCGTTACATTACTGATACTTAGTGCGAGCGTCCCAGTATTCGGGTCATAATAATTCCATGTGCCATTCATCGGAGAACCAACAGTTTGAAACAGATACTCGGTCGGTGTGTTTCCGTAGGAAGCATGCAATTGTACTAAGCCAGCGGCGGATGATTGGTAGTAGGCATTTCCAGGTAGATGGAGACCAGCGGTGATGCTGCCAGACGCGGTGTACAACACTTTTCCGGTTGTCAAGTCGATGCATTCAAACTGTGTAGGCGCTGCAGTTAAGCTATCAGGCAAAATATTTTGATAGACTTTGCCCCCCATAATAATCGGGTTGCCAGAAATCAGGTTGCCTGGCTCGATACTGTAGCTGCCGAAAGATCCGCCTACTATGCCTCCTGCAGTGTTCTGTATGTCCCAAAGGATGTGTCCTGTGCTAGGTCCTGAACCGTACTGCTGCCAAAAGCCGCCCGTGTTCAATATCATTGGATAAAAAGTTGGGGGGACGGAGGCTGTTAGCCAGTCGCCTGAGATCTGGTACCATTCTCTGTTGTTGCTGTTTATGGGGTAACTCCAGTAGCCTGTTGGAAGCTGAGAATATGGCCATCCGTTGAGTAGGCCAGCGTTCACTGGAGCAGTCTGCACTGTGAAGTAAACGGGTGCACTGGTACATGCCGTCCATTGCACGGTTCCAGACCAATCAGTGAAGTTCTGTGCAGGCATCGTCATCGTCACGCTCCAATTACCAGCCATGTTTGGTGCGTACAAGAAGTACATTGAGCCAAGTGGATCAGTCACTCCTGCAGGATAAGTGCCCGTTCCGTCTGTTGGTGTGAATGTGTCTTTATTTCCGTCTGGTTTTGTGAACGTCACGGTAATGCCAGTAAAACCGTTGTACCATGCTGCCGTAGCATAGTCTTGCGGTGGAGGTAAAACCCACAGGTTTACGGTTGCTGATTGGCCAACCCCGATAAGGGTGGGCGCAACGCTGATGTAGCCTGCGGTTTTGCGTGGTGCACTAAAGGGAATCTGGGCTGAACCCGTCGGTGCAAAATCCAATGCAATTGAAACAGCGAAAAGCAGAATTAACGATGTTGCAAGAATTGCATTTTTGTTCTCTCGAATTTTAGTAGTATTTATTGTCAAATTTGTATTCATTTTTTTCATTTTCCTTTTAATATTCTTTTAGGTTTAATGATTGGTGGATAGACGGATTAGTTTTGGGACAGATAAGCTAGCTTTTTTTGCAAAAAATATATTTATGGGAACAGTACTTGTCTATTTTATGCGCAGGCTCATCTTACAATTTTCTGTAGACGAATTTCTAAAGCGCGAGAACTTAGATTTGTCACAACTCAAAAAGGTGAAAAGTTTAGAATTTTTGCAAATTCTCGAGCATGACCCAGATGGGGTTGAGGCAATCATTCGAATAGATACAGAAGAGGAATTGTCAGACATTGAAGATTATATTAAGCTCATGAGTGGGAATATCTTAAAAACGGAACTTCTTGAACGAGAAAAAGACGGAGCATACATATTATTCATTAAGTACAAGGTGACCTCAACGCTTTTTAGGCGGGCCTTTACCAAGACTGGAGTGTATAGTGTCTTTTGCAATATTCAAAAAGGAAGGCTCAAAGTGGCTTTGCTTGGAAGCGCGAAACAATTGAGATATGCCCTTGAAAGTTTGGAGAAATCGAAAATACATTTTAAGATGGTCTCTTTAACTGATGCGAGGTTTGCTTCTGATTCTCCGCTTAAGGCTTTGACGGAAAAGCAAAGAAGAGTTATAACAACTGCATATGAGCTAGGGTACTATGATTTGCCAAGAAAAATCGATTCTGAGGGATTAGCGAAAAAATTAAATATAGCTCGTTCTACACTGGTCGTACACCGCAGGAAAGCGGAAAAACATATTCTTACTGAGATAATTGATGGCGAAAGCGCAGATTAGTTCTATGCCCTTATCAGACTAAAAAAACGATGCAATACCTGCAGACTTGCTGAAACTTCCTTATGAGGTCATTAGAAAATCCATTACGTTTTTCTCTGCTCTTCTTAAGTGTTCTCCAACGGTTCCCTTCTCCATTTTCAGTAAATGGGCAAGATGCTCAGTACTTGTTTTTCTAGGTATGCTGTAATATCCCTCTGCGTATGCGAGTCTAAGGACTCTCATCTGCTGTGCAGTAAGCCTATCAAGCGGGGCATCAACCGTCCTTTCGATACCGCAAAGCTTCGTTACACTGTAGCTTACTTTGGCATTGCCAAACGTGATTTCAAGCAGATTCTTCAGGGATTTGGGGTCGCCAACCAAGGTAATTCTCAAGCATTCGCCACTAATTTCGGGTGAACGCAGAAAATATGTTTGACTTTGATAAAGTGCTCTCAATTTCTGAGTGGCTTTGTGCTGAGCCTGATTATCTGAAGTTTCTTCATCACGGTCCCACCATTGTCCACTTACCCGAATCATCGTTTCTCCTTCTTGTGAAACGTCGACGGTGCCCTCTTGCACATGCTCATAATGCTGACTCAGGAACTTGAGCAGGTTTCTCATTTCGCCTTTTGGTACGCGGCAAGTGAAAATGAAACCGTTTGAACTCAAATGTAGAAAACGAATCGTTGACGCTTTTGACAGCAACTCTGTTGGAATGGCCCCTTTTGGCAAGTTGCCGAGAGGAATCTCTATTGTAATTTGCTGCATGACATTCTCACCCCACTTGTGGGGTATAAATCTTATGTAAAAGGCGAATACTATGGAGTGCAGAAAAATTAGCGTCATGGCCAAGTCTAATTTAGGTGGAAAAAATCATGAACAATAACATCCAAGCGAAAGGTAAGAATTCAGGGTACACAACTAAACTTCTCGTAACCGTAACGGCAGTCGCTCTCCTAATCAACTATGTGGAGACAATGGTGGTTCCAGCAGTACCTACTATCCAGAAAGACTTGGCCACAACAGCGACAATTGCTTCCTGGATTACCTCCGCATTCCTGATTGTAGGCTGCGCAGTTGCACCGATATTCGGAAAACTCGGCGACCTATATGGCAAGAAACGAATATTTCTGGTTGCCTTGGCCTTTTACATATTTGGAGTGGGGATAGCTGGTTTCTCCCCATCCATTTATTTTCTGCTTATCGCTCGAGGAATACAAGGGGTAGGGTTAGCAATAGTTCCCCTTGGCCTTGCCGTTATTGCCGACTCCTTCCCTAAGGAAAAAATAGCCACAGCCCAGGGAATAGTAAGTGCAACGCTTGCCATAGGAGCAGGTGCTGGATTAGTCATCGGTTCTTATGTAGTACAAAGTCTGGGCTGGCAGTACGCATTCTACACATCATTCGTCCTAAGTATAGTTCTTTTTGCGGTTGTAGCCAAAGTAATGAAGAAAGATATGGTAAAAACGAAAACCACAGTGGACTATACAGGCGCTTTAAGCCTAATGACAGGATTAACATTGCTCCTAATCTATATAACCGAGGGACCAACGCTAGGCTGGTTATCGCTCGAAGAAGTCGCATTCTTAGCACCAGGCATTGTTCTAACAGTTTTCTTCTTTATCTTTGAAAACAGGGCTACAAACCCATTGATCCAACTGAGCCTTCTGAAAATCAGAAATGTCCTCGTAGCAAACCTCGTAGGAATTATCGCCAGCTTCGCAACCTTGTTAATCTTTTTCGGGGTTGTTTATTACGCAGAGATGCCAACCCCATTTGGACTTGGCCTAGATATCGTTGCAACTGGCGTAATTATTGCTCCAGCGACAATTGCTATGCTGGTCATTGGACCTCTTGTAGGAAGAGCCGTAACACGGTCTGGACCAAAACCTGTGCTGGTGGCTGGTGGATTAATTCTTGCTTTGGGGCTTTTCCTTTTTATAATAAACAGGTCTTCGAATGTTAATCTTACTATTGATACCCTTGTTTCAGCCGCTGGCATAGTGTCGACGATCGTGCCTATCGTAAATATGATTTGCGTGTCTCTTCCAAAGGACTACACTGCTGTAGGCTTGGGAATAAACACCACATTGAGAAATCTTGGAAGCGCCATCGGGCCTGTCCTTGCAACGGCGGTTATGGCATCCTACACAGTGCAGCTAACCAGAATTGTTAACGGGCAAACTATTGTAGTTGGGCAACTTCCCTCAGCAACGGCGTTCAATGTGCTCTTTGCCATTGGAATTGCCTTATCGCTAGTGCTGGTAGCTCTGAGCTTATCAATTAAAAACTACACTTTTAAGGGATGTGAACCTGAAAAAACCGAAGCCATTTTCACAGGAGGAGAGTAAGGATGATTGACGCAAGAAAACCTGACTAAACCGAAAGCCAAGGACAGAAACAAAAGAGCGTTATTTAGAGCCATCTTATTCATTATTGGCCTTTTACTTCTGCTATCTGACGCTGGCTATGGCTTTGTGACAGCGAATACCCAAAATGAACTTGAAAATATTACTATCGTTATTGGGATTTGTCTCATGATAGCAGCTCTTTTCAGACAGTATCTATCAAAACAGAAAGAAGAAATGAACAAAACGGCTTAGAACCATTATCATTAACCGGCAGAGAAATTCAAGAGCTTTGGATCAGAGACGTTTAGGCAGAACAGGAATTTTTCGTTGAAGTTAACGGAAAATACTATCTTTCAGAACAACGGCTAAAAGAGGTTCAGGAAAGAATTTCCTCACGAAAATTTTGAATGAATCCTTTTCCTGAAAAGTTTGTCACTCTTTAAATATAGAAAGCTATTTTCATATTCCAGCGAATAACTAACAATCTAGGCGCAACTTGGATGGAAAGAAAAGATTACCTCGAAACTCCAGTCAAGCACATAAAAATAAACGGTGCACTAACCGTTGACCAGTTAATGAAGGAATTCAAAAATTCAGGCTCCTTAGGCGCTGGGCGCTTATCTACGGCATGCGATATCTATGAGAAAATGCTCAAAGACAAAGACTGCACTATCTTCTTGGCGCTTTCAGGCGCTGTTGTACCCGCTGGAATGCGCACGTTAATCACTGACTTGATAAGAAAAAGGTTTGTGGACGTGATTGTTAGTACAGGAGCATGCATGGTTCATGACGCCATCGAAGCCGTAGGTGGGCATCATTACAAAGGAAGCTGGGCAGTGAATGACAATGAACTTTACAAGTATCATGTTTTCCGTATTTACGATATTTTTGTTCCTGAAGAAGACTTCGTTAAATTGGACTTCAAGCTGTCAGAAATGTACGATGACATCGCATTAGAACGCAAAGGAGAAAGCTTAGCTTCAAACGAGTTTTCCTGGGAAATCGGCAAGCGACTAACCGACCCAAACTCTATACTGCGAGCGGCGTACGAAGAGAAGATTCCAATTTTTATCCCAGCCGTGCGTGACTCAGAATTTGGTTTCATCCATTGGCTTCACGCGTCCCAGCAAAACCCCAAGCCTGTACTTCAGGTTGACGCCTTCAAGGATGTGCCAACTATATGCGGCATCAGTGCGAAAGCGCCCAAGAACGGTATGATAGTTATCGGTGGCGGAGTACCACGCAACACCATTCAATCATCCGTATTAGCCTCTAAGAAAGGCTTAGATTATGCTGTGGTAATCACCCTGGACCGGCCTGAAACAGGAGGTTTATCTGGCTCAACGTTGGAGGAGACGGTGAGTTGGGGAAAAATGAAAGGCGAAGCAGACCATGTAATGGTTATCGGCGAAGCATTGATGGTTTTCCCGTTTCTCGTTGCTTCCGTAACCGAACGATTAGGCGAAAGCTTCAAGCGCAACCCTGTTTCACAGCTTGAAAAAACAGCAAGCAAAGGAAGCTAAAACCATGAGCGACAACGACGCTGGAAAATACTGCGGCAACTGCGACAGCCACAACTCATACGATTACCCCACCAAAATTTTCTGCTCAACCCGCCACGCTCAAAACAAAAACCCAATAGTTAACACTCTGTGGCGCTGCAGTGACTGGAATAAGATTAGCCAAGAATGCTACTGCGTCCGGGAAGCATTAAAAAAGAAAAAAGCTGACAAAACGGCGCAAAGTTAAAGTTAATAATAGTGAACCATGATTTGATGTTGGTTGAAGCCCGGTGGTGTAGTGGTCAAGCATAGGGGCCTCTGGAGCCTCCGACGAGAGTTCGAATCTCTCCCGGGCTACTGAGAGCTCTATTGGCCTAATTACTGAAAAAATCGTTAACGCCTTATAGTAGCTAAGAAACCTTAAACAATCAAGCCAAAAAAGGTATGCTAAGAAAATAAAATTTTTTAAACAAAAACACAGACTTGGTCCGTATAGGTGCATGATGGATGGATTGGACTAAAACTTAAATGCAAGTCGAGACAAAAGACGACACATGCGATATCCGTATTGGAGAACGATTAGTTTATTTGGTTACGTTTTTGGCGGGCTTTTCCTTTTAGTGGGTCTTTACGCGTATTTGTACTATGAAACGGACTGGATTGGTTGGATTGGTTTGGCATTTTATCCCTATCGAAATTACGCCATTCCTCTGCTAATTACTGGAATTGCCCTGCTGATTACGGGCTACGTCACAGAACAACGAGCTAGAGAGAAAATAAAAGGTGTGGGAAAACAACAACCGATAGCAAACTTAGGTGTTTGTTCCGATTGTGGAGCAAAGCGAGACTTGGATGCCCAATACTGCAAAAAATGCGGCAAGAAATTCGAATGACTACAAGCCTTGTGTTTTTGCTTGTGTGCGCGCATGCGTGTTGAGATTGTGTGGAGAAATGTGAGTGAAAGTGTGAAAGCGGCTTTTCTTTGGATAATAGAAGGTTTGGATGATTGTAAGGCAGAATAAGGAGGATTGTCAAGATGCAACTCTCTTCTCAAACGCTTTTTTCCACAAATATGCCATTAGAAAAAGATCAAAGCCCAACTGACTATTGTCCCAAAGCCCGAAACGCAAAAAATATAAATAGCGCGACCTTTTTATAACGCGTTTTATTCAAAGCGCGAATGGAATAGAAAAAGTACTTGCTGGGTTTATATGCATTTTAAGTACCAGAAAGCCATGATCCTACTAATTGGCATTTTGTTACTAGTTTTCATAACGCCTACCTCTTTAGTAGCCAACTGCGAAAAGACCAGTACTTTTCAAGCTCAATATGGGCTCCTCAACCAAAAGTTGTATGTTTCAGTACCGCCTTCACTCTACGACTATTATAGTAACATGAGCCACACAGTAAATACCGACAGTGATTACGCAAAATTTGTTACGCCTCAAGCTGTCGAACCCATCGCGGAGAGCATTCAAAACATTACTCGCAATCTGCCTTACAGCAACGAACAGTTTGCTGATGCCGTGTTAACGCTGGTTCACCAAATCCCATATGCTATTAATGGTCCAGAATATCCTGTTGAAACTCTTGTAAACAATTCTGGAGATTGCGTTGCATTGTCACTCCTTGCGGCTTCCATCATGCAGGCTGGAGGCTTAGCTGTTGTTTTAATTCACTATACAGGGATAACCCCCGGTCACATGAATGTTGGAGTTTACCTACCCTACACGCCGGTCTATCATACCGCTGGGATGGCACCCACCGATTTTGTGTACGACAATAAAACTTACTGGACAGCTGAGTGCACCCCTGCCGAAAACTGGAAAGTTGGAGACCAATGGAACGCCCTCGCTAACGCAGAACCTAATATTATTCCCCTTAATAACACTGAGCAATCATCACCAGCACAGGTTTCATCAAGTTTGAACACGCCTTTACTCCCTTCGTCCATAACTATTAATCTGTCTCAAGAACAATCAAGTGCTAATATGTCTCAAGAACAATCAAGTATTGGAGAAAATCCGCGTGCTCTTACGATTTCAGGTTCAATTTCACCAACGTACTCGGGGGAAAACGTCTCTATATACGTTAGTAACGCATCTTCCTATGATTATTTCACAACAGTTACAAATGATGCTGGCGGGTACATGTCGACTTGGAACTTTACCTCACCAGGCACATACTACATTAGAACAAGTTGGAGTGGTGCTTCAAATTATGCCGGTGCCGACAGCGAAACACTTACAGTTTTTGTCGGACCAGAATCATTTGCTCAGTTTGAGACCCCCAACTATAACTACATATATGGGCAAGCTATATTTGTGCAAGCAGGCCTTGGAGCTTATGAACTTAGCCCACTGCAAGGTGTTAACGATTTTCTTAGCATCCCCTTAGGAACAGGTGTTTCGTTCAGCTACGATTTCACTATACTACAAGCCGGGCATACAATATCGAACGTTCAAACAGAAACAATAACAATACCAGCAAGCGAACAAACAATAAGAATGGGAAGAAACGGGCAAACAAAAACAATAACGATACCTGGGGAAACAATAACAACACCAGTAAATGTACCGACAGGCTTGCAGCCTATAATGTTACCAGATGATTTTAATCAAACGATAAACAATCAGTTTTGTTTTATCCTTCAAAATAACAGCGGAAATTACAGCTTAAACGTTAGTGGACTGAACGACATTGACATGTCTAACATAATACAAGGTAATGAAAGCAACATAGCTTTCATGAACGCTTCTGAGAACATAAAAGAAAACACGTGGTACAATGTCACAGAAAGAATATCTGACAACGGAATAACTGCTAATTTATACAACACAAACGGCACTCTCATAGAAAATATGGTAACTCCATATAATGGAACGGACAGCAATGAAACGGTAATGTTAATAACGAATAACGTAGATAGCGCCGTAATTTTGAAAGACTTGACAGTCAAAGCTCTTAATATCACAATTCAACCGCCCAAGAGCAATGAAAAGACAACTAATGAAAGCGGATCGTTATTTCCATACGTTAGCTTGTCAATTCTCTTAGTTGCAACCTTTTCAGTAGCAGTGGTCTACGTCAAGAAAAAAAGACAAATGAGACAAAAAAACCGGAATAATGTGCAGCCAACGAACCAAATATGACTGCGAATCAGGTTAACACTCGAGAGTCAAGGGCTTAGAACAGGCTTTATTGTGGTAAATGAGGTTGTATATTGTTGGCTTATAGGGTTGCGCGGAATCCTCTGAGTACTTCTTTGATGGATTGGATAAGGGGATGTTTGACTTGTACTGGTTCGGCTAGTTTTTCTAGGCGGTCTACTCGCCAGTATATGGGAGGGTGGCTGTCTAATCCGACCCATTCTTGGAGGCGGAAACTGGGTGTGCGTTCGAATAGGAGGCGTCGGAAGCCGATTTTTTCTAATGAGTTCGCCAAGATTTTGGGTTGCCCCATCATTATGGCGGACGTTAGGTCAGCGCGGGCTTCGAAGAATTTGGCTATGAAGAATATGAGCGTCATGACTGCGAAGAAGTAAACGAAGAACAGTAAAGACAAAAATATTTCTGGGAACAGTGCGAGTAGGACGTAGAATCGAAATATGAACTCGGCGCTTAATAATCCGAAAAGGATGAGAGGGTCTCTGCCCTTGAGGTGACCGAACTCGTGCCCTAAGACGCTTACGACTTCAGGTTCATCAAGCTGGACAAGCAGGCCAGTGGTTATGAGGACTATCCCTCGACTGGGACTGGGCCCGGAAGCAGCGGCGTTAGGAACCATGGTGTTTGAAATAACGATTTTAGGTACTTTGAAGCCAAAGCGGTCAGCCACCTTCTTCACTAGCTCGTAGACATTGATTTTTTTGGATGACAAGCTGCCCTGCCTGCAGGATACATTGTATTTGGAGAAGACGCTTTCTGCTTCGTTGCAGTCGATTTCGCCGTGCTTAGCTATAATTTCTTCGTAGACTTCCTTTTTGAGGGCTACCAGTTGCTCGGGCGGGATTTGTTTGTAGTCGTCAAGCGTGCCGAGTGAGCCGATTGGCGGCTGGTACTCCAAGAAATGTATAGTGGGGTTGTCTTTGGTGATGGTCCAGTCGCCTGATCTGGCAATGATTTTGGCAGAGTAGAAAATGAACACGGATTGTGACGCGATTAGGATTATTGGGGCGATCCAGAAATACTGGTGATAATACACGTAAACAACAATGAATAATCCCATTCCTAAAACTATGAATACGAAGGAGAGGAGAATTTGGGTTTCCAAAAAGATGCGTTGGAAGCTTTTTTCATGAAGCTTAACCTTTTCGGGAACGATTTTTTCGCCTTCCTGCCACGCGAAGTACCATGTGGCTTTGCGGGCTTTTTCCTCGAACATCTGCGTAGCAATAACCACGTCCTGTCGGGCTTCTGCTATAGCTGCGTCGGAGACCTGCATGTCCAGAGGCGTTATGGTCACGTTCACAGAGTCAGTGCCCACTACCTCCACTTGCAGGATTTGCTTTCCCTGCGCGTCGAGGACAACGTAGGAGATGCGGTTGCTGTTTGGGGTTACCTCTTTGGAGAGGCTGGAGAAACGCTGCTTCTGCGGAGTCAAATATTGCTTGTACATGAAGTCGAATAGTTTTTCGTAGTAGCTGGGAGGAACTTCGGTGTCAATCTTATAAGAAACAGGCAATGTAACTATTACTCTCCAAAACCTAAAGTGCTTCAAATTAAATATGCTTTTCTTTCGTTATTAACTCTGCGGGTAAATAAGGCTATAAAGCCAAAGCATTTCGGTAGGTCTCCAAAGGCACAGTAAAATCAAAAATTTAGCGTGCGTGGCTGTTTCTAAATTGGTCGTGAAGTAACGCTTTTTGGTGTGAATATCCTTAAATATGACACGTGTCATATTTCAACAATCAAAAGTTGGTAACATAATGAAGCAATCCAGGCTTCTATTAGTAACTGCAACAATAATCGGACTACTGCTTATCGCCTCCTTTGGCTGGAGTTTAAAACCTACCGCTCATGCAGATACTAACAATACCGACTGGCAGCTAAGCGTGACAGGACTTGTTAACAACCCTTTGAATCTTACATTGGCAGACCTGGAGGCTATGCCCCAAACCACTGAACATGCCGCGATGTATTGCGTGGGTGACCCTGGCGTTGCGATCTCAGAAGGCAACTGGACCGGAGTCCAACTTTGGACGTTACTTGAGACAGCGGGAGTTTCCCCCGACGCGATCAAGGTCGCATTTTTTGCAAGCGACGGCTTTTCAACAGACTTGCCAATAGCGACAGCACAGCAAAGCAACATAGTGCTAGCCTACGCAGAAAACGGAAATCCTCTACCTGAAGTGTTACGCTTGGTAGTGCCTGGCGAGTGGGGATACAAGTGGATAGACATGGTCACAAACATCCAACTTGTAAACTTCAACTATTTAGGCACCGAGGAAAGTCAAGGATACGACGACAACGGAGTCAGCGCCGCCTCCATCACAGCACCTATTCCACCGTCGTACAATTATTTGCCTTCCCCCACTCCTTCGCTTTCGCTTTCACCTTCTCCAACGCCTCACTTTTCCACAACGCCTTCCCCCTCAGATTCATCAACCCCCACATTGGCAACGCCAACACAGCTCGACAAACAAACGTTCCCAATGACAAATTACACATTTATAATTGTAATCGCGATCTTGATTGCGACCGCAGCAGCCGCAGTAATTCTCAGAAAAAGTAAACAGACCAAAAACAAAAAACAAGTCCAAACGGCATCCACCGTTAGTAACTTGAGGCCTTTTCGTTAAGGAGAAAATGGCTTCAACCAGTCTGGGAAGACCCAAATTCGCGTATCATGTCCCGTCCACGGCAACAAAACAGGTAACAGCTGCACTTGGAAACCCGTATAAGGCGCTTGTGACCCTACAGTTCAGTCGGCTTAGGCTCGTTGCAGGTTCGAGAAGAGCGGCTACTGCAAACAAGTAAAAAAGAATTGCGAACCTCAAAACTGCCCCCAAACGAGAAAATAAGAATTATAACCATTTTACACCAATTTCTGGGCATAAGCGTATCATTAATAAAGATGACTCGACGAACCGTTTGATGCTTCTACTTTTTTTCTTGAATTTCAACCATGACAACCAAGCCTTTCAAAGCTTTAACGTTGACTTGCTCGCCTTTCTCGATATCTCCAGATAAGGATTCAGCGCGCCAGGTTTCCCCAGCTACCCTGACTTCTCCTTTAGGTTTCAGGTCAGTAATTGCCACGCCTGTTTTGCCTATCATGGCTTCTGGACCCGTGAGTTTGGAGCGCCGCCTGATTGGCCCAATCACCCACCTGATGTACAAGCCAATGATTACTCCAAAAACGACAAGCAAGCTAAGCTCAATTTCCACCAGCCCCGTTATCGGCGAAGGCGAATACTGCAATCCTAACGAAAGATAATAGATGCCGAAAGCGCCGAGGATTACTCCTGCCATAAGCGCGAACCCGTGTCCTAGCTTCAACTCCGCGACAATCAGCGCCGCAGCCACCACCAGTATTACTATACCGAGCAGCGAAGCACCAATTATCTCCGCTCCAACCAAGCCCGCGGCAATAGCGATAACACCTAAAATGGTCAGCACGATGGTTGGGTGGAAAACATCCAGCACAACTGCGACGACTCCGACGAGGAAGAGAATGCCATCCAGAGTAGAATTGCTCAAGGCGCTAAGTATTTGCTCGTAGAGGTCTTCACTTAGGACCACCTGATGGTTTCCAGACAAGCCCCACTGGTTAAGCGCGTCGGATAACGAGTTTGCTATGCCATCTGCAACATGAAAAGCTACTGCCTCATTGGCTGTATATGCTTGATCAGCATAAACCATGTTGAAAGCCGCGGTGGTGTTGCGCCCCCAACTCACTGCAAGGGCCTGCATTGTTTCAATCATTGCATCTTCAGTATGGTTTTGCTCCAGCGCTGTGCCGCCGACTACGATGGGGGTGCTTGGACCAATTTCTGAGCCTGGCGCCATGAGAATACTGTTTGTTGCCATGGCTATGTAGCTGCCAGCGGAAGCGCCCAAGCCATTGGGCACGATGAAAGTGTATGTTGGAATGCCTGTTTGATTCGCCGCTGTGATGGATGATATGATAGAGAGCATGTCACTGAGGGTTCCGCCAGGAGTATTCATCTCGATAACTATGGCGGCTGCTTTTTGGCTTTGCGCAGTGGAGACGACACGGGACATGAAAGCAGATGAGCCAGGATCTACAGGAACGTTAAAATTTGCTATGATCACGTTTCCGTTTCCAGATGCTTCAGGTTGCGTTGATGCGGCTGCAGAAGAAACAAAGAAATTGCTTGCCACAAGCAAAAGCAGCGCTACAAGTAAACCTAAGATTACCAAGCCGCAAAAATATTTCTGCTTTGTTTTTGACAATTTGCTTCTATTCTTGGCTATTTAGAAAGCTACCTATAAGCTTTGGCATAACTACAGTAGTTCCGAAAGTGTCTGGCGCCTGCTTGGGTATAACGTTTTTTACTTGCTAAGTAGATTTGCAAGCCAGCTTAAGGCTGCTTGAAAGCCTTCAACGACGCCTAAGAGTGTTCACCGGCATAAACCTGAGCAATCCACGCCAAGAAACCACTCAAACTTTACCGCCAACTGTACCGTCAAAATGTACCGTCAAAACGTATATAACTACACCTACCCGTAGGCAGTAGAGCACACAAAGCTTAACCCACTTACGGATCTACTGAACTAGACAGTAATTGTGTTAGCTGAAGCTGTTTAGCGTCAAGTCTAGATAGCCTTGTCTTAAGAGGATGCTTAGCAAACATGGACTTTACTGCTGCATTGACCTATAACCATGAAGGTGAGTGATGAGTAACAATGAATATGCGTGACGTTAAAGAAGACCAAAAACAAGCCCTGTTTACCAAAATAAGCCTTAAACAAACGTTAACAGCACCAGAAAAATCAGCTTTTCACTTGCACTTTCTTGCGCCAAACCAAAATTACTGCAACAGCTACTACGACTATCACGATTGTAGATATAAGCACATAAAATGGGGTTGAATCCACAGGGGTCTGGGGTTGCCACATGTTGGTGGCGTTAGCGACTGTTTTCATGGTGAAGTTGTAGTCTGTGTAATTGGAGTAGGCTTCAACCATTATACCTGTTTGTTTGTCCCATTCAAATGTCGTAGTTTCCATCTTGTTAATGGTCACTGTTCCAGTGTCGACGGTTCGTTTGGCACCTACGCAGGTTATCTGCTTGGAACCTGTGATTGTTACGTTTCCTATGTGGGCATCGTAGAAAACGTCCCCTGCAGACAGGTTTGCGGGTATGAAGAAGTCGTCGCCAAGGTGACCTGTTTGTAGGTTGAGGGTGATGTTTTCGTACAAGTATGTGCCGTTGGTGAACAGTGTGGTCATGTTAAGGTTGAGGACAGGTCCTTGTACATCAGTGACTTCTGTCATTGCCCACTGTGCGTCATGATTTTCCATGTTGCCTGTTGTGACAACTTGGTATTCTATCCAGTCGCCTTTTTTCACTCCTACGGAGACATCTGCAAAAGCTACTGCTAATGAAGCTGTTATGGTAAGCACAGTTAAGGCTACTGCAAGCAAGGCTAATTTATGCATGTTTGGTTAAAATGTTTGTTGCTTTTGCCCTTTTAAAGGTTTATCAGATTTCGGCAGGCTAGAGGCCTACCAATCGTCATGCAGATTTAATGAGAGAATTTGCAAGCAAAATCATGCGCGGCTTAGAAGATATGAAAGAAAGCGAATAAATACCGACGAGGTTAAGCAGGTTTGTATAGGCAACGCGAAGAAATGATAAAGTGGCTGTAAGAAGTAAATCGAAAATTTCGTCAGAAAGGATACGTTAGCCCAGACAAAGAGATGACTGCACAGCCTTCTCCCGACAGGATCCAGCATTATATGTGTACTATGGGCGCTATGGAGAACTATTTTCTTCGCGGGAATTATTGGTGAAGAGCAGTGGTAATCCAAGCAGCGGGAGTGACAGCATCCACAGGTCAAGGTTATGCCCTAGAAACCATGCATACCAGTCGCTCCATATGTAATTGCCTCCAAAGAAAATCCATGTTAAATAGTTCCATAGAAAGTACATTCCAAGCGCTAGGATGATAGCCCCTATGGTTTTCAGCTTTAACTCCTGCAAAGATTTTGCTCCGCTGGATTTCTTCGAAAAGTACGCGGTATAAATTGTCAAGGCTAGCAATCCGAATGTGGTTAAAATGAAACTTAACATGTTTTGTGGATAGGCGGTAAGATATCCGTTTCCTTTCTCGTAGATTAATGTTATGAACCACATGCTTGTGTTAGTTAACCAAAACACGATAATGTAGATTGTGCCTGTAATTAATCCCCATTTTATCGCTTTCTGTGCGGGTTTGCTCGTGTTCAATTTTGACGCTAATATAAATAGAGAGATAGGAAGAACAATGGATTCTACCAGAAGAGGAATAGCACCCAGCGCCATTGAACGTAGCAAGGACATTATCTGAGCGTTATCTAAACCCATCTGTACTAAGCTTTGAACACTTACCACTGAGGTTGTAAGAAGCCCCAACCAATAAATCGCTTCAAAAACTAAAATCCACCTCAGTATTTTGTAGGCTGTGGGTTTCGAAAGATTCTTCTTGGCAAAGTAAAAGATGATTGTCGAAAGAGCTATGATGCTGGCTGCGAATCTGAAAATAAGTCCAATGAATCCGGAGATGTCTTCTGCGAAAATGTCGAATGAAAAGGACCCTGAACGGTTCCATTCGCCAATCCATGAGAGGGTGAACGTTGCGTGTAAAGTAAACAGGAAATAAGATAAAACGACTATAAACAACCCTATTTTTAGCGGCGAATAGAACTTTTCTTCAGTCATGACCTTAACCGGCAGTATAACAAAACTTCGTTCTCTCCAAATATATTACATTTGCGGTTTCAGCGCAGTCCACTACTGGAGTTACAGGCTGTCTTCTTTCAAACAAGAGAAAGGTTAATGTTAAATACAAATTTACTCTTAATCAATAAACAACACGCTCAAGGAAGGCAAGGAAGAACTTTAAATGACTTTAGCCAACAAAAAATTAACCACAATTTTATTCTCCCTTGAAGGAGTAGGCGCCGTTTTCGTGGGTATTTTCTTAGCAGCTTATCTAGGAGGTCTACCCACAACCACTGTTCTGGATGACGAGCCAGCCTTTAGGATTCCACTCATTATTTTCGGTGCAGCGCTCTTAATGCTTATATTGGCAACCGTTGTTATAGCGTTTCTTCAAAGAAAGAATAATTCTGTTAACTTTTAATTTGAAAAATAATTTTGTTCTCAGCTTTTCGCAATCACATATGCTTAAGTGTGTTAACATGCCTAGTTTAATTTGTCATTGTTCTTTTTTTGGAGGTGGATACTTTTGGCTGGAGAAAACGAGGAGGCACTTACAGCAGTATCCAGCAAAGGGGATGCTGATATTATAGTAGGTAAAAATGTGGAAAAAGATAGGCGTCAAATAGTGTGCATGGAAATAGAAAGCGAAGGCCAAACTAAAGTTCAAAATGAACCGTGTGAACAAGGCGCATTTGGAAAAGGGATGCTTGACAACGATACGTACAACTTGATGGAGCAACTGGAAATTGAGAACAGAAGCTTATGGCGCATAAAAAACAACTACAAAAAAGATGCTTCAATGAATAATGAAAGTAAACAACTTTGGAATTTTATTGAAAAAGATAAGGAAGAAGTTGGAGGCTTCTTACAGAAAAAGTGAGAGAGCGATTATAAAATCCGCTTTTTGCCATTCTCAAACAAATACACTTCTCCAATAAATGAGCAAGCGTCATTATTGTAAACAAGCGCTGAACCCTCAGGTACAGCGTAAATTTTCTCCTGTCTTGACAGCCTCTTCAACGTACTGTCTTTTTCAGGTTTATAGTGGACTTTAAGGGTGAGGTCTGCCAAGCCGAGGGCGTCGATAATTTTGACTTTTGAATTGCGGCGGCAAGTGATTATGCATTTTCGGCAGAGCGCCAACGCTCCTGCACTTCTCCCAACAATAACTCCGCCATAGTTATACAGCAAACGGTCAACACCCATGTTTTTCAGGCGCTCAACTAGAACGCTTGCAAGTCCACCCGTTAAATAAACTAAGTTAGAATCAGCCATTTTTTTGGCAATTGTTTCATTTGAATCAGAGTATTCTATAAAGTTGATGATGCTGGCGCCAAGACTTATAAAATAATCAACCAGCGTCTTCCTTTTTTTATAGCCTTTGTCGAATGATGCTCTTGCCCAAGGAAACACAAGAACAATTAGAGGTTCTCCTGCATTTTGGAAGGCTCTCTCGTTTACTTCCCTTGCACTTCTTTTAAAGACATTTTCTCCGCCTAAGAGATAAAGTTGGGGCATACAGGCAATAAATTGAAAACGCACCTTAAAAGGGAATGCTACTTTACGCTTGCTTTACACTCAAAGGTGTCAGCCTTCGCTTTTGGCGCTTCTAACTTGTTTTTTAACTGTATCCCTAAGCGATTGAAATAGAAAACCAGTGCGTATTTAGCTGGTGCTTTTAGTCCAAGTAATTGTGTTATGCTTTTAGCATTCTTATTTCAATAGTAAATAGTGCCCTCCCTCCCCTTTCTGGAAGAGCTCGTTTTAGATTGCTTTTTTGGTTTAGGGCTTGAATTAGCGTTAGGCTGCAGTATTTTTGGTAAATTTTGGCATATAAAAGGTAAAAACGCATAAAGAGTGCCTTGCTTGTGAGCCTGCAATGTTCAAAACCAAATTGCAAACAGGTAAATCGAACTGTCCTAAATACACATGAAAACGAAGTTTTATTAAGTCTGAATTAAGATTAAGCCACCGATGAAAATGTCAATTGAAGGATTTGTTGAGTATAAGCGAAGAGAATTCTGCAAAGACGTAAAATGCCCCGTACAGATGGAGCTAAACAAGCTAACAGAGGCTTCCCCAGTTTACGAGCAGGCGAGGCAAAAGTGCAGCAGCGGATGCTTATATACCACGTGGCAGTTTCACCACTGGCTAATAGAAAAAGGATATATTATCTCAGTTAGCTCGAAATTAAAAAATAATGAAACAACAGTTTTAGCAAACATTGACAAGCAACTAGTCGAGTGGATTGACAGGCAAGTTCAAAAAGGGAATTTTAGAGACAGAAGTCAATTGATTGAAAATGCTATAGCTCAATACAAAAAACAGCAAGAATAAATGAAGCGCACTTTAAAGAGAAATATAATCTGTCACCACTCAAATCTGAACTGGACACACACAGACAGGGGTAGGGGGTGCACACAATCATGGATTCAAATCCCAGCGACGCCACCACAAACCTCAATTTACCCCCATTTTGCGAAAAACAACTATTATTCAAGCGTGTTCAGAAGGATAATTTGTGCTGTCAATTTACTCACAAGGAAACAATGGATAACGTTTGCCTAAAACTTTCTCCCTGCCCAGCCCTTATGTGAAACGGCGAGTTAGATTAGCTACAAACGTTTCGATTGTCCGTTGGGGAAGAAAGTAATAGAAACGCCGAGCTGGTCGACAAAGATTATTTATAGTAGGTAGCTCCCACAACGGAATGGCGATCATTTATGTTTAGACGGAGCAGGGCTGAGGAAATTGGCAATTTTTTTGCTTTAGGGCTTTCTGAGAACCAGATTGCTGTCATATACCTTGGGGCTTCAGGAATCCTCGCAAGAACCTCGAAACAAAGCGTTCTAATAGACGCGGCAGGCTTTTTGAAGGATGACGAGACGGCGGCCCTCAAAGAAGTCAACCTTCTGCTCTTTACGCACAGTCATCTGGATCATTTCAGTGCTGGCAAGACGTTGAAGCTATTCAAGAAGACAGGAGCGCCTGTATTGGCCGAGGCAAAAGTCGCCGACAAATTGAAAGGAATCATCCCCGGCGAAAAGTTAACAAGTGCGATGTCTGGTCAATCGTACGCTTACGGAGACCTCTCCGTAAAGGCGGTTCAAGGGGTTCACCGTGGCCCAATAATGCTCTTTCAAGTAAAAATGGGGAACCTTCTTGTGTTCCACGCGGGCGACTCAGGATACGTGCCCGTGAAAGAGTATCAGTCACAAATAGCTTTTCTGCCTACAGGCCGCTGGTCCCCAACGGCTTCTCCCGAAAACGCCTTCAAAATGGCATCTGAATTACAACCAAATGTGGTCGTTGTCATGCACGGATCCAAAGGGCAACACAAAAAATTCGAAAATATATTAAAGGAGAAAATGCCTCAGACAAAAGTAATCATACTTACGCCCTACACTTCTCAAACCTTAGAACTTTAAGAAAGCATAAGGTCCCCGAAAAAACCGCTTAACGTTTCTGCGGAATCTATCTCGAGATCCAGCCCCCCATGAGCCCACCAACTTGCTATCGCTACAGCTCCTAAGATACTAAATACGCTGGCTGTGATTACTGTGGCTAGTCTCATGTGTTATCGAAAAATTCAAGTTGGATTCAAATCCAAACAGTTTTTCTTAGCAAGGGTAGGAAAGGTTATTTAATTCTTAAAACAAAAGGTTCCACGGAGAAATAAATATGGAGTGGGGAATGAAAAACAGGTTAAGCAGACTTATCCAAAAAGACGGGAAAGCCCTCTTCTTACCCATTGACCATGGATACTTCCAAGGACCAACACACAGTCTTGAGAAGCCCGGAGAAACAATCAAACCCATCTACCAGTACGCTGATGCAATCATGCTTACCCGCGGGGTTCTGAGAAACTGCATTGACCCAGCCATCGAGAAACCAATCATAATGCGAGTTTCAGGCGCCGTAACCGTGGTAGGCGAAGACTTGGCCAACGAGAGCATAGTCACATCCATCCGAGAAATTCTACGATTAAACGCCATGGCGGTTTCCATGTCCGTTTTTGTCGGGACAAAATACGAGAACAAAAGCCTCAGCAACCTAGCCAAACTCGTGGACGAATGCGAAGATTATGGCGTACCAGTCATGGCTGTCACGTCCGTGGGAAGGGAACTTGAAAAACGAGAAGCCCGTTATTTAGCGTTGGTTGCAAGAGTTTCAGCTGAAATCGGCGCACGTGTGGTTAAGACTTACTATTGTAAAGAGGGCTTTGAAAAAGTCGTTGACGGTTGCCCAGTGCCAGTGGTTATTGCAGGCGGACCAAAAACTGAAACGCAAAAGGAAGTGTTCGACTTCGTCTATGATGGCATGCAGAAAGGAGCTATAGGCGTTAACTTGGGCAGGAACATTTGGCAAACCGAGAATCCAGTAGCTGCAATCAGGGCGATTAGAGCCGTTGTCCACGATAACTTTACTCCGCAAGAAGCACTGGACCTGTTTAATCAGGTAAAAGCCGGCAAGGCTTAACCCAGCACTTTTCTTTTTCTTGGTGAAACCTCTTGCTTACCGCCGTCTACTACAACAACCATGACGTCCGCATTCAAGAAATGCCTATCCCGCAGATCAGCGATGATGAGGCGCTACTTAAGGTGATGGCAAGCGGCATATGCGGCAGCGACGTCACCGAATGGTACCGCGTACCCAAGGCTCCGCTGGTGCTGGGTCATGAAGCAACAGGCATCATTGACAAGGTTGGCGGCAAAGTGAAAAATCTCAAAGTCGGCGACCGCGTCTTTGTTTCGCACCATGTTCCCTGCAATAAGTGCCGTTACTGCAAAA
>JBEKBM010000007.1:0-97795 GCA_050015395.1 Bathyarchaeia archaeon
TACGGTTGAATGGATCCGCAAAAGAGCTATGCATCTTTTCATGCACAGGGTAAGAAACTCAACAGAACCATTCAGAAGCATTTTAAGGATGATAGACACAAAATAACATGAAAGCGCAAATAGTCAGATAAATAAAAAATGTGGTTTGAATTAAAGTGGTGTAATTTTCACTATGTTTCTTTTTTCAAGTCTTCGCAGCGCATCTAAGCACTCATCTTTTTTCTCGCCAGTAATGTTTAGGTTGACCATTATGTCTTTAACTGAAACTTCTGCTTTACCGAAATTTTGATGGCGTTTGTAAAGGTGTTGGACAATGGATTTTTCAAGCTTCCCGCATCGCCAAGTAGTGTTGCGAATTAAAACAACGATGGTTCGGACAAGTGTTTGCTCTTTTGATTTTCTTCCTCGCGAAGCTCCCATCTCTCCCCACCGCTCCATTTAAAATGCACCATAGTTTTTAAACGTTTGTTCTCAAATGGATTAGGCGCTTGATTTAAGGGGTAACACTTTTTTTATAGATTTTTTTTGAGGTATAAACCGTGTTTTTTGCCGTAGTATTTTTCTAGTCTACCGATTTTTTGGTACCCGCTGTTTTGGTAGAGTTTTAATGCGGCTTTGTTGTCTTCGCGGACTTCTAAGTGGCATTCGGTTATACCCTTTTGCTTGAGAATCTCCTCTGTTTCTTTTAGCATTTTGCTTGCGATGCCTTTTCGTCGGTAGGTTGGTGCCACGTTTATTGTTATTATATGCCCGTAGAGTGTATTGTTTTCTATTTCTACTTGTGTTATTATGAATCCTGCTATGTCGCTGTTTGCTTTGGCTACTAACGCGATTGTATTGTAATCTGTAAGCAAGTAGGCTATTTGTCGTTTTGTAAAGGCTTCTTGGTCAAAGCATTGCTCCTCAATTTCACAGAGCTTATCGAGTAGCCTGATGGAAGCGGTTTCAATTTTTATTTCCATTTTATTATCTTAAGAATAATTACGGTAGAGGGTCGATTTTAATTTTTTCTGTGTTTGCTGCCGTGGATATTACTGGTTTTAGTTCGAGCCATTGCTGTGCTCCAAAGCCTATGATGAAGAATAACCACAATGTTATGATTCTTGAAAGTATAGTGGCTGTAGCGGCCATTGCTCCAGGGACACCCATTGAAATGAAAAGGGTAGTCATTACTGCCTCTGGAAGCCCAACTTCAAACGGTATACCTACGGGAATCGATTTGACAGCTAAGAATATGGCTGAAGTGACGAGAATTATGCTCCATGAAACTGGATACCCAAGCGATACAAAGACAAGGTACGGTATGCTTAAACTAAAAAACCAAGATATAAGCAAATAAAACAGTGAATAAGCTATAGTCCTTGGGTTATGCCTGAACTCTTTCATTGAATCGTGAAAGTGCGCCGTAATTTCGACAGCTTCTTCTTTCAATTTTCCCAGTTTCATTTTTCCCATACTGATTTTTTGCGCAAACTTTGTTATCCAATTGATTACTTTTAAGGTCCATTGCTGCTTGAAAGACAAAACAGTCATTAAAACAAGTATTGCTATTATTGCTGTCGCAACTAATATAATCAGGTTGAAGACCAAGGGGTTAACGTTGCCTCCAAAGGTAAGTAACACTAATCCTGCGATTAGTGCAAAAGCGTTTATTGCGGTGCCAAGAAGCCTATGAGCATAGAGTGACGCTACTACTTTTCCGAATGAGCCGCATCCGTCTCTTGTAAGCAGATATGTTCGGGTTACTTCTCCGCTAATGGATTGCGCTGGAACAATGGTGTCAACGTACATGCCGTACCAAACATAGAGGTAAGCTCGAACTATACTCATTTTGATGGAAAGGTGATTGGTCAACACACGCCAAGAAACTGTAAAGAATAACACTTGAAATAAACCGAACAATATAGCTATAGAATAAATAAGTGGATTGGCGGTTTTCGCAGTGGCAAATATGCCTAAAATGTTTACTTGGAACACATAAATGTACAAGAAAAATCCAACTAAACCTAGCAGTGGAAAAAGCACTGACTTCCAAGAAAATTTTAGTTTAGGCGGCTGCATTTTGGTTCTTTGCACCCATAGCAAACGGTGAGATGTCTATTTGCCATTATATACTTTGCCTAAATCCATGCCTATGTTCCTTCAAGCAAGCATGTTCTTCAGCGGTTGGAGAAAGCGAACACCAAAAAGGTTAGACAACCAACTTAATTCAGGGATAGCCAATACGGAATTTACCGTTTTACAAAAAAAATTATTTGTAATTAAGGTGTATATTTAGCTCTTGTTTTTTCTTTTTTACTGCTTCTTCCTTTACATCAAAAAACAGACTTTTCTATGTTGAAAAGCAATGAAAAGCGCCGTCGTTGGTTCCATGCAGAACTATGTTGAATCATATTTGAAGCATATTAGGATCATCTAGTAGACCCGGGGGTAGGCTTGTGCGCACACAAATACCCTAAGACAAAAGCCAAGAACGAAATAAATGCTAATTAAGAATTATAAAAAGACAAAAAGGGATTAGGTTATTTTTTAAGACTTGACGCTTTAGTATCTTGGTCTGTAACCGCCGCCGCTTCCGCCAGAGCCTCTTCGGTCTCTGCCGCCGCCGTAACCGCCGCCACCGCCACGTCTGTCTCCGCCGCCGTAACCGCCTCCGTACCCTCTACCGCCGCCTCTGCCGCCTCTGTATGGTCGTCTTTCTTGCTCGTATGCTTTGCTGGATACGTTGTTTTCAGTGTTTACTTCTACGGTTAGGGGTTCTTTTGCTGGTTCTAGTTTGCCGTATTTGCCGATGTTTAGGCGAATGTTGCCTTTGAATAGGGTTACGTAACCGTTTTCTACGCGGATCGTGTCGCCTTCGTTGACTTTTTCAATGTTGTCATCCCAGAGTGTCACGTATACTACGCCTGTTTCGTCGCCGACCAGTGCGTCGCTTACTTTATGTGGGGATCCATCTCTGCCCATTGGGATTTCGCGGATTTCTGTTTTGGATACTACTTTGGCCGTAACGTTAACCGCTTTTGATTGTGGGGTTAAGTCGCCGACTTTTGCTTCTACTGGTGTCTTTTTGTTTTCGAAAAAACCTTCAACAGCCAATTGATTCAACATCCTAGTTTTTGATTCTTAAACAATACCACATGTTCTCTGCACTTAAGTTTTTCGCTTTTGCCTTTTGCTAATTTGCTTTTTAGTTTCTATCATGGTATAAGTTAAAGATCACCTTATAGAAGAATACACCGCGCCTGACAACCTGATGCTGGCAGCTGCAAACCAAAAGGCAGGCATACTGTGGAGCTAAGGTTTACTTGAAGAAAGCGATTAAATTAGCGTCAGTCAGTGCGCCTGGAAGTCTCCGAAATGGTAAAGTAATAAAGGATAAACGATGGAAGCACTAGAGCAAAACGCTAAAGTAAATAGCTCGATAATCTGGTTCTCCAGCCAATTTCGCTAACTGGAAACCGAAGCCGTTTTCTTCATCATTTTTCTTGATAACAGAACCGCAATGGACACCAACACGATGACTACAACTAGCATCTGGTTGGAGCAACTTCACTCTTGCTATAAACGGTATAGATTCGCTGACTGGAACAGTCTACGCGCAAATGACTACCTCCCGAATGTTTAATCCATTCATGATAAACAGTGGTAGCTCAACTATCGTAACAACAGCGGATTTAAACAGCGTTGTAAAAGCATATGGCTCGATGCCAGGCTGGGGCAACTATGACCAACGTATGGACTATAACTTCAACTTCAAAATCGACATATGTGACATAGCTACAGCAGCAGCAAACGTAAACTCAGCACAGTAAACCTCACCCAACATTTTTTTCTTATTTTTTTCTTGCCAATAGCTTATTTTTGCTTAAATCACAGCTTTACGAGAAGCAATTCGATTTTCGTCCATTCAGTCTTAATTCATGTGCTTGTTGCCCAGAATAAATGATTACTTTTAAAAAGACGGATTAAGTTAATTACGCTAATTAGCATCCATTAAGAAAGAATGAATGAAACAATGACGAAAGCTAAAAAAAGCATTGTGAAAACTGAGGAGCAAAAAACCCTAAAGTTGCCATGTGGATGCGTATACCAAGATCTAGGCTGGATACTTACTCGGATTAACGAATGTGAATATCATAAGCGCAGGAGAACAACTAAGCGTCCGTATAAGCCTAAAGCTGAATGCGTAAGACCATAAACTAAAAATGCGATTGCGTCTACTATAGTTCACATTTTAAATTCGTTTTTTTCCGCAAGAGATTTAACTGTAAAAACGGATGTTCAAGACACATTGACAACCAAAGAATCACCCCCAAAGCAAAAATCGGCGCGTTCAAGAGGAATACTGAGGATCGCTCTCGAAGTGATCTTCATGATAGCGATTTTAGCAGCCTTACTCTGGTATGTAGGTACAACTGTTCCTGCCAGCTTCAAGCCTAGCGAGCCCACAATTCTAAAGGGCGTTGATTACATTTATAACACATTTCTTACCATCAAGGTCGAGTATTTGCTTCTGGCTTTTTTGATGTATTTTGGAATAAACCTGCTTTTCACAGTGAGGCTGAGAAGAGTCCTAAGTAAAAACGGTGTAAAAACGTCGTTTGGTAAAACATTGCTCGCCCAGTATGGTGGCATGTTGACGAGCGACGTCACACCTGGACGTTCAGGTTACATTCTTACACCAGTTTATTTGCTTGACCAAAAAGTTCCAACATCAAAAAGTCTCTCAAGTGTTCTCGGCATTCAAACATTTGAATTTCTGATTAAAGTAATCGGCGGAATCGGCGCGATAATTTACCTAGTGAAATTTGTGCCAACAAGCATATGGAATCAATTATTCCCTACCCAAATTGCTGGAATAAACGTAGGTCTACTAATCGCAGTGCTCGGTGTCACTTTAATGATGGTTGGAGCAATAGTGTTGGCGGCTTTTACATGGTCCAAACGAGCTATCTCTTTATTTGACCGAATTGCAAATTCCAGATTTCTGAAAAGATTTACAGGCGGCTTAATGGGAAAACTTGAGGAATACAAAGAAAGCGCTCACAGTACTGGTAGAGCAATCCCAGAAATAATTGTTTTAACCGTCGCTTGCTGGATTATTAAAGGGTTTGAATGGTACTTTTTAGGGTACGCACTGGGAATTACACAAATCCCATGGATAGCTTACTTCCTGATTCATCCGTTGGTGACTGCTTTAGCGTTTGTTCCCATAACTCCCGCTGGAATTGGCGTGCAAGAATTCGGAATTATCGGTATTTTCGGGCTGGTACTTGACGTTCCTGCTCATCCAGCGCTGATCCCGGTAATCGCCACTTTCGCTTTACTCGCGCGTGGATTGCTCATATTTGAAGACTTAGCAGGGGTACCCCAAATCGTAAGGTCTACAAGCCTTATCTTTTCCCGCAAAAAACCTGACGTGCCGCAGGAACCGAAACCTGGAACCCCACCCCTGACGCCAGTTTAAGTAAAAGATTTTACGTTGATTTTAGTTTTTTTTATCTGTAGGACGTGATGTTATGGCGGCTGAATTTGCGGTAAGGCAGATGTTGCCGACTGATGCCGGCAGGCTTCGGGAAATTGCGGTTTTGTCTTTTTCAAGGTTCATGGGGTTCTTTGCAGTCCACAGCTTACTTTCAGAAGACGGGCAAGTGCTTGTAAGCGAGGCGAAGGGAACAGTGGTTGGATTTGCTAAACTTATCGAGTTCAACGTAGGCATCGACAAATTCGGCTGCATACTTTGGCTTGCCGTTCACCCGCAGTTTCGTCGAAAAGGCGTTGCCAGCGCGCTTGTGAATGCTGGAACCACGCGCTTAAAGGCTGATGGCGCAAGCGCGGTTTTCGCTTCTGTGCAAAGAAGAAACATTGCTTCCCTAGCGGTTTTTAGCAGGCAACGTTTCAGAAAAATGGGTTTTCTGGGATTATGGCGGCTTTTCGGTTCGCGTGTCTTTAAGTTTTATAGTGCTATTTGGTTTGCCCCAGGGGAAATCGTGTTAATATATGATTAGTTAAAGCTGAAGTTCATGGTCTTTGGGTAAAAACCGTTAGAGTGTGACTAGCTTTTTTGCTGTAACTTTCAAGGCAATATTGCCCTATTGACTTTTTAGACCTATTTCCGAAAGCTAAAAACTCGCTCACCTACCTGCCTCTTTTTGCTACCTAAACGACCAAACAAAAAGAGTACCCCTATTTCCTCGTACAACTGAAAAAGCAAGCTTGGGGTTCTTTGTCAACAAACCTGGACTAAGCCTAGTGTGCTAAGTCAATTTAAGTGGACTTTTGATTAAATATTTATGCAACTATCAACTTAGAGAGGGATAATTCACGTTCCAGAGCCAATCTTTTTCAGCTATTTAATTACTCAGTGAACTTTAACTCAGGTCACCATTGGTATACTGTTGCTTTCGGTTGGCCAATTTACATTAAATAGTCGCCGAAGAGGATATTAGCCGAAGCGAAACAGCCTTTAATATCTAGCCAGAACATACTCTGCCGAGTATACAGGCAAGAGCACGTTTTTCTAGCACATGTTTTGCATCACTTCAGGCGATGGCACAGAAAATTGACCAGAAAACCTGCACTAACAGATGTTCCATAACCTTAAACTTCTACTTATGCATAAGATTAAATGATGATTTTATGCCCGAAATGAATTTTGAGGGAACAGCAACTTGGAAAGGCGGAACAGAATGCACACTCTCAGTTAAAGGCAAGCAATTAGTTACGGTTAGTCCACCACCGATGTTTGGCGGAAAAGAAGGCTACTGCGTACCCGAAGACATTTTCGCCGCTGCCTTAGCCTCATGCATCAACACGCTGTTTTTGTTAATTGCTAAAAATAGCCAGTTAGGGCTCAAAAACTTGGAAACAAAAGCAATTGTTAAAATGAACATCGAAGGCATGGAGAAGTTGATCTTTACAGACGTGCACTTTAACATGAACGTTGGCTTGGAATCCGACAATGAGCGTGAACGCAAAAAAGCTAATACTGTTTATCAGATGGCGCAGAAGATTTGCCCAATCAGACAGTCGTGGGGCGAAGCTGTTCCTATAAGCTTTGAACTTAACTTTAAGTGAAAATCTTGGACGGGGAAGTAAAGATTTTTATTCTTTCGCTTTTTTCTTCCTTAAATTAATTTGAAACTTCAATTGTAGAAAATACGCATTAGCCTTAAATACAGAGGCTTTTCTCTTTTGCAGTTGGTGGCATCGTTGAGCGTGTACAGTCAATTCGCGGTTGAACTTAAAGACGTAACAAAACGCTACAATGAAATAGTGGCGGTGAACAAACTTAATTTAACCATAAGTACGGGTGAAATCTTCGGTCTTCTGGGACCTAACGGTTCAGGAAAATCAACCACCCTCAAAATGCTATTGGGTTTAGTCCAACCTACCGCTGGATCGGTTAACGTTTTAGGATTAGATGTTCAAAAGCAGCCGGTGGAAGTTAAACGGTTGGTCGGTTACGTTCCAGAATCACCGAACATTTACGAGTTTTTAACTGGAATCGAGTATCTTGATTTCATAGCAGATATCTACGGTGTATCCACGGCTGAGAAAAAACAGCGGATAACCGAGTACCTTAAAGCCCTCCAGCTTGAAGGACGCGAAGGCGACATGATAAACAGTTACTCGGATGGCATGAAAAAGAAAATCAGTTTAATCTCAGCCTTTTTGCACAAGCCTAAACTCTTAATTCTTGACGAGCCGCTTAACGCTTTAGACCCGCGTTCTGCTAGAATAGTTAAAGAGTTCCTGTACGAGCTTAAAACGCAAGGCGTAACCACCATAATGTCAACGCATGTTCTTGAGATTGCCCAGGCGTTATGCGACCGAATAGGCATCATGTACCAAGGACAATTATTAGCTCTCGGCAACATGGAAGAGTTAAGACAAAGAGCCCGCCTGCCAAGCTCAGGACTGGAAGATATTTTCTTGAGGTTAACTGGAACTGAAGATTTAAGAGCTGTCGTTGAGGAACTCATGAAATGAACTGGAAGAACGTCCTCTTCCTTGTGCGAGTCGAACGCAAATCTGGCAGGCTAATCAGAGGAATAAAAGCCACAAGATATAGAGAAAACAGCTTCCTCGCTTACTGGCCCTACTGGACGGCTATAATCATCGGTGTATTGACAGGTTTAGTGGCTAACTACGTTGTATCCCTCGTTTATTCAAATGGGGCAGTTCCTAACCTGCCTTCATTAAGAGATGGAACACTCAGCGTTTTCGTTATATTGCCAACGATTATTTTAGTTTTCAGTTTAGTATTCACCTTGCTGCAGCAAATCCAGCTCAGCGGCGTCAAGGCATCAACTCAGGTTATGTATTGGCTGCCAGTAACATGGGAAGAGCACACTTTTGCTTCCATCTTTGCTAACTTACTAGGTTTCCCGCTTGCAGTTGTACTTGGCGTAGCAGCTGGAGTAGTCACCTTTTCAATTCCTAACGGTTTAATTCTTCAGGCACTGCTAACTATGTTGGCTTTGTTTGCAGCGGCTTTCATGGCAAGTGCCACAACAGAAAGCCTAAGAATTCTACAAGTGCGCTTTATTGGTGCAGTTTACAAGTCAAGCGGCAGAGCAGCTGTATGGGTGAGATTCCTCGGTTCAATATTGTTCTTCATCATTTTTTACATCTTGTATTTCTATGTAACTTCAGGATTTACCTCATTTCTTCAGAACCTGACGCATGCTCAGAGCGCTCTTTGGTACGTGCCTTTCGTGTGGCTAGCCCTAACCATCTCCTACATTGTCAAAGGGTTGTTTTTGGAAGGCATCCTATTCGTAGGCTTGTCAGCATTATTCATTGCAGGCTTGTATTACCTTGCTGTATGGTTGAACACGCAGTTTGGGCTTTACGAGCCTCCGGCAATAACGGTTCAAAAAAGCGGCATCTACACGCCGAAAACTGGCATTTTAGGTAAAATAGGTTTTTCTACTGTTGAAGCAGCCATAATCCGAAAGGATTTAAAAGCGTTCACTAGACGTCGGGAGTTGATTCCTGTTTTTATCTTGCCGATAATTATAATTATTTTGCCTCTCTTGGAATCGCAGGGTATAATAAGCGGAGGCACAACAGCCCAAACTAGCCTAACTTTGGTAGGAACGATTTTTCTGGTGCCTGCTGCAGCTATGGCTATGCTGTTAGGAGAGATTTTGATAGGTGAAGAAGGACAAGCGGTATGGAGAATTTACGCTTCACCAATTTCACCCAAGAACCTGGTTAAAAGCAAATATTTCTTTGTAACACTCTTTTCAACCATTATTTTACTGGCGGCTGGAATTGTTGGAATTGTATTTTACCATCCTTCTCTACGAGCGACGATTGTAGCTTTCATTGAAGCTTTTTTCGTAATTTTGGTTGTAAGCTCGATTTCACTTTCCATCGGCTTCAAAGGAGCTGACTTCTCACAAACCCGTAGAGCAAGAATGGTGCGTCAAGAATGGACATTGGTAAGTTTCTTTGCCTGCGCCATTGCTGGAGCCGCGGTATTGGCGCCCCTTGTACCGTATGTGATAGCTTCGCTCGCTCCATCGCTTATTCCTGGTTTAACAGCTAGTTCATTTTACCTTGCCATTTCCGTTTTCATCAGCGGAGTCATTTCTTTAATCATTACCGCAGTTTTCTATCGGATAAATATTGACAGTGCACGGGAGCTCTTGAGAAAAGCTGAGGTTTAAAAGAAATTGGCTTAAGCGGCTCAAAATTGCCTACATTTTCGCTAAGAACAGTCAAATTTAAATGCTTATAGCGAGACAACGTTAACTTGGCTGCGTGATCGTTGTGGGTAATGAGGGGAAGGGAACGATATTTAGGCGAAAAGACGATAGATACCTGCTCTATCTGCCTGTTCGCTTGGTAGATGACAGCATGTTTCCATTAAAGTGTAATAGTTCAATGCCTGTCAAAGTTAGTTTTAGCCTTAATGATGGCAAGTTAATTTTGGAGAAGTGGAAAGAGCAAAAACCCTAAAATTTTCTGTGAGGCAGCAACTTTTATCTAACAGAGGTAACATTTGTTTTTTTGGTGACATTTTATGAAAGATTTATCTATAAAAAGCCCAGCATTTGAATCGGGCAAGCTTATTCCTAAAAAATACACTTGCGACGGACAAGACATCAATCCGCCACTAACAATCGAAGGTACACCTAAAGAAGCGAAAACGCTTGTTCTAATAGTAGATGACCCTGATGCGCCAAGCGGCACGTTTGATCACTGGGTTGTCTGGAACATTCCTCCTTCAGATAGTAAGATAGGTGAAAACACGGTGCCAGGAACAGAAGGGATGAACGGCGCAAGGCAAATGGGGTATTTTGGTCCTTGTCCACCTTCAGGTACGCATAGATATTTCTTTAAGGTTTACGCTTTGGATACGGAGCTTAGTTTAAGGGTCGGCTCAAAAAAGAAAGATGTCGAAAAAGCCATGCAAGGCCACATTCTAGCTAAGGGCGAATTAATGGCGCTGTACAGTAGGTAAACTTGCCGGGAAAAGTTTTGATGTACATTGAAGTGTAAGTTCAGGCTTGCAGGTTTTCTTTTTGTTTAGCGCACGCGCTAGCTACCTCTTGAAACGTCCTAAACGGGAAACGTGAAAAGACGGGAAGTTGCATTAACGTTTTAGGCTAGCTGCCTCTTGAAACTTAGGCTTAGAATGTACTCAGTAAAAAGCATGGTAAGCATGGAAAATGAAGAGGTAAACTTAATGCAAAATACCCACTATAGAAGCCACTTTTTGTTAGTGTCCGATTAGCTGCCGTTTGAAACTGCCTTTTCCAGTTCCGTTAAATCAGCTATGACTTTATTCCTTACAAGTCAGCATATAAAACCCGATGTATTATAATACAAATTCCTTGAAATTCTCGGAAAAAACACAAGAAATTATAGGATTCCAGCGAGCGCGCCCACTACTGTTGAAGCTATAAAAAGTACAATAATGCCGATAACTACGATTTTTTTAGTTGAAGACTTCATTTTTAATCTATCCTTATCTAAATGATTACTCCATATAAAAGTTAGAGCTCAAGTTCAAGCTCGTTTAAATCAACAACCAAACGATTAATTAAAAAATTGCACTTCTCAGGGTTTCTTTTCTTAAACTGCTCAAGGCGATAACGTGACCTCATAAAGGCATTCCAGCCCTTCTTATTTTTGATGTTGCTACAGTTGTCAACAAGCAAGGAAGGCAGTTTACGCTTAACCCTAGCAGCGTTAACCATGCTGGAAGGCCTCCAAAAATGAAAAAGGGAATTGTGCGCGGGTGACATCACCCATTTTGCTTAAACCAAACAATAACGTGATTTTATGAAGTAAAGTACCGAATCGTCGTCTTCTTTAGAAACGCAAACGAACGCAGATAAACGCAGAAAGACGCAGGAACACGCAGAAAAACGCAAGCAAACGCGTAGAGACGCAACCTGCAAACAAAACAAACCCCAAAACAAAAAAACAAGCCAAAACACAAAAAACAAAATTTAAAAAAAGGCAGTTTAGATAAGCCTTTAAACGTAAGTACAGCATTTAAGCAACAAGCCTGCTTATTCATTGAAGTTAGGAGCGATCGGGGTATTGGAAGAGAAAGCAAGCAAGTCAAGTCCTAAGCCTATAGTAGGTTTGCCTTCGCTTGATGCGTCGGGGCTAGCCGAGTTTATCCGTTTTGATTGTTGCCCCCGTTACTTTAAACTTCGATTTGAAGGTGACGAGGAGAGTTGCCACAAATGGCCTGAGGCTTTCAAACCATTAAGTCCCTTGCTGTATGGTGCAGGTAAAAAGATAGAAGAGAAGAAAGTGCAGGAATTAAAAGCAAAAGCTGCTGACTACCGTGACTTAAGCGATTTTAACCCGAAGACAGACGATTGGGAGAGCGCTTGGAAAAAAACTCTTCAAACCATAATGGGCCTTCTTGAATGCTCACTTTCTGCTAAAACGGAGACCGCGTACAAGCCTGTTTTGATTTATCAAGCCCCTATGAAGGGGCATATTGGCGTGTGGGACATAAAAGGCATAGCTGACCTAATTGGTATATGGCCAAGCAAGAATGGTAAAGTTAAAGTCCGCATTTTTGAAATAAAATCTTCTTGGAAGGAGCAGACGGCTCACCGTATACAAGTTGCAATTTATGTGCTTTTGCTTACCAAAGGCTTAGGTGACTTCTCGTCTAATGCTGATTTTGAAGGATGTGTGATTAACAAAGAATCGGATTTAGAGAAGCTTGACGCTGAAAGTCTTCCGCCCTTTAGACTTGAGCCGCTAATCCAAGATGTTCAAAGACTTCTCTGCGGAAACGGCGAACTTTACCGAATCCACCAAATCGCCCTCTCAGAAGTGGCGTATCAGCTCTCTTGGCGATGTGATAACTGCGGCTTTAACGAATGCTGTGTTGTTCGTGCAATAGAAAAAGAGAGTGTTACACTGCTTAATTTGACTCGGGGGGAGCAGAAGGCACTAAAATGTTATGGGATTTTACGGCTGGAAGACCTTGCTAGGTTAAAGGTGGTGCCTGATTCAGATGATCAGCGTCCCTACAACTTTAAGGAGATTCCAGCCTTAGACCCGCAAAAAGTCCAGTTGTTGTCTGCTGATCCTGTAATAGGTGCCAAGCTTGATAAAATAATTCAAAGGGCTCAATTCATGCTATACGAGATACGACCCACCAGTCCATATGTAAATAAGGTTAGAGCGATGCCATGGCTCACAGGCACTGGTTATGGAAATTTGCCTGAAGATAGTCCCCAGCTTGGGGCAGATACGGCGCTTTCGTTTAAACCTGATGGCATGATTCGGGTGTACTTCCATATTGAATGGGATTACATGCTAGATATTCTTTCGATGATTAGCGCTAGAGTAAGCTGCACACGGAACCGAGGACAATCAATAAGCATATCAAAAATTATCAATAGTCTTCCAGATCAACGACAAAAATGCTTCGATGAGGAAAAAAACATGCTAGAGGCATTTTTTGCAGACGTTGCTAAGGCTATCATTGATATAGCCGCAGAGGTTGGGAGTCCAGATGAGGCTCCGATTCACCTTTACTTCTATACTCGACGCGAGCGAGATCTACTTATGGATGCAGTACGGCGTCAACCTTCTTTAATGACCGCCCATGCAGTGCAAGACCTTTTGGGTCTTAGGCAAGCAATCGATCAACCTATGTTTTCCATTTTACAAGACGAAATTGTATCAAGAAAAGCTGCGGGGTATCACAGCACAGGGCTTTTACCTGTTCTTAAGCAATGTGGCTTTTTCGATGCTAACCAATGGGTAGTTAAACGCAAAGATGGATCACTTTTAGATCTACGTTCAGTTTTTCGTGATGGCTTCTTTAACTTTGAACTGCCTTACACACGAACTCCAACAGGTTCCATTTCATTTATACTTGGACGTGAAGATGTAAGACACAAAGAAGGCTATTATCCTGCGCGCGCCCGTTTTGGAAACCAAATTCCAATTGAATATTTATGGGCTGCCAAAGGTCGGCTTGACAGTAGCCAAGGAAAAGGCTTTCTTGAAAAATTTATGATAGAGAAACGTATGTGGTGCGATTACCCGCATAAGACGCGAAGAATCAGCGACGAGGATTTAACCCTGCTTGGTGCAAGGCTTTGCTTGGCTCTTGAACATATAGAGCGGTCGCTGACTATACGCAATCGACGCTTAGGCAAAAAACCAATAGATATTCCAAAAATCCCCGAGTTCACATTGGGACATGCAACGCTGGAGAGAAGTTGCAGGGAGTTTTTGGATTTGGAGTATTTTGCCAAGCGCCAAGAATTATATCAGCATTACGCTTTGCTTCCATGCCAACGGGTAGCCACTGGCAGATCAGTGATTTTTGAATGTTTAAGCGCTGAGGAGACGGATCGGGATTTTATGGTTAGAGGCAAGTTGATTTATGAGGGGCTTGGGTTACCAAAATCGGAGTGTATTGTTAATGCTTGCAGAGTCAAGGGGTCTGACGATTCAGGCTCTGGCGATTGGATGGTTGCGACTGAAATTAGAATAAATGAGCAGGAACAGTTTGAGGAAGCCAAGAAAAGGTCACCTTCACAAGTAGAAAAATCAGCTCGCGTTATCGTTGAAAAAGTTGATTTGCGAAAAATGGAGCTAACCATTAAAGTGGTCAGTTGGCCCAGCGGCAAAAGTAGGCGTTATAGTACTTGGCATGATCTTCCAACTACTGACAAAGACAAAGCTAGAAATAGTAAACACATGCAGCTCTTTGAAGTGGGACGCAAGTATATTTTAGATGAATTAGCAGATGATATTATTTCGGAGCGGGCAGCTAAATGCCTTGACTACGCAGCCAACAACGAGTTATATTGCTTGCTGGAAGGGTTTTTGGCGGGTACAAACAAACCTTCAGAACGCAGCGGGTTAGCTAAGGAGCATGCCATGGCTTTCTTAGGTTGGGTTGAACACACAAGCTTTCCACCTAAACCAGAACAGAACCGTTTCATTGACCGGGTTTTTGGCAAGGAACAGGTTGTTATGCTTCAAGGTCCACCGGGCACAGGTAAAACTGAAACTTTACAATTAGCAGTGCTTGCCCATATTGCCTCACATAATGCAGTCGGCAGGTGCCGTGTGTTGATGGTTGCGCCTACCCATAAGGCGATTTATGAATTTGTTAACAAGCTAGCTAAGTCTTGGGGAAATTACCGCAAAGAAGGCAGCAGTGACTTAGCAGATCTTAGAATTTATCGAGTTTTAAATAATGTTGTTTCTTCAGTTAAAGCCATTGACGGCGTAACATACGTCAACTACAACGAAGACGAAAAGGTAGTTACAGAATTAAAAGATGCTTTATCAAGTCAAGATAAGCTAGTTTCTGATTCAACTGGTGCTTTTCCTCTGGTTTTATGTGTAACGCCGCCTGGCTTGTATGGTCTTATGAAAAAGATTGGAGGCAAGGAGCCTTCTTGGGACGAAGGCTTCTTTGACTTACTGGTTGTTGATGAGGCGAGTATGATGCGGCTTCCTGAGTTGATTCTTTCAGGCGCATTTGTCAACAAGAATGCTCAGATTCTGGTTGCGGGAGACCATCGGCAGTTGCCGCCAATTCAATCGCATAATTGGGAAAAAGAGGATCGGCGTACCATTGAGGAGATGGCTTCATTCTTATCTGCTGTGGATTTCCTTCGTTTACTACGTCAAGAAGACTTGGGGATTGACCATGTTAAATCTCTGCATAAGGCTGATATTCCTACTGAACGCTTAAGCGAAACCCACCGATGTCACCAAGTAGTTGCACAGTTTCTAAGAGAATGGGTATACCACAAAGACGGAATTGATTTTCGTTCTGACCAAACGCAAACTCTATCTTCTGTGGCTACTTCAACAGAGGGGTTGAAAGTTGTTTTGGAGCCAGAGAATATTTTTGTCCTAGTTGTCCATGACGAGACGGAGAGTTTTCAATCAAATTTAGTCGAGGCAAAGATTGTTGACGCCCTAGTCCGTAGTGGTGTAAAGTCGGAAGGTGTGGGTATAGTTACTCCGCATAATGCTCAACGAGGAGTAGTCAAGAATTTGCTGCTTGACGGTTACGAAAATGTACGGGTTGATACGGTCGAGCGGTACCAAGGCGGAGAAGGCGACTTCATAATCATATCCTCAACTGTAAGCGACCCCGACTATGTACGCTCAGAAAGTGATTTCTTGCTAAACTTAAACCGCATAAACGTCGCCATCTCCCGAATGAAAAAGAAACTTGTAATCGTTGCAAGCCAATCAATTTTTGAATTTATGCCTCAAGACGCCAAAGACTACGATAAAGCCCTCCTCTGGAGAGGCATAGCCCAAACCGTAGGCTTCACCGCAAACTCTAACCCCAAATGGAAAGGCTCACTGTCTGACTTTTTAGGAAAAACCTCTCAAAAAGTTGAGATTGAAGTTTACGCCAAATCCAGTACTGCATAGCATATCTTTAGGTAAAAGTTAGATATCGAATGTAAAACTGCACAAATAGGATACATTTTTTTAAAAAAAAGAAAAGAGTTTAGGTTAGGTTGATTTCGCCTATTTGCGTCATGTTTGTTAGGCTGGTTAGTTGCACTTCTGAGTTTGATATTGTATAGAGCGTGTTGCCGATGTATAGTGACCTTGTTATCCAGTCGTTTTGGCTGTTGTAGTAAGCTGAGCTGTCAGTCATGAATCCTTGGCTGTCTAGTAATGTCGAGTTTAAGTGTGTAACGGTGCCCTCCAGAGTAAAGCCGCCGTTTAAGCTTAGGTTGAAGATGTATGCTCCTTGCCAATATTCCGTGTTGCTACTACTAATTATGACGCCTGGATTGGCTACTGGCGCTGAGGGTGGAATTATCTGAGAAGTGTTCGTATTGTTGCCCACGATATTGTTATAGTAATAGTTGTTTATTGAAACAGGGATAACTAGCAGTTGCTTTTGCAGGTCAAAGAGGAAAGCTTTCGGGTCATTAAGCGCGGTGGAAGTTGTATAGTTGCCTTCAACGTTGTACGTTGCTATTTCAGTGGGGTTATTGATGTCTGTTACGTCGAAGAGCGAGAGCTTGAGAGTATTGCTCTCCACCCCTGAACTTATGTTAGTCTCTTCTCCTAAACCGATAACGTGGTTTGCATCATAAGGCTGAAGATAGCTTGAGTAGCCAGGGATTGTTAGTTCGCCAGCAACTTTGGGTGCTTCTGGATTACTTAGGTCAATTACGAAGAATGGGTCAGTCTGATGAAACGTTACCAGGTAACCTCTATCGCCCATGAATCGCACTGCATAGAGGTTTTCGTTTTGTGCAAGACCTTCAAGTTTGCCTACAATGCTCAAGTTGGAGTTTAACACATAAACGTTGTTTATTTCTGTGTTACTTTGCCACCAGTTGGTTGCTACTCTGAAATAGCCGTTGTACTCGTCCATTGAGTACTGGTTTATAGTGTAGCCGGGCACGTTGCCTTGTGCTTCAAAGGTTAATTGGGTTCCGTTAATGCTGACTCTGTAAATCGAAGTGTACTGCCCTCCGTCGGTCCATGTTGGGTAGGTTACGTACATGTTGTTTTGGGAAACGTACATTGTGCTGGCTCCTCCCATCATAACAGTCATGTTGGATGGCTGTTGTGTGTCGTTTGAGATGTTGATGCCGAAGAAGCTTGTGAAGGTATAGTAGCTTGGTTGTACCATGTCAGCGTAATAAACGGATGTTGGTGAAATGTCACATTCATTGTCGCCGTTGTAGATTGCTGGAAGGGTAACAGTGTTATTATAATCCATTGCAGGTTGGCTAACGACGGCGTAAACGTAGTTGCCTATCATTCTGGAATCGAAGTAGCTTCCGCTGACAGTAAAGTTTCTGGTGAGCACAGGATCGGCTTTGTTGGATACGTCGTAGACGTTAATGTAGGTGTAGACATCGGCTTGATAGGCTGGTATCATTGGCATTCCAATAGAACCTGAATTTGGCATAGGGACAGCTCCAAGGACGAGAGGGTAAGCGTAAGTTTGATATTTGCTTGCTAAAACTACAAGCTTAGTGCCATCTGGGCTCAGGAATAATCCTGCGGGTTCAGTGTCGTTGCCAAGAGGTATCTTTGATACGACTTGCGGGTTCTGCGGGTCAGCATTTATGATGTAAACGGCGTTGCTTGTTTCTGGGTTGTAGCCGCCGAAATAGTAGCCTGTGTTTTGGGTTGTGGATACTGTGTAGATGTATTGGCCATCTGTTTTCACTGTGTCTGCTTCATCAACCCCCGCGACTTGAACATTAGTGGTTGAAAAACTTTCACTTGATTGAGGCCAATAGGTAGAGGGCTCATTTTGTGAATTGCCTGTTGTCGATGAAGTTGAAGCTGGCTCCGGAACCGGAGCTTGTTCACCGAAAAACTGGGAGTCTAAAGGTCCTCCAGCAAAAGAGTTGCTTCCTTGCGAAGTATTATTTATGTAGTTTTTGAGTTCTTGCAGGGAAGAGAAAGTTTTCATTCCCGACACAGAGGGCGTTTGATTTGGCGGAAATATGACTGGAGTTGCGGCGAAAACGTAAATCATGCTGACTAAGATTATGGCTGAGAGTACTGCGACAGCTCCGTAAATTTTCGTTTTTTTCCTAACTTCTTTCTGTACCATACACTTTTTTCTCCATGCTAAGGGTAAGTTAGATTTTTTATTTTATGCTAAGCATGCGAACAGGTTGTTCTAACATTTAGAACGGCCTCATTGCCCATACGCGGTAAGCCTCGTACCAGAATATTGTGCAAACGATTGCTCCAAACGAGAGTATGAATAGGTTATCTCGGGTGAAACCGTTGAACAAAACCGCCAAATAAGCGATATAGAATACGGTGGAGAACAACGCATAGAAGAAGTATCTTGGAAAAAGCAGTTTCCCAAGCTTAACGAAATGGCGAAGCACACCAATCTTTACTTCACTAACCAGCGAGTAGTGACCGCCAATTTCCTGCTTTTGCACTAAGCCTAACTCACGCAACTGCTCAAGATGATGGAAAGCAATGCTGGGACTGCTAAAATGCAGGGCACGCTGAACTTCACGGACTCCTACGGGACTGCCTTTTTTGAGAAGAAACCAGTAGACCTTCCACGCTTTGCCTCGCAGGGCGTACTCAAGCTCTGTTTCGTCCTTCCCATTCAACCAGCTGAACCCTCAAGGAACAAACAACGTTGAGAGTAACATATAAGTCCAATTGTTAGAACAGCTTGTTCTTATAACTTAATCAACATAGAGGGGTTAATGTCCTGAATGAGTAAATAGAATTCGAGACCCACACTTAGGGCACTGGTGATAAATTACTTGTTATTGACTGTTACATTTAGGTTTCATTTCTACGTAGCAAGAAGGGCAAAGAGGCGACTTAGTCATGGCTCATTAAATCCTTAGCTATCTTATTTCGATATAACTCTTACTTACAAAAACTCCAGGTTAATTCAGGTAAAAACACCAAAAGCAGAAACCAAACCACAAGAAAAGAATATCAAAAACACATAAACAAAAGAAAAAAAGAAGAGGCTAAAAGAAGAAGTGTTTAGTTGCCTTAAGTTTGTGATTTGTTGCTTGCTGCGCCGGCTGGCATTCCAGGAGGCAAATCAGGGAAGTTTGAGCTAACTCTTTGTTCTGCGACGATTGCTGCTTCGGCAAGGATTTTTTCAGTATCCTCGTTTACAGAGTTGAAGTTCAGTGACATTCCACTGCTTGTTCCGGCTTCAAACATTAAACCGCTCAGCATGTTGCCGATGTCGCCCAGCTCATTTTCGGCTTCAGGCAAAACACCGCCCAATCCAGTGCTGACACTGCGAAGTACTCCAACGCATGGTCCCAATGCGGAAATGACGTCTCCTAGCTCGGTTACTGTCTTTATGCGTAGCGATACCTGGTCTAGTGCAAGTCTTGCGTTCATGATAAGTTTTGACATTTTACGGATTTCAGCTAGTTCATTAGCGTAAATGTTAGCGTGCGCCGAATCATGTTGAGTGTAAGCATTTACTATTTTAGCGAATAGAGCCTTGTCTTTCTCTGTGAAGCGTTCATTGGCCTGGTCTAGCTTGTCGATTTGCAAGTCAAGTTTTTTGACAGCTAAGTCTAAGGCTGGCTTTAGTAGTGGTGTCGGCTGAATTGTGTTGCGTATTGTGCTACCGAATGATTCTTCTTCTTTTTTAGGTTCCCATTTTTTAGCGAAATTTTCAGACATGTTAACATCCTCTTGAATGATGATGCAACATAATGGGGATTTAATTGTTGCTAACATGCACGTATATATGTTCAAAATAACAGCGTGTTTTTCACTTGAAGGTGCCAAAAATGTAAGCTAACAAACCAAAAATGAACCACAAAAGAACCATATTTTTTATTCGCCGAGAATTATCACGCGAATAATCCTTAAGCAAAAGCACCGAAGAACCTGCAAGTCCAAAATCAGTCACCAAAACAAACGGCACAAACCAGATTGACACCAAACCTAAAAGCCAGGTAACAGGCGTCAAAGCTACTGCAGTGATGTAAAAAACTGTGGCTGCAATGGCAGTTTTCTTTTCACCATAGCGCACCGCTAAAGTTTTCACCCCTTCCGCGCTGTCGCCTTTAACGTCAACGATTCCCTTAGTGATTTCCCTGCCTGTGTTTGATAGAAAAGCCATAGAAGCGAACAACACCACGTTCAACTTAACAAAACCAAAAGCAACTATGCTGCCGTAAAGGAAGGGAATAGCAACGCAGGCGCTGACCAAAAAGTTCCCGGGTAATCCACTTCGCTTGCCTACCGTAAGGTACGTTGCAGTTATAACCAGAGAGGCCGCCGCCACGGCAAAACACAGGACGCTTACCTTAAAAGCGAAAAAGAAACCCACAGCCGAAAGCACAACAACAAAAGCCAAAGCTTCACGGGTTTTCACCAAGCCGCTTGGAATGGGGTGGGATGGCTCATTGATGGCGTCAATACCGCGGTCATAATAGTCGTTGATAACCATGGCTGCAGCGCAAAAAGTGAAGCCTGTCAGGAAACCGAACGTGATGCTGAGCCAGTTAAGGCCTCCAAATTGGGGGCTGGCAAGAACTGCGCCTACAAGCACGGCGAAACCCATCATGACACAGTTGACTGGTCGCATTAACCTGATGAAGCCGCCAAGTTTGTTCATACCGCGCGAACCATTTAACTGTTAAGTCTCTCCTCAACATGCGTATAAAAGCTTATACCATTACTTCTGCGTTTATATGTATACTTTGGATACCTAAAGATTTGAGAACCTTTTTGGTTTTTTTATAGAAAACATGCTTAGTCTTTTCAAGTGGCGCCGGAGGGGATTCGAACCCAATTTAATAGTAAATGGCAGTTAAAAATTGGTTTCAATTTAGATACTTAACGTATGTCTAGGCGTCAATTTCTCGATCCTGCCTGTTTGAGTTTTCGAGTTAGGATTGGATGCAATAGATAGTTTATGGAAGGATAAAGCTTCTAAATAGAACTTATGATGCAGTTGCTATTCAAAATGGTTCATCAATACAGAACTTCAAATAGACAGAAACAATACTGCAATAAAGTTAACATGGAAAAAGAAAAGTTATGGTGGGGGAGGTAGTGGAGGCGCGCGCGCTTTTATCATTGTGATGACAGCTGTGATGACAGCTATGACAATAGCTATTAAGCTAAGAAATACGGCAATGTAAGAGGTAGTCATGTCAGACGCTTGTCCTGTTGCTCCTGTTGCTCCTGTTGCTCCTGTTGCTCCTGTTGCTCCTGTTGCTCCTGTTGCTCCCGTTGCATTTGCTCCTGTTGCTCCCGTTGCTCCTGTTGCTCCTGTCTTTCCGATGAGGTTGGGTACTGCGTAGTTTACGACTGTAGCAGCAACATTGCTTGTTAACCCTGTTGCGGTAATGTTGTAGTTCGCTCCTGCTATGCTTGTTGGGATTATTTCTGTTCCATTGATTGAGCCGTTAGAATCTGCTGTGAGATTGTTGAAGTGGAATACGATTGCAGTTCTATTGTACAGCGTCAGGTTTACGATTTCACCAGGTGTGAATCCTGTTCCTGTAACTTGGAATATGTTGCTGTTGTTAGGAGTTGCTGTAAGCGTTGCAGTCGTTGCGTTAGCTATGGCTGTGAGGCATAGAAGTAGAGTTGCTATGATTGCTATTAGCACGGTGGTTTTCATTTGTTCACCTCCATCCTTTTAATTATCAATATTGCAATATTAAGGAAGATATTAAGCGCTCTTAAGTAAACATTTCTCAAGTTTAGTTCCAATTCCTTTCCCAACACCATGATTTGACCCTACTCAAGCCAAATTTTAGGAACATAAAGTTATACTTACAATTAACGGTTCCAAAACAGTAAACATTAACTCAATTTCGAGACAAGCCAGCTCCCCGCAATAAAATTTTTTCATTAATTCTTCTCAAGATATGTCCGTTTATTGACGCTTACTTTGTTGAGCCTTGCAAAGCACACAACTTTGTGAAACCCTCTAAAACACATTGTACTTGATTCGTTTATGTCCAAGCAATTTTTCCACTTAAGAACATTACCGTTAAAATTAAGCAAAATTAAAGTACTACGGCACAAGCTTATTTTGTTAACAATAAGCTCTCCCATGATGAATTAAAATGGAAAATTTCTCCAACGAAGCATATTATCTGTTTTTCTCTACGCTGTCAAATAGAACGCGTCTGGCCATAATTGATGTTCTAAGAGAAGGCCCCAAAAGCATTTCAGGAGTTTCAGATGCTCTGGAACAAGACGAAAGCACAGTCGCTTATAACCTTAAACGACTAGAAAATTACGCAATAGTGTGCTCAGAGGGTTCCGGAAAAGAGAAGCTGTACTCTTTGAACATGGAAATTGTTGAACCGCTTTCTGAGCTTCTAGCTTTTCACACGAACAAATATTGCCCTGGACTCACGAATTGTATACCTCCAGAAAAACTCAAGCAGTATATGAAAAAAGAAGCTGCAAAAGAGACGTTTATAGAACACGAATGATTCCTCTAAGGCGCTAAGGTCACAAAAGAAGAAACCGGGTAGGCCAGTAAAGTTAAAATCTTGAACCAATTTAGAACCCGTTAAAAACTCAAACCGATTTAAGAAATTAAATTTTAATCCAACCAACCACATATTTACTCTTACTCCATCACACTCACTCTTGTCACACACTCTACCTACCCACCATACACTCTCACATGAAGAGAGAGCCAGAGGATGGAGAAGAATAGAGGGGAAGGGACGACACACAAGATTTCCGCGTTGCAAGAGGGAAAAAAATGGCTGGAATAAAGATTATGGGTTTACTTAAACCAACACATATAACTGTACCCCGCCTAATGCTTTTATATAAAAGGAAAACAAATGGGCTGCTTAATTCCGTCGTTAAACGAAGCCAATCCAAGATTGTAATCGTTTCTCAGAAGGAAAGTCGTAACAGCAAATACTCTGGAGCCTAGCATAAAATGTATCCTCAGTGGCATTTTTTGGCGAGCCTGGCAATAGGATTAATTTCCTTGCTCTTCAATCAGAACGTGCCATTTTTCACTGTTCAGCTCTTTAGTCTTAATGTCACAGTTTTCGTTTTGTGTATGTTGGTTGGTGTCTTAATCGATTTCGACCACGTAATTGATTTTCGCTTAAACAAGGGAAATTTGTCTGAGAGCCTTGAATCAAAATATAGAAACGGAAGAATGATTCTCGTTTTTCATGGAATGGAAAACACAATAGTTTTGGCTGCACTGTCAATTGTGTTCCCTTTTTTGATTTTTCCCACTATCGCCTACGCCTGCCACATTGTTCTTGATATGCATAGCAACGGGGTCTCTTTTCAAGCGTATTTTTACACAGTTCGTTTCAGAAGGAAATTAGAACAATGGCATCGGAATTGAGGCTAGTCTCTCATTATAAACCACTCTTTTTCTCTGTGATGCGCGCAGACGATTTTTCACAGATAAAAGAACAGACCAAGACTTCACAGAACCACATACAGCAATTGTTTGAAGTTTCAAAAAGTTGTGGATAAAAAAGAGTTATCGGGTATGGAAATTATTTTGTTCGACAGAACTCTTCCATCGTTGACATTAAAGAAGGAACCGCGTAGATTATGTTCCTATCATTTAGCATGCCTACGAGGCTGCCGTTTTTGTCAACGATTGGTAAGTGTTTGATTCGCCATTCTTTCATCAGTTTCGCTGCTTCTTCAACGGTTGCTGTCTCCTCAATTGTCACCAGCGGGTTTGTGTAGACCATTCTTGCTATGATTGTGCTTAATGGTACACCATGTTCAACTGCTCTTACCAGAACGTCTTTGACTGTTATGATTCCTGTCGGTTTTCCGCTTTGCTCAACAAGTATTGCATCTTTGTCATACTTGTTCATTAATGCAACAACTTCTTTCACTGACGTATCATTGCGCACAGTTTTAACATCTTTAGACATTATGTCTCTTACGAGAACATTGCTTGCCATTCAAATTTCACCTTAACGTCTATGACAAAAGCGCACCTCATTTATCAATTTTTTGTTTATCCACACCGCCGCTAATCAGTAGTTCCGAAAGTGCCACGTACTTGCTGGGGTATAACTGTTTTTTCTGGCTAAGTAGGTCTGCAAGCCAGCTTAAGGTTGCTTGAAAGCCTTCAACGACGCCTAAGAGTGCTTACCTGCAGAAGCCTGAGCAATCCAAGCCAAGAAACCACTCAAACTTTACTGCCAGCCAACTGTACCGTCAAAACGTATATATTTTGACCTACCGGTAGGTAGCTGAGAGCGCACACACAAAAGCTAACCCACCTACGGATCTACTGCTAATGATGCAACACTTAAAGGCTCGTTTCTCGTCATTCTTTTTTAGAAGGCGGCTAGCTTTTTGAGCGATAATTCCAAAGAAATTGAGCGGTTCGACGCAAGATTAGATGCAGCTAAAAATTACGCTGAAGTCTGGCAAATCGTAAAGGACACAGTACAGTTTTCTTTGGGCAAAAGAAGAGATAGCATGATGCTGTTTTTGGATGATTTGCCTCTACAGTTAGGCGCCTATTACCCGATTGGAACCAACAATATTGTCTTAAACAGGTCGCTGGTCGAAATTGTTGAGGCATCTGGCAGCTCCAAGCCGACGGTTAATGCTTTGGTTTACAATCTCTTGTTGCATGAGTATTTGCATGTACTGGGCGAATATTCCGAGGTTGAAGTTAGACGCATGGTTGTTGAAGTTGCGAAGAAATGCTTTGGAGAACAACACATTGCAACAGTGGTTGCATGTAAAAGCCCTTGGGTTCTGCTAAAGGATATTCCTCTTGGACCATTCAATGCGCCAAAGCGTGTAATGGAGATTGTGAAAGATTTTGAAATTACAGGCAAATACATCGTTTAAAACATCAATCAGATTTCTGCATTTGCACTTTGTTTAGAAAAAAATTGAGGGTTGTTAGTAGTTTTCAACCCAAACTTCAAAATAGGCTTTCGGATGAGCGCATACAGGACATTTGTCTGGTGCTTCTTTTCCTTCAAAGACGTAACCACAGTTTTTGCATTTCCATTTGATCGGCTGATTCTTCTTGAACACTTTGCCTTGCTGCACGCTTTCAAGCAACTTATTGTACCTTCTTTCATGATAGGCTTCTACTTTTGCAACCATCCTGAACGTTGCTGCGACATCTGGAAAACCTTCTTGTTGAGCTACATCTGCAAAGTTAGGGTAAAGTGTGCCCCACTCAAGTTTTTCTCCTTCAACTGCGGCTTTGAGGTTTTCAGCGGTTGATGCAATTACTCCTGCAGGGTAAGAAGCTTTGATTTCAACCATGCCACCCTTGAGATGCTTAAAGAAAAGTTCCGCATGCTCCTTCTCATTGCCTGAAGTCTCCTCGAAAATGCCGCCAATTTGCTCGTATCCTTCTTTTCTGGCTACGCTGGCAAAGAATGTGTATCTAGTTCGTGCTTGTGACTCGCCTGCAAACGCTGCTAAGAGGTTTTTTTCTGTTTGGCTACCAATAAAATTCATGCTTATAACTCCTTATAAAATAAAGTTTCAAACCGAAAATAAAAGGGTTCCCTGCACTCAATTCGATGTATACTCTTTTATCTCGCTTACACTAAATTGTTCTTGCCGGATGATGAGAAGGCATTAGCTTGACATTATTGGATGAAAGTTCAGAGTTACTCAGACGGCAAAAGCATGGTGAACAAACAGTTACTCGGACATTAACGTCTGAGTAATTGGAGTTGTATTTCATGTACTAATCGTCTACAAGCACCTTAGAGAACTAGATTTTGCGAGAGCCGTCGAAAGCGAAGCAAAAGTAATACCAGAATTTACTATGCAGACAACTTCAAACTCGAGTTACACCCGCCAGATGTGGTGGAAGCATTCAGAAAACAAACCGTCGAAGAGGTTTACAGTCAAATTCGGCAACGAGGGAATCAAACGGCTCAAAGAAGTCGCTAAAAAAGTGAAGGTCAACAAAACGACCTGCAGGCGAGCTGCTTCAACTTTGGAAATAACCTATTACGGGTTCGTTTTGCTTCTTAAAGAAAACTGGCGCAACTGATTTGTAACGCAATCATCGCGGGATCGTCAGTTCAGATGGCGCCGAAGATAACAATTCAAACGTTTGACGAAAAATTAGTCTTAAGGGAGGATCTGAAGGCCCGCTTCCCTGAAGTGGCTGTCAAATGTGAACGCGTCAGGGATCAAAAGATCTTTCATCAAAGCAAAACTTGTGCAGTCTGTGAAACTCCACGATTTATGCTCAGACCGTTTGAACACATCGAGCGCTTTTTCGAACAAGCCCTCTTCTACCCAGAATACGCGAACACTCTTGCTTTTCTTGATCTTATCAATAAAAACGGAGGCTGAAGAAAGGCTTCTTCTTGACCTCAATAAAGTGAGCGTTTCGTCTAATACGTAATCAGTGGTTACGGAAATGCCGTGTTTTCCTGAGGCTATCATGGAAAGGAACTTGCATGCTGCTTCATGATTCACGTCGTCTTCGACTTCTAGGGCATACCACGCGCTTGTATCTACGAATATCAAGTATTTTCACCATACAGATACTTATCGTGTTCTTCAGAGCCGCGGTCTCTTTTTCCAGTTCGTCTGGAGCTGGGTGGGCTTGTAAAAATAGGGTCATTTGGGTTCACGTTACCTTCCACAGTAGTCCTGATCGCCTCACGTAGAACTTCCTTGATGGTCTTAGAGTTCCTTTTTGCGTATTCTTCGAGGAGTTTGTGCTCAGCTTCTGTAAGAGTTGTTTGTACGACTTTCATGTTACATCCTGAATGAAAGATGAATGATGAAAAATATAAGCTTTCCCGCACCTCGCCCACACAGGATATTGTGTCGACAGGATTTCAAACGCTACTTAAGTGAGTTACTCAGACGTTAACATACTGGAAATCAGAGTTACTCAGACGGCAACTAACTTAGCTTTTAACTCAGATAAAGGCGTGTAACCGATAGTAATTCTTAAAAGGACTATGAAACATTCTCTTACTCTATTCGTGAGGAAGAAAGATATTTGGCTTCAGGTTCAGGCGTAAAAATAGTTCTTACGGCATCAGCGACAGAAATGAGCGATTTTTTTAATAATCCTTTTATCGCTTTCTTCGCAGGCTTCGGCAAGGGTCCATTTCCACTCACTTTTATGAGAAGAACAGTTTATCCCCCAGTGGAACGCAATCCTAACGGGAGAGCAAGATTTGCGCCTTACGGCTTAAGAAAAGTAGAAGCCATACTGCTAGAAAGTGGCTTTACAGAAAAAGAAGTAGCTGTGGTTCACCCTGACGACTTTGAAGACTTCATAGGACCCGAAACCAGAGTTGTGGGAATATCATCAATGGATCCAACAGGCATGGGTTATGTAAGCAAAACTTACTCCTCAATCATTGGCGGAGGAGAACCCATGAACGCAGTCGAGTTCCAAAAACTCGTTAATAACCAAAGTATCAAAAGGTTTAAGCCAACAATTATTGTCGGCGGATTTGGTGCTTGGCAGCTGGAACGCAAAAAGGTATCTGACAGTCTCGGTGTTGATTGCGTGCTGCTCGGCGGAAGACCAGAACCAATCGTTAATGTTTTCAAGAAAGCAGTAAATGGCGAAGCTCTGCCGCGCATTGTTAAAGCTGATGAATCAATCAGCAACTGGGATTATAATGCCATAATGCCCTTGTCTAGACATGCTGCTATTCATGGTGCGGTGGAAATTTCAAAGGGCTGTGGTAGAAACTGCCAGTTTTGCACGCCTACTATGCAACATAAAGTGGATGTGCCGCTGGAAAAAATAATGCAGGAAGTCGCTTTAACAACGGCAGACGGATGTGACCACATAACATTAGTCACAGAAGACCTGTTCTTATACGGTTCTAAAGACCAAAAATTCGTTCCAAACAAGAATGCCGTCGTAAAACTAGTAAAAAGCGTTGCTAATTATCCAGGCGTTAAAAGTATCCAAGCTTCCCATATGTCCTTGGCGCCAGCGGTTCATAATCCGCAAATGGTAAAGGAACTTGCAGAAATACTGATTGAGCGTAGCTGGTATTCTTTTGGCAAAAAAGAGATAATTACCGCTGAAACAGGAATTGAAACTGGCAGCACAAGATTGATGAAGAAATACATGGCTGGCAAAATGTTGCCTTTCAAGCCTGAGCAATGGCAGGAAATTGTAGCCAACGCGTTTGGCATACTCAACGATAATAATTGGTATCCGCTGGCAACGTTGATTATTGGTCTTCCAGACGAAAAAGAAGAAGATGTGCTGCAAACGCTTGAGTTAATGGATAAATTAAAAGGCTATAATGCGTTTTATGTGCCGCTGTTCTTTGTTCCATTAGAGAACTGTGTGCTAATGAACAAGAAAGGCGCTGAAATGGATTCGCTCTCTCAAGTGCGCTGGGACCTTTTCATAAAATGCTGGGAGTACAACATTAGACTTTGGAAGCCGACTTTCCTTGAAAACCGTGTACATAATCCAATCTTGTATAAGGCTGTTGACCGTATAGTTATCCCGTATGCTGGTAGAATCGCAGGCTTCTACTACGGTTGGACACGCGGCGAACAATTAAAGCAAGCTTTCTGGACGCTGAGCATGTCTCAGCCAGCAACAGTTAAGAATAAGCAAAAATTAAGCTGATTCAGCAACTTCGTCTGCTGTCTCTTGTTTTTCCTCTGTTTCCAAAGGTTGCTCCAGTTCTGCAGGTAGTTGTAGCTGGGGTTTGAGGATTTTTCTTGCATGAGTAATGTACCCTGTGTGTCCGGTCATCAGTGTTTGTGGTCGGGTTTTTCCTCGTTCGACTTGCATTCCTCGCATCATGCATTCGACTGTTTCTATGAATACGAAGCTGTTCTCTTTCAGGGCTTCGGTTGTTTTTACGACTTGATCGATGGTTGGGCTGAAAGAAACGATTATGCCCGAAGGCTTGAGCGCTTCATAAGCATGTGGGACCACGAGCCATGGAGTTGCCAAATCCAAAATCACGGCATCCACGTCTCTTTCCTCTACGCCTAAGGTGACATCTCCGCTTTTCATTTCAACGTAATCGATGAGTTTTGAGCGTTGAAGGTTTTTGGCTGCGTTTTTTTGGAATTCGCTGCGTAACTCGTAAGTGTAGACTTTGCCTGTTGGTCCAACGTAGTGTGCGAGGGCTGTGGTTAATGCGCCTGTTCCTGTGCCTGATTCTACAACGCGGCTTCCTGGCCCGATTCCGCTAAACATGACAATTAGTGCTGCGTCTTTTGGGTATGTGATTTGTGTGTTGCGTGAAGACTTCATTATGTAGTCTGTTAAGGTTGGTTTTAGTGTGGTGAAGTAGATGCCGAGGCTGCTTTTGATGGGTTCGCCGTATTCTTTGCCGATTAACTCATCAAGCTTTAAGTAGCCTTTGTGCGTGTGGAAGGTTTGTCCTGCCTGCATTTTTATCATGTAGGTTCTTCGTGCATCCAGATAAATGAGCACGTAGTCGCCTTCGCTTATTTTTTGGTTAGCCAACTGTTCTTCCTCTTGGGAGTGAAAATGCAGGTTGTATCATTTAAGCTTTGAATTCTATAGCGTTCGAGATTATGCCTTATGTAGTTTTAAATGGACAAAATTTCAATTCGACGCAGATTTAGCGATTTAGCGCTTGCATAAGCCTTATTAGCAAAGCAAATATAGCAGTATTTAGGGTGTTTTCCGTTGTTTATTACTGGCAAGCCAACTATACTTATTGTTGATGACGACACCGCTATCCTACGCACTTTTACTAAAATTTTCGAAAGAAAAGGTTACACGGTTACAGCGGCTGAAAAAGGCAAGGAAGCTATAGAAAAGCTAAGCGTCAACCATTATGATGTTGCGTTGGTTGATTTAGCCCTTCCGGATATGGAAGGCACTGCACTTTTTCCATTAATAAGAAATGCATCGCCTAAAACATTGAAGATAATGCTTACGGGAAAAACATGGTTACAAGGCAGCATTGAGGGCGCAGATGCTTTTGTTGGAAAACCCGTTAATCCTGAAAAGCTACTAAGCATAATTGACACTAAACTAAAAAACCGAAACAGCGAAACCTAATTTGATTCTCATTCGTTATCTTCTAACAGAACTTAAAGTCAAATCAAGCGAATAACGCTTCTGAAAGTTGGAAGCCTATTTGACGCATATTTGTACCAATTAAGTCTATGTTAATAGTGCCAAAAACTACATGAAATATGTTGAAAAGGGCTGACGTTAATTCGCATCCTGAAGACCCAAGGAACTGAGATTGAAGCAGCGAAGTAAAAGCAATCAAAGAAACCCGAGAGGTTGCCAATAGTAAAAGCAAGAAACAGCACCCATATTGTCTTTTTTGTATTAACCCTAAATCAATGCCCATTTAATAGCAATATTTATGTGGGTATAATTGTATTATAAATGTGGGTGCATATTAGTGGGTAAAGCTAAAATGGACGAGCGGGGCAGGATTCTTATTCCCCTTGATGAACGCGAGAAGCTCGGCTTGAAGGCTGGAGTTGAATTTGATGTAGTTCGAGCGGACGGTGTCTTGGTTTTGAAGCCCATTCTCCCTGCGCCGTTACGTGTTGACGGCAGCCATCGCAAATGGGGCAAAGAAGCGTTCTTGGATTCTGGTGAGGCAACGTTTGGCGAGTAATGGCAGTTTCTTGGAGAAACGGGTTTTTGACCTTAACATTTTAGCCGTTTATCTAGTCAAGGGGCATCCTGGCTTTGAGTGTGTTTCGCTGGTTGTAGAAGAGGGTTTGAGAGGCGCATATATTCCGTTGATTATGGATTTTTTGCCCATGCGTGCATATTGGATAATGACAAAGCGATGGGGTCTTCCTGAAAGGGAATGCAGAGCTTCAATTGAGCATTTCCTAAACACTTACGATATGCCGCGTTACCCAAGTTTAAGTCGGGAAACGATTCTGCAGGGTTTTCGGTTGGCTGAAGATTTAAAACATGATGTTTTCGACTGCATATACCTTGCGCTTGCATTACAGGAGAAAGCTGGCAGTATTGTTACAACTGACACTGATTTTGAAAAACTTTGCAATCAAGTAGGCTTAAAGTACATTAACCCCGTCCCGCGGGAAGTTCTCAAACGCTTCAAGGAACAAAACAAGTGAGCGTTGATGAGATGGGAAAATTTATGCCAAAGCGGTGCCCTAACTGCGGCTCAACGAACATAGACATCCAGAACTTGAATCTTCTAACGATTTGTCAGAACTGTATGATATTTATTGCCGAGACTGCGACTGGAGCGGCGAAATCTCATCCGACCTGCCGCTTGAGTAATGAAATATCTAAACTCTCAAACAAAGATAATTTCTTTTACATAAAACCAATAAGGCCTGCTCTATTCTCTATTCTTTTTTAGCTTCATCCTCAGCAATCATTCGTTTAAGCTTCTTCTCCATGTTCAGTTCATATTGGTGCTCTTTAACCATTGGCGGTAACGTTTTTTGTTTAAACAAAGTGTCTGGCGGTACAATGCGTTGTTCGCCTTTTTTAACGGTGATTCCCTCGCCTTCGGAACAATCCTCAAAATCTTCCAACGCTTCAACAATCCAGTAACCTTCACTTTTAGTTGAAACCTTAACCTTGTATAATCCCTTATAATAGCAAAATTCACTCACCAAATCACCAATAGTATTTTCTTTAGGGTGTTATTTAGCTCTTTTTTCTGGTTCTGTGAAGTCTCTATCAGATTCGGGGGTTCATGTGAAATTTCATCGGATAATGGATTCATGTGAAAAGTTGTCTAGTGAGTGGCTTTTGATAGAACTGTTAGTTGGACTAAAAATGTTCATATTATAAATTGGGTTGGGCTTGAATCTAGAAATGAGAATTTAAAGAAATGGGTTGATATGCAATGCATCAAAGAGACCTCAACCTTGAGACTTGGCACTAAAGGCGATAAGCCAGCGCCTAAAATTGTGTTTCGTTATGGTTCTCAAGATAGACAGATTAAGAAGCTGTTGGAGACTCGAAAGATTATTTTGGATTCTATAAAGCAGTTGTGCCAAGAGGCATGTAGAGCAAAAAAGGAAGGTAAAAATAAATAATGTGGAAAGATTGCGGTTATATTTCCTTGCTTGTAGAGTTAGCTCAAAAAAATATGCGGTAAAGCTTAAAAGGTCATTAATTGGAAATAGAAACAAGGCGATTTAATGTCAAGAAAAAAAGTTGACATAAACTATAACACGAATACAAAAAAATACGGTAGTGTAGTAACTTGTGGATATTGTAAGGGAACTGGAAAAGACCCTTCGGCTTTTGTCACCTTACCATGTCCAGCCTGTGGTGGAAAAGGAAAAGTTAGAATATAGCCACGTATAAAATAAAATTTTGGGTAAAAAAATAATTAGGTACTTTTAGGGTTTGGTTAGCAAAAAATAGGCATAAAAAATAACATAAAAATAGCAAGATTAGATGGACAGCCGTTTGTTATCTTTTAGTTTTTAGGCATTTAAGCTGCGGAAAGTATTAAGTTCTATAAGATACAAATAACAGACCCTAAAGGAAGTGAAAAAAATGGCAATAGAACTAAGGCGAACATATGTTCCAGTGCAAGCACCAAATCAAGACGAACTGGCTTACAACATAGCGAAATTAGTGATTCAAGGCGTAGACTTAGCCGTCAACGACCCTGAAAAAGCTGAAACAAGCACAAAGGCGTGCATAGCCGTTGGTCTCGTTGGAGCAGGTATTTGGGTGTTAGCGCAACTCTTCAAGTGATAAAGAAGACGTGGGTTTAACCGCTCATAAAAAAAGAAAAAAATTTGGCTGGGCTAATAAAGTTCGGTACTTTTAGGGTTTAGAATCGTTTAACTTTTTTAGCTTATCTATTTCACGGTTTTGCATGTAACGAATTAGGAACCAGATTATAAAAAATATCACGTCTGATATAAGCCAAACAAATACCACTAATCTAAATGCCAAATTCACTATCGAAGTTGGTATGTTAGGAACAGTAAAAGCTACAGTGAAAAAAGCAATAAAAACTGAGGCTGTAAAACTGACAAGCACGCTTATAAAGAAAATAAAACTGTTCTGTTTAGTTTGAACCTTAAGCATTTCTAATTGGAAATCTCTATCGTCCTTCTTATCGTTTAAATTATCAAGCTTAGACGATATTTCCTTTAACAATTTCACCGTTTCTTCATTGTCAGCCATGTTTAAGTTATGTTTATGCTATTTGGATTTATGGTTTTTCTTTTCTGAAGTTCTTTTTATGGTTTATTGGTTTTGGCAATTTTACAAAAAGTCAAAAAAACTCAAGTAAGTGGGGGCGTGAGATAAACCTATGGAGGTGCATTCAACAAATCTTTTCCTCTGCTCCAGCAACTATCAAATTGTCTCCTTTTGTCGGGTCCGCTTCTAAGACTTTTGATATCGCCATATTTCTTGTTAATTATGTTCCAGGGCGGGGTGTTATAGACAATTTCATCAGATATTAAGTATCTATCGTGAAAAGCAGTAGCATCCGCGTCATCAGGTACTCTAAATTCGACTAATATGCCCCTTTTCTCTTGTTCCGTCTTAAACGCTTTATATTCTTCCCTCAAAGTTGTGCCCAACCTAGATTTGCCGCCAAGGATTTTCAATTTTGAAACTTTAGCTGGGTCCAATTTCACAAAAAACTTGAATCCTTCTGCATCAAAATCCTTGTCAAAGATTTCCACAATACCTCTTAGGTTTGCAATAACTTCATTTAGTTTCTGCAAATTAGTGAATGGGGTGTCTCTGCTCATAGTGATTTCAGATAAGGGAGCTGTTGCCTTAAGGGCAATGTACCGCTCAAATAGCGACCTGCATATGTCGCTGGTTGTTTCTCGGACAATCCCTATCGAAGGGCATGTTTCCTTGGTCTCGCTCAAGTAGTAATTAATCCGAGTTCTAAGTTCATGAGAGAAACCAAGCTCTTTAAAAAGAGAGTTACGTTTTTTCTTTCTCAGAATTCCTTTCTCAACAACTGTTTTCTGCCCGGACAACAGAGATAGTATCCTTTCCAGAAACTCATCAATTTGGTCTATCGTTTGCTTATTGCATTCCTTCATGTCAAGAATTTGATCCATATATGAATCGATGAGTTCTCGAGAATTAAGTTTTAAAATAATCTGGTCTGGTTCCTTTACTGTTGACGGAAGTTTCCTGTAAAAAACTTCTGCATTTTCAGAAACTATTATCAATTTTCGATTTGATTCGTTTTGTTCTAAGTAGGATGCAAAAGCCTTTTTGAATTCTTCGTTAATATAATTTTGGGGTGACTTTGGGCGTCTAACACTTGCATACGCAATAACGGGAGAACGGTCAGAAAAGCGATCTAGAACTTGATCCTTGGTAAACCACATTTTTCCGGAGATCTCGAAGATGGAGTCGATTGCATTCCTGAAGTCTGGCTTAGGTATTTGATCAATGTTCAATATCGGGTTGTCCATTCTTTTTACAGCTGCGGCAAGTACCTTGCCCATTACCTCAGGATGATCTTTCAACTCATCGAAGAGCGCTACCAAATCTTTCGACAATTCTCTGTATGTTCCTCTATCCTCTAAACAACCAATGAATGTTAAGGTCAGCACCTTGTCGTTCCATTCATCATCAGACCATTCGATACCTAGCGTTCTTGTTCTCAGAGATAAGTCCTTGTCCAGTTTCTTTGGTATTTCACGAAAGTTATTATAGAATATGTACAAGACTTCATCTACTCTTTTTTCAATGGCCCTTTTCAGTTTCACGTAAGTTTCCATGTTTTTTTGAAGATACTTCAAAGAGCGATCCATATGTTCTTCCTTTACAAGGACCTCCTCAACAAATCCAGGGCCGATTTTTGGGACCTTTCTCAAAGCTCCATCATTCATAATTTCTGTAGCTAGAATAATTATCCTCCTTGGGATACCTTTTGTTAACTCTTGTAGCTTTTTGTAAGCATCGTCTGTGAAAGGAATATCAGATGGTTGAATTGAAAAATTCTGTTGCAGATTTACTTCAACTAAGCGTCGGACGTCATCGATACTTGCAAATAGTGGAACGTTGAATACTTTGCCCAAGAAAAAATTAAATTCATCACCAATTCTAATCCTCTCGACCCAGCTTTCATGACCCGCGAAAAAAGCAACGAAACCAAATTTGTCATAAAGCTCTTCAAAAAGTCCTTGATTTCCGCTTAGAAAGGAAAGAACATGTTCTTCCACAGTGATTTTGTCCATCTCGTCCAGAAGCAAAACATATTTTGAAAATACACCCTTATTCCTTAGCGGTAGCAGCCCCGTTTCAAGAATTTGGTCAAATTTCTCCGTAAGTTTTTCAACACTCATATCTGCAAGTGTTTGGCTGAATTTTTCTATCCCATTTTTGTGTTCTTCCAACCAGCGAAGCTCTCTTTTAATGTCTTCAGCATATTCCAGATCGAAAATCACGGCGGCTTTTCTTAAGTCAGAATCAATGCTCAGAAATTCCTTCAGGAGACCCTTTACGAATTGATGCTGAACGCTGGGCATTTTTGTTTTTTCGTCCTCGCCTCTTGTCACTTTCAAGCGGATTGGAAGTGCTCTGAGATTAGGTAGATTTTTGTAAAGATATCTGGCAGCGTAACTAAGCATGGTAGATTTGCCTGTACCGCCGTAGGGGCTTGAAATCCAAAACTTGCCATGCTGTTCGCGTATATTTTCCAGATAAGAATCTAATTCATCATAAACAGGTTGAAGTCTTACAAATGACTCATCAAATGTCAGGCTAAGAGGATTCAACGGTTCTCCTGGAAGAGAGATTGGAAATTTGTGCTGGTTGTACCAATCGGTACTCAAATGTTGTCCCCAAGAGTTATATTTTGAATAGTACCCTTTAACTTTTACTTATCCTATCGACCAAATCTCTGAGATGAACAAGGCTACAAGAAATACTCAATAGCTCAGCCTCAAACTCTTTACATACAGAAAAAGTACTATTTCATGTAGAAAGTGCGGGCATTATTTCTATGTTGAAGTATGTTGAATCATATTTGAAGCATATTAGAAGCATATAGTAGACCGAGGGGGTAGGCTGTGAGAGAGCAAAACGCTGCTTGACCTACAGGATAGCCTACTATTTGTGCAAAAAACCAACCACAAAAAGCAAACAAAAGCCACGAGCGAAATACATACGGAAAAAACAAATTCGGGTTCTCTTGACAGGCTACAGCTGGTATTCCTCGCCTTTTTCCACAAGCGTCACTTGACCTTTCGAGTCGCCCATAAATCTCTTGAACAGCTCAGCGTTTTCCGTGTGGATTGGGAAAACCTGTTTAGCATTTATCTTTTTGAGCGCTGCCTTCAGCTGCAACGGCATCATGTGGCCTGAGACATGCACATGGTACTGCGGCAAGCCATAGTGGCTCAGCCAATTAACCAAGCGTTCATAATCAATCTCCATCTCCTCATTGAACGGTTCCGATGCAGACAAGACATAGCAACTTCCGGCTACAGGCTGAATAGCATTAAGCTCCTCAAAATCATAAAAGCTAACCGCTAAAACAACCTTACACTGCTGCTTCGAAACCTCGAACACGTCAAAAATCTTGCCATCCCCCTCAAAGCGTTCAATCAACTGTTTTTCCCACTTGTCATAGCGCTTCTTCGACTTTCGAAAAATCAATATCCCCTCATCATCCAGCGCTGGAACCTGCAAGTGCACGTCGTTGTGAAGTGCATCCAGCAAATACGCTTGTTTTAGTGAAACAGCCAAGCACCGATTGTTCTTCTTAGCCATTCGGTAAAACGTGTTGAGGCGGTCAACATCCGAGTAACCAAATTCTGCAAGCAAGATGCCGTCAACTTGTGATGCAATCTTGTCCAGTTTCGCTTCAACTTCCACTTCGTTGGAAACTGTTGCCCCCGTCATGTTAGTGGCTTCAGTCACAATTGCCACAGGCTCAGCCTCCTTGGCTTTCTCCACAAATTCCTGAGTCATCTCTGGCTTGGCACCATGATCTCGAAAATCACCCGTGTAAACTATTGTGCCGTTTGAAGTGTGAATCAGAAAGCCGTAGGCGCCTGGAACTGAATGGTCAACATGGAACGGCTTAACTACTAAATTGTCTATCTGAATTTTTTTGCCTGTTCTGAAAACGTTAAAGTTGATGTCTGCAACGTTGAATTCCAAATCAGCGCGCCGAATGTCGCTTAGGGTTCGCAGAATGGTTTGGGTTGTTTCGCCGCAGTACACGGGAATTTCCCGTTTAATAAATGACAAATAAGCCGAATGATCCAAATGCCCGTGAGAAAGGAATACAGCGTTTGTTTCAGGCGGGCTTTGGTCAAACTTGTATATTCCCTGAATCTGCGGTAGGATTCCGAGTTCTTGAAGGCTTTTCTCGCTTTTAGGCGAAAGGAAAGGAGGCGAGTAAAACTGTTTTTTAGCGGTAAAAGACATGCCAAAATCAAAGAAAACTCTGGTGCCTCTGTCTTGAAGTAGAATTTTGTTTCCGCCTATCTCGTTAACTCCTCCATAGAAGGTTAAGGTTGTCTGGTCCTTTACCATGCACTTTCACTTCGGCGTTTCTGTTTTTTTGCAGACGTTTGAAATAACAGAAATAATGGTGAACATTGTGAATATGCTAAAAATCCGTGTGTACTTGGAAGCCCCAGCCTTTTTAACGACCTCGACGTCTCCGCCACCCTTCAAGTAGCCGTTTATGAACGCTTTAGCAATCGCTTCAGCTTTAGCATTCCCATAAAGCGGTTGAAGGTAATGACCTGAATAATACAAAAACACAGCAACATCCCAAGCTTTATCGCCGTCGGCGTCTTGAGCAGCCTGTTCAAAATCAATCATGTAGATAGTGCCATCGGATGTAACCAGCATGTTTTCCGGCTTGGTATCTCCTAAAACGATATTGTGCGAATGAACATGCGCAAGTATTTCGCCTGCTTTGCTCAGATTAGCGAGTTCCTCTTCAAACGTTTCTTGCTCTGTCGCCGTGGCTATGCGTTTGATAGCTTGGCTGAGGCTCTCTCCCTCAATGTACTCCATGAAAATTAAACGCTCAGCATTACTTACATGTAAAATCTTTGGTACATTAAACCCTTCACTGCGCAAAAACTCGCTTATTGCGCATTCCTTTGCGAGTCTAGCTTGGCCTGAAACAGCAAAGGACCTTGCGCCGAAAGACCATAAAGTTAATGGAAACCATTTGAAGCCTGACCAATCTTTAAAGCGTTTAGCTATCACCCTTGTTTCACTGTCATTTCCGTGAGCAACAATTAGGTACACGTCGTTTAACATTCCGCCGATCGGTTCAACCTTGACATCTTCGCTTTGACCCTTCAAAAGCATTTTTTGAGCATAGCCTTTGATGTCAATTTTATCTGACATTGAAATCAAGCCTTCTGAAGTTTGAAAGAAAACGTATTTTAGAGGATCCATGAGTAGGTAGGTTGGGTCAGGAACTGTTCTCCAGTTAATCTTTTGTGTTCTAAGAAACGCTTCAGTGTTCTGTGAAAAAATGTTCATGAGTTGAGGGAAAAAACCAAACAACGAAGTGAAAAGTGTTCGAGGAGCATTTTTTGACAAGTTAATTATTTTGATTCTTGGGTCTTGGCATCGGGTGATAAGTTTTTTTGAAATCTTTATGTAACTGTCAAAAAAGTAAATTTTGCCTTCAGCTTCAAGTTGCCTTAACGCTTCATTGTAGCTGCCAAGGGCGTCGTCTTCATTTAAAGCGAGTCCATTCAGCACATTTGAAAGATCATAAGCAAGTAAAGGGAAAACTCGGATTCGACTCAAAAGCACCTCATACATGAAATATTGCGGTTTAATCTGAATTCGAGGGGAAAGCTCTGGAAAACTCGACGCTAAATTTTCAAGTAATTCCAGAATCAAACGCTTCTTCAACGTTACCTCTTTTTCGTGCAGGTAATCGTCGCCGTAAAGGGCTGAGTGAGGAAAAATAAGTTTACTTGCAATGGCTTCTCCCAGAAAGCCTCTTTCGATATCTCGCTCGAAAATCCACTGGTCAACCGCAAAAACGAAAATAGGTCTTTCATTTACTGTTTTTATGTAACTCATTACTCTGGGTTGAAAATCACGGATAACAAGCATTACGTCTATTACTGTTTTCTCACTAGCTGTTTTCACTGTATACTTATCAACCTGTGCTATAGCGGTGATACTTGCGGAGCCAGCGACATGTCTACAAAACTCAAATATTTGATTATTCAATTCATGGTTTGTAAGGTTGCTAATTTGTTTCAATTGAGTCTTCCAATATAGAATTAGCTGTTGATATATTTAAAACACGGTTGTTAATAAGTCGGCAAGTAATTTTTTGATTGAATACAAAAACTAGATAAAGGCTACCTTTTAGCGGAACGCTTCATTTTTTCTTAGTGGATTTGTAATGCTAAGCGGCTTGTTTGTGCGCTTATGCCTTTCTTAGCTATTATGGCTACTGCTGACTGGGTAGATGGTTCCATAGTTTCTGTGTTTGTTTGTGTCCCTATTTTTCGGCATATCATGTTTAGGGACTCTTCGGTGAAGTCCAGCATGTTTTGTCCATTGCTTGTTAGGCTGTAAATTTTTCTTGGCCTTTCAGCGTTCATGTTCCATTCACTTTTTACGAAGCCTTTCTTTTCAAGAGTGTTTAGCAAAGGGTAGACGGTGCTTGGGCCGAAGTACACGCCGAAGTTTTTGCGGATTTTGATTATTATTTGGTATCCGTGCATGGGTTGTGTGCTTACGAATTGCAGTATTATTAGGTCCAGTAAGCCTTTAGTTAGTTTGGTTGAAACCTCTTTTTGGGAGTTTATCGCTCTTAACATTTTTCTCTTTCTCCTCACCTGTTTTTTTGTTGAACAGTTTTGCTGTTCTACGTATATACAATATGTCCTTTTTCGGACATATCTTGAGTATTTAATATTAATAAACCCTAATATAAAGCTTCATACATAACCAAAGCATACAAAAACATAACAGCGCAATATAACCATAAAACAAAATTAACATAAGCTAAATAAATCGAAACATCAACAAACTCATACAACAGCCAACAGGAAAGAAACCCATGTCTGAAACATACAAAAAAGAAATTGTACAACACATAATCAGAAACTTACTAGACATGCAACTATTAAGAATAGTGCAAGCTCAACCAACATGGGGATATAAAATCAAAAAACAAGTAGAAGCAGATTTCAACATAAAACTAAGACATGGCGCACTCTACCCCGCACTGAACACTCTTGAACAAAGAGGTTTTCTTGAAAGCAAAAAACAACAAAAAGATGGGCGTTCCCGCAAAGTCTATGCTATAACAGAAAACGGCAAAGCCTACCTGCAAACCTACTACGGCATACTGCAAGGTCAACTGGGCAGTGGAAATATAAAAACCAGTTAACCTCAAATTGCGTTTATTGCTTAAAAAATTTTTGATTTTTTGATTTATACTTTAACATGCCAACTAGATTAGCCAATGAATAAGCATCAAAAAGCTTTTATTCTAAAAAAGACGACAGAAAACGGGGAAAAATGATGACTTTAGAATCGAGCAAAAATTTGGGCGGCATAGGCGCAATACTAATACTGGTAGGCTCATTGGTTTCCACCTATACTTTTGGCGTTCTTGACCTTATTGGCGTAATACTTGTTTTCGTTGCACTGAACGGTTTAGCGAATTATTACCATGAAAGAGGCATATTCACTAATGCAATTTACAGTCTCGTTGCAGGCATAGTGGGCGTAGTAGCGGCAGCTGCGGCGGCTCTCTACATAATTTTTGACACAACCATACTGACAGGTTTTCTTAAGGATCTTTATCCGTCGTGGAACGGCAGTTGGTCAACAATTTCGTCACTTAGCGGCATGACACCCAGCACTTCAAGCATAACTACAAGTGATATCACATCCATACTGGGCGCAGTATTTTTAGTGCTGGTGGTTCTGTGGGTTTTCGCTATAGTTGCAGCTTTCTTCGCCAGGCGATCACTCAAAACTCTTTCATCAAAAACAAGCGTAGGTTTATTCTCAACTGCAGCGCTACTGCTAATCATAGGCGCATTTCTAACAATAATTTTCATAGGTGCCCTTCTGATGTGGATCGCTGCACTTTTGATTGCCATTGCCTTCTTCCAGATAAAACCGCAACCAGAACAACCCGTAGCAACAGCAACTCCTCCGCCGACAACGCCGACACCAGTTTAAAAAGCGCTAAAAATCACCCTTTTTTTTCAATTTTATGCATGTCTTAAACTGGGAATTTTGGTTGTTGCCTGAAGGTGGGGTCTTTTGCGTAGGCGTTTTTGTGTGTGTGCGCAAGGGTACCCGATAGGAGGGCAAAGCATATACGGAAAGTCAATACAGTTCGTCGATACAGGAGAGCATCATTGCCCAAAGTTTTTAAAGCGTTCAGGTTTGACCCTCAACTATACGTGAATTTCAAGAAGCTAGCAAGCAAAAAACGGCTACACCGCAACCGCTGCACTTGAAAAGTTCATGGCGGGCGCAGTCCAGTTTAGGCTTGTTTTTCCGTCGGCCAAAAATGAGGCGGCGCAAGCTGAAGCGCGTGTTATGCTGGCTTGGCTCAAAGAGGGCAAATACTGGGTAAACCTCGGAGAAAAAGCTGAAACAAGCACAAAAGGACGCCTACTTCAGCTTCTGCCAGATTGAAGACGCCGATTTGCGGAGAGACATTGAAGAGACACTGAAGAAGATGACTTAGCCTTTCGAGTTTTTCCCGTTGATTGTAAAGGGAAAGCTTAAAGAATTTCCGAGTGCCATATGCAGATATATGCTCAGCTACAGAGTGATCATAGAGAAGGACGAAGACGGCGTTCTTATCGCTAAGGTTCCTGACCTGCCTGGTTGCGCCACCGAGGGTAAAACAAGGGAGGAACTGATGAAAAACGTCAAAGAAGCCATACAAGCATACCTTGAAGCGCTAAAGGAACACGGCGACCCAGTACCAATCGAAACGGTGCAAGTCAGTGTCTAAATTAAAGTCTATCGATTATGAAAGGGTTGTCAAAGCTCTCGTGTCAATCGGCTATGTTGTTAACAATCAGAAAGGCAGTCACATAGTCATGCGGCTTGCTGATAAGCAGAAATATATTTCGCTATTTGGCTGTAGGAAAAACGAGCCGATGGTGGTTATCCCTGCTCACAAACCGCTTGGAAAAGGAATGGTGCGCACAATTATCAGGGAAGTCGACCTCTCGGTTGATGAATTCAATAATCTTATTTGAAAATACTAACGTTTTGATTTTCCCAACGGCTTTTTGTCCTTTAAGTTAATGATTTTTACAACCGCGATGGTGCTTGATTTCGATTAGTCCATTGACAAAATCGCTTTTTGAGGCTTTCTTGCATAGGCTAAAGTTGCTATTGGACTATGGAAATTACTATTGCGATGCTAAAGGCTAACGCGAACTCCAGCAATGAGGTTCGAGGTGAATAATTGGGTGGCAATGGGCTAGGCGCAAGCTAAGGCTCGCGTCATGTTGGCTTGGCTCAAAGAGGGCAAATACTGGGTAAACCTCGGAGAAAAAGCTGAAACAAGCACAAAAGGACGCCTACTTCAGCTTCTGCCAGATTGAAGACGCCGATTTGCGGAGAGACACTGAAGAGACACTGAAGAAGATGACTTAGCCCTTGAGGTTTCGGAGGCAACATGTGTTTTGGTATCACTTTCAGGCTTAAATCAGCTCTTATGCGTAATTCACATCTGTTTCAACACGTGATAACATATCAAAAAGAAAATCTTCAAAACCTTGTCGTTAATCGCAATTTTATGGTTGATTGTACATAGGGGCTTTTAAACATCCATACCGTCACGTTGGGAATGTTCATATTTGACTGGGATGCTGTTCTATCTACGGGGGATGATGTCGCCGTCCCAGTCTGATAGGGAAAGATGAAGAATTAAAGTTGACAGACCCCAAACAATTTAGAATCTATTTGCCTGTATAATGAGCGGATGATGCCAAATTTTGATTGGGCATTTAAGTGGCAAAATGAGGGGGGAGGTATCTTTTTAGCTAAGAAAAATAATTCTAAAAAGAGAGCAAAACTTCTGATAAGCAAGCGCTGAGAATTGAAAGGGTTGGCTAATATTTTATGATTAGAGTTGTGCCATTTTCGTTTTTTAATGCATAGATAACGGCTATTTGGTTGGGCAGGTTAGTTCCAGGAATGACTAGTGATGTTTGAGGCGTGATGTATCCTGCTTGGTTTTGATTAAAGTTGGATGGCTCGTTTAGTTCGGCTGGATTGGATGGTGAAATAATTTGCGGGTTTGGGTTTTGCAAACTGTATATTTGACCGCGCATTGGGTTAAAAGTCAGGTTAGAGCTAATTAATATTATGTGAGTGCCAATCGAATCAGTACTAACGCCTTTAACGTAGGCTGCGCCAGTTAGTACTATTTTAGGAGTGACGTATCCGGATTGGAGATTGACTAAGGCGTAAGTGGTAGTGACACCAGCTACGATTATTACGCATGTAAGCAAAATTGCAACTATAAGTTTGTTGGGTTTGAGTCGTTTTGGTTTTGCCGTGGTTAGTTGGTTTATGTTTCTTAGCCGCAGGTTTATTTTCGGATGACCAGACAGTATTTGTGGTCTATGAATGATTGGTGATGATACTAAAAGGTTTGAGGTTATACGAATTAACCTGCCTTCTCCTGGTAGATTTTGTAGTGCCGCGGTAATTTTTGTTAATGCGTTTGCTAGGTTATCGGGTTTTTGTAGGAGTTTTGCTCCGTTCTCGTCTGCCAGCATTTCTCTTTCCCTTTGACTATTGAACAATGCAAAGTATGCCAGAGGGTTGAAGAATGACACAGCCGTTAAGGCGTTAGATAAGGTCTTAAAGAAGAAATCGTGGTTTTTGATGTGGGCAAGTTCATGGGACGCTACGGCCAATATTTCCTCTTTATCTAAAATATTTAGAAGCCCTATGGTGAAGACAAGTTTTGTTTTGCGGCCATTTCCCATCGTGAAAGCATTGGGTCTCAAATCTTCAACAAGTGCCACTTTTGGGGTTGGAATAGATAGTTTTTTGGAGATTTTAGCTATTTCTGTTTGAAGCCACTCATACTCGTTTGATCCGAGGTTGATTACGTGTAAGAGCCTAGAGGCTATCCAATCACCCATCACAAATGTTGTGACAGCGTAAATCCCTCCTAATGCTAAGCCGGTTAAGCAGATAATTCCTGTTATTGAAAGAATCTGATTTGTTGAAAGAGCCACGAGCGTGACCATTGTTTGCGATAAAGGCGGCTGTATTAGATGGAAGGGACTAAAAAGTATGGGCCCTTGAGGAACAGGGATGCTGAAGGAACCGATTAAATGGTAAGAGACCGCTTGCATCACAATTTTAGGCGGAAATGAAAGCATGACAAAGAGTGGCGCAACTATAGGGATTAGGTAAATCAGGCTTTTGGTTTTACTGCCCATGAATGGGCAACACTTTACGACTATTTTTATGCAAACAAACGATATGGCCAAAACTATAATGGAATAGTAAAAGTAGGGTTGAAAGACCTGAACGAGAACGTCTTCAAAGTTCACTTCAACCGCCTCTTCAGAGTTGCCTTATTATTTTTTATTCCTTTTTATTTTATTGAGTTGTTCTTGCAACGCTTTGCGTTCTTTTTCGTCCATGTTGGTTTCTTCGATTAGGCAACTGGTTACAGCTTCGCCGAAATTTCCGATCAAGCTAGCGAGAACCTCACGGACGGCTGTTTTTTGGAAGTTTCTTTTTTCAAGTTTAGGCCAGTAGACATAGTAGAGTCCGCCTCTTCCCTTTTCTATTTTCCTTTCCAATAAGCTTTTGTCAAAGAGTCTGTCCATGGTGGACATGACGGTTGTGTAGGCTATTTTCTTGGTTTTGTTTAGGGCTGCGTGGGTTTCTCTGACTGTTATGGGTGTTTTTTTTGAAGCCCAAATTGCCTCCATAATGTTAGCCTCGAGTGGGCCTAGAAAGGCTTCTAATGCTTTGCCTTCTATGTTGTATTGTGAGAATCCTGGTTTTTTCTCTTCAGTCATAGCTTGAGACCACATTACTATCATCTCTAGTAGCTCTTTAATCTTTCGAAAACAAAACGCGTTGCTTTTTCCAACCTGCTTTCCAAAAAAGAAAAGGTGAGAAGCTTGCCATTTCTATTAAGATGTTCCTGTGCTGGTAGGGGCAGGTCGTGTGCCTAGTACTATTGATATGTTCATGTTTTGATTGTTTCGTACAATTGTTAGACTAACAGTTTGTCCAGGCAGCGTGTACTCTTCCATGTATGTGGATAGGTCGTCCCCGTTTCTGATTCTTGTGCCATTAATAGCTGTTATGATGTCGCCGCCTGTGGTTATGGTGTTGCCGTCTATTGTGGCTTGTGTGGTGCCTGCTTTGAGACCGGCATTGGCTGCGGGCCCACCGCTTGTTACTTGCTGGATTAGAACGCCGTATGTGACACTTACTCCCATTTGATTCGCGATGTCATAAGACATGTCTACTGTGCTTATGCCCAGGTACGAGTATTGAGTGTACGTACCAGTCGTTGCTAAGTCTTGGATTTCTCTCAGTATAGTGTCTGAGGGTATGGCGAAGCCTAAGCCTTGCGAGTCGGTAACTATGGCTGTTGTTATGCCGATGACCTGGCCTTGGTAGTTAAGTAGGGGTCCGCCCGAGTTGCCTGGGTTAATGGCAGCGCTTGTTTGGATGATATCAGCTATGGCGTATCCGTTTGTAGTGTCTTCGGTGATTGTTCTGCCTAAGGCACTGATTATGCCTGTGGTCATCGACCCTGACAATCCATAGGGACTGCCAATTGCTATAACTGGGTCTCCAACCTGTAGGCTTGATGAGCTGGTGACTGTTAGTGGGACTAGTTCGGATTGTGGTGCGTCAGTTGAAAGCACAGCTAGGTCTGAGTAGGGGTCTGAGCCTAGCACCTTGGCTGTGTAAGAATTTCCGTCTTGGAAGGTAACTGTAATGTTTACGCCACCGTCCACTACATGGTCGTTTGTGACTATGATGTCTTGACCGTTGAGGTCATAGGTAAATCCCGAACCTAGGACTTGTGAATAGACGGGCTGGTTGAACATGTCAGTTGCTGGTTGGAAGTCTTCGACGACTACTACTGACGGTTCCACCTGCAGGTATATCTGTGAAAGTGAAGCATTGTCAGGTAAAGTGGCGTCGGTTTGAGGGGTTGAGGCAGTTGAGCTTGTGCTTGATTGAGCTTGTTGGTTTGAGGCGGTTGGGGCTGGGTTTTGTTGATTGATGTTGGTGGAGTTGGTTGGGTGGCCTATGTAATATCCAGCTATTCCGGCTGTTAGGGTTGCTACGATGAGTATGGTGGCTATGAAAATGGCAAGTTTGGTTTTTTTTGGCTTTTGGGTTGGGTTTTCCGTTGGTTTTGTCTCCTTGCGAGTGTTTACGCTACTATCTTTGGTAGTAGCTTAGCGATATAAATGTTACTATTGTTAACGGCACTCACTTTTTTCCTCTATAAAGCACACACCATCCAAACCTGCCAGTAAACAAAACGTAACCAAAAGTGCCGGGCGCTGATTTTGATAGCAGCTACTACCTTAAATAGTAGCAACGTGTAATAGATAAACAAGAAAAAACGGGCAGGCAACCTACATGATAAACAACAATCGACCAATAAGACAATTACTAGGATGGCTAATCACAGGAACGAAAGGCGGCAAAACCCGAGCCCAAATAATCAAGGCCCTAAAAAAGAACCCGCAAAACTCAAACCAACTAGCCACACTCCTCAAAGTAAACTACAAAACAATTAGACACCACATCACAATTCTAGAAAAAAACAAATTAATCATCTCCGCTGGAGACCACTACTCTACTGCATACTTCCTCTCGGAATTAATGGAAGAAAACTATGTGCTATTCGAAGAAATAACAAGCAAAATGAATAATACAAGGAAACGAGCAATCAGAGTAGCACAAAAATAACGCTCAAACCTTACTTTTAACCTGACTCCTAATTTGTCGTAATCTTTAATAACAAAACAGTTCCACGCTAAACTGGAGAGGAAGAAAAACGCCGAACATTGAAATACGCTGCCCTAAATGTAGTTCTACAGCGGTAGAAAAAACCAAAAATCAAGAGTTTCATTGCAGCAGCTGTGGAGAAATATTTTATTTTGTTACCCCAAAATGCGGTTCCGCTGATCTTGAAAGATACAAACTTTAACAAAATACACTGCTCTCATTAACTAAAACCTCATTAAAGGTAAGAAAACACCCAAATGTCTTCCTATGGTTTTTTTGTGCAGTTGTCAACCGTGTGCTTTGTTGCTTCCTCGACTTCAATCCGTTTCTTCGCTTTCTCGTAAGCCCACCCAGGTGGTTAGGACTGCTGTCATTTAGTTAGTGCTTCCCTTCGTTCAGCTAACTCCTTTAAGTTCTCGATAAGTTCTTCTTCTGAATCCTTGAGAAAGTTAATTTCCCGAAAAATACGTGCTTCATTTCTAAGATAGTTTGTGGTGGGCCGGACCGGATTCGGACCGGCGACCTTCTGCACGTCAAGCAGATGTCCTAACCAGGCTAGACGACCGGCCCACGAGTGCTTACTTTTTTTATCGTCTTTTCCTATATAGGCGCTTCGTCTTTTCCGCTGTAATGCAATATTCAAAATTGCCGCTTGTATTAATCTATTTCTTAATTGTGATAAAGGTAAAATATTTCTTTATTAAATTGTCGATTATCGTGATAGATGTTTTAAGCTGCTTAATGCATATATGTAATAATTCAGGTGGAAAGGGCTATGGCAACCGATGAAGTGCTCTCTTTACTCGTTGATTTCATAAACAAAAACTCCGATGTTGCTGACATCCAATGGGATCGACGTATGAGTCCAAGGTTGCTTTTTAATCCGTACTCCGAAAGTTATGAAGAGCGGAAAACTATTGCTCACTACTTTTTACTGGCTGCATCTATACTTGATGATACAGTGGTAGGTTACCCTGAAAACGCTAGAATGCTACTATCATATCTCCATGAAGCTTTGGGCAACAGCCTTTTAGAAACTAAAAAAGCACATATTTTTGAAGAAGAAATCGTGAAATCTGATTTTTATTATGACTTGGGCCCAAACAAAAAAGCGGCATCAGAAATCATGGCCTCCGTCAACATATTTGTTAAAACTAACGCAGAAAAAAACTTGCTAAAATATGCTCAAAGATTTAGTAAGCCCAAGGATTTCGTTGAGGACATCGCACAAAACATCAAGGCAATTAGCGGACCACACGTAGATAAGGCGTGGATTTACATGCGGTGGATGGTGCGACCTCAACCTGACCTGCAAATCTACGACCATCTTTTACCAGAAGACCTCTACGTTCCATTGACCAAAGAAAACGCCAACGTAGCAACGAGCTTAGGTATAATAAACTCAGCTTCGCCATCACTATGGAGAGACGAAGACTCAGCAGCAATGGCGAGGCAAAAAATAACTGACTTTGCAAAACAGCTCTTTCCCAAAGACCCTGCAAAGGTTGATTATCCCTTCTTCCTTTTAGGCAGATGGCTTAGACAAAAAACACTAAACCGGTACACGTTGAAAACAGCACTTGATTTTCTTGACCGAATGCAAAAAATAACTGGTCAGTCCCAAGCTTATTACCAAAAAATGAGCCGTTACAAAAGCGGATGGGAGAAAAAAACAGCTCTTACTCTTTTAAGGATGCACATTGCTTTTGGTTATGAAACGATTAGCTTCCCCTTGCCGAATAATGAGATTTACACGCCTGATTTTATTCTAGAAAAAACAGTTCAGGGGAGAAAAATAGTTCTTGAACCCCACTTTGAAATGACTAAAAGGCAAGCTCGCAAATATGCACTATTCAAAAGAACCTACGGTCACCAGTTCCTCTTAATACTTCTGCTGAAAAATGATTTAATTTCTATGTATCATCAACGAAAAATATTGACTGACGATGTATGCGATGATGTTTGGCCGATAGAATTTATTCATTTGTTGGCTGAGAAGATCAGAAGAGGCACCTACGGCGAATAATCTCTTACATAATCATTCTTTTGTGCTTATTTAGCTCCTTGGGCTTATTCTAATTTAACGCTTAAATCACAACCCGCTCCCCCTCCCTACTATTTACACCCAACTTCAACAAGTAAAAAGCACCAAACCTTTCCCAGCTAAATTGAGCGCATTAATTAAGCAGCACAGCCTTGTATTGCTGGCGGCACAATGGCGCAGGACAATTTCAAACCAGTAGTTGTCTGGCTTATTCTCAATGGAAAAGCAGAAGAAGCGCTCAGGCTGCTGGCGAAAAACTATAAAGTAAACGTTCCCAAACTAAAAGTAGGTTTACCAAAGGGACACAAAATTAAAGCGTTCGGCTGTTACACCTCTAAGAACGAAACCATTTCAGTTCTAAACAGTGACGTGGTGGTTAATCCCTTTGTTATTCTGCACGAGTTTTATCATCACCTGCGCAGTAAAGCGGTGGATAAAATGCACAGGGGTACAGAGAAAAACGCTGACAAATTTGCCATAGAATTTATCGAAGCCTACAAAACCTACGCGCTTAGGGGAGCAGTTACTCCTTAGTAAGCCTAATTAAAAGACGGATATTTAATTAACAGTTCCAGAAGTCTTAAATCTGCATAGCGTAGAATAGAAATGAGGTAAAAATGAATGAGTGACCTTAATGTATCAGTAAATGTAGAAAAGGGAAAAATAAAAAAAGCCTTAGACTACGCAGAAGAATTGTATGTAGTATTATCAGAAATAAACACAGTTTTGTGTTCTAAGGAATTTGAAAAACAGTGTATAGAGCATGGAATATCCAAGAAATTTATTAAATTCACTCAAGACGCAAAACCTCTATTGGACAAATTTGAGAGTACGATTTCTGATTTATCTGAGGAAAAAATTAAAGAGTGGAAAGCTGAAAAAGAAGCATCCCAAGGCAATCAAGCGCCTCCCGGGAATGGGGCGGCTTTTCAGCCAGAATAAATATGCTAATTGCCCTGAAGGAAACACAAACGCCGACAGAACCCGCAAACCCCGAGAAAAAGATAAAGATTCGCCTTAAAGCGCAAAATGAATGGAGGTATCTTACCCCAACAGAATATCATCGAATAAAAGAACAGATGATAGAGCAGAGAAAACAACAAAAAAATAAGACAGTTAGATAAGGCTTTTTGCTAAAGTTGGTTATTTATTTACTCATATAGGTTAGAAGGTGGGTTACAGCTAACATACCAGCCTCACATTAAACAGTAAGACTAAGGAATGTTTAAGGCTCAAAAATGCTCTGGATACATTTTTGCGATTGTTGGATGCGCCTTTTCAAACTCTCTAGTTGCATGGTACGCTTCAGCATATTCCTTTTGAATAGCTTTAAGCTCTGTAGCTAATGCAATGAGTTTATCAGGGTTTACGCTCATATCTGCTTTGAATATTCTATCAGGGTCACTTATATTATCAGAATACGTTTTTTTTAATGCCTCGCCGAAAGAACCGTTGAATTGATCCCCCAAACCTTCCACTCTCTTATGAAGCTCAGATTCGCGTTTTCTTAGTTTAACAAGAGTTCCAATTAATTCTTCTTCACTCATTAATTTCTCCTCTATTCGTTTTATTATTCCCGAGAAGATTTAAGACTTATCATCTATTAAAACTCATAAAATCTTAAATGTTAAATAGGTCTATTGATCCGCTCCGCTCTGGATCAACGGGGTTTTCTCAAGCTCTGGAAGGTTCTTTTTGAACCGTAACTCTGGGTTATCCTCAAGCATTTTAATCTCGGGCCTATACTGTAAAAACTTGATGTGGTTGTCATAGTTCCGCAAATAATAGCCGTCGTGCATTGACCGCTGCATGGCTTTAGTTGAAATATGCCTAAGTGTGCTGCTTTGCCAATCTGCCGCTTCTTGCTGCCATAAATCCCCGAATAACGCAAAGATTTCTTCGTCTGTTTTGCTTCTTGCTTGCCAATATTTCGGCGTATCTGTTTCACTCATTTTAATATCCCTCATTATCGTTATGGTTTATGAAACCCGCGCCTAACCCGCTGGGCGCGTATTGATTCTTAAGCTCCCATGCTGCCAATGCCAATGAGCAAACGCAGTCGTCATGGCTGCCCTCTGGAGCACTATAAAATATTCTGCCCGTTGACCCGATTTCATAACTGAATGCCTCAAGCTCCGATTGCAAGGCTCTATATTCAACTGCAAATTCTCGGCGTTGAATTGAGCCTGGAAACCATAAGGCGCCTTCATCTAACATGTGGCTAAGATTCTCTATTATTTCTTGTTTTGATGTGTTGGTGAATTTGAAAGGTCGAACTTGAACCCCGGCGTTTACTAAGCCGTCATAAATCGGATCACCGACGCCCGTCGCGTCAACCAATAGAACATAATGGTTGAAGCGGTCACAGAAACTTTTAACGCGGCCTAGCTGGAAACTCCAATCTATACGGTTGAACCTGTCGAACCCTACCAATTCGCCTTTTTCGTTAAGCGCTATTAGAACCGTGTAATCCATAGTTTTCCCAAAGTCGGCGCCTATCCAAACGTAATGCTCTGGGTTAAACTGCTCTATGCCTTCCCTGATTTGCCTTGTGATAAACCTGAATACTTCGCCTTCGCCTTCCAGAAATTCCCCATAGATTTCTTGTTTGCGTAGAAACTCAGGCATATCCTCCGCGATTGCGTCTATGCTCTGTTTCTCAAGGAATCCTCCCCGTTCAATCGTGTTTTCGTAGCTGCTAAAGCTGAATGAAGCATACAGCGGGTTAAACGGGTCTAGGCCCTTGCAATACAATTTGTGAAACCAGTTTTTGCCTTTAGCTGTGCCGATAAAATCAGCCCAACCGTTAAAATCTATCAGCGACGGCTCCAGCTCTCCGCTCCAACGGGTTTCTTTCAGCTTCGCGGCTTCGTCTATTACCATCCCGTTTAAACCTGAGCCTCTAAGCGAATCTTCTCTATCCGCTGAATGAAACCAACACTCCGATCCATTAATGAGTTTTAGGCGTCTTATCATGCCTTGCGTTTCTTGTTTGCCATGCGGAGCGATAAGAGCGGCTGGGGTTAACTCATTGACTTTTCTTGTAACGGGTGCAAGTTCCTTGTAAAACGGAACTACCCACCAATAGAGACCGTTTGGCTTGTCCTTGTCTGCCATAGCGGTTAGCATTCTGACCCACTCTAAATGAGTTTTGCCAAACCGTCTGCCGCAATCAATGACCTTAAACCGTTTGTGGCAGTTAAAAACCATGCTTTGTGCAGGATGCAACTTAAGGGAAACTCGGAGGGGAGGCACTAACGTTTGAGTCATTAATGAACTTCCAAAACTATGGGTTGCTGTTGCGTCTGGGTGTCGGCTGCTTCTTGCGGTTGCTCTGTTGATGCAATGTTTGCATCTATCGGTTTAGGCACGGTGTTGTTTTCAACTGACAGAATAATGTTTGGAGGCGTATTGTTAACCATTTCAGCGGGTAAGAAACTGCATAGTTGCTGGGCTGCCTCAAGTCGAACCCGCATGTAACCGATTTTAGCGTTATCGTTTGTTGCTTGTCTAAGCTGATATGAGGCTTCGCGGATTGTTTGCAGATAGATGTTTGCGATTTGCTGCCGTAAGATCTCCGCATTCTTTAAGTCAACGAAAACGCCAATCCATTTAGGCATAAGTCGAATGTGATAACGGGTTGTTGCCTCGTTAACTTGGCATGATTCTTTCAATATTTGAACAGTCTCGCTTCTGCTAAAGCCTTCTGCATTGAGCTTAAGGATTTTTAAGCGTATTTCGTCGCTGTTCAAGTTTTGCCTACCCCTTTTCGTTAACTTTTCTTATTTTTTCCGTCTATACTGTCGGTTGCTCGATGGGGTTGTCTTTTAGTTGGGGTCTCCAATTCGCTTCGATTTGCTTAATGTCGTCTCCCACTTGATTGTCAACTCTGCCTAAGATTTCCTTATAGCGGGTTTCGGATGTTTCGCTCATTGTTTGCTGTCGCCTCCACCGGTTAAGTTTGAGTAAGAAGAAATTAAATCGTTTAAAGCAGTATCAAGATGCCGGGATGCGCTTTTGCTTTTCTCAATTAAACTTTCAACTTCGCTTAGTTTAGCGGTTCTGGGCCTAGCTGTGACAGGGTTCTTTTGTTGTGTTGATTGGCTCGGCATTCTTATGATTCTTCCTTAACTGGTTTTTGCGGTGACTGCAAATTTTTCACTTCATTGAAAACTATCGGGTTCATAAGTGACCCCATGCCTTGATTGCCATGTTCGATTATGTCGATTTCCGTGGCTATCTCGAAGTCTTTTTGCGCTTCGCAGTCTGATTTAGCGAATAAACCGTTGCTTTCTTGTTGGGGTTGCTTGGTGAATGCCCTGTTAAGTTCATTTATGAACTGCGTGTTTGCCTCGATTTCTTTTTGAGCCGCGGCTAAAACAGCGTTTGCATTTAGCTTTTTTGTGTGTGAAAGTTTCGTTTGTAAATTACCTATTTTTTGGAGCAGGTCGATTTTAGCGGTAACTTTGGCTTTTTCTTCTGTTTCCTGCAATTTTTGCGCTGTGACAAGTGCGCCTAAAATCTTAATTTGCAGGTATTTTTTTGCTTTCCAATTTGCTAAACTGTTGATGTTTTGGCTGGCATTCATAGCTGAAGCAAAACCGCTGGCAATTCTAAATTTTGCATCCTTATAGGCTGGACTTGCCACGATTGAGAGCTCACGGCAAACGGGATTATGCACAATTTCGTGCGCTCCCTCGCATAAATGGCTGAGTTTCCCATCTATACGCGAAGGCTGCCCGCAGCCCGAGCAAGTAACATTTTGAGAATCGACCTGCATGGACACACTATCTAGGTAGCCTTTTTTGATGCGGTCTTTAATCGCGGGGTCGCCTATCTTGCCCTTGAACCAAACTTTATCATCGCCTTGCATTCTAGCCTCGGGAATCGTACCCACAATATCTAAAACTTTTTCGCTGTGATCTACTCGGATTTTTGAGTCAAGCAAAGATTGAATTAAAAACGGCAGATCCTCTTTTGGAACAGCCCATTTGTTCGCGTTGGTTGTTGAATCAATACAGATGCCTTCTATTATTAAATCGCCGTCGGTTGACGGTTGATCTGACGCTTTAAAATCAAAGTTGTATTTGAGACTTAGCCCATTCATTCAAAAAAGCCTCCAAGGACATGGTCTATTATGCGCTGTATTGTCTCGGTTGACAGTTCTGCCTCGGATGTTTTGCCAATGGGTAAAAATGTTTCTATGTGTCCTCTGCCACCATCGGTTAGCGTAGATGAAACCTGAATTTTTACGCCTTTTCCAGCGCTGTCAATAGCGTTTATGACGTTTCCAGATTGAACCACAAAAAACGGTTCACCGTTAAAGATTCTGATGTTTGGGTTTACTTGGCCTAGCCGATTATTCTTTAAGATGTCTGCCCAGCTCTGGATTTTCTCTGCTGGAGATTTCTCTTTCCATTGATGTTGAAGAATATAGAAGGGGTTAACGATTTCAAATTTTGCTGTTTGGCTACTCATTTTTCGCAATCTCCAAAATTTTATCTCTTACGTTTTTGCTGTTTTCCGTTAAAGCGTCAAGCGTTGCCTCAAGAGCGGCTTTTTCAGCCTTAACTTTTTCACGGTGTTTTTTCTGATCTGAAGCGTTTAACTTTTTGTCTTTGCGTGGCATAATTATCTTACGTAAGATTTAACTAATAAGTGTTTATACACACTTAATACAAATAGAAAACAATTAAAAAAAACATTATAACCTCGTCTAATTTAGACAAGGTTCAAACTAAACATTAGGAGGTATATAGCCGTCTTTTTTTAAGATTGCTGTTGGAATAAAATGTAAACTGCCTTTTTCAGTTATGCCAAGGTAACCTGGATATGTACGTGTAACTTCTGGAATTGTAAATTGACAAACAAGATCATGTAAAACCCTATAGGCTTTAAACAAGAGCGAATAATAATCGCTGTTGACTGCCCTGAATTTTTGGTCTATTTCTTCTTCGCTCATTTCGTTATTTATCTTGACGTTTAACCATGCGTTTTCGTATGCAATTCTCCATTTTACAAGCTCACTAGGATCAATCTTATCTAATGCCATAACATCTTTTAAAACTACTATACATTGATTGACGTCTTTAAGGACTAACTCACGAGTTTTTTCTCTGCCTTTAACTGTTAAACTAAACTCTAATTTCCCTTTCTGTTTATAGTTTTTATGCCTTTCTTCATGTATCCACATCTGCGCCCCAGGTTTTTGATCGCCGTAATCGTCTAGTATTTTTCGGGTTTTGTTACGACTCCGAATGACGCTTGTTAATTCTCGGAAAATCATAAAGTCTTTTTCAAACAAGGCTAACAAGACTTTGTTACGCTGGTTTTCTGAATATTCTTGTTTTTTGGTCATAGTTTTAACCTCTCTATTTGTACTAAAGATGTATAAACACTTATAAGTCTTACGTAAGATAGGCAAACATAACAAACGAACCCGAAAGAAGGCTAAAACAACCATGACCCTACAGAAAAACTACATAAAAATTGTTGGAAGCGAAAACTTCGTTGCGCTCTCCCTGAAAGACATCGAAAAAAGATATGCGGTGCTGTCTAAACCCATAATTCAGAAAAGCAACACTGACCCCGACGTGTACTTTGTTTTTGTTCACTGTGCAGATAGCCCGTTTGCGGAGATCTAGAAGCATGGCACAAACCCAACAGCTTTTAGCGAAATATACCCTGCAAAAGCCCAAAAAATGCTCGGATTGCGGGTATTTCCGCGGAGATAATAACCCGTGCGCTGACCTGGGCTATTTCACCTATGCAAAAACCCGAGCGTGTAGTCAAGGCGTAACAAGAAAAGCATTGGCAAAGAGGGGTCTTTGATGATTCCGATTAAAGACCCGTTCAACCTTGACATAGACGTAAACGGTAATACACCGCTGGAAAAGTTAACCGCTGAAAATTACGGTTTACCCTTCAAAAAGAACTTGCTTGACCAACAAAAATTTACCGATGCTTTAGCTAAAGGCATATTTGACTTAAGCATTGACCCAAACGTGGAAGATTTCATACTCAAAGAAATACATATTTCAGTCGCATACCAGGATGATCCGATAGTTAAAACGATTTTACATGCTGGCGTTTCAGCTTATGCGACACCGTTAAACGTAGCATTGAAAGCGGAATCTGGATCTGGGAAAAGCTACTCCACCACTGAAACCATAAACTTTTTGCCACCTGAGGACGTTATGTTTATCGGCTCAGATAGCCCAAAAGTTTTTAGCCATTTAAACGGGATTCGCAAAGTTGTTAAAGACGGTGTGGAAGTTCTTTTCGACAATATACTTGAGCCAATGAAGCCCGACAAGAACGATTTTGACCTTGTTGAATCTTATAACGTCATGTGCCAAAAATACCGCGAAGATTTGAAAGAGTACCAGCAACTTAAAGAAAATAGCTTCTATGAAGTTGACCTTCGCAATAAGATAATCGTCTATTTGGAAAGCATTAATCCTGAAACTTTCAAGATGTTAAAGGTTACGATGTCGCATGACGGGCCTAGTATAGATCACCGCTTTGTTGATGATAAGGGAAAAGTGCATGTTACCCGATTAATCGGCGCTCCAGTTCTAATTTTCAACAGTTTAGACACTGTTTACACATCTGAGTTTGCCACAAGAACCCTAACGATTTCTCCCGTTGTATCTAAAGAGAAAATAGAAGCTGCCATGCGAATAAGCAACAGAAAAGCATGTTATCCGTGGCTTTTTGACCCTGAAAGACTAAACGTAAAAATCATCCAAGAATACCTCCGCAAAGTACGCGACACATTGAAAGCTGGAAAAATCAAAACCATAAATGTGTTTGACGAAGTGCAAAAAGAGTTTAGCGCAAACCAAGCGCGAGACATGCGTGACTTTAACAAGTTCCTTGAGTTAATGCCTTGCTACGCTATAATTAAACTGTTTCAACATCCAACAATCGTTTTAAAAGGCAAACGGTGTTTAGTGCCAACAATTCAAGATTTCTTAGATGCTAAAGCGGTATTTGACAGTATAAGCGAAACCACAAAGACGGGTACAGAAATGCGTATCTTATGCTTTTATTGGGATTGCGTAGCTCCTTTTACCTCTAACGGCGCCACGGTTGAAACCTTAACCGACCTATACAATAAAGACAAAAAGAAGGCTGTTAGCTCAAGAACGATAAGGGCATGGCTGGATCGCCTTGTGGAAATAGAGTTTGTGGATGCTAGAGAAGGCGAACAATTAACCGATAAGGGTTTAATTAATTATCAAAAAAAGACGTTTCACCCGTTGAAACTTAAAGGAACTAATGCAATTCTGGAAACTGCAAAAGATTTAGTGGCTATATTGGAAAAGGCGTTTGATTTATGGCTTAAAACTTGTGCAGAGGAGATAGTCACCCACCCAATTTATATTTTAAAGATAGACGGAACAGCGGTTCAAATATCTTTAGAAGAATTTAGCGAAATTGTTAAGGGAAGGGGAGCCTCTTTAACTTCACAAGTTTTTAAGGCTGAATCAACCACAGAACAGCAAACAGACGTTAAAACTATTGCAAAACCTGAAAGCGCACAAGAAACAGATAAGAATGTGCTTTATTATCGAAAGCTCATAGTCGGCGAAAACTTTAGGTGTGACGGGGAAAGCGTTGGGTCTCAATGCTTAGACCCAGCAAAATATGAGATGTTAAGCACGGCTGACCCGACCCATTACTGCGAAATCCATTTCCAGCGTGTCCTTAAAGATTGCACAGATAACAGTTTCAAGCTAGTGGAAAAGGTCATAGCGCCGACTAAAACCGTGACGGTTAAGCGGTCTAAGAACGGTCAAAAATGCGATTATTGCGCTACTTTAACGTCAGAGTTTGAGTTAACCGATAATGCAGAACCATTTAAGATTTTTGTGTGCGAACTATGCCTAAAAACCAATGTTATCCCAGCGTACAAAGCGAAACCTGATTACAACATTGTTATGGCTAACCTGGACGACCCAGACGCAAACGCGAAGGACGGCCTAGGCCCTGAAACTAAAGAGTACAGCGACGACGACCCGCACAGCGGAGAGGCTTGAATATGACAAGAACAAAGAAACCCAGAATTATTAAGCAACCTAACCCTCCGCGGTGTTTACCGCTTCTTAACCTTGAGATACGGCTAGACAAAAACACGATAATTAAAGCGGACAAGATTGAACGGTGCTTAGTAAGTCGGCGTCTTATGGGAAACCGACCCGCTGAAACGGCGCCTATGTTTATGCTGGAAAACGCGGTTATCGTCACGTCCCGCGAAGGTCAAATAATAGGCGTTGAAACCTTCGCGTCTTATGGTCTCTGGAAAGAACTGATTGCGGAGGCTTCTTAATGCCTTGTCAAAAATTGGGTAGATGCGTTAATAGTAAGCCTAAAAGCGTCACTTGTAACGCGGTTGAAAATAGAAGCGGCTGCATAGACTTCGCGGAAAAAGAAACAGCTAGTTTGGTGTTCTAAAATGGATAAATGCCTTGTTTGCGGGTCATGGAGAGATAAGAATGTCTAAGCAAGTGCAAATTATTAAGCGGTCTGCCTCCGCGGTTTCAACTAAGTTTCTTACGGTTGAACTCCGCGGGAAAGTCTGCCGTCGAATAATCTTACCTGCCTCTAAAAATGATATTTGGAATATGCGAAGGTTTCAAGCAATTAACGGGTATTTGGCAAACTTAGAAGATAAGGGGAGGGATAAGTGAAAGTGTTAAGTCGTGATTGCGACGGCTGCGAAAACATGTTGAATGATTGCAAACGTCGGTTTCAACGTGTGGGCCTAGGCGAAAAAGTGTTTTGCCCTGACGGAACCGCTCATTTAATAGACGGTTAATGCGCGGGAAACGTAGTTTCTACAGCTAAAAACTTGCCAAATACCAGACATTGAAATGCGAAAAGCGTAATGAAATAAACGGTTTTTCCATGAAAAGACTAAGGGTTTTTGAGGTAAAAAAGCCCACTTAAACACTCTTTTTCTACTATTCATTCATTATTCGCTTTCAGATGCTCTATCCCCGCGAAGTTTGATCGCTCCGTGTGCTACTGCATTCAAAACTTGTCTTATTTCAGCTATTTGTTTTTCTGTGTTTGCCGTCATTTCGTCAAGTTGCTGTTTTAATTTGCGGTTTTCTTCTTTCATAAGCTCGGTTTCTTTTGACACCGCAATCAAGGCTTTAGCTGGAACGGTGCTTTGCAAGGATAAATAATCTTGATAGGCTGCTGGGTATTTCTCGGCTATTTGCTCTTGCAGAGTATTTAGGTAAGTCATATCTTCTAACGGAATAGCCTTGCCGACGCAAAACTTAACCTGAAACTCATTGAAACCCGCACGGCTAAGATTGCTCATTACCCATGCGCGGATTTTATGAAAGCGGATTCTGCCCGTGGTTATGATGTGCGCTCTCCTTGCTAACCTCTGAATAATTTTGTTTGCGGCTGACTCGTTGATGTCGAAAATATCTGAAGTTCCATAGTTTCTTTTCGGGTTCGCTATGCGGTTTCTTTTTGGGTATTTGTCACTTTCGATAAACCATTTAGGGAGCCATTCAAGAACCAACGGGTTAAGAACGCCTAGCCGCGGCGCGTTTGTCTTTTCGCGTTGACTTAAGAAGTAATAGAATGATTGACCCTCACTTTTTGCCTTCGCTATTAAAGATTCCACATAATCACGTTTCAAGGCTAAAACGGCGCTGACCTCCCAGCCCAGGCTAGTTGCAAGTGCTAGGAGAGCCTTATCTTTTAAGTCGGCTACGTCAAACATTTTTTGCAAGTCGCCGTTTGTGAAAACATGGCTGGAAATATCCATTTTATAGCGTAATGTTTTTCCCCTTAAATCAAGTGGCATATCAACGGATCGCAAAAAGGATAAAATAGCTACGACGTGAGACCCCGCGGTGTTTTTGGATTTATGGATAGGTGCGTTCTGGAATCTTAGAACAAAATTGCGTTTCTCTTGAGGGGTTAAGGCTAGGAACTGTTCGACGCTGCCGTTATACCACTTGAAAAAATTTGTTATTCTTATTCGGTATTGACGTTCTGTGTTTGGGGTTCTGCATTCGCTTAACCAGTTTTCGACTTGCTGATTCAACATTTAAATCGCCAATAGAATGATATGGCAGATTAGCTTATAAAGTTTTAGATAACCGTGTTTAAAATAGGCTTACTCCTTAGTTACCTCTATTGGCAATTTTTCCCCACACGAATTATACACGCTAACATTCTGCTCACTTGCATAAGGGTAACCTACAATCATGAGGATCCGCCCAAAAAAATGGTTAAAATCCACGTCCGAAGGCGTTGTGTTACCTGACGGATGCGAATGAACAGTGCCTACCAGAGAGAAATCCATCGGCAACAAATGAAGCTGATAATTAGCAAACCCATGCCCATAAGTAGCCAACGGCGGCACTAAAAGGTCAACAATACGAACAACATCCTTAACCTTTTTGCCTCTAAGAAGCAAAATCGTCTCCCGTGGATAAAGTCGCCTTGCACCCTCAAAAATTGAATCCAACAACTCCTGACTCATAGACACTGCTTTAGTTTTTGCCATAAAACGCCCATACGTTTACAGCTTTATTACCTTTACTGAGTTTTCACTAAGGAAAAACAGAAATAAACAACTATCCTCATTACACTTAAAAAGAGCCGGGATGGCAGAGTGGTTAACGCGCGGGCCTTGAGAGCCCGTGGACCTTCTGGTCCGCATGGGTTCGAATCCCATTCCCGGCGCCAACTTTTTCCAATTTTTCTTTTTCAAAAAGGCCTCTATATTGTTAGTGCAGTTTTCAAAACATTTCATTTGTTAGCGAAGCACACAAAGGATAAGCCCTTGATCTGTATCTTTTGGATTGAAAATCAAGCCACCGCTTTCTAGTAAGCTGCTTTTTTAATCAATTGGTTATCCCAAGGGCTTGAATTGGAGGGGATTTGGAGCAAAGCTTTTAAGAATTGTGAGATAAAGGGAACGCTAAATAGGTAAGAGAATGGGCTTAAACGGTGAGGATAAATGTTATAGGTGTGGCACTGTAAGAGGGACGCAGGAGTTTCTGTTTAAAAAGTTAGGTCATAAAGTTTTCGTTTTTGACCCTTACGTCTTCGCTGACCTCAAGAGCCCAGAAAAACACGTTGGTTTCACATTTATTTCCGATGATAAAACATATAATTTAAGGATTTAGGACAGGCATGATAATACTTGATTATTTAATTTCGGTGATTTGGCTTTCCCCCCTTCTCTACCTTTTCGTCTTAGTGTTTGGAAAAATATTTAACAGGACAAGAAAGACGGCACTCTTGAAACAGAAAGGGCAGGTTGATAAAAAAGTTGACAACATTATCTTTCAGATACCCACGGTAGGTAACGTTAAGTCAGTAAATAAAATATTGGAAACAGTAAAAAACTATGCTTTGCCTGTGCCCTTGGAAACCTGGGTAATTATTGAAGATTGGGATACGCATAAGGCTGAATACGTATGCGATAAGCTTGTTGTTGTTCCTCCAGATTTTGTGTGTGAAGATTTATACAAAGGTCGTGCACTAGAATACGCTCGCAGGGTAAGACAAAAATTAGTTGATGAAGGTAAGCTGGGACCAAACTACTTATTGCTTCAAGGTGACGATGATGCGGTGCCTAGCCTTGGGTTCATAAAAGAATGCTTAACTGTTCAAGCTGACATTATCATTGGGACAATTACTCCTCAAGTAAACGGCGTATGGAACACTATTCTTGACTATGAACGTTGTGTTGCATGCGGGATCTTCTGCAATTTTTTTACAAATTTGGGACAGCCGCTTTGGGCTCATGGCGAAGGAACCTGCATGAGTAGTCAAGTAGACAGGAACGTTTCTTATGACATAAGCATCTTTACCCATAATACTAAGCACAAATTGATAACCAACGAAGACTCTTTTTACTTCCACAAAGCATCAGTAATGGGTTACAGTACCTTTAATTCGGAAGAAAGGATTTTCATACTGCCGCCATTAACTTTTGCCGATGCAGTAACACAGAGACGCAGATGGTTTTGGGGACAGCTAGCAATTTTAAAGGTGAAAATGCTGCCTCTCCCAAACAGGATTAGGTTAAGTATAATAGGCTTCTCAGGATTATGGCTATTCTCTATTGGAACAATAGGGTTGCCATTATACTATTTAGGCATCATTAATATACCGGCAGTGCTCTTGCCATTTATATTTACGACTTTAGCCGTATGGCTTGCAATTAGAGCCTACACCATTGGAAAATGCATGGGCTGGAAACACGCCATAGCAGGTACTGCAGCAAGCTACATAACAGTGACGATGAATTTTATTATTAATTTAATTGGCCTTGCAAAGGGAGATCCAAAAAAATTCGAAGTAATTCGTAAAGAATGATACCAAAAAGCTTACTGCATTAGTTAAAGATTAGTCTGAGGCCTGATAAAAGCAAATACTTAATCTTCACAAAAGCGAACTTACCGCATAGTAGCATGAGTGGCATCGCACTATAATTGTTTCATCTGTGGCTTTCCACACAAAGCAAAATAGTCCATTATTGATACTATTGGTTTTCTGTTTCTGTTAATTTCCTGTCTTTGAGTTTTAGGGGAAAATTAAAGTGCATTTTTCGTTTTCTGCGGATGACGGTTATTATTTCAACTATGGTTAACGCGGCAACTGCGTAAAGCGGAATCCAATCGTATTGGTACATTTGTGAGACGATGTTTCCGTTAACTTCCGCATGCAAGAATGCAAAGCCTATACCATAATAGAAGAAAAAGGGCAAATTGGTTGCCAAAACAAACGTAACTGTGGCTGTAATGAACTGAAATATTTTCTGTCTGTTGTACCATAGAAGCAGTGGAAGCGCCAAAAGCGCAGCACGCGGATCGAATGCACCAAACGCGAACAATAATGCTGAGAGCCATGGTTTTTTGGCGAACCCTAGGTACAATGCGCCTACAAGGAGGACGACTTGGAGTATGTGAGCATTTGCTAAGACATATCCGCAGTAGTAACTTGGAGAGAACGACTGGGCATTTAAGCTAAATACTCGGTAATGGAGTAAGTTGACCTCAACAGAATTTATCGAGGGAGAAGGCAGGGGATCAATCAAAACGATCACAGCGGCTATAGCGCCAAGAACTAGGTTTTTGTCTTTTACAATCTTGTAGACAAAGAAAGCCAAGGCTGGAATTAAAGCAAGTTGTACTAGGTCAAAAGCGGTAAGAGCGTTCTGGTAGCTTAAGGCTAGAAATGGCGCAAAAAGTATCATGAAGGAAGGCATATACTTGAACGTTTGCGGTGCTGGTAGAATCTGGTAATCTCCCGGATAGGCACCTCCAGCATAGATTTTAGTTGGATTATTGAACAAGCGCCATTCTCCAATGTAGTACGCCGAGAAATCTCTCGCCCAAATGGTCGATTCTGGTTTAAACGTTTCAGGGAATGCAAGACAAAAGGTGATTGCGTTCAACGCTACCGCTATAACGATGACTAAAATGATTTTCTGTTTTTTGGAAAGCATTTGTCTTATTGTCTTCTCCATATTTTGCAGGGAAGATTAATGGCCAGAGGAAACTTGTTTGACAACCGATTTATTTTTTGCCCTAAAAACGCAATAATAGCTGGTTCTATTTCGAAAAAATGTTATTTCAATTTCAAGCCCTTCTAGCTTAAGCTTGCACAGAAGTTTATCAAGTATCAGAGTTCTATTTCAAAACAATAAAGGCTTGCAACATACTTTACTGCAGAGTGCTCCACAAGGTCGTTGGTGCTGGCAAATAGGATCTTTTCTGTAACAAGCTTATTTCTTACTTTTTGCTCTGATTGTATTTCACATAGGCAATATCCCATTTGCAATTGACAATTAATCGTTAAGGTATTATTATAAAAAAGAAAGAGTCAGTAGTAGTATTCGATTGTTACGGTTGCAGTGTTAGTAGTGTTAGATGAGTCTAAGTTGCCGATTTCGACTTCTATTTGGCCTGGTACGATTGGAAATGCGGCAGTTCCTTGTGTGCCTAACGTTATGTTCTGGTCGAAGTTGACTCCCGAATTAGAATAGATTGTTTCAGCGTACGTTGTATTTGATGTTGCTTGAGCTTGAACTGTAATGTATCCCGCGTAGGATAAATTGTCGTTCCAAACAACCGTAGAAGTGTTACCGTCTTGACTTACCGCCTGGCTAGAAACTGGTGTCGCTGAAGCGGTCATATTTGCGATACTACTATAACTATTTACTAAGGCGTTTTCTTCTGTTAAGTTCTGCTCTAAAATTGCGTATTGTTCCATAACGGTTGTTATGTTTGTCTGAAGTTTTAGATTATCAACTTGCTGTTGCAACTGGCTGATTGTATTATCTTTATTTGTTATTTGTGTCGGCAAATTTGAATTTGGCCCGTAGACTGCAATTACACCAACTAAGCCAGCAGCAAGAACGACACATATTATTGCCAGAGTGATGACTTTCATGTTCCTTTTCCCTGCTGATGGTGGCGGCGGTGGAGGTAGAGGTAAATTATCAAAGCTATTCTCTCGACTCATTTCTTATCTTTCCATTTTTTCTTTATCATGTATAACTATTCTATAAATAATTTTTTCCATATTTGACCCAAAGGCATGCCTAAACGAATTGCGCCTTGTTAAATATGTAAACTATCTTTTGGGCTGCAATGTTTTCCTAGTACTTGATGCTTAGGTACAGCAGTACGGATAATGCGATGAACTCAAATAAGCCTGGCAGAAACTCGAATGGCCCAAGTCCATAAGCTCTAAATCCGAATGGCGATGTTATAAAGGGACTTGATGTCACGTTTTGTACTAGGAAGACTAAAGCAAAAATTATGAGTCCGATTGTGAATTGGGAACGCGTTTTGATATAGATATTAAAGTAAATTAGTGCTAAGATTGCTAAGAGCGCTATATTGATCGTAGAGATTATTGTATTTGCAACATAAAAATACTGGAAGTCGCCTGGAATAGAACGAGGCGGTGGGCCTCGTATTTGTTCAAACGCGGGAATCTGCTGCTGACGCAATACTAATGCCCAAAAAGCCGCAAAAACAGCGACTGCTACCAATATCACAATTATTAATCCAAATTTTAATCGTTTATTCATTTGCTTCTCCATCTTGCTCTTTCTCCTTTTTCTACTTTTTCCCGATTTTCTTCATAATCTCCTCAAACATTACATAATTATCTTCCATAGTCTGTGTCAAAAAATAGGTTGCGCCATACCTATCGCCGATAGAAGTGATTATTTTGTTTTTTTCCAGCACCTCAAGGTGATGCCTCATTGTTTTATAATCCATCTTCAGCGACGTCGCTAGTTGATTTGCGTTCTGCGGCGTTTCCTTTAATGCCCCAATTATTTTGGCACGGGTTGGTCCGCCTCGCGTACCAGCGATTAGCCATCCTAGCAAGTATTTTAACGAGCGGACATTTGCAGACATCGGTTAAGCTCCTGTGTTTAAAGAGATTCTTTGACACTTTTAATCTGACTTAAGTAATAAATGTGTTCTTTTGAAAATTACTAAAATTGCAGGTTTAGGTCAAAATTAGGACTCAATTTGGGTCTAATCTTGATAAATCATTTAATAATTTATTGTCAATCGGTTTTTTGATAACAGGAGGTGAAAAACCAGAGCCATGAATAGAAAAATCAAAATTTTAGCGTTAATTTCAGTCATAGTTGTAGCTACAATTGCTGCTTCACTGGTATTTGCTATGCAATCAACCGTTAAAGCCAATACGACTGCTGTTGCATCTGATGTGACATCGGCGTCTTCGTCTGTAAACACCACTAACAATGGCGGCTTCTTTAACAACGGGTACATGGGATTCGGAGGACCTGGAGGAATGGGAAGAGGATTCGGCGGTTTCGGCGGTTTCGGAGGAAACTTTTCCAGCTCAATGATGCCTGGAGGATTTGGTTCCATCCAAGTAAGCTCTGACTTTATCCAGAACGTAACTAACATAGCAAAAAATGACTCAGACGTGCAAAACCTGCTTAACCAAGGCTACAACATAACCTCAATTAGACCAGTAATCACGTCAGTAATTGACGGAAACGGCAATGTAGTAACCACAGCCACAAGCGCAGACGTAATTTTGCAAAGCACAACTGGCAGAGCATTGGTGATAGTTGATCTCACGTCAGCAACAGTAACAAAGATTGTAACTACGACTACCACAGTAATCAATAAGTAAACTCCTCCATTTTTTATATTATTTTTTTTCAGTTTTAATTTTCCATTTTTTATATTCATATCCATATTTTAAAGAGTAAAATTTCTAATTACTTTGAGGATTATGGTTAGATTTGGGTGAGATTTTGAGAAATTGTTTAATAACACTTTAGTAATATGCATGGAAAGGCAATCAAGAAGAGAATAGAAAATGAAAAACAAGGTCATAAGCCCAATGACTGCCCAAATAAAATTCCCCTTCAATTCTCTTTTTGGTTGCCTTTTAAAATAAAATATGAAAGGTGTAAAATATGGGAATCGTAAGTAGAGCGGTTAGAAATATTTCACGAAGAAAAATTCGAGCGTTACTAGTAATTATTGCTTTAGGCTTTTCTTTGGCAATCATGATTTCAATTCCTGCAGGTGTTTTGGCTAATCAGAAGACAGCAAACGCGGTGTCATCAAACTTAAGCAACATTATTAACCAAACTGGCGCAACAATTAACCAAACATTAACTCAAATAGATTGTAGTCTTGCGCCAAGTTTTTCAGGTTTCGGTTTCGGTAGTGGTACATCTGGCGGCAGCGGCTCTGGCCCCAGTTTTGTTTTTGGTGGCGGTAGCACATCTGGCGGCAGCGGCTTTACGCCTGGTCAATTCGGCGGTGGTACTGTAGGCGGTTATTTTGGTGGCGGTGCATTTGGTGGTGGTCAAGCAAGTCCTATGAACGAGAGCCTATACACTGATATTAACAGTAGTATCTCTGGAGTTGCAGCTGTTGAGCCTATACTGCAAGCTTCTGAAGGGAATAACGTAACGAGAAACCTGGATTTTAACGGATACACGCGAACCATCACGACTCTCGATGTCACGTACCAGATTGAAGGGATTCCGCTGACTGCTTCGCTCGTAGACAACTATCCGATTCTGCCGACAAACATAACGGTTGGAAGTAACTTACAGGCAGGCGATAGCGGGGTTGTCTTGCTTAGCGAAAACAACTCAGCGTACTTTGGAGCAGGAGTAGGCGACGCAGTTACCATTTTAGGCCAAAGCTTTACGGTGGTAGGTATCTACAGTCCATCATCAGTTTCGGACACGCAAACGTTATACATGAACCTTTCCGACGCTCAAGCAGTAACTAACAATACTGGATACATAACTAGTCTTACAGTCTTTGCCCAAAACAGTGATGTTGTTTCGACGGTAGCTAGCTCCATAAGTACACTGCATCCAGAGCTTACAGTTACTACAGCTCAAGATCGCGAAAGCGCACTTTCAACCGAGGAATCGGGCTATACTACTGCACTGGCAAATGCGAATGCATCTGATAGTCAAACATATTCAACTGCAGTTGAAGAAATTATTGTGGTGGTTGCAGCAACAAGCTTGATAGTATTATTTGTCATGCTCTATACTGTCAAGGAGAGAACCAAGGAGATTGGCACGCTTAAAGCAATAGGCTTTAGCAACTCTACAGTGATGGGCCAATTTATGCTTGAAGGCATCCTCTTAAGTATGATTGCTGGTGTAGTTGGTATTGCAATAGGCAGCATAGCAGCACCTACGCTTGCATCACTTCTGCTTCCGAGCGTAGGCGGCAGGTCAGCTGCAGGCGCTGTGGTCGTTTCAGGCACTACGAGATTCGGTGGATTAGCAGTAGCGACGTTGACTCCTGAGCTTGTACTGTTGGGTTTCGGGGTAGCTATCCTGCTTGGAACATTAGGAAGTCTATATCCTGCGTGGAGAGCAGCAAAAATAAGACCCGCAGAGGCGATGAGGTATGAGTAAAACAGTGCTACAATCAGGTAAACCAGTACTACAATTAGAAAATCTGAGCAAAACATATACGCTTGGCAAACGCGACGTTCCAGCCTTATCAAATCTGAATCTTACAGTAAACGCTGGCGAGTTCGTGGCCATCATGGGTCCATCAGGCTCCGGCAAAACTACACTGCTAAATGTTATTGGCTGCATTGATAAGCCAACCAAAGGTAAAGTTCTACTAGACGGCATTAATGCATCAGAGCTCCCAGAAAATCAGCTATACAAGATTAGAAGAGACAAGATGGGCTTTGTATTTCAAACCTTCAATCTGTTGCCATACCTAAACGCTAGAGAAAACGTCGAGTTACCCATGGAAGGACGAGGCAAATCAAAAAGCGAACAAAAGAAACGAGCAAGCGAACTTTTAGCAATGGTTGGCCTTTCAGGAAGAGAAGAACATAGGCCGCAACGTCTCAGCGCTGGAGAGCAGCAAAGGGTAGCAATTGCACGCGCGTTAGCAAATAATCCAGCTATAATTCTTGCTGATGAACCTACAGGAAACTTGGATAGCGAAAATAAGCAAGGAATCATCAAGTTGCTTGCAAACCTCAACCTCACGCAAGGCACCACAATAATCATGGTCACGCATGATAGTCAAGCTGCACGCAATACAGAACGAATGCTCCTTCTCAAAGACGGAAAAATAGTTAAAGAGATGAAAGGTCTGCATGTAAATAAAAAGAACAAAACATGCCCACATTGCGGAGCCAGTATTCAAATCAATGACGATACATGCCCAACCTGCAAAAAACCTGTATATGCAAGCGATGAACTCTTCTGAGCGAAAAATGCAAAACAACAAGCCTCCACAAAACTTTTTTTAAATTTCCGAGGATTTTTTATGGAAACTCCACCTAGCCCAACTATTCCTTCATTTCCGCAGCCTCAAAAAACTCCAAAAACCAGGCGTTTTTCAGTTTTTATTATTGTGTTTCTTCTGGTTGTAGGTTTGGTTGCAGGAGGTTTAATCGGGTACGCAGTAACTTATTCAGATTTCAACGGGAAACTCAATAGCATACAAGCTCAACTGCAAGGTTATTCTCAAAATGCCACATATTATTATCCAAACGCCACATACGTAATAGGCTCTAATGTTTCGCTTTCGAACCTGTATCAGCAAGTTCAATCGTCAGTAGTTGTCATCCAAGATCTCGTGCCCGTAACCACTTTCTTTGGTACTGGTTACGATGAACAGCAGGGTTCAGGATTCATAGCTTCGGTGGACAATCAACTGGTCATTGTCACCAACAACCATGTGGTACAGGACGCAATCAATGAAACTGTAACCTTTGCAGATGGAGATAGTTACCCCGCGAAAGTGTTAGGTTCAGACCCACTAGCTGACCTTGCAGTCCTCAGTATAACTCCGATGCCTAGCGGTTTGACTCCTTTGACGCTTGTTAGCTCCGACACTTTGCAGGTGGGAGAACCCGTTGTTGCGGTAGGTGCACCTTATGGCTTATCAGGAACGTTAACCACGGGCGTAATCAGCGCGTTAGGAAGAGTAATAACTGAATCGAGTTCAAGCGGAAGTACGGGTCCAACAATCCCGGATATAATTCAAACAAGCACTGCCATTAACCCAGGCAATTCAGGTGGTCCACTTCTCGATTACTCAGGCGAAGTCGTCGGCATAACCACAGCGGCTGTAAGTAACTCTCAGGGTTTAGTCTTTGCAATTCCATCAGATACTATAATACGTGAACTTAGCTCACTGGTGACAACTGGCTCATACAATCAGCATCCGTCCATTGACGCCACACTAACAGACATGAACTATCAGATTGCTCAAGCCATGGGAACCAGCGTTACCTACGGATCGCTCGTTGAAAGCGTTTCGACACAGAACGGCCTTAAAGGCGGCTCAACTCAAGTGACAATCTTAGGCTCAACCGTAACCATAGGCGGCGACATAATAATAGCCATCAACGGAGTAAGAATAACTAACACTGACAATCTGCTGTCTTATCTGGAGCAAAACACGTTGCCTGGCCAAACAGCTAATTTCACGGTGGTACGGAACGGGCAAACACAAACAGTCTCAGTAACCATTGGAAACCTATCATAATCATCTTTTTACATGATGCTTAGCCACGTTTTTACTGACTCATTTGTGTGAGTATAAGACTAATGATTTAGCTGAAGGTTTGAATAATCTGTTTTAAAAAACAGTTGAAATTCCAAGAATAAAACACGGTAATAAACAAACTATTGATACTCTGATTAATGAAGAGGCTCTCTTATTCGCTAAGTATTTGAGAAATGAACGGAAAGACTGGAATCCAAGAATCCCAAGCCTTTAGTTTCGGCGTTTAACACTTTCCCATACCATCGCGCTAATCCTACGAGAAGTTCATAACTACCGAAGAGGTAGCGCCAGTGACTGTGATTTCTCCATTCGAGTAGCTCCAGCCAGTGGAAGCTGGAATACCGTCAATGTCCACTGATGCAGGTGACTTGTTCACAGAAAAGGTTTGGTTTCCGCTCCCGCTAACTGCGTAGCTTATGCTACTGTTCGAGTTATAGCTGCTTATCACTATATTTGCGTCGATTGCAGTTACTGTAAAGTTTGAAGTTACTCCGTTCAAAGTCAAATTGTTAAAAGTAAGCGCGTCACCGTACTGGCTGAAACCGTTCAGGGTTGTTGAATTGGCGAAGCTTACGCTGTGGTCGTTTGCTCCCCAAAAATTAGTATTAGCCGCAATGCTGACGGTTGAGGATGAATAAGAGGTAAGGTTCGTTGAAAAACTGAATTGATCCGCTGGGTCAGTTAGGTATTGCGGTGTTCCAAAAGTCTGATAAGTGTAAGCAGTTACAACTGGGTTTGCGGGGTCGCTCATGTTGAAAGCGTAAATTCTCGCGGTCGCCGCACCCTGTTTGCTGTCATTTTCTTGCATGTTGAAGAAGATTTCTTCTCTGTTCCCTACTCTTTTGTTGTATGCTGAACCTCCATAACCAGCAGCGTGCCCATTTAGCGTCATAAACACGTTAGAATAATTATTTAGTAAGTTTTCAAAGTTGGTAGCCCACGTAACGTCGTTCGGATTCTTATTACCGCCATACGTACCATTTCCGTTAAGAAAATTATGCGTTGCCACAATCACGTTTACGTTTGGATTGCATTTAAGAAGCGTCTGCATCCAACCTAAAACGGTTGAGTTAGCATCATATTCGATGTTAATAATCATAAAGTGGTAATTGCCGTAAGTAAATTGTACAGCTGTGTTTTTGCCGTCGCTAATGTCCCCTACCCAGTAAGGCTGTTGCCTCATAGCTGTGACGTTAAAAGCAAGGTAGTTTCCTCCCAACCATGAGCCGTTAGGGTTTCCACCGCCAACTTCGCTTGTGTTGTTAAGTTGGTCGTGGTTTCCAGCATTCCAACAGTAAGGAACACCATTATTGTAAAGCTGCATCATGGCGTCGTTGGCGTTGCTCCAATCAACCGTAGAATTGGCAACCTGTACAATATCACCAGTGTGAACAACCATCGTAACATTCAAAGCGCCACTATTATCCACTATCCAACTGGTTAACCCATTAAATAAGTCTGGGTTAGAATCACTCAAATATTGAGTGTCCGTAATCTGAATTACGCTAAATCCGTTAAGCGCGCGCTCTAAAGCTTCTGTCTCTTTTAGCCAAGGAATTTGGCTGGTCAGATTTGCTATTTCATTGTTTAGATGTGCAATTTCATTGGTTAGATTTGTTATTTCATTATTTTGATTTAATATTTGAGAGTTCAACGAAGCTATTTTAGAATTTCTGTCGTTTACTACGCCGTTATAATAAAATATCGTTCCTGCAAATGCACCTACAAAGAGTATCGCTATCAAAAATGATATAGCTATTATTTTTTTATTCATTCTATCTCTGATATGTCTATTCTACGCTATGCAAATTTAAGACTTATTCTTTGTTTGTTTTGTGTTTGTGTTTTTGATGCATGCACGTACAACAGAGACAGACAGAGACACAGAGACAGACTGATGGTATGAGATGGTAGTCACACACACGCACACGAGAAAGAGAGCTTAAACGTGCGTGTAAGCGTGCGTGTTTACGTTCGTGCATGTAGGCGTGTGTAGGTGTGTGCGAGGACAAGCGAGAAAAAGATTAAAATTTAATCCCAAAAATATGAGAATGACTTTTTCGCTTCATAGCAAGCAATTTATATGAAGCAACTTTGCTATTTTATTTGGCGCAAGAGGGATGAACAGATGTTGTTTCTTCTGAGACAGCGTTTTTGTTCCACTCAATCTCTTGTGTGCCTCTGCTCTTGTTTTCTACTTAAACAAACAAATGCAAACTGATGTTTTTCGTCAATTTATAAAAGATTACAGTTTTTTCACTTTCAGTCACCCCTCTACTAATTGAATATGTCATTTCTGCGATGGTTTATTAGGCGTAAACAGCCCATTCTGCAATTCTCAGTATGTTGAAAAAGCATCAATTCATGTTGAAAGTGCGGGACGTTGAGTCTATGTTGAACTATGTTGAATCATATTTGAAGCATATTAGAAGCATCTAGTAGACTAGGAGGGTAGGCTGAGCACACACAAATAGCCTAAGACAAAAGCCCAAGACTTGTCGCTATTTTTATAAGTTCAACGTTCGAAGTAAATGATGTATGCAAGCAGAAATTGGAATAATCGGCGGAACAGGTCTTTACGACCCTAGACTACTCAAGAACGTTGAAGAAGTCACTGTGGAAACTCCGTACGGTAAGCCTTCAGATTCTATAACTGTTGGTGAGTTGGCGGGTAAATGTGTGGCTTTTCTGCCAAGACACGGGAAAAAACACACTATTAGGCCAACGGACATTAATGTTAGGGCGAATATTTTTGCTTTGAAGAAGCTTGGAGTCAAACGTATTCTTGCGCCTTCAACTGTTGGCTCTCTAAGGGAAGAGTATCATCCAGGCGAAATCGTCTTTTGTGACCAGTTCATCGACCGAACCACCCGGCGAGAACAATCATTCTACACCGAGAATAAAGTATGCCACATATCTGTTGCTGAACCAATGTGCCCAGAGCTAAGGCAAAACCTGATTGCTGTTGCAAAAAACATGGGCATAAAAATGCATGAAACAGGAACTTACGTGTGCATTGAAGGACCGCGCTTTTCCACTAAAGCAGAATCCAAAATGTATCGACAATGGGGCGCAGACGTGGTTGGAATGACGCTGGTTCCTGAATGCGTTTTGGCAAGAGAAGCAGAAATATGCTATGCTTCTATATCAACCGTAACAGATTATGACGTGTGGAAGGACCATCCAGTCTGCGTTGATGACATAGTTAAGATAATGAAGACAAATATTGAAAACGTAAAACGGATAATCGCTGAAACTGTTGCCAAACTGCCAAATGAATGCGCCTGCAAATGCAACGAAGCCTTGAAAGGAGCGTTCGTTTAAAGGAGAAACAAAAAATGAGCAAGAAAACCGCTGAATTGGATCTTAAATCAAAAGTTCGAAGAATACCCGAGTTTAAAGGCGTGGTTTTCTGGGATATTACCACACTTTTGAAAGACAAGAATTGCCTCCACCAATCCATTAAACAATTAGCGGACCATTACAGGGGAAAACCCATTGATGCGGTTGTTTCAAACGAAGCCAGAGGTTTCATCATTGGCGCTGCTGTAGCTTACGAATTAGGGGTCGGTTTTGTTCCTATACGGAAGAAGGGCAAGCTGCCTTTCAAATGCGTTGACCTTACATACAAGAAAGAATACGAGTATGACACTATCGAAATTCATGAAGACGCAATCGAAAAGGGCCAGAACATTTTGCTAATTGACGATTTGCTGGCAACCGGCGGAACTGTGAAAGCAAATATTGAATTGGTCGAAAAGTTAGGCGGCAAAGTAGTAGGCTTAGGCTTTTTGATTGAGTTATACTATTTAGATGGCCGAAAAATGATAGGCAACAAATACGATGTGTACTCACTTATTCAATTAAAAACTACAAACGGATAAAAACTTAGTTTTCGGGCTTGGCTTTTAAGAAGGTACAGGTTAAGCCTCCATTCTTTTCCTTTTAGGAAGGCGATTAAAATTATTGCGAATGGGCGCGGTTTGCTTTCTTTGTGCCTTCTGAGGAAAAAGGTGGTTTTCGCCAAGCCCCAGCTTCTTTCAGCTGCATGTTCCCATGGTGCTGACGATTTTATATTGATTTGTTGGTGGCGCTAGACAGCAACACAGGTTTAATAGTTGCGCTTCGAGGGGTTAAAGTATTTATGTGTGGTGGAATTGTTTGGAAAATGTTTTCGCTGATTTAAGTGCCCAAATAAGCGCTGTCTGTTCTGAAGGGGAGAAAGAGAAGCCTAAAAGGAATGCTTTCGTTTTTATAACTGCTGAGCCTGATTCAGGCAAAAGTGCATTTGAAGATTTGAAAAAGGTTGAAGGCGTGACCGAAGTTTATCTTTCTCATGGCGCTTATGATTTTGTTGTAAAAGTTAGCGGTGAATCCTTGGATCATCTTCGGGAGATCGTGTTTAAGCGGATAAAGAATTTGGGCAGCATTAAGTCAACTTTGACTTTAATGGTAATTTAACTTCTCGCATAAGCATTGTAAAAGCAGTTTTCAGGCTTCCAACTCTAAGTGATGCTGCAGATTATAAACGAACTCAACAAAATTTAGTTCTCCTTTTTTTGGAGCGTAAGAGAAGTCTTTGTATTTTGCGTGTAACCGCTCGATTATTTTTATTTCGATTAGTTTTGAAACTGGACCGAAAGTCTGTTCGATAGCGTTGGCGAAGCCTTCTATTTGGTTGGGAATGTCTTCTTTGTTTATGCCATACGCCTTTTTCAGAAGACGGTAAATGGCTTCTTTGGTGCTGTCTCCTAAAGCTGAAAGAATGACGTCTATTGCCTCTGATAGTTGTGTTTCAAAAACGGTTTCAGACGTTTGGTTCTCGATTAAAAACGATAATGGCGTACTTAAGACACTTTGCGGTTGTACCAATTTATCAACTCGTACTTGTTGTTATATCCAGCTTAAATACGAGTGTATCGTAATGTTTAATATATAAACCTTGCCAGAACATTAAAAAAAGCAACAACTGTAAAACATTTGTTCAAGTGCTATACATGAGATTATGAATAAAGAACAAACTATGAATTAGTGTATTTTAATTTTCAGCCTTCTTGAGGAATAATCCTTTGGGGTGTTGTCTTGGCTTTTTTGATGCATTCGCTCAGGTGCTTCCAAAACATGTAGCGACTTCGCCACGGTTGACTATCACAATATGGACAAGTAAACGTTGGCTCTCTCATCCATCCATCACCTTAGACTAAGAAAAATGTCTTATGCACGATATATGACTATGTGGCTGCAAAGAAACTACAACGAAAACATCAGAATCTTTTTAAGATAAAATTTTGCGCTCTCTTATGCTTCTTCAAATAAAAGATAGCTTTGCTGCATACTTGAACAATTGATTTATCAAGAACCCTTGAGGCAAGTAATGATACAACAAAACCGACTAATCCAAGAAAAACCAGCAGCAAAAAATCTGTTACTTTAAAACACTGATTACCGAAAAAGTAAAAACGCCTGGTTGCTGCTTCCTATTGGGATAGAGTAGACTTTGCGGTTCGCAAATAAACTTGAAAATCGTTCTCAGAAAATAAAACGAAAACCGCTCTCTCAAGCTTGTCTTCTTTTTCCAAAAAATCTTTGACAGTTCTTACAGCTATTTGGCTGGCATCTTCAATAGGGTAACTATATGCTCCAGTGCTAATTGATGGAAATGCGATTGTCTTAAGTCCTTTAGCAACTGCAAGCTTTAACGAGTTTTTGTATGCTTGTTTCAAAAGTTCCGCTTCAACATGGAATCCTCCGAGCCAAACAGGCCCAACCGTGTGAATGACATATTTAGCTTTTAAGTTGCCGCCTGAAGTAATGACTGCTTTTCCAGTTGGAAGACCATCAGGCCATTCTGTTGCCCTTATGCGTTTACATTCTTCAAGAACCTTGGGTCCACCTTTACGATGTATTGCTCCATCGACTCCACCTCCGCCCATAAGCGATGAATTTGCCGCGTTCACAATCGCGTCTGCTTCGATATCTGTGATGTCTCCTTTGATTAGTTGCAAGATTGCTTTTCCAACTTGAAATTCCATGAATATTACTCACTCTTAATTGCTATATAACTATACTAATCACTGACCATAAGGCTGAACCCATAAAATATGCTCCGAAAGCGACGAAAACTGCCACACAAAAAAGCGTAATTCCCGTTCCTGTGCGCTCAGTCCAAAACCGTTGCGATTTAAAAATCAGCACTGCCGTCATCGTGTAAAATGAAAAATCGCAGAGCCAATGAACCCCAGCAAACACCGAAAAACCAATTAATCCAAACAGTTTAGCATTTAAAATTAAAGCTGTACCAATAGTTAGCCACCATAAGATGAAACCAGCATTTGCAGCTGTGGTCCGGACTCCTGCAACTACTGAATCTTGCTTTAAGCTTACAGGTGAATCTTTAGTTTTATGCCTATTCTTGAAAGTTTGGACGCCCATGAAAATCATCAGCAAGCCGCCGACCAATCCTACTAAAATCTGCACGAAACTTGGAATGCCGAACTGGCTTAGCACAAAAAAGATGAGAAACATCAATGGAAACTCCACTATTCCATGGCCAACTGCGATCAATGCGCCTGCAGTTTTGCTTTTCGCCGCTTTTTCAATCGTGACAGCAAATAGCGGTCCAGGCATTAAAACACCTGAAAGTGAAATTAAAGCAACCGAAGCAAAAAACAGGTACGGATCAGTAATAAAAGCCATTGTTTTTCAAGTCACCATCATAAGCTACAGCTTCTTTCCGCCCGTTACAACCAAAATCCTTGACCATCGCCACCGCCGCTGCTGAAACTCAACATTCAGCCCAGCTTGAGTAAACATTTCACGCGTCTTAACAGGATTGTTACGTTTAAAGTGGCGAATTACAAGCGATAAACCAAAGGGCATCATAATATCCGCCAGCAAAAACCGCCCTTGCAGTCGCAAAACACGTGCAATTTCGCCTACACCATTAGCTTGATCGCTCCAATGATGAAAAGAAAGCGTGCTAAACACAAGATCAACTGAAGCATCAGGTAAAGGCAAAGACTCAGCCATAGCAACATGAAATTCAGCGTCAGATAAAAGTTGAGTTGCCTGTTGTATCATTCCTTCCGCTGGATCAACACCAATCAACCGCGCATCAGGCCAATATTCCTTAGCTTTTCTAAGTAATCGCCCCGTTCCGCAACCAACATCAAGAATACTTTCGGGCTTTTTCCCGTTTTTAGCTAAATCTAAAACTATCCTCTGAACTCGATCAAAAATGTAGCCTTGCCTTCTTGAATTCTCGTAAGTTGCCGACCTTCGATCAAAATCTTGAACATCAGCCTTTTTCTGATTAGTCTCCACCAATTTTTTCCTTCAAGCTTAATTTGTAGCACTACTTTGTAATTTATTCGTTTAAGTGTCCGTGGTTAATTAGCCTGTTTCAATTTAAAGCAGTTTCTGTATAAAAAAGCATCAACAAAACATGTTTTTAAGTGCATTTTTTGCCCTTCAGAAGCCTAGTCTGCATATCAACGATTTCGGCACTATCCCTCGCCAGTGCATAATTATCAAGCAATACGCCGTTCAACTCAAGAAAAGTGTGCCCCCACGTAAAAATAGACAAAAGCTCCGTTGCCTTTTCCTTGAAACCAGCGATGTACAATGCGGCAGCAATAGCTTCAGCAGTAGTCAACTTTGTAAGTTTGCCAAAATTAACCGGGTTACCTGCAATTAAAATGGGCAAGCAGCGGCTGGTTCCCTTCACATGTCCCGATAAAACTTTCTGTGCATGTTCCCAACTGCAATCCAATGCGACCAAACCAAAATTTTCAACTCTCTGCCTGTCCGTAGGTGAAAACGCGATTTCAGAAAATGGATTCAGCACTATGGCGCGTTTTGGCAAAAACCGTGTCTTAGTAACTATCCTAGCAAGTCCACGGCGTTTGAGCCTCAGTCCCGTGCATTTTTTGGGGTCACATTGCGCTGCATGGTAAATAGTGATCCTTGGAAAATTAATCGTTGACGATTTTTGGTTAGGTTCATGTTCCACTTGGTTTGCGCACCTTCAAGTGACTCATCGGGTCATCAAAAACCCGTGGAATCCAATCAATAATGTCCGTAGCGACCATGTGAAAACCAATTTCGCTTGCAACGAAATCGCCTGCAGCACCATTAACATAGGCACCGGCCACTGCTGCTTCAAACGGATCAACATGCTGAGCCATTAAACCGCCCACGATGCCGCTGAGAACATCGCCCGTTCCCCCAACAGTCATGCCGGGGTTGCCCGTGAAATTCAACTTAACCCTTTCAGCGTTGCATATAATGTCAACTTTGCCCTTTACAAGAACAACCGCGTTAAGTTTCTTTGCGGTTTTCTGTACTGCCAAGACGCGTTCTTCTTGGTTTTCAGGTAAAGTTTCGCCTGTAAGTATCGCGTATTCACCAGCGTGAGGTGTAAGAACCAGCGGCACTTTTAAGGGCCTTTTGAACTGGGCGAAGGCTTTTAATCCATCAGCATCCAAAAGCAGAGGTTTCCCAGCCTTCTCAACTTCTTCAACGCAGAACTTGACAAACTCTGCGGTTTCAGGGTTTAATCCTAAGCCTGGACCCATCGCAACCGCATCAACTATACTCAGGTAAGGCTTTAGTGTTTCCATGTTGCTTGGTTTCAAGTTGTTACCTCCAAGCTTTATCGTTATCAAGTCAGGAGACATTGAGGAAATCGCATAAGCCGTCTTTGCAGGAGCAGCAAGATAAACAATGTCCACGCCAGTTCTTAGAGCAGCCAGCGAAACCAGCGTGGGTGCACCAGAGAAGACCTCGCTTCCACCAATAACTAGTAATCGCCCGGAATCGCCCTTATGGGCTGTTGGGCTCCGCGATTTTGTGGCAAGGTTAACATCGCCTGGACCAGCATATTGTTCCACTTCATGTGGCAAGCCTATGTCTTTCACAACGAGTTCGCCGACGTAGTTTTTCGCTTTTTCTAAGCCTTTCTTTGTCCTATGGAATGTCACTGTTAGGTCGGCTTTTACAGCGATGCCTAAAACTTCGCCGGTGTCTGAATCTATGCCTGTTGGAACATCAACCGCTATTTTGAAAGCGTTCAAAGAATTAATGTACTCGACTACTTGAGATGTTGGCGGCTTAATTTTTCCTTTGGTTCCAGTTCCCAGCAAAGCGTCAATGGCTACGTCAGCAGTCACTTTGGGTATGGCAGAACTGTCGGTTGCTTCAAGCATTGGAATTTTATCTTGCATTGATTGGAGAATGCACCAGTTTTTCAATGCAGCTTCATGGTTAATGTCGCGACTTTTGCCAACAAGGATGACTGTTACGCTGTAACCAGCGGCTAAAAGATGTCTAGCAGCTACAAAGCCGTCACCGCCGTTTCCGCCTAAACCGCAGAAAATAGCAATTTTCTTCTCCTTTGGGAAGCGTGAAATGGTTTCTTGGGCTATGTTGCGTCCAGCGTTTTCCATTAGTTGAAGCAGACTTATGCCATAGTATTCCGCGTTGGTTTCTAAAGCACGCATTTCCCTGCTTGTTATGAAAGTATTTTTGTTTTTTGTTTGCATGCTTGATGCCTTGTTACTTTATTGTTACTAGTTAAAAGATAAGCCTATCTTTAAAGTGGTATACAAAAGCATCAACAAAACACATTAAAAATGCTCGGAATTTTCGGGTTAACAAACCGCTTTAGCTGAAGCACGTTACTTGTTTTTGGGTCGGTATCTTTTGCCCTTGTACTCTCTTGAAATTATCATGGTTGAAGTAACAAGTACATTTGGTACGGTTCTGACTTTTTGCGAAACGAACTCTTCCAACTTATCCAAATTCTCAGTTGTTAATCGTGCTATCACATCGTATTCGCCGAAAACAATGTCTGCCTGCATAACCTCGTTAAATTCAATTACTTTTTGAGCAACCTCACGTTCGGTTCCTGAAGCAACCTTAAAAAGAACATAGGCTAAAACTGACATGATTTCACCATTTCATTACACTCATAAAACCTTAATTACTTTTCCATCGACTAAGTGATATCAGTAGATTCGCAGGTGCTTTTTGGCAAAAGGGTTTGTGGTTTTGTTTAAAAGTTAACCTTTGGATTTAGGTTTTCTATTGCTCTGGGTTTTCAAAAGGGCTCCTTTAATATCTGTGTGATCTCTACCTACCTGGTAGGTCACAAAATATATACGTTTTGCATATACGTTTGTATATACACTGGGCATGTGCCTAAAGCGTTTAAGCCTAGTGCGAGGTCTTGTAAGTAAGTGCTCTTATCCATTGAAAGAATCTCTTAATACTGGCAGGCTCTTGGGTGAATACTCCGCGTCATCGTTTCAGCAGGTTTCACGCCCAACTAAAGCTTACTTGCGGAACTACTAGATATTTCAAAAAGTTTATTCAATAGTATCTACTTATTTTATGTTGAATTTGTCGATGATTTCTTAAAGGGAAAAAATGTTAATTTTAAAAAGGTGTCTTGTTTGAAACAAACCTATAACATAACGAGTACTGATGCGCTTTTGATAACTGATATCCAAAAAGATTTTCTGCCCAGCGGTGCTCTGCCCGTTTCTGGCGGAGAAGAAATAATTCCTGTTTTAAATGGGTATGCAAGGCGTTTTGAAGATGCTAAAGCGCATGTTTTTGCTTCTAGAGATTGGCATCCGCCGAATCATATTTCCTTTAAAGCGCAGGGTGGTCCATGGCCGCCTCACTGCGTTCAGGGGACGGATGGTGCAAAGTTTAGTCCTGACCTTAAACTGCCCGCGGGCATTGTGGTGATTTCTAAGGCTACGAATCCTGAACATGAAAGCTACTCGGTTTTTGACGGAACAAGCTTCGCTCATGAATTGCTGATGTGCAGTGTTAAACGCCTTTTTGTTGGTGGTTTAGCAACTGATTATTGTGTTGTAAACACGGTTCTTGATGCACGTAAACTTGGCTACGAGACAGTGCTGCTTATGGACGCAACGCTTGGGATCAACATGCAGCCTGGCGACGTGGACAGGGCGATTGAAGCAATGCTTAGGACTGGAGCTGAACAGGCTACAAATGATGATTTTCCAGACGCAGTTGACACCTTGCCCTTAGGGGAAGCTGCGCCTGATGCAATGGAAGAAAAGCCTTCAGAGAGGGCTGCTGTTAAGAAAAAAGCTCGAATGCGTCCTAGAGGGTCTGCTAAGAGGATTCGCACGGAGAATAAAAGCTGAATTTTCTCGAAGTACGACGAAGCTTATATAATCATGCTCTTTTTTGCCTAAAAAAGCCAGATTGTTCTCCTGCAGCTTGATTGACAGGGGAAAATTGATGCCGACTTGGCTTTTTATTGTGCCGAAGTTTAGAAGCAGGCCTAATTAAGCTAAATTAGGCGGTTTTTCAAAGCATATTTTAGTATTTACATGCATTTGATTGGCAATCGCCAGGCAGTTTTTAGCTATAAGTGCTCTTTGCCTGGGGTTAAGTGCGCAAGTGGGTTCTGGTGGTCAGCGAAATTTTTCCGAATGGTAACTTTTTACAATAAATAGTTAAAAAAGCGTATGCTGGCTTACGTGATTACCATTAAATCGTTAAAATACCATGTTGACTAGCATGTTTTCTATGATACGAGAAGCGAAAAGTAGAAACTTCGCAGAAATTTAGCGATTGCAGTAAAAAGAGATGCTGCCGCTTGATTCTTTAATTTTTTTTATTGCTCGCCCATGACTTGGATTATTATGGTTCTTTTTCTCGGGTAAACGTCTGTTTCCACAAAAAGCAGCGACTGCCAGGTTCCAAACGTCACGTGCCCATCAACTATTGGCATGGTCTTGTCTGGCGGTAGAAGCATGGAACGCAAATGTGAGTGAGCGTTAGAGGGGTGCTGGTATGCCTTGTTTTTTGGCGCAAGTTCCTCAAGCAACGCTTTGATATCGTTTAGTAATGCATAATCATTTTCTGTTAAAATCAGGACGCCTGTCGCGTGAGGAGCAAAAACGTGGACTACCCCATTTTTGATGCCTGAGAGCGAAACCTCTTCCTGCACTTTGTCAGATAAATCAATGAAGTCTATTTCGCCCTTCGTAGTGAAGCTATAGCTTTTGTTTACAACTTTAAAGTTTGACATTACAAGCATCTTTCCTAATTGTTTTATCGCCTTGCATTACTGAAAAATGTTTCGAGAAGCAAGCAGAAAGTGTGTTTGGTTGATGCTTTTGTATACAGACACCTTTGAATTAGTACCTTGAATGACTTTAATCGCTAAATATTACTGGATTACCTGAGTGTTTTGTTGATTTGTTACTGTAACTAGACACTCACATATGCTTAAAATTTTCTATGAGCCACTAATCATACAATGTATTTCTTGATTTTGAAGGTGACTTTTCAAAATGACCCCCAGTAAAAAAAGGCAGAGAGCAAAAAGCTGCGCGGAGTTAATCGAAGATGTTGAGGAAAATGAGATGCCTGATCATGAAAAAGCAGACGCAGAAGTTACAGCCAATGGCAAGTATCGATGCCGATATTGTGGAATGCTTTTTGAAACCTTAGAGGCGCATGACAAGCATTACCGCAAAGTGCACTGGCATTCACAAGCTTATCTGCACACAGTAAACCAATCATGAAATTTCCTGGTTGCATTTGAATTTTAGCTAGGCTGAGTTAGCTGCAATTTCATAAAGTTTTAGTTGTTAAGCTTTCAAACGGCTGCTGAGAGTTGAGGAGCTTGGCCTTTAAGTTGGCTCTTTGCTAATTGTTTCGTCTAACTTTCAGCTTTCTTGTGGCTGGTTGGCAATTGTGATGGTGAGCTAAATACACGCAATATCACACTTGCACGAAAACAAAGGCTGAAAAAGGCGTTTTAAACAACAATAAATCATTCACTTTGCACCTCGTGAAGAACAGGGCAACAGCAACCAGCAAAACACTGTTCACCTAAATTAGCCACTTAACGGGTACCCACAGGCATACCGCTTGGCACTTTACGCTAACCTGACTAAAGTTAGTAGCATTAACTTTATTACAAATATTCTGCTTTTGAAAATTTGGGGAGCAACCGTTCCGGCAAACAAGCCGGGTAGGTCTTTGCTAAGCAATCAAATTAGAAAAACTTAATTCAGGTGCTCATAAACTCAAAGTGCATTAAAAAGTGACCTACCTGTCGCTTACCTACCGAGCACCCAAACATAACCTTGTGAGCCATTACTAATAAGGTTAATCTATATTTTAGAGTTACAGTATTCTCAGGGCAACGGTTGTGGCTATTGAGTCTGACTGCAGGTAAACAAGCTAACTGTGTTGAGCCAGCTTCTAACGCCTGTAGTCCTGTCACAGAGAGGCGGAAAGTAGTCGAGACAATTCAGCCAAACAAGCTTTGAGTATAGCTGAGGGTTAATTGCAAATTTACTCTGCTGCCAAGTTGTGTGTGAACTGCTGCTTTTTTGGAAAAATAATAAATTTACAGAATTTTTTTGCACCTGTTCTAGCACTAAAAAAACGGTTTACCGTTTAACTCCTTTCAGCAAAATAACTGATATTAAAGCTTATTTTACCATAAGTTGAATGTGCAGTAGTTGTTTTTGTTCGAAACGGTAAAGCTAGAAAATCAGCCAATTTTTTTCTATGGAAGCGATAATTTAAAAGCCTGATTCAGGGCTAAAATGTCAAAAAAGCCTTAATTCAGCCGTTTCGTCGGTTGCCTTAGTGCCCTGGCATGGAGAATATCGTGGCCTCATATAAGTACCCCCGAAAATCTCCATACGAAGCTAACGCCTGTTTTTTCGGTTCACCTTCGAGCATTTTGCAGTTTTTGCCAAGACCTGTGAAAACTTTGCTGATTTAGCACAAAAAGTTTAGAATTGAAATTTTTTGTAATCAAGCTTTTAGTTTTGCAATTTGCAGGTCTGCTCAGCGGGTTATGTCTGGGTGATGTAACTCGGTGCCAGAGTTCGTCGATGGGTCAGTGGCTATCTTTTTACAACTAAATCACTCAACAAAAAGTATACCCCCTCCCCTCGGTAGTTTTACTAATCTGAAATTCAGTGGGCAGATGAGTTCGCCTCTGGCTGTTTCTGATGCCATATGTGAGTGTCTGCTACTGGTGAGAGGTGGCTACTTCTGCGTGATATTATAAGAGGGGTTGTTTGGTTGATGCTTCTGTATACGGCTGTGGTTGCTGAAGCGGTTTTTTGCGTCTTCACTGAACTTTGTGTGGATGAAATTTTGTCTCTAAGAGGCTTTGTTTTTGGGTCTTTTGGGTTCGGCGCTTGCTTTTGTAGTGGTTAATGTAGTCTAATCAGGCAAGATTTTTGGTGTGTGAATGAAAGCTTTTACGTTGTCAGTAACTTTGGTGAAGTTGGTATTACAATGAATTTTCAACGTCACCAGCCTTCTCCGGAAGCACCAGCCCACTGCATTGTATACAAAAGCATCAACACAACACTGTTTTCTCAGTGTTTCTGGGCAACAATTTTTATCTCCAACGCCTGATAAAGTAGCAAACATTAAGGGGAGAAAACCGTTGAGCACAGAAATAGACAGAGTAAGGCTTCGCCGTTGGCGCAAAAGAGGCTTCTACAGCGAAACAGTACTGGTTAAGCTCCTGCAGAAGAAAGGCTACAACGCCGTCCGAGTTCCAGTAAGCAACCCAAGCCTCAATCCCCTGCCAGATATCATGGCACGAAAAGGCGCGCACAGTTACGCTTTTGAAGTAAAAAACGCCAGCTACTACGCCTATTTCCCTAAAAAGCAAATCGATAAACTCTTCAGGTTTCTCGACCTCTTCATCCCCGCCGATAACGGGCATAAGCACGCCGTCGTTGCAGCACATCTGGGCAAACGCTGGCTTTTCAAAGAAGTCAGCTGGACCGATTGGGAGAAAAATAAGCTTCCAGAAAAAGTTAGAATCCTCAAGCGGGACAGGGGAAATCTAAACTTGGACACAACTTATAGTTAAAAATGTAAGGAAATGTACCTCAACATATATTATCTATAATAGTTAACATCTTTTTTCACAATAAGAGGAAGCGTCTGTGCCGAAAGAAGAAGGCGCCATGGTATATGCGGAAGCCTTAGGAAAAACCTACCAAATAGGCAAGGCTAAAATTGAAGTGTTAAAGGACATAACTTTTTCAATTCCTAAAGCGAAATTTGTTGTAGTAAGCGGTCCTTCGGGCTCAGGCAAAACAACGCTGCTTAACATAATTGCCGGAATTGATAGGCCGACAAGTGGGAAAATTTTTGTTCAAGGAGAAGATTTGACGGCTCAAAATGAAGATTTCTTGTCAGATTTTCGATGCAACAATGTGGGCTTTGTTTTTCAAGCTTATAATTTGGTTTCTACTTTAACGGTGGCTGAGAATGTTGCTTTTCCAATGGAGTGGAGTAGAAAGCTTGATGAAGAAATAGAAAAACGAATAACTGAATTGCTGGAAACTGTGGGGTTGCAGGATCGGGCGAATCATTTTCCATCTCAACTTAGCGGTGGTGAGCAGCAACGTGTAGCTTTTGCCAGGGCATTAGCGAATGACCCGCAGCTTTTTCTTGCGGATGAGCCGACAGGCAATTTAGATGAAAAAAATGCTCAGAAAATCGTTCAAGTGCTTCAGCTGTTGAAGGAAAGGGGAAAAACGGTTATTGTTTCAACCCATGACCTCCAAATAAGGCAGTTAGCGGATCAAGTTTTAAGCCTTGAAGCCGGCAAATTGGCGAGCAAAAATGAGTAAAGCAGCTTTTCCAATTAATGATTTGCTCAGAAGGAAGCTTCAGACAACCTTAACCATCGCCACTTTAACGTTAAGCGTTGCCTCTACACTGTTTCTTTTGCTATATGGCAGTCGTTTAGGCTTTAACTTAACCTCAGCCACTGGCACGTTAACTGAAGGCTTAACCACCACCCTTACTCAGTTCTTACTTTTCATCGGCATATTGATTTTTGCCGTAGGAGCAGTATTAACCTCCTTCATCGCTTTCTTAATGATGGCTCAACGAACACGCGATTTCGGCCTGATGAAGGCAGCCGGATGCCCAAATAACCTTGTTGCAGGATACTTCATGACAGAACTTTTAACAACGACCCTTGCAGGATGCGTTTTAGGCATAATTCTTGGCTTTTTAATGGATTATGTCGCTGCTAATATCGTTTTTTCTACTTATCAGCTGCCCAATTTATGGTTTGCACCCTTGGTTTTCGGCGTATTTTTTGTTCTTTCACTAATTTTCGGGGCTCTACCCCTCCTTAAAGCATCTAGAATGTCACCAGTAAAGGCGCTTTCACCCGTAAACTATTACAGTTTAACCGCAGCAAACAAGCATAAACCGCTATCACGGTATGGTATAACTTGGAGAATCTCTACCAGAAGCTTGTATCGACGGCAATCAGCAAATCTCAGAATCATCGTATTGCTCTCAATAGTTTTCATTCTTCTAACGGTTTCTGTTGCGGGCGGAATTATTGCCAGCGGCACCACTATATCATGGGTTCAACAAACTACTAATAAAAACACAATTGCAGTAGCAACTAACAGCATGGGTAACCAGTATGAACTGCTTTTATCAAAGTTTTCTGGAGCCTCAGAAACAGGCGTTTTTAACTATTCTGACCCAACACTGGCTATTCCAAAGGTAGTCATTGAGCAGCTTAGCACTCTGCCAAGTGTGAATGTGATAGATTCACGTTTAGTTTTAAATGAGCAGGTTCAAGAAATTGACAATTTCACCATTGACCCTGACACCATGGTAACCTCGACTGTGGGCGGCAATAGAGAAGGAAATGCAATAGTAATCGGCGTTAATCCTGAAAATCTTACTGGCACATGGAATGTTGAGGGCCGATTTTTAAATGCAAATGACGATTTTGAGGCTGTTATCGGCGATTCAATTGCTCAATCAATGTACACGCCTGACCCAAGCAAGCAAATAACATTATCCAATCCTCTGGTTGAAGGCATAGCTTTTCAAAATAACACCTTCAACATAATCGGAGTTTGCATAGATCCAATAAATAATGGTTTAGTAACCTACGTGCCTATTGAGAGACTGGAAAATATTACTGGTCTCTTTAACCCTAACCTACTATTAGTTACGCTAAGCAACTCAACGGATCAGTCTGTAGCTATTGCGCAAATCAAGACATTAATTCAATCGATAGATCCGAACTTGAATGTTTTTCCGTTAAATGGCGTTGTTGAAAAGAACACGAATTTTTTAGCTTCAACTTGGCAGACGATAATGCTTCTTCCGCTTTTTATTTTAGCATCTGCTGCTCTTTGTCTAGTAGGTTACATGATGCTTGCGGTGGATGAGCAACATCAAGAATTCGCTGTTTTACGGGCTGTTGGCACTAAACCAAGAATTGTTATCTTTGTTTTGGCAATCCAAAGCTTAATTGTGCTGATTTCAAGCTTTGCGGTCGGAATATCGCTTGGTACTATTATAACTCTGCTTATTTTGATGCCTCAGCCGCTAGTTACAAGCATTACAATCTTAGAGATAACAGGTTGGCTTCTTGCAGCTTTAGCTGGAATGTTCCTTTTTAGCCTTTACCCAGCCTTCAGGCTAGCTAAAACTTCAATTTTAAAAATTATGACTTAAAGAGTTGAAAGTTTTCGGAAAAAACTTGATTGATTCGGTGTAGGCTGGCAGTTGGTTTAGGAAATCTTGCAGTTGAAGTATGGGTACGATGGGGACCTCATAATAAAACTTGAATGAGCTGGGTATGAGGGATAATATGGATGGAATAAACTTTGCCTCACTCCACTTTGTGCATTCAAGTTTTAGGGCGATGTTTGGCAACGAATCCGCTAATGCTCTTGTACGTTCCACCTGTGAATCCACGATTCTCTTCAAAACCGAAGGTGCAATTGCATGTTGCCAATGTTTGCAATCTATGCAGACGACTAAGGGTTTCTTGCAGCCGACTACGTCTATTTCCCATTTGCGAACTGCATTTTTAAATCGAACGTTATTTGACACCGCGTAGCCGTTGTTTTTCAATGCAAAAGCAGTAATTTCTTCAAACTCTTGCCAACAAAGCAAGTTGCTGATGTGCTCTACGTCTGCTCCTAAGGATGCTGCTTTAACTGCTAGTTTGAGCCTGCTGTTGTTTTCTACTTCGACGCTGTCCTGTTTTAAATAAATGAGACCTTCGTTTTGCAGTTTTTTCAGCAATTTTCTTGCAGTTGCTGATGGTATGCGAGCATCTCTATTGACACTTTCAGTTAAAACAGGCCCTTTTTTCGTCAATTTCAGAAGAGAAATTACCAGATTACGCTCAACGCTCATGGCTAACCCCTAAGTAGATTGACATAAAAGAAGCAAGAAATAGCAAATTGCATCAAAACTGAAGAAAAATTCAGCGCATGCATCCTAAAACAGTATACGAAAGCATCAACCAAACACACTTTTTAAAGCCCTCTCAGATAATTTAGCTTCATCCAAGACAATTCATCGCACCTTGTTACTATGCCCTAATCTATTATCCATTGCTGAAACGTTATTTCAGACCTTACTGAAATACCCTTCTTTCTTTTCGCAAAAAGCAAAAACAACAAGCCTTCGCCACCCGAAGCCCTCAAAAGCAAAAAAGTGCATGGATAATTTATCAGGCTTGTGTAAATTTGACGAGAGCTTCGATGATTTTTTTAACTTTTACATGTAAAAAATCACCATTCGATTGGTTTTCGCTCATAAAAAAGTACCCACAGCAACAACTTTGCGCAAATAGGTCGATTAAAAAACCTGAGAATAAGCTACTAACCGTAAAAACGCTTGAATTAACAGTATAAGAGGCGAATTTTAAGTGCTACCTCGCTTATTTCAAGCTTTTATAGGTCTCCTGTCATGCTTTAAAAGCTGATTTTAGCTGTCGATGCCTTTTTTAACTCAATTTGATTTTGCATGCGGTATGTATATTTAAGGTTCGCTGATTTTCGAGAAATTTTAGGCGCTTAAGGCGTTAAGCTTGAGGCAAGCAATGCTTTAAAGTGGTTTCGTTGATGCTTTTGTATACAACACAGATATTCAACCGTAAGAACTGACAGTTTAGCCTGTAAAGGAGAGGCGGCTAAAATAGAAAGGAACAGTTGAGAAAAAATATTTTATTTCTCTTTCTCTTTGATTTCGCATTGAAGTTTTTTTATGATTTCGTCGGCTCTTAAAGGCTCAATTTTCAGCGTGTAAAGTTGGCGGGGTGTGCGAAGTTTAAGTTTAACAGTGCCTTTGAGTCTTTGCACTGAGCAGTGCTTTGCTTTGGCGCTCATAGCTACAAACTTATCAACATCAGTAATTTCAGATGGCATACACGTTTCCTCTTACTAGTAGCTTTCATGGATGCAAGTCGAGTTTTTATTTGTTTTGGTGAAAAATAATTGAACCGTCAAAAGAGGGAAAAAACTCTAAAATTTACTATTCAGAATCAAATATTCTATTTAAAAAGGTTAAACATACATCTTAAAGAAAAGGGGTTCACGTTTCTTACTGCCAATAGAAAGCATTCTTGCTCAAGGCTTTTTTGAACGTATGCCAAGCTTAAGGTTAACCTCAACAGTGTATTCCTTGTCAACTTTTCCAACTGCAAAGTTCCAATCCTTTACTTCTACTTCCATGTCTTTGAATTGATTAACAATTGCATCCTTGTAGTCTTGGGCAGTTTGGCCGATTTTCTGTAATTTCTCTGTTATATTAATGGATGTTTCAGGCACAAATTACACCTCCTCAAAATATGGTAACTACGCTAAAGGCATTGACAGTTAACTGCTTTTAAAAATTTGTGATTGTACATGCACAACAGCAAAAATTGCATTATAGTTTGGATTTGTAACTTATTCTTTTTTTTCAAAGTCAGCCCTAAGAAACTTTTTTGTTTAGAAGTGACTAGGCGCTTTTTGATTTAATGGTATGGATGGATATGTTTTATGCCGAACCATATTGTTGCTGCAAAGAGGGTTACGAACATTGCTTCAACTATCACTATTATCGAAAAGGTTGTCTGGAGATGTTCGTGCATCTCATAGATCTCGTTTGTGTGCAATCAGGAGTGGGCCGTACCGGATTTGAACCGGTGATCTTCGCCGCGTGAGGGCGACGTCCTAGCCAGCTAGACTAACGGCCCGTTGGGTGCTGTGGATTGAAACTACGTATTTTCCCTTCATAAAACCTTTCCCCTCACAAAGATAAACCGTAAGGAGGTGCATAAAATTGGGGCTTAGGAAAAAGCTTAATTTCGAATTGTCGCCTGATCAAGAAGGATTCCTGATGTTACTGTGCTTTTTAGGTTGCGGCTTAATAGGCTACTTCTTAACCCACTTCACGGGTTTCCTGCATTAATTAATTACCAAACTAGAGAACATATTCAAATTCAGAAACCTTTAAAGCATTTCACTTCATTCTTGGATGTGGTCACTCCCAGCACACGGTGCCAAGGTAGCTCAGCCTGGGAGAGCATTTGACCTATTGCTTTTATGCGTCTGGGTCTGAGTCCTGTTTGTAGAGCATATTTCAAATACAGATAACTTCAACTTAGTAGCGATGACAGTTATCGAAATCGGTCCTGAGCTTTGCGAATTCGTCGGAGCAGTAATCGGAAATGGAAACTTGTGGACGGATGGTTCCCGTTACAGAGTTGAATTAACAGGGGACCCGGAACTCGATAAATCGTATTTTGAATATCTATCTGAACTTGCTTGCAGTGTCTTCGGGAAGAGCCCATATCCAGCCCGCGTTCACCAGAGAGGACTACGATTAAGGCTTCAGTCCAAAAGCGCCTACAGATTCCTAACGGAACTAGGCATTCCTCAGGGGTCTGGAAAATCTCATGAAGTGATAATACCTGACCGAATCATGAAGGAAAATTGGGAACTGGTCAAATGGACCGTTAGAGGAATCATGGACACAGACGGCACCTTATTTTTCAGCAAAAAAACATACAGCGAGCCAATTTATCCGACCATTGAACTGAGAACGTGCAGCAAAAAACTTGCCAATCAGGTGGAGAAGCTCTTATCTCAACAGAATTTCAGAGCACGTCTTAGAGGAAACGAGAATGAAGGATTCCATGTTGCGCTCTATGGGACGGCGATGTTAAGAAAATGGGCTGTTGAGATAGGTTTCTCAAATTCCAAGCACGCCAACAAAGTTAAATAAAGAAACTTTTAAGCACATCACCTCTTTTCTGAAATTGGTGGCTCAGGCACAACGCTGAGATAGCTCGCGTGAATCGCAGTTGGCAATTCTTTTCCACAAAATTCCGTTTCATGCCTAGTATTTATTAGACTCAGTCATAATCCGACCTATTATAGAATGATTGATTGCGGTTAGAAAAACATCTAATGCGGCCTATTTGCGAAATTTGAATATTCGGCTTAACGTGGAGTGGCATGAGATTAGAAGCTTGCAGAAATTTGGACTTTTATGATATTATAGATAACGATTTAAAGAGTACACTATAATCGTAGCTTATGAAAGGCAGGCCAAATATTCCCAAAAAAATTGCAGACCAACTTTTGGTTGAATCTAGGCACACATGTAACGTGTGCAAAAGAGCTGTTGCATCTATACATCATATTGAGAAAATTAACTCAGCGGAGGGAAATTCTCCATCTAATCTAGTAGTTCTTTGTCCGGAATGTCACAGACGGGCAGAATTTCCAAATCATTTTGAACGTAAAATAACGACTTCTCAACTCAGAAAATATAAAAAAGATTGGACAGAATTTTGCAAGGCTTTTCCAACAATTGCTTTCGAAAAGCCTGTTATAGCTTACTGTTTCTTAAACGAGCCTAGAATTAACATGATATTTAATCAACTGGCCAATCCTGTAGACAATTCAAAAGTAATGGAGCTGAAACGAGAAACTATCGAGGCAAACGTGCCCTCATTGTTTAGGAGAATGCCATTAGAAAGGATGATGCAAATTGTGATCAACAATTTGAATTTCATTAATCTGGAAACAATAGAAAGGAAAAAAACATTACGCTATTTGGAAAAATTAGAAGGCTTCCCAGTATGTGGGACTAGAGATTTTTATTCAAACGGGCTCAAGCCCCCACAGTTTTATCAAAAGCATGGAATCACAGATATGCCGTACATTTATAACAAGCGAAAAATCGGGAATAAGATAATCAAAACAAAGGTGACATATGATCCAAAATATGTAATTTCAATGACAGCATATGTCGAATTATCTGGGCATCATCGATTATCATTCTACGGCATCGTGAAAAGAGTTAAAAGCGATGGAGACACGATAACACTTGAAATCCTGCCACTTGCGATAGGCTTAAGACAGCCAATAGATCCGATAAGCACACATTTTAGACTTTTCTATTAGCCAATAGACAAAATTCATTACTTTTTCTATTGCCATCACTGTTGGACGCTTTGATATTCTTAGAAGAATTTAACGTGAAAAATAAATTGAGTAGTCAAACCAAACAAATGTTCCTTTCAGAAACCTTTAAAACGCTTCATCTCATCTCTGAATTTGGTCACTCCCAGCACACGGTGCCGAGGTAGCTCAGCCTGGGAGAGCGCTCGACCTAGCTGCTTCTCGTAGTTGGGGGCGAAGCTGAAGACCGAGTCGTCGCAGGTTCAAACCCTGCCCTCGGCACCATTCAATTATTCTAAAGAACGCTTGTTTTTGGCTCTTTTTGGTTATTAGGACACAATAATTAGTGTTACCTTTTTGCTTGTTTTCTCATCGACAAGCCCAAAACATCTCCTAAAATAGGGCTTGGAAAACCTCCCACGTTTAACACTTCTCACATCAATGCTCTACAGTCGCGCTAAACTTTTTGAGTCCTCATGAACTAATTTCATGCGAGTTTATGGTTAGATTGTGGAAAATCCTTAAGAAAGGCGATGTAAACGACAAATGCTATGATTAGCAGTTTGCTGCATAATAACCATGTGAGTTGTTTACCAGAGAGCTTGATGTAAATGCCAAGGTCATATTTCGATTCTCTAAACCACTTCATTCGCAGGCGGTACCGATGGGTCATCATAGCCTGGGTGGTTGCAGTACTGCTTTCACTTGTCCTTATCCCAAGCTTCTTTTCATCCGTTTCCTACAACCTGACAGGCGGGTTTGGGGCGCCTTCAAACACGATGTCGGTTAAAGCAGCTAATATAGTGCAGGCTCAATTTCCATCATCAACCAATAGCAGTGACAACAGCATCCTTGTGGTCATCCAAGGCGCTCCAGTGTATTCTGACTCGTTACAGCAGGACGTGCTTGCACTCAACGACACAATATCCAAGGACACAGACATTGGCAATTATACTGGAGAATCAAGCCTTTACTCGCTGGAGGCTAACCTGCTTAAGTCGTCGGTACCTGACATGCTCAATCAGACGGCAAGTCTACAATCCAACATAATCACGATTAACTCTGGATTATATTCTTTGCAGAGCAACCTATCTGAGTTGAGCACAAACCTGTTTCAGCTACAAACTGGCATCAACCAAACAGCCCAACTGGTTTATGGTGTACCAGCGGCATTCGTTGGTGCCTGGCAGGAAATAATCGCACAGGACCCATCAATCTCGTATGCTGATGCAAATACTAATGCAAACGCCACAGTTTACAATTTAACATCTAATTTCGGAGGCAACCCCCAAACAATCGGATACTACTCCGCATTCTTTGGCGCTTGGACGGCAAGTTTCCAAGCTCTCCCAAGCAGCACATCAGTATCTGATCGTGAAGCCTTTGCCGTAAATCAAACAGTCACGGCGATGATAAGCAGCCAACAGCTTGATGCGCAGACAAGCCAAATGATGGGCGCTGTTGCTTCAGGCTTAACCGTTACTAATTGGAATCAACCTGACGCAGTAGCGAACTTGACAATTTCAACTATGGCGTCAAGCATCCCTGCGGAACTTTCATCTGCCTTAGGAGCTTCACCAACTAGCCTTGTCAACCAACTATACAGCTTCGGGTCATCGCCTTCGAATGCGACGCTTGGAAACTATGCAATTACCCTCTTAGAGACAAGCGATTCTAACATTACAACTGCAGACGCGGGGTTTTCAGTTTCTGACCTGATGCAGTCTACTTATCAGCTTGGCTCATCACCCAACGATACTCAGACATGGAATCTAGCTTGCGATCTTATTTCAAACGCTACCCAAAGCACATTTTCAGACTCTCCACTCTTCACCATAAACAGCGCGTCCCTGAGCAATCTCCTATCAGGGCTTTCACCTAACGCAACAACCGCCGATATGACCCTTGCCATCGACAATGTGATTACAACTCAACCTTACACTGATTATCCGTATGTGCCCACAACCGCCTTGACTGGTAATTTCGTTAATTCTCAAAACGATACGATGCTGATTGTTCTCGGTTTCTCGTCCAATCCAGACGACAACACTATCGCTCATGTAGAGTCAGATGTAAAAAATTCTGGGTTACAGAACTTTGGCTCGGTTTATGTGACTGGCGGCTCAGTTTTGACTAAGGATGTTGCGAAGGCGTTCTTGCCTGCTCTGGAATTAACCGTGGGGCCTGGCATCGCAATTGCCCTTTTAATCGTTGGACTACTGTTTTTATCGCCTGTAGCTGCTTTGATTCCTGTGATGCTTGGCGGCGTTTCAATTTCGGTTGCACTTGCCTCCATCTACCTTAGCGTTGTACGTATTGGTCATGGAACCTTGACTTTCTTAACTCCCACATTAACCATACTGCTGATGCTGGGTCTTGCTGTAGACTACGCTGTGTTGCAGCTTAGACGTACAAGAGAAGAGCGGCAAAAAGGCAAATCAATCGAGGAAAGCGTAGGCACCTCAATTAAGTGGGCAGGCCAAGCAGTCCTGACCGCAGGCATAACCGTAATTGTAGCGTACATCGTCATGGCAGTTGCTAATGTGCCCATCTTTAGCGACGTTGGAACCGCCATAGCACTTGGAGTTGCAATTTTGCTTGTGGCTTCGCTTACCTTATTGCCTGCCCTTGAGATTGCTTGGGGTGACAGGATTTTCTGGCCTGGACTGAATGGGCAAGGTAAAGCAAAGTCTGATCCTAACAAGAACAGATTAAGGCGCTTGGCGCATGGTACACTTAAACGTAAAGTGCCCATCGTAATCATCATCAGCATAGTTGCCTTAAGTGCCTTCGTCGTCATGTATAATACGCCTACCAGCGATGACTTTCTAAGGCTTATTCCAAACTTCCAAAGCAATCAGGGACTCACCGTCATAGCTAACAGCTTTGGAAGCGGAACAATGGCGCCCACTTCCATCATCGTCACAACTCCCACACAGATAACCTATGGAAACAACCAGTTTAACCAGACCTTGCTGAACCAGATTGAGCAAATCACAGCTTCCGCCGCAGACTCAAAAGGCGTCAGCAGCGTTTCAGGTTTAACTAGACCCTTCGGAAACGTGTTCAACTACTCTTCTGTGGAAAGCATGTCTGAGCCTATCCAAATGCAATACGAGAGTCAGATGTTTTCAACAATTGGAAAAGATAACAAGACCGCAGTGATTACTATCGATCTTTCAAATTCATCTGATAGTCTAAGTGCCATCAACTCCCTGCGTGGGATGGAGAAGAACATCAACCAGCTGCCTTTCATAAGCGGCGTCGCTGTTTACTTTGGAGGGGAAACTCAGTCAACCTACGACAGCCAAGCGTTCATGGGGAACCTGATTCCAGAAGTTGTAATGATTCTTGCAGCAGCGGTTTACGTAATTTTGTTTTTCCAGCTCCGTTCAGCCTTTACGCCAATCCGCCTGATAATTACAATACTTTGTAGCGTCGTGTTCTCTTTAGCCATTATTTCTTTCATATTCTACTATTCCCTTAACCTGCCCATCTTAGACTTTACACCCTTATTCGTAGTTGTGACCATGCTGGGTGTAGGAATAGACTACGACATATTCTTCCTCACCCGCATCCGCGAAGAAGTCCTCAACGGCAAAACCGACAACGAAGCAATAGTAACTGCCATCGAGAAAGTCTGGGTAACAATCCTCGGCTTAGGGCTCGTACTCGCCACCGTGTTCGCATCGCTACTTATAACTAACATCGCCATCCTTCAAGAAATCAGCCTCGCCGTCGCCGCGGCCATTCTAATAGATGTTACCGTGGTCATCCTTTTCTTCGTGCCCTCACTCATGGGTCTGGCACAAAAATTCAACTGGTGGCCCTACAAACTCTCCAGAAACAAAAAACCAGAAAACAACACAAACTGAATCTGTAAAGTAAACATATACATACCGAGAAAAAGGAAAGAATCAAAGAGCTAAAAGACAAAAGGGGCTTATTTGAAAACCTTGCCCGCGGCACCACAAAATCATTTTGTATAAGCTACAGGCAAGCTTATGAGCGGTCGGTCTCATACGCAGTTAGCGCGGGCGAGCAGGCGTGCAGGAGAGCACACACATACAAATTTTTTACGGAAAAGGAAAGTAAGGGTTTTAGTAAAACTAATACGCTCGTAAGTTATTTATACTCAAACGTTGAACATAAACACGAAGGCTTTGTATGCAAGCAAGGACGCGCTTGTTGGTTGGCGTATTTTGTATGTTGGTGCTACTGTGCTATTTTTTAGGGCTGGTTAGGAGCCAGGACCAAAGCCAGCAGGTGCCAGCACCACAGGTCCAGACAAGTCTGAACCTCCCGGTTGGCGAGGGTTATGGTCTAGAGATTACTCAAGGATCGGAAGTCAACGCAAACTGGTGTGTTCGAAACTTAACCACCAATGGTGACAATGTCACGGATTGGCAAGGTAATACATTTTTGAACTTGCAGGGTTCTCAATACATGTACTCGGTCGGTCTTAATTCCATGTACTCTACAAACGGCTATATGGGTACCCCCGCGACTGGCGTCTACATAAACTGCTCAGGCACAACTATCCCGATTTATCTCTACAACTGCAGCTCTTTCACTATGACGACAAGCAACATAACTTACGTCGACAATGTCCCGACCTTCAACAACACGATTACGTTCAACAACATTCAAGTGGACACTTATGGGCATGGTCAGTCTTCCGTAACTCTTAAGTTTACACAATCTTTTGTCGCCAACTGGACAGAATTCACCATCAGAACAGACACGTTCGCAGACCTTTCCAACCTGACACGCTACACCAGTAGCAGTAACGAAGCGCCTGCGAATTCGAATTTTTCAATCAACTTCAATTACAACGTGGACCTGTTTAACCAGACTGAAGTCAATCTTCAGGGGAATATAACTAACTTACTTGGAAAACCCGCTTGCGTGTTAACTGCCACTAATGTCACTTCGACTGAGGCCTTCTACAGCATTCAAGGCGTGGGAAACCTGCAGTACTCGCTTGCCAACATGACGCTCGCAGACAGCTACGTTGAGTCGCAGGGAAACACGCACATTGCTAACAAGACCGTTGCCTCAGGCTTAGACGTTAGTGGAGAGTATCTGCTCCAGACGTTTGATAACTTGACTTATGGCTTGACCACAAGCATTGAGAGCGACCCGACAATCACTATTGTACACGATAGTCTCGCTACTGTCACTTCTACGCCTACAGCTACGCCGACCCAAACTTCATCTTCATCTACTTCTTCAACGTCTTCATCTAGTTCTTCTTCTAGCTCTTCATCCAGCTCTTCTCCTTCCCCTTCACCGACTTCGTCTGCGTCTCCTCAACTAGTCCCAGAAATCCCAGCATTACCCATAGCAGGAGTTGCAATGCTAGCGATAACACTGCTTGCAGTTGACGGTGTGCAGGCTAAAAAAAGAGAGCGCGCCAGTCCGTTGCTAAATTATTTGGATTGACATTTTCTTGCTTTATCAATTTGTATTCGATTGAATAAACAGTCTAGTATGGAGAAGAATGAGG
>JBEKBM010000008.1:0-97243 GCA_050015395.1 Bathyarchaeia archaeon
CAGACCGGAACTTGCCAACAGCATAGCAGCCTTCACTTACTAAACGCCTAAAAACAGCTCTATTCGCGAAATTAAGCCAAAAAAGAATTAATGACCACTTATGCGCGCTAAAGTAACCCTTTTCCGTGCGATCTCCTGAGCAGTGCTTTCTGCATTCTACTCTTGTCTCGGTGATATTATCTTTACTTATTCAGATACTGAGCCCATCCTAAGTGAGGAGGGCAAACATCTATCTGCCATAATAAAGCAATAAGCTCTCCTCTATGATGTGTCTCTTCCTGGAAGAAATCGATCAAAATATCCTCCACGGTTACCATGATAGTGGTTCCATCTCTCATCTTTCTCTCGATCTTCCTTGAAAGTTCTTCTGGGGTAACCTTGCTCAAATATGCGTTGGCCTTAGATTCCACTTTTTCTAAGTACTCGTTGATTTTCTCAATATTATCATAATCATCAAAGTTTATTCTTGGATAATTGGTGTCACCTTGCGCAAGGTGGTTTACATAGAAATCCAACACAGAGACGCAATGTAAGTAAATATCTCTAAGAGAGTTAAAACTGGCACCTCTATCCTTTACAACTTCCTCCCAAGGGAGCTTACCCAGAGTCTCCAAGTACCTATGTCGCAAATATTGACTGTACTCTAACAGTCTTACTGCTTCCATCTTTTTTCACCAATAAGAATATTTCGCCAAGCAGAAATAAAGGTAACCTTTTAGAAGCTGTTGAAGCTAAACATTTCTTCAACTGGTTTCGTCTTTCGTTGTTTTGGCTGTTCGGCAGGATACCTACTCGGGGATATGGATGACTAAGGTTTTTGCTGTTGTTCCAACCTCCAACAATCATCTGAGCCCGGGTATAGCAGTAGCAACAATCGTGATCGCAACCGCTACCATAAACATCCAGACGAAGTGGATAAGAACAACGCTATGCTTCTTTTGTTTGGAGCTTAAGGGCAGATCCGTATAATAAGTAAGTAATGCTGATCCCGTCTATTATTGATTCAGCTGTGCTTATACGATTTTTCCATAACTATCACGCTAACCAAACCAAGATAGCGAAATTGTGTCCCAAATCTTTTTTTAGTTACCAATGTTCGTATTTAACGATTTCATTTAGCGATAGACGTTTCTTGTTTGCCACTGACGAGTCGTATGGATAACCCAATGGCAGGAGAGCCACCACCCGAATCTCCGCAGGAATATCCAGAATTTGCTTTACTTCGTTTTCGTCAAATGCTCCAATCCAGCATGTTCCCAAGCCCAACTCCACCGCAGCCAACGTTATGTGATCGAGTGCAATTGCTACGTCTATTGGATAACACGCTTGTCCACATCTCATAACATATTTGTCTGTCTCAGCACAAGCAACGATCACGATAGAAGCTTCTCCAACAAAGCTTTGATTGTTTGCTGCCTCTGCAAGTTTTCTCTTTTTCTCGTAATCTCTAACAATGACGAACCTCCACTCTTGACGGTTTGAAGCAGAAGGGGCAAGTCTCCCAGCGTCTAAAATCGCCAATAACTTATCCTTTTCAAGCGTCTTTTCAAGATATTTTCGCACACTTTTCCTTGTTCTTATAGCATCTAAAACATCCATGCCTAAACCCCCAAAGTATTTCTCATCTTTAACTTTCAGATTCTTAGATTAAAGGCTTTGTTGAGTGTTCAGATTAAGCAGGTACATTAACATCTTTCAGGGTAGAGCTAAAAGAAGCGTTTTGGCTAAGCATTACACGCCTCAAGGCCTCAAGATGCTTAGAGAAATCTGCGATAAAGCTGCATTGAAAATATTTTAATTCCAAGTTTGCTGCAGGCAAGCTCTAAGTGTAAAAAATGTTGCGCGAACAAGCAGAACCGCATCAACCGCAATCCCAATCGTTCCGTAAGCAACGCCCTTTTGGATAACAACTAGATCACCATCCGAGGAAACCGCCGTGACATTTCCAATTACGTCATGCGGAACACTTGACGTAAAACAGATTGAGCCATTCGCAGCCTTTGCCATACACAATCCATTATCCATGTGATACAGCATGCTGTTGCCACAACTGTCTTAATCTTGTGCTTCATCAACCTGCGTTCCCACTAATACTCTTTATATACTCTTTATTGGCGGTCTCTCTTTATAAATTGGCTTACCTTAACAATCGTCTTTTTTTCCGTAGCAAGCTTAGTGTCTTGCTGTCGGTTCTCTAACCGCGCTATGTATCGTCTTCAGCGGCTAACGTCTATTTCCTCTTCTGTTGGAACGGTGTTTTGGCTACGGTCAGAGTCACTCGTCTTATCAGCGCGGCCAAGATACTGCCAAACTTGTTTTCCGTTCACTCTCGTAACTTTGTAGAGGTAAGGACCGTGTGGGCAGCCGTTACAGTTTTTTCCGCAGGACACAAGCTTAGATACTATCGAACCTTTAGTTTTAATCCCAGTGTTCTCAATTTGGTTCTTGCTTCTCTGCAGAGAGCTAACGTTAAGGCCCTCATGGAGAGCATCACTTAAATCGTCAATGTCAACCAGCGCCTTCTTTGTTTCCTCAACGAACTCAAGATTCCGCTCGTAGATTTCTAATGCGTACTTGGCGCCTTGACGTTTATCCTTACATGTGTGATAAGCCGTCAGCATAGCATCGTAAACGTCTTTAGCCATCTTACCTAACACAGCCATGAACAACCTCTCCTAACTGTTAGATAAGAAACTGACACATTGAAACTCAAAAAAGGAGGAAAGGTTACGGTTGACCTCAACCCAACGGACGGAAATACCTCACCTTGGCCACGCCTTTTCATAGATAATACTTCACGCGTTAAAGTTATCCCCAAAAAATTTTGTTAGACTTTCAGCGCGGTCTCGCGGTTAAAAAAAAGTTAAAAAAGTCGCTCTCTTTTGGCGATTGTTTAAGCATAATGGCCCACGCTGATACAACAGAAAAATATCAGGGTTGAGGCAGTTAAGTTAGAGTTTCATTAAAAATTTGTCGTCATCTAAGTATTGAACTAAACTGTAGCCGTCCTCAAGTTTCTTGAGTAATTCAGCATCGCCTTTTACGATGATGTTTTTCGGCTGCTTTTGTTTGTTCCCAATAAGTTGGGCGTGTTCTTCCCCTAATTTGCGAAACTCTCTAATTCCCTCATCGATGTCTTTGCTTCTGGCTAATGCATCTTCCAGTTTCTTCAGCTGTTCGGGTTCATAGCCTTGCAGTTTCGCAAAGTCTAACATCATTTGGCTTCTGAGTTTCTTCTCTTCTGCAGATTGGCTGTAGATTGTTAGGTGTTGGACAGTTTTCCGATATTCAGCTAAATGTAAGGGTTCTTCAGCCTTAAAGTAAGACATGTCCAGGTATAGACCTTTGTGGCCCATCCATCGCTCCCGGTAAGAAGCATCGATGCCTATGCAGTTTGAGCGGAAATACTTTCTTAAAGTGTGGACATGCAGGACGTAAAAGTAGTTTGTTTTCTGGTTTAATCCTGCCTTCTTTAGCAGTCGAGCCCAAACCTTTTCGAATGCTGCTATGCCAATAAATGTGCCTTTGTAGGTGTAGTCAGTTACTAAGGGGCTTTCAGGGGTTATGGTCTCTCCAGCGTTTTTCCTCTCCGCTATGTATTCCTGCAGGGCTGTCTTTGCTTCAGGTGTTATGAAGGTGCAGAAAAAGCGTCCGGTTGCTCTGCCTCTGTTTGAGAATTTACGCCCACGTTTCCGTTCAACGGTTAGCCTCGCCACGTCTGGATAATTAAAGTCAACATCTCCAATTTTCAAGCTTAGAAATGTGCCAATCCTTAAACCGCTGCTGCTGTCGCCAAAAATAACGAAGCGGTCGCGTGCGCTCGAAGCGTGGCTAAGAAGTTTCTTTAGTTCCTCTTTTGTTGGCGCCCGATCTTCCTCGGTTGTCTCGGTTGCTGTTGGCAACTCGATCTTTGCCCAATTAACCTTAACACCGTTAAGGTCAACCCACTTCTTAATCCCGAAAACGTAAAGTCGCACTGACGTGTGGCTTCTTCCCAACTTGTCTAAAGCGTAGTCGATGAAAAAATCAATTTTTGCTCCAGCGTCCACTTTACCCTCAAGCATGGCTGTAAGCGCTGTTTCTGGATCAGAAAAGCCCAGGTACTTCGTGAATTTTGCTATGCCGTTGATATAGTTAGAAACTGTTTTCTCGCTGCCCATTCTTCTTGAGCCGGTTATGGCATCATAGATTTTTTTGACGCTGGGATAATTCTCTACGTATTCTCTTGCGAATTTTCGCATAATTGTTACCTAAAGGTACATGAGGAAAAGAAGTATATATAATTATGCACCCGCTAAAGGGTGCTTTACCCGAATAGGGCGCCTAATCCTTCTAGAGCTGCATCTTCTTTGGCTTTTTCCTCTTCAGCTTTCTTCTTCTTGTCTTCTACTGGTGCTGCTTTCTGTTCTGCTGGCGCGCCACCTGCTGGAGCTACTGGAGCGGCAGCCATCATTGCTGGTGCGGCTTTAATTGCTTCGTCAATGTTTACTTCGCTGAGGGATGCTACTAGTGCTTTTACTTGTATCGGGTCAACTGTGATTCCTGCTGCTTTGAGAACATTGGTTACTGAATCTTCATCTATTTCTTTTCCTGCCTTGTGAAGGAGCATCGCTGCGTAAATATTTTCCATACTTTTTCACCTCTTCATCGGACTACTTTAACCTTTTCAGTTGGTCAGACCCGCCTCGTTTGAAGAAGCTGGTCGTTACCTTGAATTGGCAGTTGGTTCTGCCGTTTTCTTGCCGTTTAGAGAATACCCAATACCTTAAGAACCTTTCGTACATGCACTTAAGGTAGGTAGTTACAACCTTTTGGTTTCCTGCGATGTTTCCAAAAAACTGTAATGTTTCATAACGCTTATCTTTAAGGCGAGGCACACTACGGTGATTTACAGGTTAATGATACTATGGGAAATATTACGGTCGCCATTCTCGGCGCTTTAGACTACGGCAACAGCCTTGGCAAAAAAGGTACATCCACAGACATAACCTTCTACAACATAAAAAAAGGCGAAGCCACAGTAACCTTAATCGAACCCACACGGTACCCAGAAAGGCTAGCGCCACTGTTCTACGCTGTCTCTCTATCGAAAAAGGCAATAGTCGTCGTGGATGAGATAAATGCTGCTTTCGGCGAATGCCTAGTAATGCTTCAATGCGCAGACATCAAAAGCGGCTACATAATCCTGAGAAACTATATTCCCAAAGAAAAAATCGAGCCACTCATAAAAGGAACAAACCTAGAAAAATTTGAATACATAGCAGATGACCCAACGTTTCTAAGAGAACAGCTCTTAGCAGAAGCAGCAAAACAAAAATCCCCCGAAACCCCAGTTGGACAACAGTCAATTGGAATAGTGCCGGTGGATCATGCGTTTAACGTTAAAGGAGTAGGCGTCGTCATACTAGGGGTAGTTACAAGCGGAATCGTTCAGAAGCACACGATGCTCAACGTTCTTCCAGGTGGAAAAACAGCGCAAGTGCGCTCTATCCAAAAGCACGATGACGAATTTGATGTAGCTGGTGAAGGCGACCGTGTTGGGCTTGCGTTAAAAAACGTTGAAGTAGAAGATTTAGACCGCGGTGCGGTTTTAACGAATGACCCCTCAGTTAAGACGTCTTCCAAGTTGGAAACACATGCTTCTCTGGTTAAGTATTGGCAGACGCCTATAAAGCAAGGCATGGTTATGCATGTTGGCCACTGGACACAGTTCATAACCGCCAAAGTGGATGCTGTTGCGGAGACTGGTGACCCTAAAAAGCCAACTTTAACTTTAAGCCTCGATAAGCCGCTTGTCTACCGCCCAAACGATAAAGCGGTGCTGATGTATTTGGAGGGCGCAAAACTGCGAGTAGCAGGAACTGTAGAGTTACCTTAACTAAGCGTTTAGTAGCGTTTAATCGCGATGGAAAACGAAGCTAAATTATTTTTTTTAGTTCTCTTTAGGGTTTGTTTTTAAGTTGTTTGTGTTGAATAGGGATTGTTTTGGGTTTGTTTTACATGTCACGCATGTACATAGTTACTAGTCACGCATGTTCATGGTTATACGTCACGCAACAAAGTGGGGTTTTGTCCATATTTTTGCAGGCTGCCCTGCTCCAGATATGAGTGTTTGGATGTAACCCCCGCGCATTTTCGAATTAAGCTTGGGCTAACTCATTTGATACGAGACCCAACTAAAACATAAACATTAATAATTTCGGGGCAAACCAGTGCGCTAGCAGTAATCATTCTTGGTTTAACTACGCTCCAAGAAGTTAGTCCTGAATCGCATCTGAGTAGCTTTTAAAAGATAGAATAATGCCATATCATACAAATAGAGTGAGAGACTTGCCGAGCGTTGTAAAAGTTGACATGGGAGATTTGGACGGCGAGAAAGAGAACCTCGCAAATTTCTTGCGTAGCCAATTCGGATTAAATTCATCAATAATTCGTGAAGGCTTGGAACTAAATATGGAAGATGTTTCGACTTATGCATTGGCAAGAGGGGTGAACAAGTTTGTTTATCGCAAGAATCTAAACAGCACACATTGGGTTACTGTGGAAAATAACGTGGTCAAAATCAACAGGTTCAAGCACCAAAATAAAGCTAAGAAAAACAAGCACCCAACCACCCCATCAACGATCAAACATGGGTGGTAACAAAAAAGACAGCTAAATGTTTCCTAAATTTTTGGAAAGGATTGTTAAGTTCCAGATCAATATTTCATTTTTAAGGGGGTTTTATTCTTATTTTGCATATACAAGTAGGACAAGGCAAGAAATACGATACTTAAGAAAAAACCATATATCCCAAAGCAATCCATCAACCACGAGTGAACTGATGTATAGAACTGGCGTTGCAAACCTGCCGCTTCACGGTGGAAAAGCACCCTCGTGGCTTACAGTACGCATGCGTAAGTTAGCCAAGGAAATAGCAGACATCATGATTGAGGAGCAGGGCACAGCCACATTTATCCAACGCTTATCTGACCCGTACTGGTTTCAAGCGTTCGGCTGCGTTTTAGCCTACGACTGGCACAGCTCCGGAGTAACCACCGTAGTCACAGGCATCCTCAAAGGCGCCTTGTCGCCGGAAGAGCACGGCATCGCTGTTTGCGGAGGAAAAGGCAAAACCTCAAAGAAAACGCCAAGCGACATCGCTTTGGCTGGCGAAAAATTTGGTTTTTCCGAAGAAACTATCAAAACGCTCACTTACAATAGCAAAATGGCTGCAAAAGTAGACAACACCGCAATCCAGGCGGGATATCAGCTCTATCACCACGCATTCTTAATAACTAAAGATGAGAAGTGGGCGGTAATCCAGCAGGGCATGAGCGCGGAAGACCGCACTGCAAGACGTTACCATTGGCTATCCGATAATGTAACTGACTTTGTTGTTGAACCCCACAATGCTATTGTCGGCAACGTAAAACGGGAAAGAGCCTTGAACATGGTGGCGAAAGATAGCGAAGCCGCTAGGAAAGCCTCTGTCGATTTGGCAAAGGAACCCACCCGCAAACTCATGAACCTTATCCAGTCCACAGCAAAACCGCTCAACCAGAAGTCGCTGCAAGATTGGCTACCTAAAACAGATGACCCATGGCAGCAAACCCTAAACAGCCTCAACATGCCCCGCAACATAAACTGGGACACGCTAAGCCGAGTCTACGAGTTCCAACCCAACAATTATGAGGAACTCTTAAGCGTAAAAGGCGTTGGACCCGCCACTGTACGCGGTTTAGCTCTGGTAGCCGAGTTGGTTTATGGTGAGAAGCCAAGTTGGGAAGACCCTGTGAAATTCAGTTTTGCATATGGCGGCAAAGACGGCATTCCGTTCCCAGTTGACCGCAAAGCAATGGACGAGTCAATCCAAATCCTCAAACAGTCAGTGCAATCAGCGAAAATTGGTGACAAAGAAAAACTGCACTCACTGCAAAGGCTGAGAAGGTTTGTTCCAGAGAACGCAAATTCCTAAAGCAAGTCTTGCTAGAACCCGTGGGTTTGCAGGTGCTTTTTGCTAAAAGTGGTTGGTGGTTTTGCTTAAAGTTAACTTTTGGATTTAGGTCTTTTATTGCTGTTGGTTTTGAAGGGGCTGCTTTAATGTCTGTGTGCTCTCATGCTACCTACCGGTCAAGTATATACGTTTTGACGGTACACTTTGTCGGTACAGTCACATGTGCTTAAAGCGTTTAGGCCAAGTGCGAGGTGTTGTAAAAGTTATTGTTTTTAGCTATTGAAGGAGTCTGCTATGTTGCTGATGGGCTCTTGGGTAAATACTTTGCATTATCGTGTGGCAGGTTTCATTCCTGACGCAAACTCTTAAGGCAAGCGTTTTCTGAAAAACGAATAATTTTTATTGTTGCAGGTTCACTTAATTGCCTCAAGCCTAGAAGTGGGGTCGTAGTCTAGACAGGTATGACACTGAGAAGACGAAACTCGCCTAAAATGAGTTATAGCCCTTCTCGGCATAAGGACGGGCTCCAGAAGCAAGCAACGGGTTTGCTGACCTCGCCCAGAGGAATGACGAAGTTCTGGAGCGTGTCTAGAGAAACCCGTAAGAAACGGCTTCGCGCTGTTTCTGGGTAAAGGTCGTCGGTTCAAATCCGGCCGGCCCCACCAAAATTTATTTTTCGATGGACTCATTGGGAGGGAGTTTACTTTATATTTTTGTTAAGGTGCTAAGCTGACTTAGCAGTGAGAAATTGACCGATTTATAAAAAGGTACAAGCGCTATGAAAGATTCAGTGTTAAGCGAAGAGAGCGTGGTTTCTAAGGTTTCGGAGCTGATGGAAACCCTTGATCACATAAAAAGGTACAATGCCCTATCTCGTTCGCTCAAGAAATTCTCACTCATAGTTATCGGTTCAATCGCCGTCTCTCTTGCAGTGGGCATTTTGTTCACAATTTCAGGATTTGACTATACATCAAAAAGCCCTCAAAGCTTTCTCTACGGTTTCATGCTGCTTCTTATCCCACTAATAGGCTTAGCAATTGGGGTATTTTACGTTAGAAGACAGGTAAATGCAACCAAGACAGGGGAATGGAAAGAAAAGCTCTCAGGAGGCTTTCCTTCTGCTTTGGAGATTTTGATGGAGCTTGATTGGGATAAAACCCTCGATGAAATCTCAATGGGAAGACTCAGCTACACCCTTTATGGACTGCTGAAAACAGCCGCTTATTGGTTGGTTACATTTTTTGGTCTGCAACTAGTTGGTAACGGCTTGACACTTTATTTCTTGCACAGAGCAGTTTTTCTAAGCACATTTGTATCGGTAGCTTTTGCTTTAATTCTTGTTCTTTTGCTACTGGGTCGCGACCTTTTGAGACGCTATAAAGAGATTCATGCTCTAGATATGCTCCTTTTGGAGCTGCGGTGGTTTAGCCTTGAAATCAGGAGAGCCGAGTTCCAAGCCTGACCTCTACGTCATCGCCCGCATCATCAAGGCGTTGAAAGAGAAAAACAGGATGAACAAGACCGCGCTTGCAACTTCCACGGGACTTGCATATGATAAGTTGGTTAAGTATTTGGTTTGGATGTCTGAGAAAGGCTTCATAGTTGTTGACGAAAACGGTTTAGTTATCTTAACTGAGGAAGGGTCTGAGGCCTACAATGAGTTGGTGGGGTGGATAATGAAGTACGTGGGACAACTCAAGTTCCCACGGCTACGCCTGCGAACCTAATCTGGAATTTGTTTTGTTTCACGCTACTCCCTCAAAATGAGTTCGCTTTATAAGCTAGGAATACATGTTTGGACGGGAGATAACGGATATGCCATTGAACGATGTTCCCTCGATCGAAGCGGTTAAGCTTTCAAAACGATACGGTTCATTTACAGCGGTTTCGGAATTGGACCTCAAAATAGAGGGCGCAAAATGCGTCGGTTTCCTAGGTCCAAACGGAGCAGGAAAAACAACCACACTAAAAATGTTCACGGACTTGATCCGCGCTTCTTCTGGAGAAGCCCTGATAAACGGTATAAACGTTCATACTAACAAGAAGGCAGCACTGGCATCTGTCGCTGCGCTGATTGAGACGCCAGAAATTTACCCTTCACTGACGCCCCGCGAAGCTCTGAGGATGATTGCTGAAATCAGGGGAGTGCCGGCGACAGAGCGTAACAAGAGAATAGAAGAAGCCGTCTCCGAAGTCCATATGGAAGAATGGATCGATAAGAGGGTCGGCAGGTTCTCCAAGGGAATGAAACAGAGAATTTGCATCGCCTCTACACTTCTCAGTGACCCACGCATCCTTCTTCTAGACGAGCCCACCAACGGACTTGATCCTAGAGGAATGAGCGAAGTCAGGGACATCGTCAAATCACTTAGGAGCAAGAAGAGACTGATTTTCATGAGTTCCCATATTCTCAGCGAAGTTTCAGAGGTGTGCGACGAGGTCGCCATGATCGATCATGGCAAGCTGATCGTATATGACACAATTTCAAATGTGACTGCCAAATTTTCTGGAGGAGCAAACATGGTCGAAGTTGGACTTCAGCGTCCAATCGATTCCCAATTAGTAACACGGAACATCGCGAAACTTTCCGGCGTGGTCTCAGCAGAGCAAACAGATGATAAAAACCTACGGATTAGATTTAGCGGAGGCTTGGATGTGCAAGAACAGATTCTCTCTGATTTGGTAAAACTGAACATTGGAGTTATAAGTTACAGAACAGCGTCCTCGGAACTCGAAGACGTCTATCTCAATCTGATCAAGGATACGGTGTGATAAATATGAACGAAACAGAAACAATCTATGGGAATAAAGTGCCGAGTAGCATGGCGCAAGTCGGCATCTCCATGAAGTATACGTTTCTTGAATACTTTAGGTCGCGCCGTTTCCTTATACTGCTGATTATTACTCTTTTAATAGCAGCTCTTCTCACCATCATAGTGGCTTGGCGGCGTCCTGAGGGTTTTCTAGCTTCAAACCTCGGGTTCTATTCCAGTTGGTGGGGTACTTCCGTAACCTTTGTAATTATACTGGCTGGAATTTTCTTCGGGGGAGATGCCATTTCAGGTGAGTTTCAGAATAAAACAGGTTACTTCGGAATTCCTAACCCTGTTAGAAGGTCGTCAATATACATTGGAAAGTGGTTGTCGGCTTTCTTAGCAGCGACCGCAATAATGCTCATATTCACAGTGATTACAATCGCCAATGGCGTTTACTATTTTGGCTCATCAGGCGTGCCGTACCAATTCGGTTTGTCTTTGCTTTTCGCATGGTTTTATCTCGCGGCGGTCTTAGGATTGACGTTCCTTTTCAGCTCGCTGTTTAAGAGCAGTTCCATATCTATTCTTGTAACGGTTATCCTCTTACTGTTCGGATTCACGCTAATTCAGACGCTGGTCTCAGACCTCGTCGGGATTGAACCATGGTTTGTTCTGACTTACGGGTCAGGGATAATAGGCAACATATTGAATGCGACTTATCCCCCCGCCAAAACCGTGACATCTACGGTGTTCGGCCATCGTACAATTACTACTACTACTTTCGCCGCATCGGTTCCTCAAGGACTCGCCATCATAGGACTGTACTTCATCATCATGACAATCTTGGGCTTGATACTCTTCGAAAGAAAAGAATTCAACTAAGCAAACACATACGGGTTTGCTGACCCTGCTAGGGAATAACGAATTTCTAGAGCGGTCTAAGAGAAACCCGTAAGGAGCGGCTTTCGCGCGGTTCGTGGGTAGAGGTCGTCAGTTCAAATTCGGTCGGAAGCCCCAAACCCTTTTCTTCATATTTTCATTATGCCCAAATTTATTTTCTTAAGTGCACAATTATAACCAGCATCTGAAGAAGTGAATATTTTGAGCTTTTGTAAGCATTAAATATGCATCAAAAACCCACTTTTGTTTGCAGTGAGCGTTCACATTGTTTTTTATTTTTGATGGGAATAAGCTAAAATATATTCAAGGTGGACAATTAAGTTCAAGCGATGCTCATTGGTGTCACATCAAAGTCTTGAACGGCTGCGAAGAAAAGCGCCGCAATTGATTGTTGCAGCATTCGCTATCATAGTTGTCGTTTATTTTGTGCTTGATTTTTTGGAGGACGTCGTTATCGAAGGCGGTCCGATTACAAGCGAGCCAATAATTAGTATTATCATTTCTATAACCCGTGGCGTAACTGCGGCTGTGCAGTCTTGGGGTTACTCGGGCATTTTTGGGTTGATGCTGCTTGAATCAAGCTCTTTACCTATCCCAAGCGAAGTGATTCTTCCATTCGCAGGCTACTTAGTTTCTATGGGGCAAATTAATTTTTGGATAACCCTAACAATTGCAACTATCGCTGGGCTGTTGGGTTCATTGCTTGATTATTACATCGGATTAAAAGGTGTTCAATCCCTAACTCAACACAAAATTTTAGGTAAAGTTATTTTGTCAACAAACCAGCTTGAGGTTGCTGAAAAATGGTTTATCAAGCATGGTAGTTTAATGGTTTTTATAAGCCGTATAATTCCGGGATTCCGAACAACCTTTTCGTTTCCAGCAGGCGCTGCAAAAATGAAGTTGTCAAAGTTTATCGCTTTCACGACTGCAGGGTGCCTGTTGTGGAACATAATATTGATTTACTTAGGCTGGTACTTGGGGAAAAATTGGACGCAGGTTGCTGGAGTATCCCGTTACCTAATCTTAGCTGCTGTAGCTGCAGTCGTAATTGTCATTCTTGTTTATTTAATTAGAAGAAAACAAAAAAATACAAGAACAAAAAGAGACAAATGATAAGCAGGCAAATTAGAGTTTAGCTTAATTTCGTTATCTTTGGTTTTACTTCGCCTTTAATACCGATGTCTTTAGCTTCTTGAACCTGTAACATGCAATCTACATGAGACGCTTCATTGAACACTTTATAATCAACCATTTCTAGGAATGCGGCGTCGCCTGAGACTGGTGAGTCAGAGGCAAAGATGCCCACATCCTTCATCATGACTTCGCCTGGACTAGGCAAACAGTCGCAGTATGGAGTGATGTCCTTTGCAAAGCTCACGTATGACACTTTATTCGCCTTAAAGGTGGAGAGTACCCCGTAAGCGGCTGAAGCGAGTGCCCTGCAGATATTTTCCTGATGGGTGAAACTTATGGCTTCCATGGGGCAACCATGTTTGCACATCGGGCAACGCATGCATAAAGCTGAGGTGTTTCTTGCTTTTCCCTCAATAATTTCAGGCAAGTTCATTTCACATATTTCTTTGCATTTTCCACAGCCAATACATTTGGATGCATCTATTTCTAAGCCTACTGTTCTATGCTGCCGAAGTTTGCCTGCTCTTGGTGTGCAGCCCATGCCGAGGTTTTTTATGGCGCCGCCGAACCCACTGAGTTCATGACCCTTATCATGCGAGACAACAATCATGGCGTCAGCCTCCGCGATAGCGCCTGACACTTCAATTTCTTTCAGTATTCCCTTGGTGGGAACTGTACGGTAATTTTCGCCTTTAAGCCCATCTGCCACAATAAACGGCGCCATGTTAAACCCGTTCATCAATGCCGTAATCATATGGTCGTAGGCATTGTTGCGTTGTGCGTGATAGTAAGTGTTGGAGTCTGTAAGGAATGGTTTGCCGCCCTTCTCCTTAACCCTGCGGATTATGTCGTGGACAAAAAAGGGTTGCACATAATTCGGGTTTCCTAATTCGCCCACATGCAATTTAACAGCTACAAGGTCACCCTTTTGTATGCAATCGAAGGTTCCTGCTTCATCGTAGAGGCGATTTGCCTCCATCATGAGGTTACGTTTAGTATCCCAAGGGAGTAAATGAACGGTCATGTTATTCCTCTTCACTTTTCAGTATTTCAGAATTCTAATATAAATGTAATCTGTAAAATTGATGCTTTTTAAAATTACAGAGGCAAATTAAAATATACAAAAGCGGTATTGTCATATTTTCAGGTAGTAATGGTTCATGGGCAAGCTTGAATGTAACGGGTTGACAAAGGTTTACGAGGACCATAGAAAAGCTCTTGAAAACGTCACCTTTACAGTGGACACTAACGGTATTTTCGGTTTAATCGGCAGAAATGGCGCTGGAAAAACAACGCTTATCAGAATCCTTGCCACGGAGCTTCAACCTACCGCTGGAAGCGCAAGCATTAACGGTTTGGACATACTAACGCAGGAAAGCAAGTTAAGGGAGAAAATTGCGATTATCCCGCAGGAAGCCAGAGCGATAAGGTGGATGACAGCTAAACAAACTGTTTTTTCATATCTTCTTTGGCGAGGCTACAGCTACAATGAAGCAAAGAGGCTTGCCGATGAGTCGCTTGCAAAGCTTGGTTTAGAAGAATACGCTAATGTATTGACTAGCCGCCTCTCAGGTGGCACAAAAAGAAAGGTTCTTCTCGCTACTGTAACCGCCTCAGAAGCAGATGTTATTTTTCTCGATGAACCCACAACTGGCTTGGATCCAATCTCAAGGCGGGAGCTATGGGAAATTCTCCGAGCGCTTGGAAAAGAACGGTTTCTTTTTCTTACAACTCATTATCTTGAAGAGGCAGAGCAACTTGCAGATAAGATCGGAATTCTTAAAGATGGAAAATTGGTTTCAATCGGCACTCTTTCAGAGCTGAGAAAAACCGCAAAATACCAGTACAGCATCAAACTGCCTCCTAAAGTACAGGTTCCACAGTTGAAAGATGGCGAAGTAACCACAGACAAAAGCGGCGTCACACAGATAATGACCAATGAAGATGAAGCTTTCCGCTTAGCTAGAGCGTTCGCTGAACAAGCAGTAAAGTTCTCTATTACTCCCGTGTCTTTGGATGATATTTTCTTCTACCTTGTCGGACAAAAAGCGAGGGATGAATAACTGAAGCGCAGTAAACTCAGCCAAATTCTAGCAGGAGTTCTGGTGAATGCCGTTTACGAGATGATAAACTACCCTATCGTTTTGCTAAGTGCAGTTATCGCGCCGTTTTCGATTCTGATTGTAATCACCTTCGTATCCCATGGCAGTCTTTTTGGAACCGCAATTGAAGGCGGATTGATAATGACTTTCTTTTCAAGCGGAATTTCACTTCAATCAGACCTTTCTCACTTAAAAAATGACTTCAAGCTTCAAGACATGATTGTAAGCTCGCCGACAAGTTCACGCTTATACATGGCGGGAATGACTCTTGCGGAAATAGTTTACTCAATTCCTTCTTTAGTTATCCTTATTGTGCTTGCAGGAATTTATTTGCATCATTCGTTTCTTCAAATGGCAATCTTATCCATTGCACTATTACTGATGTTCGCTATCTCAGTAGCTTTAGGATTCATGCTATCAACTTTCTCAAACGATGTAGTTCAAAGCTATGCTTTCTCTAGGCTTCTTTCACTGTTGTTTACTACTTTGCCGCCAGTATATTATCCGATAACTTATGTTCCCGCGGCATACAGATATATCGCTTACCTTTCGCCGACAACTTATGCAGCGGAAATTATGCAGTCAGCAACAGGCTACCTAAAAATCTCCACTAATATGTTAATATTTGATTGGGTAGTCCTATCAGCAGTCTGCGCCATTATCCTATTCCTGGCGATAAAGAAGACCAGATGGAAAGATGTTTAGAAGCTTAGTATTTTTCTCCTACGCCCGTATTCAGCCAGTCAACACAGAATGACAATTGTTTGCCTGCCTTGCCTCTTAGGCTCCTATGGATGCACCTATTAGAATCAGATAGTGAACCCGAAGGGTAGCTTGTTCAAGCAAACGCAAAGCGGTTGAGGATAGGCTAATATTTGTGACAAAATTCAACCACAAAAATGCGAGCAAACACAAACGCCCCTCGGAAAAAGTGCGTTTATAGCCATAAAAAAGCCCTCAAACAACCACCAATAACCCACCACAAAACACAACACAATAAACCACAAAAGTCGCAACTTTCACCATCCCCAAAGTCGCAACTTAAAAATTCAGCAAAACCAACCCAAAAAAAACAATTTAGGACTTAGTATTTTTTTCCTAAACAAAGTTTCTTTTGAATATCTAAAACCTCAATTTCATTATCAGCTAAGATATTAATCCAAAGTTCAAATTCGGCTTTCGAGATTTCTTTTTGAATAACGCCTTTTTGGTCTCCAGAGAAAAATCTTGATGGTTCAGAGGAAAATAGTTTTACGTAAAAGATTCGGTCTGCGATTACCAGTTTGGAGGAACAGCCTGATTTTTCAGCCGCATTGTAATCAATTTCGAAACCCATTACTTGAGCCCTTCTTTAGAAGCGTTGCTTTATGTTTACTTAAATTTTCTCTTTTGCAGAGGTGTTTTGTTGCTTCTATGTAACTACAAAAATTTAAAACAATCCTCTATCTTGGCTGTGAATAACTTTTTGCCTAAACTTTTTCTTTTGCGAAATAATTCTAACCTTTAGGAAGGATGTCTATTTCTTCTTTTTTGTTACCTGATTTTCTGCGTTCAAAAAGAAGGTATCCTGCCGCCAAAACTATCGTTATTGTGGCTGCGACTCCTACAATCGTGACTGTTGGAAAAGACGCTATGTTAAAGTAAACCGTTTTTGAACCCGTATTACCTACTTCATCAGTAGCGTAAACGGTTAAACGGTGTGAACCATTAGATAACGCTGGTAAAGTTACGTTTCCGATTATAGTTACATTTTGTTGTCCATCTAAACTGTAAGCTAACCATGTGGCTGTCTTATTTACTTCGAAAGTTAATTGGATGTCTGTGGAGCCATAAGATTGGTTTTGAGGAAGCATAATCACGATGTTTGGAGGAATCGTGTCCCAAGAAAAGAAAACTCTGTTAGAACTACCCATGTTGCCGAGGCTGTCGTTGGCATAGAGTATTATGTTGTGTGCCCCTTGAGATAAGTTAAGTAATTCTGTTTTTCCCATTATGGTTACGTTTGCTCGGTTATCTAAACTGTAACCCATCCATTCGGTGTCTCTGTTAACAGTAAAATTTAAGGTTACTTTATTGTAAGTTTCGTTTTCAGGAGAGGTAATCTGAATTATCGGTGGAGCAGTTCCATAACCAATAGGCGTGTACTCCTCAACTGTGTTTAGCCCAAGCGTGTTTAGCCCGTTTTGGTCATCAAATCCGCCAATTGCGTATAAAACGTCGTTTACAACAGCAACGCCCAAGTATGCCCGAGCTGTAGGCATCGAAGCGCCAGTACTCCAAGAGTTGTTGCTTGGATTATAAACTTGAACATTACTGCTGAAAGAATTCAAAAAATATCCGCCGATAACATATAGCAATGGAGGAGCCATGAAGCCTTCAGTTGCCGCAGCGGCCCCATAAGTAACTGCAGAAGGCAAGTTTGCACCTAAACTCCACGTATCATTTTGAGGATCGTATACTTGGTTGGAATTAACGAAAATGCCGCTTCCTTGTGAGCTTGAAGCCTGTGAACCGCCAATAATATGAATATTGCCATCTATCACGGTTGATGCGTAACCATAAACAGCCGTTGGAATTGGTGTTCCTGTAGTCCATGTGTTGGTAGCTGGATCATAAATCTCGTTCACATCAGTTTCACTATAATAAGGGCTTGTGCTTGAATATTCTTCGCCGCCGATTAAGTAGATTTTACCGTTCACTACACTTGCGCTTAAGTCAGCTCTAGGAGTAGGCATTGAAGCTTTTGTTTCCCAAGTATTCGTTCCAGGGTCGTATACTTCGTTATTTCCAACATACCCGTTGCCGACTTCTCCGCCTATAACATATATTTCGTTATCGTAAACCGCGATGGCACAACCGCTTCTAGCTGTTGGCATAGGCGTTTCAGTTGTCCACCCGTTTGTGCCGGGGTTATACATTTCGTTAACGTTAACTGGTGAACCGCCACTCAAGCCTCCGATAGCATAGATTTTTCCGTTTACAGTTGCAACGCTGAGTCCGCCTCGCGCTGTGGGCATGGGCGTCCTTGTGGTCCATGAAGATTGGTTTTCGGTTGCTTGGGCTTGGGTGATGGGAAAATTGAACGCTGGTAAAACTATTGTTACAATAATAAGCATGGCTATTAGAATTTGAATATGCTTATTTATTGATGAACCCCCACATGCCTCTTTAGGTATTAAATGCACTTTACCTTTATATTGTTTAAAGAAATCGGTGAAAAAAGCAATCTGACATTTGAAAGCTTAAGTAAATTACAGGTCAATTGAGTTAATGTTTTGGGTTTGGGGAAAAGCTTAATGGTTGTTTTAAGAATTATCTTTTGAGAGAGATGATTTATGGTGATTAGGAATATTTTAGTGGGTGTTGATGGATCTGAAAATTCTGATAGAGCATTAGATTTCGCTTTAGATTTAGCTGAAAAATTTAACGCGTCTATCCTGATTTTGAATGTTTCCGAGTCGCTGGCAATGGGTGCAGTTCCTGGAGAATCGATTGCTTATTCAGGTGGCAATACGGCTGTATTTGGTAAGGATTTAAGGAAGATTCATGACGAAATTTTAAGTAGAAGTGTTGCTCATGCGAAAGCAGTTAAGCCTAACTTGGCGGTTTCGTCGATGTTAAAGGAAGGGAATCCTGCCCTTGAAATTGTTAATACTGCTAAGGAGGGCGGTTTTGATGCTGTTGTTGTTGGGCATAAAGGGTTAGGTAAGATGAAAGAACTTTTTTTGGGCAGCATAAGCGAGAAAGTGGCACATTTGGCACCTTGCCCAGTAATAATAGTAAGATAAATCACAATTTTCTTACTTTAACTCGCTTCCTGAAGAAGCTGACTTAAATCTTAAGTACTACGGAAAGAGAAAGCTTATAGAGCTAACACTCACACCGTAATAGTTCCATTGTTACTCGTAGTATTTTGCTAAGCTTTGTTTCTTTTTCTTCTCTCTATCCCTAATCATCCCAAGTTTTATATTACCGAGACACTATGAAACTTGTTAAAATTAAAGTAGGTTCAATTTAAAAGGGGGACAAGTTATTCAATTAACAAAAATTCTTGCATTTGTTCTGCTCATATTTATTGTTGCTGGCAGTATAGGAGCTGTTGTGATTTTGAGCAAAAAAAACTCTTCTTCGCCTCCCATAGCACATACGATTCAGATAGTTAACGGGACAGCCAACGTTAACGCTAGTGCATATTTAGATTACCAGTTCACTATTCCTCCAAATGCATCAAACATTCATGTATCAGGAACGTTTACAGTACAAGGCGGTATTGGCAACGACATCATAATTTACATTTTTGACAGCACCAACTTTGACAATTATGAGAATGGCAGTTACTTCGGTGCACTCTACCAAAGTTCACAAACCACAACCACTCCAATTAGTTCCAACCTTGACTCAAGTGGAAATTACTATCTTGTGCTTGACAATACATTCTCCACGACTCAAAAAACCGTGAATATACAAGCGAATGCTACCTACCTCACGCAGTAAAGAGAAGGGGGCTAATCAAAATCTTTTGATCTAAAAAAGGAGGGTTCTGTTAAATTTACATAGGATTATGGTCAAATATGCAAAATGCGTAAAAGACTGCGCTTGTATTAGATTTAAAAGGAGCAAAAGTGGTTTGAGTTTGAGACAGGCTTACATAATGATTCTTATTTGGGTGGTATCAGCTTTCATAAGCTTCGGCATAATCGCCAACTTGATTGATAATTACGGTGTCTTATACAATTTAGGTCAGGGAGTTTTCATCTCATTATTTTCTGGTGGGTGTTTATACTTATATTTTAGATTAAAAGACCGAAGAGGTAAAACTCCAAGTATGAGCGTTGCTTAATCTCACGAAAGTTAACACCTAAAAGAAACATTTCCAATTTTAAGTTACCAGAACCAAAAGGAGAATATTTTAAAAGTTTCTTTTTATTCTGCGAAGCAAATTAAAGGTTAGAATAGCTCTTATTAAAATTGAAAAGACTGTATATCAATTATGTGTCAAACAGTAGGTAATTACCCATGATAGCTATAATTGGCGCTGGCAAAGTAGGAAGCGCGGCTGCCTTCGACATTCTCCGCTACAAAATAAGCGACGTAGTCCTGATTGACGCTAACGAAAACCAAGCAAAAGGCGAAGCCCTAGACATGATGCAGGCGGCACCAGCAATCGAATTTGACGGCAAAATCCATGGAACCAGCAACTATGCGGAAATGCAAGGGTCGGAACTTGTGATTGTGACAGCTGGGTTTGGCAGAAGGCCGGATATGACCCGCATTGAATTGATGAATACTAATGCACAAATCATTAGATCCATCGTAAAAGAGGTTGTCAAGTATGCTTCTGACTGCAAGCTTATGATTGTTACAAACCCTGTTGACGTAATGACTTACGTTGCCTTCCAAGAATCCGGTTTTCCACGCAGCCGCTTATTCGGCATGGGCAATATCCTTGATACAATACGCTTTAGAACATACATTGCTAGTGAATTGGACGTTTCAAGAGAAGACACCAGCGCTTTAGTGATTGGTGAACATGGCGATTCAATGGTTCCACTGGTTGAATATGCCTCTGTATCAGGTATTCCCATAACAAGCTTTCTAACAAAAGAGCAGATCGAAAAAATAGTTCATTTAACAGTAACATCAGGTTCTGACGTTATCAAACTCAAAGGCTCAACAATCTATGCCCCTGGCGCCGTAATTGCCATTACAACTGATGCAATTCTAACGGGAAGAAATCGAGTTATGAGCGTGTCTACATGCCTTGATGGCGAATATGGCTTTTCTAACCTTTCAATTGGTGTGCCCGTTGTTCTTGGGAAAAGCGGTGTTGAAAAGATAATTGAGCTTGAATTGTCCGATCAAACAAGAGAGCGCTTTGGAAAGTCAGTTGCCGTGGTTAAAGAAGCGATAGCAGCGTTGAAGAGCTAATGCTAACCCGCGGTTTAAAGTTCTAAAAACAGAGTTTAGCTATGGTTTTGTTTGGCACGTGCGCAGTAAAAGTTTCCATTAACTTTTGTGAATGCTGGGCATTTGCCATCATAACAGTGTTTTAGCCACTGGCATGGTGACCTAACTTCATATACTCGGGGCATATATCCTTGTGAATTAAAACTTTCTTTGGTTTTTTCTCGTTTAGAAATTTTTTCCAAAATTGCTTCCATCAAAATTCCTTCAAAATTTCCAAGTTAAATTATTGCCTTATTCTCATTATTAAAAATGTGTGGCAGTCGCTAGACAACAACAAAAGCATATAAGCACTAATATGCAAAGACAAAAAGCTATCGCTATGATACAAAGTGTTATTTAGCAGTTAACGGCTTCTTGTTTTTGGGTGCCTTAAAATGGAGTTCCAAGGAAGAGATATTATATCAATTGAAGATTTTTCCCGCCAAGAAATCGACTACATCCTTGACGTCAGCCGGTCCATGGAGCCCCTCGCCTCAAAAGGTTCAGATATGCTTAAGGGAAAAATCCTTGCTACACTGTTTTTTGAGCCTAGCACTCGTACGCGTTTAAGCTTTGAAACAGCAATGCTAAAACTAGGCGGGTCCAACATTGGCTTTGCGGATGCCGAAATTGCATCGGTCAAGAAAGGCGAAAACTTGGCGGATACTGTGCGCACTGTCGAGAACTATGCTGATGCCATAGCGCTTAGGCACAGTTTGGAAGGTGCGGCTAGACTGGCTGCGGAGTTTTCTAAGGTTCCAATAATAAACGGTGGTACTGGCGCAGAGGAGCATCCGACGCAAGCGTTCATCGACCTCTACACTATGCGCAAAGAAAAAGGCAAGATAGACGGGTTAAAAGTAGCCGTAATCGGTGATTTACGGTATGGACGAACTGTTCACTCGCTTGCCTATGCACTTGCACTCTACAACATAGAGCTATATCTGGTCTCTCCTGAAACTCTCCGTATGCGGAAAGATGTGATTCAGACAATAAAAAGCAAAATTCAAGTTACTGAGGACGCTAACTTGGAAAGTATTATTCCGCAAATTGATGTTTTATATGTTACGCGCATTCAGAAGGAACGTTTTCCTGACGCAGCGGAGTACGCCAAAGTTAAAGGTACCTATAGAATTGACTTGAAAACTTTGAAAAATGCGAAGAAGGACATGATAATTCTGCATCCGCTTCCGCGTGTGGATGAAATTGCCGCTGAGGTTGACAGTACTCCGCAGGCGCGTTATTTCCAGCAGGTCTGGAACGGCATTGTAGTGCGAATGGCGCTTCTGTCGCTGGTGCTTGGCGCAGTCAAATAAGCTTTCATGTAGAAGTGAAGCGGTCGAACGTTACCAGATTGCTCATGGAACCGCATGATGGGCATTTATGCAATGTTCCGAGCCAGCTTTTTTTACAGTTATCGCAGAAACTAATTATTCGATTGTAAGTGAAGAATTCCAAGGATTGATTTTCAATTAAGCGACTGGTCAAATCCATTAGTGCTTCAGGCTTAAACTCAGCGCCTTCCAAGTCCATAATGTCTAAGGTTCCCCCAGCGTTTAACCCTTTCATTTTTTGCGTCGTCTCCACCATTTCAGATGGTATGCTGAGGGTTTCGCCAGCTTTAACTTGGAACCTTTTTGCTGTTGAGTAATAGGGTTTTTCTCTTGTTCCTGAGAACTTTACTTTGGCTACACCGTATTTTTCGATATCTAATTGAGCGAGCCTTTCTGATGCTTCAGAATTGCTAAGTATTACAGGGTATAAACGTTTTCCATGTTTCCTGCCGATTTTCTGCTTGAAAGCCAAAATGTTCTGAATTGTTTCCTCGGCAAACTTGCGGCTCTCTTCCGAGTTTATGCTTTTTTCAGTGAAAGCTTCCACGGCTTCTTTGAACCCAGCTAAATTTATTATCCGTGAACAATTTTCTAGCCTGAAATATGTGTCTCCATTGGCGTTTTTTAGCAGGAAAGGCAATGAGTTTTTTCCGAATTGCTTGAGCGCATTGTTTTTTATTCCTAAAGCTCGGGCGGCAAGTTCAAAACGTTCCCTCACTAAATCGAAAAACTTGTTTTTATCCTTCTCACTTTCTTGAGCGATTCTTGGCAAATTAATTGTTACACAACCAAGACAGCCTGTGCGAAGGGTGTCGGTTTCCCAGTCTCCAGTAAAGTCAGGTGTAAGTTTAACTCCCGAAGCGGAAAAAACTGTGTTTTCTCCTTCTTTCTTTGAAGTGTTGGCAAAGTAGGGTGTTCCTTTTTCCGCTGCCAAGCGGTGGACTTTGAGGAGAACTGCTTTTGCGTTTTCATCTGTTAAAGTGTCTTTGTTAATTTTTATTACCAGTTTGGGGTTGAGCAGTGGCTTCTCGGAACTCTCTTCCGTGAAGACTTCAATGATAAGTGAGGCTAACAATTGGCTTTCTTGGGTGAAGTCACTGTATTTGCCGCATATTTTTCCTTGAGGACCTATTGCTTCTTTTTCTGTGGTTAATTTTGGAATTGAAAGCTCAAGCCCCAACGTTGCGTTGGCATGCTGGTTTAGGTTTAAAATGAATAAGCGTAGGTTTTCCTTTATTCTTGCTGTTTCAGCGTCTTTTGCAAAGGGAGCGAGAAAAACGTTGAAGTAATCGCACGTTTGAGTTCGGTTTGTTTCTTTGCTGGCATGCAAGAGAACGTTGAAGGCAACTGCCAACGCTGATTCAAAGTTACTCGGAGGCTCCATTGAAACTTGCAGTGGATTATCCAGTTTGAGGCCGTTTTGGAAGAAAAACCTCAGGTCATGGCTGATCTCGTCTGGTTTTAGTATCCATGTGCCTAAGTCGTCAATGTGGATGGCGCCTGAGAGGTGAGCGTCAGCTATGTCTCTTGGGAAAACGTTGAGCAACGTGTACTCGCTAAGGACGGTTTGGCCTGCTTTTGTAAGTAACGTTGCTGAGTCAGCGGGGTCGTCCTTTGATTCTAATGAAGTCGTTACCTCATGTACGGGCATGCCTACTCTTGTGAGTTTATGGCGGTATTCTTCATAGCCCTTCTCAACTAGAATGCCATTAACAATTTCCCTGATTAAGGATGCTGTGAGGTACTTTGTTTTTGATTTAACTAGGCGTTTTTCAGCTTCTTTAGCCGCTTTCTGCGCTAATTCAGCTGGGACTTTGGCTTCTTTTATGAGTGAATTGGCTATTTTGTTTGCATCAAACTCTTCCACTGTTAAATGTGATGTGCGGACAAGCATTCCTCTGGGTTTAAATGCTTTCTTCTCGATGCGGTCAGCTACGTCGAGAACCATTTTGCCAAGGTCAGTTAGATAGTATTTTTTTGCTTCAACATCTGCTTCAACCAAGTCTGCTTTTAACATGAATTTTAGGTGGTAGGCAAATCTTCCGGCGTCTCGACTGGGATTCATTTTTAACTGGTTCATTAATTCAGTGTATGAGAGAGCGTTTTTGTCGAATAGTAGGTTGAGGATTTGTAGTCTGAGAGGTGAAGAAATGGCTTTGAGCACTTTTACGCCGCGTGCACGTTGCGGTGGCTGATTTACCATAAACTCTTTTCCCCCACGCTCCCAGATAGGTGCTCAATCTATAATTCAATAGCAGAGTTTAAACTTAACTAAAGGCTTTATTTAAAGCAAAACTAAAATTCTCAATGCTTTCGTAACTGTATGGCATGGTTTGAAGGTACACCTTAGGCTTGGTGTTGTATGTGGTCGGCTCGTTCGGGCTCACTTTGCAGGTGCGATTTAGTGATATTGTGGTTTGGACGGGTAGGTTTGGCATTTAGTTGGAGCCGTTTACTTCTTAATTGCCTTGTTGAGCACAAGAAAAGACAATAATGCGAGATTGGTTGAAGTGAAAGCGGTGGAAAGCATTTGTTGTAGCTTGTTTGAGACAACAAATTTTCATATAGTTTAATCGCTATTAAAGGCAAGTTGATTTCATGATTTCGTGCTTCAATGTTAACTGTCCAAAATGCGGAAAAGAGCTTGCTAAACCTGATAAAAAATTAGAGAACTCTGTTTTCTATGTAGCGATTTACACATGTGATATGTGTGGCACGACATTCAAGTATTCTAAGTCATTTTAGCTATTTGGCGATAGATGACCAATTCATTTTTCTTTTTTACTGTTAAACTTCACTTTCGGCGATATTTCTTATTAATATCCTTTTCTTCTCCATAAATTATGCCGTTTATAGTGAGCACAAAGAGGAATAACGCAAAAAAACACAGTAATTTATCGCTTTGTTGCTTCAAATTGTGACAACATTGTTTTATATTCTTTAGAATCCTAACCAGATAACGAGAAAGAAGAAGGAATCAGCTAAGAGCCCTGTTGTTGGGCGGGTCTGGCTGCTAATATAGGATAAGGCGTTTGCTGCTGTTTTTGCGCCTTGTAAATGTTAGCGCTTGGCTAAATCCGCTTAACCACCTTTTTGCTCTATCGAAATTCTGCAAATTTGCACTAAATCCTTTTTTCTATTTGGGGTATTGGTTTTGAAAAAGGGTTATATAGCTTAAAACTTCTGGGAAGTCGGGGGAACGTATGCTTAGGGAACAAGCTGTAGCTTTACTGAAAGAGTTAGTAGCTAACAATTTGATTCAAACAAGCTGGGTATCCATTGAGGAAAGAACGCCTAACAGTTATGAACTAAAGTTTAAGGGCAATTGTGACCGCGGCTTAATTGACCCAATTCTTCAAAAGCACAACTTAACGATAAAAGAGGATAAGGACAAAGGGTATTTAGTCATATTTGAAACATGAGACCCCTGAGAAATCGCCCATCTTTTCATAGGCTTGCTAAATAATCAAAATAAAAAAGTCGATAACTCAAAACCTTGTTATTGTGAAGGTACAGTCACATCATTATTTATTATTCAAGACACACTTATGGTTACAATCACGCAGAAAGGATTAGCCTAAAAGCGTGAGGCGATGGTTAACTTAGACGTAGGCGAATGATTCCCCTCTCTCTTTCCTGAAATTTTTTGTTTGCGTCTAAGTTAACCTATTTTGCTTAAGCCCGCAATTATTTTATGTTTCCATCAAATAAAAACATAGTGTCTTTAATTTTATCCCATTTTCCCTGTTGCGGGAGGGCGTTCAAGCGGTGGCTTGTGAGCCTGTTTTGGCTATACGGAAGTTCTATTCAAATATGGGACGCAGAAGTGGATTTGGCATTTAGGGCAGGGCTTAAAGAGACCGATAACATGGAAAAATACGGTTCTTTCAATTTAAGGCAAAGAAACTGTTTATTAAGTTAAAGTATTGACAATAGTTAGTTTATTGGGGCTCAGAAACATGAAAGCATTCATAATTCAGTTTCCGTACGGAGTAGCAGCTTTCGACGACAAAAACAGTTTAGTTGAGAAGGTTCTGTTTCCAAAAAAACCTCAGGCAGCAGCAAGAAGCTTACTTAAAGCTGAAGCCGGAAAAATGCCCGATGAAGTTTTCTCATTAATTTCCCTTCAAAAAAACGTAGGTTACGACACTTTTGTTTTTGAAAACGCCAACTTGGCAGAAGAAGTTCAACGCAAAATGAATGTTACCGTGGAAGTGGCAAAACCTGCCGAAGCTGAAGTTCTCCGTTCACGCATGAATGAAGTTGCAGTTGAATCAGGCTTTGTAAAAGATGAACAAGACCTAAGCCTTTGGAACCGCAACGTCAGCTTGGAACTTGCTAAGTTAAGAATTAAAGGTGCCTCCGAAAAAAGAGACCTAATCATCGCTCAGGGCATTCAGACGCTGGATGATTTAGATCGAACAGTCAACCTATTCATGGGCAGACTTAGAGAATGGTACGGCGTTTACTTCCCGGAGCTTGACCGCTTAATCGAAAAGCATGAAACTTATTCTCGGCTAGTCGTGAACTTAGGCGACAGAGAAAGCTACACAGCCGAAGCCTTGGAGAAGGAAAATATTCCTAAAGAGCGAGCAGGATTAGTTGCTAAAGCTGCTGAATCATCCATGGGCGCAGACATCGCTGAACGTGATTTAGAGCAGATACAAGCCTTAGCTAAAAACGTGCTTGAATTTTATGAACTGCGCAAAAACATGGAGAACTACATTGATAGAACCATGGAGGAAGTGGCGCCTAACGTACGTGCAGTTGCAGGTGCACTTCTCGGTGCACGTTTAATAGCTATCGCTGGCAGCCTGCGAACCTTGGCTATGAGACCAGCAAGCACTATTCAAGTTTTAGGTGCAGAAAAAGCGCTGTTTCGCTCCTTGAAAACTGGCGCAAGACCGCCAAAGCACGGCTTAATCTTCCAGCATACATTGTTACATGATGCTAAGAGGTGGCAGAGAGGAAAAATCGCAAGGGTAATCGCTGGGAAACTAGCCATCGCCGCTAGAGCTGACGCTTTTGGGGGTCATTTTATCGGAGATAGGTTAAAAGCGGACATAAACAAGCGACTGGAAGAAATCCACGAGAAGTACAAGGAGCCGCCGCCACCTAAAGAACCTAAGCCGAGACCATCATTTGAACGCAGAGAACAAAGACCAGAAAGACGAGATCAACCATCCAGGGAACGCGACCGAGGCAGAAGACGTTACGGCGGCGGTCAGAATCGGAGAAGAGACAGGCGTGCACCTCAAGGTTAAACCGCACCTAAAATTCAAGGAAATCTACCAAGCCACTCTTGAAGACGGAGCACAACGGTTAGCCACACGCAACCTAACGCCTGGCTTAAACGTTTACGGCGAACGCCTCGTTAAGTTTAAAGGTGTTGAGTACCGCATTTGGGACGCTTTCAGAAGCAAGTTGGCAGCCGCTATTCTTAAAGGCGTGCAAAACGTGCCCATAGAACCTGGCTTCAAAGTGCTTTATTTGGGCGCTGCTTCCGGAACCACACCCAGCCATGTTTCAGACATCGTCGGCGAGAGCGGGTATGTTTACTGCGTCGAATTTGCTCAGCGGTCAATTAGAGATTTAGTTAACAATGTTGCCGCTTACCGCCCTAATATTTCACCGCTTCTCGAGGACGCGCGTATGCCAGAAAAATACGCCATGTTCATCTCTGGCAAAGTAGACACAATTTACTGTGATGTGGCGCAGCCGGAACAGGCTAAACTGTTAGCTGCCAACGCAGACATGTTTCTTAAGCCGTCTGGCTGGGTGATGTTGGCTGTGAAAGCGCAAAGCATCGATGTGACGATGGACCCAGACGCGGTATATCGGCAGGAAGCAAATGTTTTGCGCAAACGGGGCTTTGATGTTAAAGAAGTTGTGAATTTGGAGCCTTTCGACAAGGCACACGCCATGATATTAGCCCAGCGAACCTGATTTACGAGCAGCGATACCTTCTTTTAGCTAATGAAACTGCTAAGCAAACAGTATGCCCTCTCCCCCCTCGATTTTACTAGAAAAATTCGCAAGCAAAATTGGAATACCCTCACATTCCTGAAGCACCTTCTTACTGCAATATAGCTGCTTTTTCTTCGTAGAAGCAGTTTTTGGAAAAGCAATATAACTTAGTTTACTAACGCCATTGATAGTTTAAGGTTGAAAACGAAGAATGTTGGTTGCTGGTGTTGACGAAGCTGGGCGTGGATGCGTTATTGGTCCCTTAGTAGTCGCTGGCGTCATGTTGAAAGCTGAGAATTTGCCCCTTTTAAGCGAATTAGGAGTTAAAGATTCAAAGCTCCTAACGCCTAAGAAGCGTGAAGCATTGTACCCTGAAATCATCCGCTTAACCGAAAAATACCAGACGATAAAGGTGCTTCCATACCAAATTGACAAAGCAGTTGAAAGCGCCAGAAGACTGCATAAACTAAACAGGCTTGAAGCACAGACAATGGCGCAGATAATTGAAGCATTAAAACCAGACGAAGCCTACGTTGACGCAGCAGACACAGTTGAGCACCGCTTTGGAAACCACATCAGAGAATGCCTAAAAAACAAAACCAGAATTATCTCTAAACATAAGGCAGACAAGATTTTTCCAGTTGTTTCAGCTGCATCTATCATAGCTAAAGTAGAGCGTGACAGAGAAATTGCAAGTTTAAGAGTTGAATACGGCGACTTTGGCAGCGGATACTTAACTGACGGGAAAACCATGAGTTTCCTGAGGCAACTGCTGGAAAAAAATGATGAATATCCGAGTTTTGTTAGAAAATCATGGAAGCCGGCGAAAAGAGCAAAAAATGAGAAAGGCACGCTGCAACAGAAGCTTGCTTAACCATATTTTAAGCATAAAGATGTCTTTAGTTGTAGTCAAACGTTTCGGCAAAAAGTCTACAATTAAGCACTAGTTATATAAATGTCGAGTTACATTTTTAACTTAAGAACAGCGGGTTTTAAACGGCGTTGCTTGATGAGCGAAAAGGACGTAACAAAGTTTTTGCAGATTCTTGGGTTGTCGAAGAGGGAAATTCAAGTTTACATGTTCCTTGCCAAAAGCGGTGTCCAATCAACTAGCTTTGTGGCTAAAAGGCTTAAAATGGAGCGTGTTCAAGCATACCGTACATTCAAGAAGCTGCAGGAGAAAGGCTTTATTGAAGCAACCTTGGAAAGGCCCACGCGTTTTACCATTGTTCCTTTTGAAGCCCTAGTTGACTCATTTATTAGTGCTAAAAAGAACGAGGTTACCAACCTAACAGACCAGAAACAGACTCTTCTAACGGCTTGGGAATCAATTAGCGCTCCAGAATCAGAGTATCCTGTAGCTAAATTCTCTATTATCACGGGTAAGAAGAAGATTCATGCTAAAATGTTATCTATGATTGAGGAGTCGAATGCTGAAGTTATAGTTTTAACAACCGCTTTAGGTTTAATTCAAGAAGATATTGCTGGTGTTTTTGATACAGCTTTTATCTCTTCCCAAGAGCGAAACATACTATTTCAAATAATAACCGAGATTTCCCATGAAAACTTCAAGGTTGTAGAGCGGATAGATAGGAATATTTCGGAAGAAAAGTTAAACATTAAACTTCGTCATGTGAACATGAGTTCCAAATTTTTCCCGCGCTTTTTGATTAAAGATGAAGAAGAAGCCATCTTGTATGCGCCTTTTGGCAATGAAGCCTCCGTGCTTAATTTGGAAGATGAAGGCTTATGGATAAATGACAAAATGTTCATTTCAGTTTTGAAAGCTTTTTTTGTCCAAATGTGGCAAAGCGGAGTTGATGCTTCAAGACGCATAGACGAGCTGAAGAGCGGAATACCGATAGGCGAAACGCTCGTCATAAAAGACCCTGAAGAAGCCTGGTCCAAGGTAACTAAGGTTCTTGAATCAGCAAAAAAAGACATTGTAATAATCACAACATCACAAAGCATTAACCGCCTATCTGAAAATGACCCGTTAATAAATTACTTCAAAAAAGGCTTGAAAGTTCAATTAATGGCATCCATAGACTTAGATAATCTTGAACCAGCACAGCGACTTTCAACCCATTATGAAATCAAGCACGTGCCAATCAGCTACCTAACAATGATGTTGGTTGATAACAAGCACTTGTTCATGTTTAAGATGCCGCCGCTAAGCGATGTAGGAACCGAATCTGCCTTTTACTTGGCTGACACCTTCTACTCCAGCGACCCCAGCCAAATAGAAAGGGTAAGTGAAATGCTTAGTGATATTTGGAAGCGAGGAATAGACATCTCGGAAATCAGCAATCAAGCAGGCACTAAACTTCCCACAGTTGAGGTCTCAACAACTGACGCAGTTGCTAAACTTGTCGATAAAATGTTACAAAACAACGTCACTTCAATTCTCATAACTGAAAATCATAAGCCCGTTGGGGTAATAAACGACAGAGACCTTTTGAAGGAAATAGTTGAAGAACACAAGGACCCTAAGAAAACTCTAGCAAAAGACCTCAACTACACGCCGCTTATAATTCTTCAAGCAAACGAATCCATGATTACAGCCATGAAGCTTATGGAGGAAAAGGGCATGAAGCGAGCTGTCATGGTTAAAAACGGGCAGCTTATAGGCATGTTAATGGAAAATGCTACTAAAAGGGCTGCCTTGCAAGTTAAAGCATCCGTCTCATAACAAATTTTAACTTAAAATAATCTTACTGTATTTTTTGAAAGGCAAACGATATTAACAAAATACGGTACCTTTAAAGCGAGGCAAACCACTTGAAACTAAAAACGCCCATAATTATTGTAAATTTTAAGACTTATTTGGAGGCAACAGGGCAAAAAGCCGTTGAACTTGCAAAGAACGCTGAAAAAGTATCCAAAGAAACAGGCGCCTCTATTGTGGTGGCGCCGCAGTTTGCTGACATTGCAAGGGTTGCAGACACGGTTGAGATTCCTGTGTTCGCTCAGCACATTGACCCCATTAAGCCTGGCAACAGTACGGGTCATGTTCTTGCGGAGTCCGTTAAGGAAGCAGGCGCGGTTGGAACTTTAATTAATCATTCGGAGAGGCAACTGAAACTCTCAGACATCGATGCAATTATCACGTTGGCTCGTGAAAAAGGACTAATTTCTTGTGTATGCGCTAATAATCCCACTGTAAGCGCTGCCGCGGCTGCAATACGGCCAGATATTGTTTCCATTGAGCCACCTGAGCTTATTGGCACGGGAATCGCAGTTTCTAAAGCGCAGCCGCAAGTAGTTACTAACACGGTTAATCTTGTTCACCAAATTAACCAAAATATTACTATTCTGTGCGGTGCAGGAATAAGTCAAAGCGAAGACGTCTCAGTAGCTTTAAAACTGGGAACAAATGGCGTGCTTGTTGCAAGCGGCATAGTAAAAGCGAAAGACCCATATAGTATCCTACGTGCATTTGCCGACGCAACAAAACAATAACTGTGTGAGTAACGTTGAAAGTTGAAGCTGAATGTGAATCTTGCCTGCTTGCACGGGCAACGACGCAAATCTACCAAGCCACAACAAACCCTGCCCTACGTTTCAGATGCCTCGCTGAAGTTGTTAAACTGTTAAATCGAGAATTCAAACCAACGTCGGTGGCCGCTGATTTAGGCACCAAAAGAGACCGCATAATTAAACAGTTAACAAGCAACAATGATCCATACCTTCGAACCAAGAAGGCGGCTAACGAAAAAGCGTTGAAAATGCTGCCGCGTGCAAAAAAGCTTGTGGAAGAGGGTAATAATCAGCAGGAACGCTTCAAGAAAGCATGCTTATGCGCTATTGTGGGAAATATTATGGAGTTTGATATTCCAGGCCACAAGTTCAACTTGAACAATTTGTCGGGTTGTTTTAGGAAAGCATCTAAAGATTTAGTTATTGATGATATTGACAAAGCATATGAGTTAGCAAAGAAAGCAGACAGTGTTCTCTACTTAGCGGATAACGCTGGAGAAATCGTTTTTGACATGTTACTCGTTGAACAGTTAAAAAACATGGGCTTAAAAGTAACATATGTCGTTAAAGGAGGACCCGTTATTAACGACGCCACTTTAGACGATGTGTTATTCTCAGGCATGGATAAAATAGCCGACGACATATTAACCACGGGAACCGACGCGGTTGGCTTGCAGAAAAAGGAAGTTTCACCTGAATTCTTGAAAATTTACGATGCTGCAGAACTGGTTTTCGCTAAAGGCATGGGGTATGCTGAAACCCTTACTGAGTACAAGTTGACGAAGCCTCATCTGCTTTTGTTCAGAACAAAATGTGTTCCAGTAGCTAATTATTTCTGTGCTCCACGCGACAAGAACATTGCAAAGCTGATGCCGTAAAAATGAAACTGCCCGCCATAGTCTTCACTCAAGAAACTCTTTCTCGTTTTGGCGAGGTTATGCGGAAGGAATGGCTCATAACCAATGGGCTGGGCGGTTACGCATCAAGCACTGTTTTAGGCATTAACACAAGGAAGTATCATGGTTTATTGGTTGCCGCGTTGCATCCGCCCGGCGACCGCACAGTGTGCGTCTCAAAGCTTGACGAGGATGTTTTGGTGGGTAATGATGTTTACCGGTTGGGTACTAACGAGTTTCAGGATGTGATTTACCCACAGGGGTACAAGTTCCTAAAGGCATTTTCAGTAGCGCCTTTTCCCACGTACATGTACGGTTTTAGCAGCGTTGAGGTTAATAAAACGGTTTTTATGCCTGAAAACAAGAACGCTGTCTCAGTAATCTATAGGGTTTCTAACAAGAACAATTTCGAGGCTAAACTTAAAATCTACCCAATTTTAACGTGCAGATATTTTCACACGGTCAAGGATAGATTGAAAAACCCTTTTGGCTTCACACAAAAAAGCATCGGCAAAGAGTTAGAAACAGTTTTCCAGTATCCAGAAGCCACAATCTTGTGCCGCTCAACTGATGGAGAGTTCAAGGAGAAAATCGACTGGATAGAACGCTTATTCTATCGCATGGAAGCTTCAAGAGGCGAAGCCAGCAGTGACGATTGTTTCCAACCCGGATATTTTGAAGTTCAAGTTCCAGCTAAAGACGAAAAAGAGTTTGCGGTAAGCTTTGCCGTAAATCATGAAAGCCAAGTAGCAAGAGAAGTTTTGGATTCTGTCGGCAACAAGATTGATGAAGTTAATGCTTCTTTCAATCGAGAATTAACACAGCAAAGCAATCTGCTGGAAAAATTTTATGGTTTACACCCTGAGGTTCCAATGAGCGATTGGCTAAACTGGATTCTTTTAGCCGCAGACTCCTTCATAGTGGAGAATACCGCTGGCAGGAAAGCCGTCATTGCAGGGTACCACTGGTTTGAACCTTGGGGCAGAGACACGTTCATTTCATTGCCTGGCCTTATGCTGGTTACTGGCAGATTTAGCGATGCAAAGGAAATACTTCAAAATTACATTCAATACAGCCGAAATGGGCTTATTCCAAATTTTGTAGCCGATAAGTCGGGTGAGCCCGCCTACAACACTGTTGACGCCACACTTTGGTATGTTAACGCTGTGCTTCAATACCTAAAATACACTGGGGACTCCGCGTTTGTTCAAGAAAAGCTTTGGGAAAATCTCCAGGCAATAATTGATTATCATGAGCGGGGCACTTTATCTGGTATTCGTTTAGATTACGACGGCCTACTAATGCACGGTTCAAGGCTAACGTGGATGGATGCAGCAGTAGGCGGCAAAGAGATTACGCCAAGAGTTGGAAAAGCAGTGGAAATCCAAGCTTTATGGTACAATACACTGCGAATCATGCAGTTGCTGGCCAACAACTTCGGTGAGAAAGCTTTGGCTGAAAAATACGCTGTGATGGCAGATAAAACCAGCAAAAGCTTTAACGAAAAATTCTGGAGCACCAACGCAGGTTGCCTCTTTGACGTTCTGGATGCTAATGGCGCTGATGCATCGCTTCGTCCCAACCAGATTTTCGCTGTCTCACTGGATTTTATCATGCTGGATAAAGACAAGAGCGCGCAAGTTGTCAACTTGGTGAATCGTGAGCTGGTAACACCTTATGGCTTGCGTACTTTAGCGTTAAGTGACCCAAAGTTTGTCGGTAAATGCTTTGGCGATAGTCTAAGCAGAGACACCTCTTACCATAACGGGACAATTTGGCCTTGGCTACTGGGGCCATTCATAACGGCATATTTGAAAATTAACAGCTACAGCACCCAGTCACGCGAGTATGCAATGAAAAATCTTGTTTTACCCTTATTCAGCAGCGGAATCAACCAAGCAGGATTAGGCACATTAAGCGAAATATACGACTGTGACTCACCAAACACGCCGAGGGGTTGCATCTCGCAAGCATGGAGCGTTGCCGAGCCCCTGCGAGCCTACATAGAAGACGTACTGATGGTCAAACCAAGATTTCAGTCTACTTAGTTTTTGGCTTTTTTCTAAGCATTTTTGTGGCCGGATTTTGTCACAAATATTAGGGTTATCCCTATCGGTCAAAGCCAAACATGTGCCTGCTACCGCCTACCCCTAAGAGGTCAAAATATATACGATTTTTAGATACGTTTGTATATACACTTATTGAGCGTAGACAGAAGCTGCGCACTTCCAACATAAAAACATGTTTATTCATGCACATTTTCGCGCAATTAACCTGTTTATAGTTTAAATAAGGTCAGATCAACGCTGAAGAAAATAATTTTAAAGTGGCTTTTTTGAAGTAAATGATTATGCTTACACCATTAGTAAATTACATGAGGTAAAGGCAGTTAGGATTGAGGCCTATCAGTTTCGCTATAAGCGAAATTATTTAAAATAGAGCGAAAGTTTAAAGCGTGTGTTTTTGACTCTGCCGAGAACTCCACTCCTTCTCAAGTTTTTCAAGCAGGGCGTCAGCAGCTTCTTCTCCTCGAGCTGGATAGTTAAAGAGGTCCACGTACAGCTGCACTTTACTAACGACGATAACTTGACCTACTTCAGTAAAGCCGTAAAAAACTCCTTCATCATATGGCAAAACCATTGATACATTTCCTCCTTTTTCAGTTGGTCTCAAGTCCAACTGGTTAGCTATATTCACAGCTTTGTCCCTTTCTTTGATGTAGAAGTGGATAGTCGTCGGTCTCACATATGGCGCAATAAGATTAGCACCAGCTAAGGCAGTGAGAGCATATTCTGCGCTGCTTAACCTCTGCATCTTTGAAGTGAAAACTTCAATATCTCTCTCAAAAGTATGATAATTCAAGAAAGTGTTCATAGAAGTATAGTTGTTAAATGCAGCCCACCTTTGCAAAAGTTTCACCGGATCTGACACAATTAGCCTGTATCGCTCATTTCTATCAACATGCCCTTGATCGATTAGCGACATGACAGTGGCGTGAGTAAAACCCAGAGAAACCTTTGCCTCTTTTGATAAGTCCTCGATGGTCCAGCCTTTGAAAGGATCAATAAGGAGAACTCGTAATACGCGGGAGGCTTTAGGTGAAAAAATGTTCTGTGTTTTTCTCATGTGAGAAAAGTAGTTTCGCTCTCATTTATATAGTTTCGCTAATGACGAAACAAAACCTAAACTATAAAAACAGTTCAGAAAGTAATAATGTTCCAACCTCAAATACTTACAGGTGACTATGCTTGTATGATAGGAACCAGACTGAAGTTTCTAAGGGTGCGCTCGTTGAGCTGGCTCTAGCACTGGGACTTTACAAGGATGACGCAGTTTTAGTAGGTGGATGGACACCCTATTTCTTAAGTCAAGGTTATTTTGAGCATTGTGGCTCTATTGATATAGACTTGGTTCTGCGTCCTTCCATTATGGCTCGATACGAGTCGATTCGGGATATCGTGCTGAGTCTTGGTTATGAACCCACGAAAAACCCTTTCCGGTTACGACGTGAACTTATATCTCTTAACGGAGCACCCTTTCATATTGATCTTGATTTTCTTACAGAGCCAGAAGCAAGAAGTCAATTGGAAGACCTGATAGAAGTTCAAGAAGGATTACAGGCGGTTTTCATTCCTGGTTGCAGCATAGTATTTACCTATAACTATCTGGAAACGGTCAGAGGGGTTTTGCCTGCGGGCGGAGAGGGCGTTGCCAACATTAAGACCTCTGATATCGTTGGAACATTAACGATGAAAGGTCTTGCATTGGGCCGTCCACGAAAGTTGGCGAAGGATAGCTACGACATATACGCGGTGGCTGGTTTCCATGGGGGAGATCCTTACAAAGCTGCCTCTTTCTTCAAGCAACTGGTCGAAACGCTAGGCAATAACGTTAAACCTCAAGTTACAGATATAGCCCTTAAGAAGATCAGAGATGGTTTCGCTTCGCCCAACCATTATGCAGCTCAAGCAGTTTCACGCTTCGTTGAGGAAGACGTCTCAACAGACGCATCAGAAAGAGTCTCAGCATTCATTTCCAAAATTTAGACGAAACGCGGCAAAAAACTAGGGTTTTATTGCTTTTCTGAGGCTTTCAGCGGCGGTTTCTGGCGTGATTGTGTTTATGTATGTTCCTGTGCTTAACTCGAAGCCTGCCCAAATTGACAGTTTAGGGTAGACTTCCAAGTGCCAATGGTAATAGTCTTGTGCCTCTTGGTTTATGGCTAAGTGAAAACCGTAATTGTACGGTGGATCATTCACTAAATCCTTTAAGCCTTTGAGGCTTGCTTTGAGAGTTTTAGCGAACGCTGACACTTCAGCATCATCCAAGTCAAGGATGTTGACGGCATGTTTTCTAGGCATAATCCAGAACTCCATTGGGTTTATGCTTGCGTAAGGAGCGAAGCCAATAAAATCTGAATCTTCGCAAATAAGCCTTGGACCTTTTGATTCTTGCTCGATTATGTCACAGAAAACGCACTTGCCGTGTTCGCCGTAGAATGCTTTACTTGCATCCATCTCTTCTTGGATTATTACAGGAATGATTGGTGTCGCGATTACTTGACTATGCGCATGAGAAAGCGACGCACCTGCTAGCTGCCCATAGTTCCTAAAAATTGAGACAGATTTGACGTATGGTTTTGCGCTTAACTCTCTGAGCCTATCAATGTACGCATGGATGACCCGTTCCAACTGGGGCAGTTGGGCGTCAGCTGGGTCCTCATCATGATTTGGAGATTCAATTATAATCTCATGATGTCCAACCGCGTAGCCAAAACATTCGTTCTTTAAGATTTCGGCTTCATCTTCTGGTTGTTTGGGTGGACTGAACGCTGGGTAAAGGTTTGGGATGCAACGGACAAGCCAGTTTTTTGGGCGTTCGCCAACCAGCGGGTCTTTAGCCTTTTTTATTTCGCCATTCTCTTTCAAGTATAGCATTAAGGCTGGCGGCGTCATGTTCTCGTTGCCAACACACATCGGACAAATCCCGCTTTGGGCAGTTTCAGTTTTTTGTTTGGCAAAATCGGTGGGTCTTCGGCTTCGTTCTGTCGCAATAACGACCCAGCGGTCCAGTAAGTAATCTTTCCTTAATTCATTGTAGGGCATATGTTAAGCACTCTGACAAACAAAGGTACTGACGCATTTTAGCATGACAAGAGATTTGATATTGAAATTTAATTCCATTACTAAGGTGACTTGTCATCAATGTTAGCCCTTTTTCCTTTTCTAATCATAGCTTCTTAGAATAAATCTTTTACTGAGTAGGTCTAACGTCTTTCTTTACTATGATAGCTAACTTATAGTTTTCTTGCTAATAGCCAGCATTTAATATTCTTCATAATCGTATGAAAAAAGTGAAGTCTCAACTGTGAAGGGATTTTTATAGTTAATGCCGTATTGCCGTTGAGGATAAATCTCTTGACCATCGAACATGTCATTGAATGTCTGAGTAAAGGATGTGCCTTGTTGATATTTTGGCTCAATCAAACGATATTTAAATAATCTATTTTTAGCTGGTTTATGAATGACATTAAGCAGAAATGCACCAGCGAGAGCATCTCTGACATTCTTTAGATTCGCTTTTTTGAGATTACTACTTACATTATGCTTTATGTCATTATAGTAACCCCACCATTCAGGTATATTACTGCTAAAAGGTGTAAGAACTGTTCTTTCTGGTAGACCTTTAAACGTAACTTTCTTAGAGCATAATCCGTATATCTCATCAAAAGCTCGTATGCCACTTACGATAATTCCACTCTTTTCCTCTGCTCTCTTTAGAATTTCTACACAAGAAGGTTTCTCAACAAATTCAGAATATCTCGCCATCTCTTTGAAAGCAGAATCAATGTGACTACCTATACTCAGGAAGAGATTAAGCAGTTTGAAAGAATACGTTTGTTCATTTCCATCTAAGTAAGGAACATATTCAAGGAAGCTGTCAAATTGTCGTTCTATGTCTTTGTAATACTCCCAATAACCACCATTTTCAAAAGTAGGATTAAATCGCTTTTCTTCTTCTGTCATATTAAGGTTTATTCTACGCTATTCAGATTTAAGACTTATCTCTCTAAGTTTCCAGCTTACCGAGACCATTATAGCGCCTTAATGTGCTCTGTAAATATCGCTAAGTTTCTAACCCCTGAATGGTCGCAGTAATTTACCGAGACCTTCTAAAGGACTATGGTCTAATGTACTCGGTAAACTTAGCTAAAATACTAAGCTCTTTTCTCACCAAGTTTCTGTTTTTCATCAAGTTTCTTTTTATTAGCTTCTCTTCTATTAGCTACGAAAATACCCCATTGTTTTTTATTGTAAAGAGCTTTACATGGGTTACTATGAAAGAGCTTATTTTCATCGTAAGTCTCAAAGACTATTCCGCATGGACATTTTCTAATAATGATTGTGTCGGATAACAGCTTCTATTCCCCGTCTAACTCTATTTCTACGCTATGCAGATTTAAGACTTATTCTTGCTTATTGTTGCACTTTGAGTACATCTACAGCATAAATAACGAAACCAACCGCAATCACAATTATGCCGAGATACAAATCTAATTGGTAAGCGAGCAAGCGCGCTGTTAACAAGACTATTAGTCCAACCACCGCTAAAGCCATTCCGACCAAACGAGTTACATTCATGCTTTCACCCTATTTTTCTATTCTGCCCTATGCGATTTAAGACTTATCTTTATGTCAGACAAGCCAGAGAGAATGTGTTCCCATTGCACCTCCCTCTGACTTGTTTATCTGACTGGGTAATTGCCAGAAAGATAGTTGCCACAACTTTCTATCAAAGCCGAAAGCAACTAGCAAATAAGCCTTCTAATGTACTCTGGAAAACTTGACTACGTACATTCAAAAACTATACCTTAATGTATGTAGTATTAAAACTTCTCTAAGTTTATCTTACTTTCCAGTTTTAGCATAGTTGCCTATCAATCAAGCTTTTTGGATACACCATTAGATTAAATTGGCAAGCACATGAATAGAAAATCGTTTGGAAAAGATAAGTCAAAAGAAGAAGCGCCTGAATAAATCGCTGCTACAGGTTTTGCACTATTTTAATTTGATATTTGAACGAACACTATTCAGGGATTGCTCTAATTTTGTTCTGAATTTGTTTTATTCGTTTTATAACCAGATTCAGGACACGTTATAAAATATAAACTTAGCAGGAGAGAAAGTAAAAATGCAAATTGCTAAAAGTAAAACTGTAGCTTTTGCGATTGCTATGGTCTTAATGTTTTCAGTGGCAGCTTCAATGATGCTTGTACCAACTGCTGGTGTTTAACGAAACACTACATGTTCTTTAGAAGAATTCAAAGATGGATAAATCAAGTTCAAGATTGCGTTTAATTCAGTTTAAGGCAGGATTAAACAAGTGGCGAATAGTTTTTTTGGTTTTTGCGTTATCCTACGCCGTTTTGCTCGTGCTGAATCTTTCTAATGTGCCGATGCAATGGGGTGAGGTTGTCCAGCTGAATGGTGCATCATTTTTAAAATGGGGACTATATGGCCAGTTTGTTAATGGCGCATTCTATCCACCACTTTTTGATTCCATCGCAATGATTTTCTTTAATTTATTTGGATTAAGCTTGGTTTCAGGTAGTCTAGTTTCAGTTGTTTTTTCTATTCTGATAATCAAAGCTCCAATTACCCGAATCTTACGAAATGGATAAAACGGGTATATACATGCTTGACAAGCATAGCATAAAAAAACTACTTAGTGAAAATTACCCCTTGTTAAGCATTCTACTTGGGATTGTGCTGATTTCTGCTTCAATAGGTCCTTACCAAAACGGGGATACGCAATGGGAATACGAAGCTGCAACTGGAGTAATCAAGTGGGGCATGCCTTATGTGTCAAGTTGGGGCAACATTATGAATCAGCCACCATTAGGCTTTTACATTGAAGCACTGTTCTTCAAAGCCTTCGGCTTATCAATCGACACGGGTGTAGTCCTAGTAACTTTGTTTGGGCTTGGATGCGCTGTCTTGGTATACAAAATTGGCAAGGTTTTGTATAGTAAGACAACAGGATTGGTGGCAGCTGTGCTTTTTGGTTTGACACCATGGGAACTTATCCTTTCAAGAAGCTTCTTCATTGACGTGCAGTGCCTATTCTTGAGCCTGCTTTGTCTATTTATAGGAATCATTGCTATTCGCAAAGGTTCGTTTAAGCTTTTTATGGTGACAGGGGCTCTTTTTGCCGCTGCTTTTCTGACAAAGTTATTTGCCGTTTATATATTGATTCCACTGCTGTTGTTCTATGTTTATTATCGACCGAAGAAGCTAAGACAAACATTTAGCTGGTTTGGAGCGTTTTTTTTACCTGTGCTAATATTTTCTTTTTTGTGGTATCAAGTAATTTCAGGGCAAGGGTTGCTTTCTGTTTTTTATCAGAGCGATCTCGTGAACCGTAATTCCAGCGGGGTTGTTCCTTCGTTCTTTTTTGTTTTCAATTTTCTTGTAAATTATGGGTTGGGCTGGTTTTTCATAGATGCAGCAATCTTATCTTTGCTCGTTTGCTTAATGTACAGAAAATTTCGAAAGTTACTTGTTTTTGATTTGATTTGCTTGGCAACCATATTATCTGTTGTAAGCGTCAACACTTTTTTGGGGGCTGTTCTTAATCTTAATTCGCCTTATCTTAACGCTATTAAGTATGATTACCAGTCCTTGCCTTTCTTTAGTTTGTTAGCAGCGTCATTGGTGAGCAAAGCCCTTTCACTGTTTAATTCTTTAAAATCAAGGGGAAAACTAAAGAAGCTGCTCTTCTTTTTTGTCGCTTTGGGCGGGCTGGGCTTAGTGACGGCGTCAATATTTTACAACATGTATTATGTGCATCAATTTTCACCCTCAGATTTTTTGCTGTTCAGAGTGGCGATGGGCAAAAATGTGGGTTATTCTCTTTTTAACCCCAATCCAATTGGCAAATATAGCCTTCTAATGGGTATTCAATATTTGGGATTCGCAATTGTGCTGTCAGGACTTATGTGGGCAAGTAGACATGAACTTGTCGGGCTGCTAAAGTTTAGGAAGAATAATTGATTAGTCTTTTCATAATTAACGATTGCATAATAATTATTACTATATTTCTTGGGCTCTGAAATTTGCAGCTCCAAAACTCAACTCCAAATTGACTAATAAAGAAATTAGCCCAAAATCAACAGCGGACAACAGCCCTAAGAAGGAAGCAATCTTCCATTAAATAGGGGGGCTATAAACAAAAAAGAGCCTATAGCTCAAAGCCTTGGGCAACATTATTTTCTTTATCTTTAAGGATGAAAGCTTAAGTATTGAGGGTAAAAGCATATATCTGTTGACCTGTCCTTGTTATTTTTCAACTTTAAGGCGAACTAGGCGGAAATATGGCGTTAGCGGATAAAATCCTAAAGCTCAAGAAAGAAAAGAAAGCTGTGATATTAGCTCATAATTACCAAAGACCAGAAATCCAGAACATAGCTGACTACGTCGGCGACAGCATTGAACTGAGCCGCAAAGCGGTTGAGGAAAAAGATGCTGAAATGATTGTTTTCTCAGCTGTAGATTTCATGGCTGAATCAGCAGCGATTCTCAATCCAGAAAAGAAAGTTCTTTTGCCCTGTTTAGGCGCACGTTGTCCAATGGCGCAGATGCTTACGGTTGATGAGATAAAACGTGCTAAAGCCCAATACCCAAAGGCTCCAGTAGTGCTGTACGTGAACACTTTGGCTGTGTGCAAAGCCAACTGCGACGTTTGCTGCACCAGCGCCAATGCTGTGGAAGTCATAAAATCTCTCGACGCAGACACGATTCTGTTTGGTCCAGACCGTAATCTAGCCGAGTACGTTTCTGAGAAAACGGGTAAAACGTTGATTCCGATTCCTGAATGGGGATTTTGCCCAACGCACCTGCTTTTCCAGCCTGAAGATGTAATGGTCCTAAAGATGCAGCATCCAGACGCGACTGTTATGGTTCATCCTGAATGTAGCTCTGAAATGCGCAAAGTAGCTGATTACGTTGGCAGCACCTCAAAGATGTGCCGTTACGCAAAAGAATCCAGCGCCAAAGACTTCATAGTTGGAACTGAAGAAGGTATTCTGCACCGCCTGCGGAAAGAGAACCCTGAGAAAAACTTTTACTTGGCGTATGAAGATGCAATATGCCCAAACATGAAGTTGACAACGCTTGATCGCCTGTATATTGCGTTGAAAGAGGAGAAGAATGTGGTTAAGGTTCCGGAGGCAGTTGCGAAGAAGGCTCGTGCTTCACTTGAGAGGATGTTTGAGGTTTAAACGGTTACTATTGTTGTTTTGAGGATTTTTACTCCTCTTCTTGTTGTTAATTCGTCGCTTAGTTCGCGTAGTTCTGAGGCTTTACCTTTAACTGCTATGGCTTCTAAGCAGTCTCGTTGGCTAATGTGAATATGCATGGTTGCTGTAATCAGTGAGGAGTGTTCATGCTGCGTTTCGGTTAGTTCACTTTCAAGTCCTTTCACATCATGGTCATAAACCATCAGCAAAATGCCTGTTTGGATCGTATCTTCTTCTTTGAGCCATTTTCGCTCGGAAACGTACAGTCTTACAGCGTCTTGTATGGCTTTGCTGCGGCTTTCGTAGCCCATTTTGCTTATGATTTCGTCGAACTCTTTGAGGAGTTCAGGTGGGAACGTTACGCCTATGCGGGTGACTTTTGACATGGACATCGCTGATGAATGTGGGTGTTTTGTACCTAAAAGCTTTTATACGTTTAGTAACACCATTTCGAAGAAAAGTGTTACTGAAGGACTTTGTGAAATTGACGGAAAAAAACTCTGAGTTCGGGCTGTCAAGCAACGAGAAAATCAAGGTAGCTATAATTTTCGCCACTATTCTAACCGTTACCGTGTTTGGTTTTATTGCATCATTTGTTATTGGAGAAATCGCCGTGGTTCTTGCAGGTCTCGGACTAATATGTTACGTTCTTGGGTTGCGTCACGGTGTTGACGTTGACCACATAGCAGCTATCGATAATACGACGAGAAAATTGATTCAGCAGGGGAAGCGTCCCTCTACGGTTGGATTGTGGTTTTCTCTTGGGCATTCCACGATAGTCGTTGGTCTTATAGTGGGTCTAGTCTTGGCGACGCGGGCTGTTGCAGCTAATATTCCTGCTCTTGAAAGTTCAGGTGCAATAGTCGGAACCCTAGTATCGGGTGGTTTTCTTTGGATTATAGGCTTAATTAACGCTGTCATCGTGCTTGGAATCTACCGAGTCTTCCAGGGTTTAAAGCAAGGTAAGTTAAATCAGGATGAGCTCGACAATCTGCTTGACAAACGTGGTTTCATGAATAGGTTTTTCCATCCGCTCTTCAAAATCGTAAGTGAACCTTGGCAGATCTATCCAATTGGTGTACTTTTTGGCTTAGGATTTGATACCGCGACCGAAGTTGCCCTCATCGCTATAAGCATAGGAGTAGGCGTTTCCACACATATTCCTCTGTATTATATTCTGATTCTTCCGTTAATGTTTACGTGCGGCATGGTCCTGGTAGATACTTCAGATGGTGTTACGATGAGGGTAGCTTACGGTTGGGCTTTCTATAACCCCATACGGAAGATATACTATAATTTGACAATCACGGTCATGTCGGTGCTTGTTGCGTGGGTGATAGGTACAGTGGAGCTTTTGCAGGTGCTTTCAACTGAATTGAACCTTAGCGGGTGGTTTTGGGGCTGGCTCAACGGACTGGATTTTGAATCGATAGGTTTCGGAATAGTTCTCATCTTCGTTCTGTCTTGGCTGGTTGCCTACGGGTACTGGCGGTACAAGCGATATGATAAGCAGTTCCCGCTCAACCAGTCAGGGCAATATTCAATAAACTCCGACACCAGATAGACAGCGAAGGAAAATGCCTGAACCAAAAGAACTCGCAGCAACCATAGAATTCGCCCGAAAACTACACGGGCACGTAGGACCATACTTGGTTATCGGCTTAAAGATGGGTGTTGTAGCCAAAAAAGCCCTAAACATTTCCGACACAGAATGCACGCATCTGACGGCAGAAGCTGCTGTGCCGTTGCATCCGCCGTTTTCCTGCTTGCTAGACGGCATACAGGTTTCCACAACCTGCACAATCGGCAACCAAAGACTCAAAATCAAAAACTCAAAAACCATTCAGGCAACCTTTAGAAGCCAAAAAGACGCAAAGACAGTGAAAATAACACTTACCAAACACTTCAGTGAACAACTAGAACAAAAGCAAAAACAAGACAAGCTAGACGAAGCGTTCGCTTGGGAACTCGCCGAATTACCTGAGAATCAACTATTCAACATTACCCTTGAGTAGTTTAGAGCCAATAGTGTTTTTAGCAGCCCAGCGTTGAAATTAGTGAACAATCATGCAAGACCTCGAAATAGCCAAAAAAAAAACAGCTCTATGATAAGCAGCTAACGCTTGCCATAGCTAAAAACGGCCAAATGCTGTTCCAAACCGACTCTCACAGAATTTCTGGTTTTATAGGTGCAATAGACAAATTGGGCGCCCAGCTAAATGGTGCTTCAGTTGCGGATCGAGTTGCTTGCAAAGCATTAGGTTGCTGTGCGTTTACGCTGGGATACGTGAGGTTTACGCGGTAGTTTTAAGCAAAAAAGCTAAAGCAGTGTTTGAAGAGAACAAGGTAGCCGTTGAGTGGAAGCAGTTAGTGGATAATGTTCTTGACTTAAACAAGACGGGCGTGTGCCCCTTCGAGAAAGTTGCCGCTGGCATATCCGACTCCAAGGATTCTTATGGTGCATTCAAGGCTTTGCTGGAGAAGATGAAGCCCTGCAAATAAAACGGAAGTTGGTCGCGAACGGTTTATATCAAGCAAATCCTAAAATAGTAAATTAGAAAAGAGGAGAAAAGAACAAATGAGCACTGAACCTTTTCACGTAACAGACTCCAATTTTGAGGAAACAATCAAGAAAAACAAGATAGTTTTCGTTGATTTCTGGGCTAATTGGTGTGGACCATGCCGAGCTTTAGCTCCAACGGTAGTGGAATTAGCGAAAGAGTACAGTGGGAAAGCCTTAATTGGCAAACTTGACGTTGACGAGAACCCTGCTACGGCTGAGCGCTTCCAAGTTTTCAGCATACCAACCATGATAATTTTCAAAAACGGTTCTGAAGCTGAAAGACTTGTGGGCTTATGCCCAAAAAACAGGATAACTGACACTCTAAACAAACATTCAGAGTAGCCTTAGGCACTTTTCATTTTTTCATACATTTTCTCGAAAGTCCAGCGGATGCTCGACTTAAGCTCCTTGAGCCGTTCATCATCCACATTTCTAATTATTATTTCTCTTATCAAGTCTCCCTCACGGACAATGTTGTAAGAGAACATTTTATCCGCTGTTAACTGCTTTGTCCTGACTAGCTCACTATCTTTCTCTTGCATTTTAGCGAAGATTTTTTCAACAAGAAAATTACTGAAAGGCGGCGTGTTAACACTGAAGTTTTTGCTTTCATCAGGCAACACATGCATACCCTGTTTATCAAAAATAATCAGCGCCAACGGCTCATCAGTCATAGTTTTCAATGGTATAACGGTTTCCTGTTCAGGCATACGCTGGGCGACAGGCTTTGAAGTGTCAGACGTATATTGAACAACAACCTTTGGGGGTTCAGGCTCTTGTTTTGGCAAAACAACCTCTTTAGGCGCAGGAGCCTCAGGCGCTTCTTTAATGTCTCCACGCCTGAAGCCCTTATCAAGCAAGATACCATTAACCGTATCCAAGGCAGCTTGAACCTCTTTAGATTCAGCAGTTAATTTTTCCAGTTGCTCTTCCATTCGCTTTTTGAATGCGATGAGTGATTTCATTTTTTCCTGGTCTTGAGCCAACGTAATTCACGCACGCTGAGTATTTTAGCGGTTGATGCTTATCAGTTTTAGCTTTTCTATGCCTGCGGAGACTCGCTAATTTTCTTCAGTTGGGCACGATACATCTCCACTATCTCTTTTGAAGTAGTCGCGTCTTCTGGGCTTTTGTCGGTTCGGTATTTACCTGTGAAACGTGGAAAACGAATCGCTAAACCACTTCCCTTGCGTATTGAATCCATAGCGCATGTGTGAATGGGGCTTAAAGTGATTTCAGCACCTAAAATCTCAAGCACCAAGCTGGGTTCAAACCAAACGTCCGCCTCCAACATCGACTGGACACGCGAATTCTTGCGGGGAATCACATGCTTCTGAAGCGTTTCATGAAGCGTTGCAAGGTCTTTGTCTGTGAAGCCTGTGCCGCATTTGGTGACGGTTTCAAAAGTGTCCCCTTCATCGTTATAGGTGGCTAAAAGCAAAGCACCGTACCTTCCCGCCCGTTTTCCTCTTCCATGAAAAGCGCCCACCACCACTAGGTCCACGGTGTCAGTCATCTCGCTTTTGTAGTCACGCTTGTATTTTATCCAAAGCCACCCTCGGCTTCCCGCTTGGTAAACTGAGTCTTTGGCGACGGATTTGCACATTAAGCCTTCGCAGCCTTCCGCTATTGCTTCCTCAAAGAAGTCTTCAAGCGCCTTTGGATTGTTGACAAGTTTTTGAATGGCTGGTGTTACGCGGTCAGTTTTTTTAACTATTTTTTCAAGCTCTTTGCGTCTGTGGGGAAGAGGTTCAAGGGTTAAGTCTTTGCCGTCAACATAGAGTAAGTCAAAGGGGAAAAGCGAAATAGGATACTGCTCTATGGCTGCTTCCACGCCATACTTGCGTCTCCGATGCATTAACTCTTGAAATGGGCGCATATCGCCTGTTTCTAAATCCATCGCCACACATTCAGCTTCCAAAATCACTTCTTTTGCAGCAATTTTTTCCTTGATTAATTCAACCGCGTCAGGATACTGGCTAGAAATGTTCTCTAAACGCCTAGAAAACAGCACAACTTTGCCGTCTTTCTTGTGTGCCTGCACCCGTTCCCCATCATACTTGTATTCGGCTACGCATTTGCCGCCGAACTTCTCTAAAATCTCTTCAGGCGAAGCCAACCGCTCTGCCAGCATGGGCCTTATGGGTTCAAAAACCACAACTTGAAACTCTTTAATTCCATCCAAACCCTTTTCTACAACTACGTTTGCAACTCTGCCAAGGTCAGAAGAAATGCTATAAGCGCGCTCAACGAGTTCTCGGGCTTCCTTTCCGCCGCCGTACGCTATTGCTAACGCGTCAAGAACCGTCATGTCCGCAATGCCTAGCCGCAGGTTGCTTGTTACGGTGCGAATTATCCATTTTGCTTCTTTAGGCGAGGCATCAGTTAAAAGACTGGAGAGAAGCGCCATTTTGGTGTCTACAGCGCCAGAGCCGGAGGTTTTGGCCATTTTATCAAGCGTCTCATAGACGTGCTCAACCGTAAGCGTTCTAGTAAAGAAGGTGGATTGTTTCCGTTTAACCAAAAGTTTCTCTGCCGTTTCGCCGATGTCCCCGCTTTTTTGCAGTTCAGGTAGAATTACACTTTCGCTTTGTCCAGACGCTCGGGCTAGCGCTTTTATTGCTAGTTTTTCGGCAATGCCCATCTCAACGCCCATGAAGTCTGGGTACAATTTGCCCTGCGTTAAATAAACAACCCTTGCTATGACGTCTTTGGGCGTTTTTTTTAACAAGTCAACTAGTAAATCTGTCATTTCTAGGCGTTTTGTGGTTGCTTCAATTTTTTCGTAGGAGTCAGCGATTACGGCGTAATCCATATTTTTCGCTCAAAAGAATACTGATTGCAGCACTTATTAAAATTATATTGATGTTTTTTCTTTTTTAGTTGTCTTGCGGCGAATTCGCCTCTTGGAGACTTGGAACCCAGACTTTAGATATTCCTTCTTTTTGCACATCCATAGTCAATATACCAATATATAAACAAAACGAACGCATCGCAAATTTTTGAAGCATTTACCAGATAAAGGGAGAAGATGCTAACTATAATTTATTCTGAAGAAGCTAAAGCTCCCAGAAGAATTATCCCGAGCCCTAGGAGTAATAAACCGCCAATAGAATCTCTCTTTTCTTTCTCAATTTTAAGCTGATTAAGGTATTGCGCAGTACGTTCGTAACTAAGCCTAGGATTATCTCTGTCGAATACGATAAATGCCTTTTGGGCTAAAAATTGAGGTATGTTGGAGCCCTTTTCAACAAACGGAAGCACTATTTTATTTAGTGCCACAGCCATGCCTAATTCATAGTTCACGTTCTCCAACCGAGAACCACCTTTTCCCATTATTGCCAATAGACAATCACTAGTCTGAATCTGGTTTCTTACAAATTGTTCATAGGGTAAGCTCATTGCCTCATTATTGGGAGACAATACTGATATAATGCCATATCGCTCAAGATTATTTTTCAATTCATTAGCAACTGTGCTGTCTAAAACACTCGAAGAGATAAAAACCTTAAAAGTCATTTTTTAGCCTCGTATTTTTTTCCGAACTTTTCATTTAATTTCAAAGAAGCAACAACAGTAATTATAATCGCTTGTGCGGATGAACTGAGCGACATTGCACTTAATTTTGAAAATACCTCTTGTACGGTTTCCATTGGATTCTGTTTAAGTTCAACATAGCGGGCAGTTTCAATAAGCCCTTTTATTCTTATGTTCCCCTTTCTCAATGGTATGACTGGTACGCCTTTACCAAGCGCATATCCTATTTCTTGATTAACCCAAGGGCTGGTTCTAGAATTCTGCGTAAATATAACAAGGAATAATTCACTATTATCAATGGCGTTCTTTACTTGATCAGGAAGAAAACTACCCAAAGGTGCATCCCTATCGGCAAAGAAATTTTGGACGCGTAATGTTTCAAATATTTCGCAGAGGTCCTGCACGTACAACCCTGTGTCCTTTGTACTATGAGAAATAAAGAAAACGTATTTCTTTATGCTACTCTTTTCCTCATTCACCAAGTTCATTGAGAGCCACTTAGTATATTGATATGCACTAAGTCTATTCAAAAGGCTATCGCTTGGTTTATTACGCTTTTGATTTTCAGACACACTTGCTACAGAATATACATAAAATTTCCTTTATCAAATGTGTAAGAGACAATATTCTTTCCTTTTATTTCTACGCTCCAATTTTGTGAGCTAAAACCACGGTCAGTCCTAGTCGAGTGCCGACCTTTTATTAGCCATAAATCGCCTTTTGGTTCGATTGAATTTACCGTCACCGAAGAGGGTTTCTTTTCCTGGTTTACGAACTCTGTCGCAATCTTCTTAGCTTCATCCATTTCAATTAATCCTTCTTTTAGTTCTTTTGTCGAGGGTTCTTTAATTTTTTCGGTTAAACCTGATAGCTCAAATGCTTTCTCAAGAATCGCAGTTACTGTTCGAATGCATTCAGAATCACTTGCTAGGTCAAATTTGTCATAGTCTGTAATGTTTTCTATCAATCTCGGAAACTGCTTGTCCATTGACACGGTGTTGTCCATCCAGCAATAGATAGGAATACCCTTGGTTTTGGCAACAGCGATCTCAAATACAACCCAGTCTCTTGTGTGTTGATCAAGTACTACGTTGGGGGTCATGATGATGAAAAGACCCATAGAATTGCTAATTGCTTCAATGATTTTTTCAACGGGATTCTTTCCCTCCATTTCACGTATAGCAAAATAAGGGGTTATTCTCCTTCCTTTGAAGACAAGCGTAATTAGATCAATCAGTTTAGTATCTTTTGTGCTATGTGATACAAAGATTTGACAAGGATTGGAAGTCATTTATTACCCCATTTAGAGAGATTACAATTATTATATAAGCTCAAGCAATCGCTTGTCAAAGGTAAGGAAAAGTAGATAAGCGTTGTCGCTAAGTAATTACCAAAATTTCTCATTTTCGTCTTTTTCGATGATTTTATTGGTTTTCTGAATAAAAATGAAGGTTTTTTAAGAAAAGCTTTTAGTCGTTATATGTAGCATGTAGTGGGTTTGTGAGGCGATTTGGATGCAGAAGAAGTGTCCGGTTTGTAAGCAGGTTTATACTACGTTTGATAGTAAGAAGAAGTATTGCAGTGATGCTTGCGCTAAGAAGGCTGGCAAAGCAAAGTAGAGCCATAAGCTAAAAGAAGAAAGCAAGGCTACCCCAACAACGCGACACTACTTACACCACCTTAATGAAGCCCAACACCAAGCAGCCCAAAACTTTGGAGCCGCCAAAGGTCAAGCTGATTCGCCATCTTTGTCTATTTCCTGAATTGCATCATTAAAAAAATTGTGTATATTTAGTTCTTGTTTTTTCTTTTCTACCGCTTTTCCTCTACATCAAAAAACAGATTTTTCTATGTTGAAAAGCACTGTTCTGCATGCAAAGTGCGCGGTTTTCGTTCTATGCACATCTATGTTGAATCATATTTGGAGCCTATTAGGCTCATCTAGTAGACCGGGTAGGTAGGCTGAGCACACACAAATACCCTAAAACAAAAAACGAGAGCTAAATACATACCCAAGCAAAAAGCTTACTCTATTCCAGCAGAAAGCACCCATTCGGCAAATATTTTGGAAAAAAAGGAAATAGAATGCAAAGAACAGTTAACCGCCTTACAGATTCAAGTAAGGCAGTTTTATGCGTTGATTTATTTTGGTGTTGTCAAATATTTAAGGTGTAATGGCTTGATTACGATTCCAGCCTTCAAATCAGCATGGAAAGTTTGGCTTTCAACCACCCACTCAGATAGTTCTGAATCATGCGCTCTTATGAACTCAGCGAAATTTGAAAAGTTTTCATGAAGCGAAATGCAGACAGCATCCCAACCCATCCCTCTCCCGTCCAAAACGAGAATCACATTGGGTTGTTTCATGTACCATTCTCGCATTTTCTGTAAAGCTTGATTTTTTTCTTCGCCTGTTTTAAGCTTAAGTTTGCTTTTCAAAAACGTGAAAGCTGCTATTTCAAACCCGATTTGACCAAACTTTGGTATAACAGTGTATCCTTCTATGAAGTTTTCTTCGAGCATAGCTCTTCTTCGGGTCACTGTAGGTTGGGAAACACCTAGGGATTTTGCTAGTTGCCTATCGCTTCTGTGAGAATCCTTCATTAATTCAAACAGTATTTTGTAATCTATAGGTTTCAGTTCTTTCATTACAACCAACTTCATCATTCAATAGCGATTTTGGCATCATATATAAACATCGTTGTTGAATAAACAAAAAATCGTTCCAGTTTAACAGGGCAACAGTAACATGGCAATCGATACTCTTAAGAGAAAAAACGCCTAGACAACATGCAGGAGCTTTGAAAAATAATGCCGCCTCAAATTTTAAACGGGGTAAAGCAAGAAGTCACTCAATTGCTTAGAGAGTTAATACGCATAGATACAACTAATCCTCCAGGAAACGAAACCCAAGCAGCCATTTACGTAGCACAATACTTAGCTAACCAAGGTTTCAAGACTGAAATTATTGAGTCAGCGCCTGGAAGAGGCAACGTAATCACGCGTCTTAAGGGAACAGGTGAAAAACCTAGCCTGCTTTTACTGTCGCATCTGGACGTAGTTGCAGCTAACCCAAGCGAATGGACCGTTGACCCGTTTGCCGGCACAATTAAGGACGATTACGTTTATGGTAGGGGAGCCATAGACATGAAAAGCATGACAGCCAGTGAAGTGCTAGTCATGGAACTTTTAAAGAAGAATAATGTCAAGCTTAAAGGCGATGTCGTTTTGGCAGCTACTGCGGATGAAGAAAAAGGGGGTGAAGAAGGGGCAGGCTACCTTCTGCAGAATTACCGAGAAAAAATTTGGTGCCCATACGTGCTTAATGAAGGCGGAGGACTAGCTGTTCCAACAGAAAAAGGAAACGTCTTTACAGTGCAGACGGCAGAAAAAGGAATTTTATGGCTTAAAATAAAAGCAAAAGGAACCCCAGGTCACGGTTCCACTCCAAACACAGCTGATAACGCTATTATGCGCATATACAAAGTCATCGATAAACTTGGAAATTACCAGCCGGAAACCATGTATATTCCCACACTTAAGAGGTATCTTGCTGAAATTGCAAAGCATAATCCAGAGCTTAACGAGCCATTTGCACGTTTACTTGCCAATCCCAAGCAAAGCGAGCAAATATTAGACGAGTTAGCAAAAAAAGACAGAGCTTTGGCTGAGGAAATTAGACCGCGGACTAAAATGACTATTACACCAACTATGATTCATGGCGGTGTCAAAGAGAACATTATACCTTCAGAATGCGACGTAATATTTGACTGCAGAATACTTCCTGGGCAAAATGTGGCTAAAACAATTGATTTAATCAAAGGTTTGCTCAAAGATGTGGGCTTAGAAAAGCTGACTTTTGAGTTTATTCAAGTGCATGACGGCTCAGAATCATCAACAGAAACACCACTTTACAGTACCATCACAAGCGTTCTTAGAGAATTTGAACCCAACTGCGGAGTAACACCAACACTAGCCACTGGCGGAACGGATTCACGATTCTTTAGAGAAAAAGGTAGCATATGCTATGGTTTCCAACCAATGATCCCAGATGAACCAAACGATCAATTAAATAAACGAATGCACGGCATCGACGAGCGAATAACTATAGAAAACCTTGTTTACGGAACAAGCATACTCTATGAAACCGTGAAGAGGTTCATGAGCTAACAGAGCCCAATTTACCCTTTACCTCTTTTTTGATTATATCATACTTGGGCTTTCTCAAACATTAAAACGCTCAAAACCTCACGGAATGCAAAATTTTTATACTTACCCATTCTAACAAGTAAGATAGCGCCACTTTGGTGTCAACCGCAAAATGACCAGCATGCAAACAATAACTAATCGAGAGACGGCAAGTTTCGAAGCCGCTAAAATCATCGGGTTAATCTCTGATACGCATGTCCCTAAAAGAGCCATGTGTATTCCCCAAAAAGTGTTCGAGGTCTTAAAGGACGCAGATTTCATTATACACGCTGGCGACTTAGTGGAATTATCAGTAATTGACGAACTAGAGCAGATTGCCCCAGTTTTAGCGGTTCATGGCAACATGGATGGCCAAGAAGTCAGCGGCGCTTTACCTGAGCTTAATTCACTTAAAATTTTCGATTGGAAAATAGGCGTAATGCATGATCCGAACGTTCTTCAAGGTTCAGGTAAGATGGTGGAAATTGCTAAAGAGAATGGTTTCAACGTTTTTGTTTATGGGCATACGCATGCTTCCAAAATAAAATGGGAAGAAAAAAATCTCTTCATTAACCCTGGAAGCCCCACTGACCCAGCATCTTTCATGATTAAGCCATCGGTTGGATTGCTAAAAATAACAAAACAAACCATAACGCCACAAATAATAAACCTTTAACCCGCTAGAACAGACCAATAAAGAATAATATACAAGGATATTCCAAAAGACAGTGAAACAAGCCATACTGCCTTGATTATAATGAATAGTCACTGACTCCTTTACCTAACAATTAGATGCTCACAAGTGCAACCTCCGAAAAAACAATCCATAAACCTCAACCATGTTCGCGTGCTACGCGCTACAAACTCATGATTTGTCAAACGCTGAGCGTCACCACATTTTCATACATACACTTCCCAGAGAAGTGAGACTCGTCACTAACAAAGTTCCAGCCAAAACCAAATTACCCATCGAGTTACTTCCCTGTAGCAGTGAAGTCGAGAAGATAACACACAAGAAAATGTAGAAGGACATAAAACCTAAAACACCCTGAACAACGCGAATCACTCCTCGAACTCTATAAACCTTCGACCGAACAAGCCTCAGAACAAAAGTCAATCTCTTCGAAACATCAGCAAAATCGTCTATGAACAAAGTTAAACCACCCAAAGCAAAGAAACGCCCAGCATTAACCGCAAGACTATATCCGTTCCCAACAAATATACCGAAAAAAGAAATGGAGCCAAACAATAAAAGCAAAGTACACGCTAAGACAAAAATGATAAACCCATAAACATAATGATGAAACCACAACCTCCCTGTTTTCACCCTACCAACTCTCACGACAAAATAAATGTTAAAAATTGCAGCCAAAACCGCAAACCAAAAGAAGGAGCCATCAATAAGATATGGCGGATAAGGCTTCCAATAATACCTTGCCGAATAGAACCCCTCCAAAACCCCCAACACCGAGACAATGCTGAGAAGAGAATTGAAAGTCAATGCCAAACTGCAAATCTTTTTCCCATAAGCAAAAACAGTAGCCATCAAACATCCACCTTTCTGCCCGTTCCAGATAGTGCATTCTAATAATTAAATTATCTATCTTAGCTAAGTACCCGCGTGCCAGTTTGTTGCTAATTCAATTGGTTTGTGTTAATTTCTGCTATCGCGCGGCCTTGAAAGCGCTAAAAGTTTTACTTTCACTCACCCCTCCCCTGCTCCAAACAGTAGTTTTTGCAACCACCTTAAAAGCGCTAAATGCTAAAGCGGTATTTCAGAGGTAAGATACATGGAGCATTGTAAAAACCCTTGGAAAGACGACTGTAAAAGCGAAAACATCAAACTATACATTGAGATAAAAGGCGAAAAATTGCCTATCTGCCAACAATGCTGGAGCAAAATAGCTGACCAAGAACAAGAGTGGTGAAAATGCAATGGAAAACTTCAGCATTAACAGCGCCAAATCGTACATTGGAAAAAACGTTAACCTGCACTTAAAAGATGGAGCCGTGATAATAAACGTGCAATTAATCGGAATCCATAAGGGCTCAGGAAAAAACAATCTCATCGAGTACACTCCGTATGGAAACCGTAGAAGCACCCGCATACCATTAAGAATCGTTGCTTGGGCTGAACTGTTAAACTCAAATTTGCTGCAAAGAGCCGCCTAAAATGTTACTAAAAAAAACATAAAAGCATAAAAGCAAAAATACAAGTCAAAACACTTCAAGCTTATGCGTTGCTCAAACTGCGGCATCTGTTGCACAGAAACAGAAATGCTGCTCTCACAAAAAGACATCACGCGCTTAGAAAAGAAAGGCTTCAGCAAAAACTACTTCGTAAAATATGACAATCAAGGCTATGCACAACTCAAAAACCGAGAAGGCTACTGCGTTTTTTACGACGCCAAGAAATGCCAATGTAATGTTTACGCTGATAGGCCTTCAGGCTGTCGAGTTTACCCTGTTATATTGGATGAAGAAAAAGGGATAGTTTTAGACGATATCTGCGATTCACGAAACACTATTACAGAAAAAGAAAAAACGATAAAGGGCAAAAGAGTGTTTAGGCTTTTAAAGAGAATCGATAACGAAGCGGCAAACAGGCGTTCTTAAGCTTCTTTTAAAAATCAGAGTTTATTTCTTGTTGTTTTGGGCATGTTTGCATTGACAGCAAGTTATTTTTGTGTCTTTTTTAGCTTCAGCTTCTTCCCTTGTTATTACACAGGTTCTTACTAATTTGCCACAGCAATCACAGATAAATTGTACTTCAGCAACGCGGTCGTTAGATTGAAGGACCTTAATGGGCACAATTATTTTCCTTCTTTTGCAACTTTGTCCTTAGCAAGTAAGTATTCAACGTATTCTCTCATAGTGCGGTTGGTTTCCTCGGCTCTTTTTCTGATTTCTTCGTGAACTTTGTCGGTGACGGTTATGCATTTGTATCCTTTTCGTGGCAGAACTCCCAATCTCCTCTTCCGTACTTTACAGTACGATTGAATATATAATTAACGGTGTCCCCCATATTGTGAAACCTTATATAAATGCACGTTCGCTAACTAGCTTAAGAGAGGAACAAAACGCCGAAGAAAGGCTTTAAAAGCATCACGGTAAAGGCTGAGGTTTACGATTACTTTTTTAACGAGTGGCTTAAGGTCAAAGAGGAATACGCCATTAAAAAAGGCATTCATAGCTTTTCAGCCTATGTTACCTACACCTTAGCTCAACTGATGAACGAAGAAAAGAAACGAAAAAGTGAAAATAAGCCGCTTTAGTTGCCCTATCTTTAAATAATTCTTGAGATGACTTGTCAACAGTGAAATTGAAATGCCTTGCACGGTAATTGTCGGTGCCTTCTGGGGAGACGAAGGCAAAGGAAAAATAATCTCTTATTTAGCCCTCAAAGATAAACTCGATTTCTGCGTCAGAACCGGCTCAGTAAACGCAGCACACACCGTCTGGTACGAAGGCAAAAAATACGCTTTACACATGGTTCCCGCTGCATTTTTAAACCCTAAAACACGCCTGCTCATTGCAGCAGGTGCAAACATCCATGTTCAGAAATTTTTTGAAGAAGTAGAACTCACAAAAGTGCAGGGCAGAATAGGCGTAGATCTGAACGCTTCAATAATTGAGGAAAAGCACAGCGCCCAAGACAAGGCAAGCGCCGTCAACAAAGGCATTGGAACCACAGGTTGGGGTGTAGGACCTGCAATTGAAGAACGCGTCCGACGAACAGCGAAACTTGCCAAAGACATCCCCGAGTTGAAGCCGTACCTTACTGACCAAGTGAGAGAAGTCAACGATGGCTTAGATGAGGGCAAAAAAGTGCTTCTTGAAGGCACACAAGGCTTCATGTTATCACTGTTCTTGAGCGGCGGCTACCCATACGTGACTGGAAGAGATACAGGCGCATCAGCCATAGCCTCGGAAGCAGGAGTCGGACCAACAAGAGTTGACGGCGTTCTAATAGTTTATAAGTCATTCATAACAAGAGTTGGCGCCGGACCGTTACCGGGAGAAATAACAAAAGAGGAAGCGCAAAAAAGAGGCTGGTTTGAAGTCGCTGCCGGAACAGGTAGAGACAGACGCTCAGCACCATTTGATTTCGAGTTAGCAAAGAAAACCGCCAGGATAAACGGTGCCACACAAGCGGCAATAACAAAAATAGACAGCCTTTTCCCAAACTGCAGGGGTGCCAAACAATACAGTGACCTATCCAAGGACGCTAAAGACTTCGTAGAAGAAGTTGAAGACAAAACAGGGGTGCCGGTTGTTTTGATTGGCACTGGACCTGAAGCAATGGAGATTATTGACCGCAGAAAATAGCAACTTTTATCTTCTAAAACTGCAACCTCTCTTTTCAAGGCGTAATGGAATGATGACGTCCAAGCGTTCTAGTAAAGTTTTAGCTAGCCTTCTAATACTTCTGTTTGCGGCAGGGTTACTCGTTGGAGCATTAGCGAGTTTTTACATCACTTACAGGCAAGCGAATAGCCTAAACAGTCAAGTTACAAGTTTAGAAAGTCAAGTTTCTGACCTCAGAGGCTTCCAAAACGCCACTTACCAAAATATTACTATTCTTCAGAATGGCACGTCACTAACCGCTTTATATGAAGACGTACGTAACTCCATCGTTTTAATAGAAGGCGACATCAGCAGCGGTATCCAGCAAGGGTCAGGCGTCGTCTACACCTTTTCAGGCAGAAACGTTGTATTAACCAATTACCATGTTGTTCTAGGCACCACAAACTTAAGTGTCACCTTCTCAGATGGAAACGGCTACTCAGCTACAGTTCTAGGAACAGACCCGTACTCTGACTTAGCAGTTCTTTCCGTTAATGCATCTGCATCCGAATTTAAACCGCTCGATATCGCAAGTTCATCCACATTAGCTGTGGGCGAATCAGTCATCGCTATTGGAAATCCCTATGGACTGGTAGGTTCCTTAACAACAGGCGTTGTAAGCGCTCTAGGAAGAACAATAACAGAACCAGACACGGCTGGAGGATATGCAATAGCTAACATTATTCAAACAAGCACGCCTATAAACCCTGGAAATTCAGGAGGACCCCTGCTGAACGCGGCGGGAAACGTTGTTGGCATTACAACAGCAATAGTTTCTAATTCACAAGGATTAGGCTTTGCTATTCCTTCAGACACCATACTAAGAGAAATAAACGATTTGATAACAACCGGCTCATACGATGGGCACTCTTATTTAGGAGTCGAAGGAGAGGACATGAGTTATAGCTTAGCCCAGCAGACCGGCGCCAGCGTTACTTATGGCTGGAGAATTGAGTCAGTAGTAAGCGGAGGACCCTCAGATGGCAAATTAAAAGTCAACGACATTGCAATTGCCCTCAATAACCAAACAATCACAAACGGCGATGGTTTAGCAAGCTACTTAGAAGAAAATACTCTGCCAGGCGACAATCTGGTCATAACTGTTATTAGAGGAACCTCGCAGATACAGGTAACTGTCGTTCTTGGAGCAAGACCTCCACCACCAACAACATAAAACCTAAATTTTTTGTTTTTCTTTTAATTTGAAACGCTAGCTGTATTGGCGATGTAGCCTCTACCAGGACAGCAGCAAAAATAATGTGTGGGTGAGCACTCACACGCGGTAAAGATAGGTGCCTTTTTAGGGTTAATGGATGGTTGCAAAATAAGAGTGGGTAGCCAACGTTTTTTGGCCAATTATGTTGCTGGCTTTTTTAGCGCTTCTTTTTCACGTTTTATGTCAGAATGATCTCTTTCTACAGCCTGATTAACTATCGTTCGAAAATAGCATTCTGAACAGTAATGCTTTTCATCGATTTCATAAAGCGTGGTTGATATAGTTCCAATCGGTTGATTGCAGCCTGAGCAACGCCTAAATTTGTTTTCCTCTTTCGCTATTCTTCCACTTGGTTCCTTTTGATTTCCAAAAACATCTTTTCTATGTGTGAAAAATTCACTGTCCCAACCCATGATTTTCATTCTCCTTAAATGGAGAAGTGATGTTTATCATGTGAATTGCTAAATAAGCTTTTTCAATTTCCCCCGATAAAGCATATTTTGCATCCATAAGCAAATAAAAAAGGGGTTATATTCAACATCACGGACATAGACAACATAGTCGACGTAAGCAAAAAACATGCAATAGAAAAGTTACTTCTGGTTGCCTTGCCTTCCGAGGCTTTGTGAACTAATGTTTTTTATAAGCGAGTAGCGATTCTTGTTTAGGCTTCAGCGTTGAGTTTCGAAATAAAAGAAAAAGACTTGCTTGGCAGAATAGGCAAACTTGAAACTAAAAGTGGAACAGTGGAAACGCCTCTATTATTCCCAGTAATTAACCCCAGCATTCAGCTTGTTTCGCCTAGAAGGCTTAAGGAAACGTTTGGTTTTGAAGCAGTCATAACTAACGCTTACATACTCAAAAAACGATATGAGGATAAACCAGTCAACGAGGGCTTACATAAATTTCTAGACTTCGACGGCGCAGTAATGACTGATTCAGGAGCCTACCAAATCCTCGTTTATGGAGAAGTAGACGTTAGCCAAAAAGACATCGTTGCCTATCAAGAAGGCATCGGCAGCGACATCGCCACCATGCTTGACATACCAACAGGCTGGAAAGTAACCAGAGAACAAGCCGAAGGCACCGTGACTGAAACATTGCACAGAGCAAAGGCTTTCTTTAAAACCAAAACGCGAGATGACATTTTATGGGTTGGGCCAATACAGGGCGGAAGACACCTGGATCTTGTTGCAAACTCGGCGCTTGAAATGGGGAAGCTGCCTTTCCAAATCCACGCGCTTGGAAGCCCAACAGAAGTCATGGAAAGCTACCGCTACGACGTATTAGCCGACATGATTTTAACGGCGAAAAAATGCTTGCCCATAGAGCGTCCGTTGCACCTGTTTGGCGCTGGGCACCCAGCTATGTTCTCGTTGGCTGTGGCGCTGGGTTGTGACCTTTTTGATTCAGCAGCTTACGCGTTGTACGCGAGGGAAAACCGTTACATGACTGAGAACGGCACATGGCGGCTTGAAGAAATGGATTATTTCCCATGTTGCTGCCCCAGATGCTCCGCGGAAACGCCAAGGGGACTGGAAAAAAGGTCGAAGAAGGAACGGGAAGTTTTCTTGGCTGAACATAATCTCTACGTTTGCCAAGCTGAGCTTAAGCGCATTAAACAAGCTATAAGGAACGGCAGGCTTTGGGAGCATACGGAAATGCGGGTCCATGGTCATCCAGCGTTGCTTTCAGCATTAAAGCGATTGCGAAGTCATGCTGATTTTCTTGAAAGGTACAGTCCAACTGTGAAGGGCAGCGGATTCTTCTATTTCGACTCGGTGGGTCTTGTGCGTCCTGAAATAACTCATTATCGGAAACGGTTAAACCAGCGATATGACCCGCCGAAGAATGCAAGGGTTCTTTTGCTTGTGCCGCAAACAAGGAATAAACCGTTTCATAGGGCGCCTGAGTTTAAGAAGATTAGGCATCTTTTCCGCTGTTTAGGCGAAGAGCTGGCTTCGAAAATTCACATTTGCGTTTACGCTGCCCCATTCGGGGTGGTTCCGTTGGAGCTTGATGAGGTTTATCCGCTCAGCCAGCATGAGGCTGCTTTGCCGCTTGACTTGGAAACCGTAGACTACGTTGCGGGCCAAACCCGTGAATACATTAGGCGCACGGCGTACACGGGTGTTGTTTTGCTTAATGATGCTAAACTTTGGAAAGACACCGTTAAAAAAGCCTGCAGGTCAGCGTGTAGAGCGAAGGGTTTAGCGTTTGATTCTGTTGATGCAGATGTGGAAGGAAGCAAAGAGATTTTAATTCGTTTAGAGAACATTTTGCGTAGACAATTGAGCGAATAACCTTGATTCAAGCTGATTTACATATTCACACTGTTTATTCTAGTGACTCTGTTATTCAACCGAAAACTTTGGTTGACCAGCTTGTAGCTCACAGTTTCATTAAGGTTGCAGCCGTAACAGACCATGACAGCGTAAGAGGCTGCGAGGCTACGGTTGAGTTGGCTTCGGCTTATCCTGACATTTTGATTATTCCAGGCGTTGAAATTAGCACGCTGTATGGCGACATGTTGATTTTGGGCACTGAAGAGTTGCCGCCAAGACCTTGGACGCCTGAAGCTGTGGTTGATTACGCTAAAAGCATAAGCGGGATCTCTATTGTGGCGCATCCTTATCGTGAGTATGGCATGGGCGATTTAGCGAGAAACTACAAAGTTGACGCCATAGAAGTCCTCAATGGCGGGTCCACGGCGGCGGCGAATAACGAGGCGAAGGAGCTTGCTAAGAGTATGGGTTTGCCTGGGACAGCTGGCAGCGATGCTCATCAATTGTCAGAGTTGTTTAGTGTGTGCTCTAAGATTGATGCTTCTTTGGATGTTGACGCTGTTTTGAGGGCGATTAAGAAGGGTTCTGTATCTGCGCAGGTGACGAGAGGGTCAATACATATTTAAAACAGCATTTCATTTTTAGTCGTTAACTGTTAACAAGGATTGGTTTGATTGCAGGTTGGATTTTTGGGCGGCGCCAGAGAAGTTGGTAGAATTGGTATAACTGTTAAGTCTGAGCAGAGTAAGGTTGTGTTAGATTATGGTGTTATGCTTGATCATGAGCCGGGGTTTCCGATGCATGTTCCTCCGAAAGAAGTTGATGCGGTAATTTTAACTCACAGTCACCTTGACCATTCAGGCGCCATACCAATTTTTTATATTAATGATAAGAAACCGTTGTATACGAACAGGCTTAATTTGGAGTTAACGCAGGTTCTTATTCAGGATTTTATTCATTTGTCTGGTTATTATTTGCCTTTTGAGTATCTTGAGCTTGATGCTATGATGCATAACAACAGGCATTTAGATTTTGGTGTTGAAGAAGCCATCGGTGACATGAAGGTTAAACTGTTTGATGCTGGTCATACGCCGGGGAGCGCTCAGGTGCTCATTGAGGCGGACGGCAAGAAGATTCTTTATACTGGCGACTACAACATGGAAGACAGCAAATTGTTAAAGGGTGCATCGATGGATTACGAGGATTTAGATGCAGTTGTCACTGAGAGCACTTATGCAAGTGAGGATCATACACCGCGGCCCGAGCTTGAGAGAAGTTTTGTTGAGGCGGCGACTGAGGTTGTTGAGCGAGGGGGGACCGTTCTGGTGCCAGCGTTCGGTGTGGGACGCGCCCAGGAAATTGCTTGTGTTTTAGCAGCGAATCATTTTGAGCACCCTGTTGTTTTGGATGGGATGGCTCGGGAAGCTAGCAGAATAATAATGAACTACAAAGAGTTCCTTAGGGATCCGAGGCTTTTTATGAATGCTATACACTCGCTGGATTGGGTTGATGGCTGGCGAGACCGACGGAGAGCATCGAAGGATCCTGGTGTTATTATTTCGCCTGCGGGCATGTTGAAAGGTGGTCCATCACAGTTTTATGTTTCCAAAATAGGTAAAAAGGCAAATAATGCTATTTTCTTGGTTAGTTATCAGATTCCTGGGACGCCTGGCAAACAGTTGTTGGATAAGGGTATCACCATGATTGATGGGAAAGTGAGTAAGGTTAAGGCGCAGTATCGGCATTTTGATTTCTCTTCTCATTGCGGTGCAAGTCAGCTTAAAGAAGGGCTGCGGCGGATTGGGGGTAAACCTAAAGTTTTCGTTGTTCACGGCGCGGAGGGTAACTGTGAGCTTTTGGCGAATTGGGCGAAGACTGAGTTGGGTTTGGATGCTGTGGCGCCGAGGACTGGAGAAACCTACGAGATATAGGCTGTTTGTTATGAAGATTGGTATTTTGGCTGTTGGGGAAATAGCCCCTGATGTGCTGGTTGGGCTTCAGCAGGGTTTAGTTAAGACTTTTCCTGATATCGCTTGCTCGGTTATTAAGGAAGTTTTGCCTGTTCCTAAGCTGGCTTTTGATAAGAAACGTAACCAGTACAGTTCCAGCGTGATTCTTAATGAAGTCAGGGCTTACGCGTCTAAACACGAGAAGTTTCATGGGGTTTTGGGCGTGGTTGATGTTGACATTTTTGTGCCTGAATTGAACTATGTGTTTGGTGAAGCGTACACTCCTGGAAGGGCTGCTTTGATTTCGTTGTGGAGGCTTAAGCCAAAGTTTTACGGTGAAAGTGCTGGCTCGGCTGTTTTTGTGTTGCGGGCTTTGAAGGAGGCTATTCACGAATTGGGGCACACGTTGGGTTTGCAGCATTGCCCGAGAAGCTTGTGTGTTATGCATTTTTCTAATTCTATTTTTGATACGGATAAAAAGCAAAGCTTATTGTGTGACCAGTGTTATTTGCAAGCGGCGTTAGCTATTAGTAATTTAGGGTAAGCAACTGTGACTGAGCAAGATAAGCTGGACAAGTTCAGGTTTCAAATTGTTTATTTGGCTCCGATACTGGCAAGCCTTGTTTTCGGTTTAGGCTGCGCTTACTTGCTGATGCCACAGCCGCAGTCGACGGCTATTCCGGTTACGCCTATTCCTAACAACACTCCCGCAGCACCACTTGGCAATGCTCTCTACTTTGTCATTATTGTCGCGATAAGTGCAACGTTGTTTTATCTTTTGATTAAGCGGCGAAGCAAAAGAATCATCAAAGGATTAATCGTTGTTGCTATGACGACTGCATCTTTGTTGTTGTCGCTGGTTTACTTGAACGCAATCCTCAATTATTTTCCAAGCTTGGACACCCTGCTCATACTCATACTCTTATCTGTAGCCATTACAGTACTGTTTGACTTTGCCATCTTCCGTTTAGGCAGCATACCCCGAAACGCAGCTGTAGTCGGCATCGGCGGTGCATTGGGCATCTTCTTCGGCTTCTCAATTCCACTATGGAGTGCGGTGCTGATTTTGGCGTTTTTGGGGGTGTATGATGTGTTTGCGGTTTATCGTGGTCCAGTGGGTAAAATTGCTCAGTCTTCAGCAGGAATGGATCAGCTTCAGGGTTTGAGCTTCTCGTTTAAGGATATTGAGATGGGGCTCGGCGACTTAGTTTTCTACTCCATGCTGACTGGAGCGATGTTCTTCAGTTTCTTACCCAGCATTCTACCATGCCTAGTGTCAATAGTGGGCATTATGGCGGGTTCAATCATAACGTTTTTCATGCTTGAGAGAAAAGGAATCTTTCCAGGCTTGCCTTTCCCAATCATGCTAGGGTTAGCAGGCGGATTAATCACTGGTCTGGTTATTCTTCCGCTTATTTAGTTCAATCGCGCTTTTTGTGGTAAAAAGCTAGCACAAATAGTACCCTATCCTGTATCCTCTGCGCTTTTTTAAAATCGTTGTTTTGGGTTGCTTATTTGGTTTAGGGTTTGGTTTGGGTTTTGTTTGAGGGGAAAAAGGTAAAAAAAGTGTGAGCTAACATAGAAATCTCAGATGCCTATACATATCATCCAGATATGTTATGAGAGAATTCACTAAGCGCGAAGCGGAAAAATTAACGTTGGCAGTTAAAGAGATAATGAAAAATGTCGTATGATCTTTTAGTGAAAACTGCTCTGAAAAGAAAGGAAGCCTTCATCAATCTGTCAAAGTATTTGGAAACTATCAAAAAAACGGTTCTTAGACTTGACCCGAAAGCGCAAACCTACCTGTTCGGCTCAACCGCGGAGAAAGAACACAGTTACTCAAGCGACATAGACATCCTCATAATTACAAATCTGGATCCAGCAAAGATACATTGCGAGCTGTGGAAAGCTGGAATAAAAGAACCGTTCGAAATTCATGTGCACTCACCTAAAGAAGCCTATTTTTTCAAAAAAAGAGCAAAACTCGTAAAAATATAGTTTGGTCAGATACATCCATGAATGGAAGGCAACGGGACGCTAACCCCGAAATGGATCTGATAATCGCGGAAAAAGCCAGCAGCACGATGGTGCTGTCTTTTAGCTTCCAAGGGCACCATCAAGGATTGCCATGTTGCATTTCCATCTTATGCTTTTCTCTTTTATCTGCTGACACCTACTTATCCCCTTGGTAAAATTTGTAGTGTAAATTGCTTTTAAGGCTTAAGCAAACAGGCAGAATCTAACTTTACTGAGGTGCTTCTCTTCATGTATACGACATCAAATTGTTATAGATCTTTTATTATCGTTCTTATGCGCTGGGTTTCCTTATCCTTCTGTAGATAACTATCATATGCAATGAGGGTATTTTGGATCAAATTATCATAAGTTATATATCTGGCATTATGAACAGCAAGTGCTTTTCGATTTGCCTCATCGTCATATTCAGGCGTTGGATTTGACCCGAGTATACAAATTATTTCAAATTCAGGGCTTTTATCTGGATAAACTGTTTTCAAGCATTTCAACAAGGCTGTTTTATACTTCTGAACTTGACCAATAAGAGCACTTGCTTTAACAGTAGCGCTGTACTTTTTCAGTTCTATTATTATATGTTTGCCAGCCGCAGTTTTGTAACGAATATCTACTCTTGCACGCCTTTCCTCATCAGTTAAGCGTACGGTTGCAAACTCTTTCTTAAATGACTCTTCCATGCGTTTGTTTTCTGTAGGTCTTTCCCAAGAGGAATCAAGAAGCCATAAATGGTCGAAAAGGTATTCTTGAACTATTCGTTCTTTATCATTTGTTGCGATTTCTGAAAATTTTTTTAGAACTACAAGTCGACCATTTATGATCTCCCAGTAAAGGGTCGCTTCGAGTGAATCTATTTGCCCCATTAACGTTTGTAAAACGATAAACTGCTCATCTGAGCGTATTTCGTTCAGAGTGCTAAGCTTATCCTTTAGAGCGAGCGTTTCAAAAGCGATTATCCCATGTTTGTAAAGTTCTTTCTTAGCTTCAGGGTCCGAGACAGGGATAGATTCTATTTTCATGAATAGTGTTTCCGCAAATTTCTTTTTGTCAGGTGTAAGCGTTCCAAACCATTCGCTTATTTTTTTGTTTTCAAGCGCCTTTTTTGTAGCGCCCTCTTTCCGCCATGGTTCCCATTTAGAATCAACCGCTTTCAAGACTTTTTCTTTGAAGAAAGCCTTAAGCTTAATAAAACGGTCTTCATCCTCTTTTATAGCTTGGCGGCCAGTTGTTGAGATATCTGGCTTATCGTCATAATCCAAAAAATCGGCACGAAGTTCACCAATAAGATATTTTGAAAATACGCCGCCTTCTTTGACATCCTTTAAAATATCCTCATGAATTAGTTTGCCCCAAGCAAGCACAACGACCGTATTACTACCTTCATCTATGCTTTTCTGTTCATCAAAAGTGCCCACCCATCCAGTGACGTTATAGCCCGCTTGACTATCAACAACACCATCTATCTTTGCATGTTTTTTCAAGTTTTTGCAGCTATTTAGAAGTTCTTCATCATCTGAGCCTATTAGCCATAAGTATTGAAGTTTTTTGAAATAGGCCCTATCTTCCACTGTAATCCTTTGATTATCAACATAAACAGCAAAGTTTTCCTTTTCCCCTATTATGCTAAATCGCCTTGCTAATCGTTGTCGCAAAGGAGACTCTAAATTGAAAATTGCTTTTTTTAGTTCCCTAAGGATAATTTGGGTACCTTTTGTAATGTCAATCCTTTGAGGGTCAACTTCACGTGGATGATACTGTGCAGGTTTAGTTCTGTCTGCATTAGGGCCATTCTCTTGCTTTATGTGGACTTCTATATCATGAGCGTTCATAATAAAACCGCTTTTTTCAGAAACGCTGCTATTTTCTTTAACGCTATGAACTTCTACTATGTTGGCAATTGAAAATAAAGCAAGTTTTCCAATTCCCTTTCGTCCAAAAACATGACGATGATATTTTGGAGTTATTGCATTTTCACATTCTCTTCTGTGGTACCCCACATTGAGGTATTTTTGGTTGATGTCCTGACTAGACATACCTCTTCCGGTGTCCGTAACGACGATCTCTCCCTTATTAGGGTCTAAATCGATTCTAACTTCGTCCGCATCCGCATCCCATGAGTTAGCAACAACTTCTGATAGAACAGCCGATACATTGCTGTATAGATTTATTCCCAAGCTATCAAGAACGTTTAAGCTTATGCTTAATGTGTATTTTTCGTCTGACATATTGTTATGACATGCTCCTTAATGCTTTTAGCTATAACCTGTCCTAGCCTAACAGGAACTGCGTTCCCTATGTGAATGGCGATATTTTGTCCCGAAAATTGTACTTTAGGGTTAATAAAATCATAGTAAAAAGGGAAAGTTTGTAGTAGTGACGCTTCTCTTAATGATATCGCGCGGTTTTGGACGGGATGACCAAATCGTCCGTTCCCAATACCGATAAATTCAGTAGTGATTGTTGGACTAGGTTCTTTCCATCTCATCCTTCCATATACACTTCTAAAAGATTTTCCGGATTCTTTTTTGTGACATTCTAAAATCAAATCATCGGGCCAAGAACGCCAGTCTCCACCTTCTGGGGTTGTCTTTATACGTAGCATGTTTTTTGGCGTAAGATTCCTTGATCTATGGAGTGGGTCTTTTTTATTTGGCGCACCCGCTTCTATGGGCTCAAGTTCACCTATTGCGTCTTTTACGTTCAGATAATTTTCTGGTAAATGAGTTCTATGTATTAGAGCTATGTCGCCTAAACGGGAAGCTAGTAAAACTAGTCTTCGTCTATGTTGAGGAATTCCATAGTCAGGGCATTTTACAATGTGATACCACAGGTGGTATCCTTCTTTTCGTAAACTGTCGATAAAGTCTGACAATACCTTGCCGTTGTTATAGGAAAGTAAAGTTGGCACATTCTCCATGGTAATTATGTCTGGTTGAACCTCGTTAATCAATCTAGAGAATTGATAAAGCAATTTCCACTTATCCGTTTCCTTTTTAGTATTGTGAGCATAGGGTGAAAAAGGTTGGCACGGCGCACAACCAGCAAGGATCCTGATTGAGCCCTCTGGGTATAGTTTTTTGATTTCTTGACCACTTATTAGTTCGATATCTAATCCCTTGAACTTGGCTGAATTGTTTTTTTCGTAGGGATATTTACAAGTTTCATCGATATCAAATCCGGCTACTACGTCAATTCCCTCAAGGAAAAATCCGTGCGCTAGGCCACCAGCGCCACAGAACAGTTCTACAGCAATCAACCGTTTTCTCGGAACAGGATTTGCTTTTTTCATTATTTTTCTTGCTACGAATCTTGGTCGCTTGAGAATGTCGTCATCCCAGAAGCGAAGAACATGCCAACCTAACTTACGCAAAGTTCTATTATTTTTTTTGTCCCTTTTTATGTTATCTTTAATCTTTTTCTCCCAAAAGACCTGATTTCGCTTAAACTGTTGTTTCTTTGTTGGGCGACCGTGCCAAAAAGTGCTATCACAAAAAATAGCAACCTTCTCTTTTGCTAATATAAAATCTGGATGAGCCATCATCTTAGGTTGTTTTTCATAATCAAGATAAAGTTGTTTTAATAATCGTTCCATCGTTCTCTCGATAAGAGTGTCTTTACTTTTGACCTTCCTCATTCTATCCGAAATCTGTTTTGACGGCTTTTCTATAGTAACGGTCATCAGTTATCACTCTTGATTTTAAGAACTCACGTAAAGCTTTACCCTTTCTGTCATCAAAGTGCCTTCGTTACCTAATGTTTAATGTTATTGTAATTAGAATTACTAGCGTAATAGCCTTTATGGTTCTTAAGAAACTGTCGGTATTCATCCAAGCTTCTTTCAATATAGCGGTTCTTTGCTTGCCAAGGGATAACTCATAAAAAAATCGTTCTGTAGACTTTGACATTAGCGTTTAGCTAAGACAAAATAGATAGTCACTGTTTTTCTTTTGCGCATATATAGCAAATGTTTGCTGGAAAGGTTTATTTCATTGCATGGTACTATGATGTGAAATTGCAGGCGGATAATCATTGTCCGTTGGGATGTGGCCGTAAGGCTGAACCGTAAGCAAAATGAAACATTTAGGAGGAAAATTTGATAGATGGCATACAAGTACATAGCGGAAGAATGGGCGCAACCCGAAAAATCCTTCGTTGAAGAACTCATGCGCGAAAGATTGGTGCAGTGGCGAAAGCAACCGTCAACCCTACGCATAGAGCATCCGACAAGGCTTGACCGTGCAAGAAAACTAGGCTACAAAGCCAAACAAGGCTTCGTAATGGCACGCACAAAAGTGCGCAGAGGCGGACTACGAAAAAAGCGCCCGCGCTCAGGCAGACGACCCAAACGCATGGGAGTCGCCAAATTTAAACCAGCCAAAAGCATAAGGCTCATCGCTGAAGAGCGCACAGCAAAGCATTTCCCAAACATGGAAGTATTAAACAGTTACTGGGTAGGCGAAGACGGCAAGCACAAATGGTTCGAAGTCATACTGCTTGACCCGAAAAGCCCAGTTATAAAAACAGACAAAGACGTCAACTGGATAACAGAGAAACAGCACGCCAGCAGAGTCTTTCGAAGCTTAACAAGCGCAGGCAAAAACGTCAGAGGCTTACACCACCATGGAAGAGGAGCAGAAAAAGTTAGACCAAGCCACCGTAGAGGAGCAAGAAAACGAGCAGCGCCTACTGGTAGAAAGCCAAACCCAGGGAGATAAATTTTATGCGTCAAATCAAAGTAGTAATAATTAAGCACAACAAAAAACAAAACATCGGCAGAGGATTTAGCCCAACCGAGCTGGAGAAGGCAGGCGTAAACAAGCAGCAAGCTAAACAAATCGGTTTACCCGTTGACGTCAAAAGAAAATCAGCCCACGACCAAAACATCGCAACCATAAAAGAACACGCGGAAAAAGCAAAAGCACAAGCAGCAGCAAAACCTAAACCGCAAAAACCGCAAAAAACCGAACCCAAACCAAAGAAAAAAGCTAAAAGCTAGAAGCCCAAAGACAAATCGGTGTCCAATGTCTTCTAAACCGCCAATAGCCTACATGGATATTCGAGTATTTGCGCACGCAACCGAGGATACAGGCAAAGTCCAAACTGCCGTACGCAACCTGTTGCCAGAGGAGCTGGCGGAAACCCTTGTTTTCGAAACAACAAGTTTAACGGGGCACTATGGAAACCCCATCACTCTTTTATCGACCAAACTAACAGACAAAAAACTGCTTCCAGCAGCACTCGAGAAAATTGGTGCAGGCTTAAACTCACTCGACAAAGAAGAATTAAGCCGCGACCTAAAACTTCATTTAGAGAAGGGAAACTTGTATTTGAGGTTCGACAAGCAATCAGCCTATCTGGGAACCATAAAGTTTACGCAAAACGACCCTGTCCACTTCAAAATACACTTCAAAAACAAATCCGCTACGGAAATAACGGATCTATGCAGGAGCGCTGGGTTGCTGCCATGACACGAGCTTTCGCGGATTTGCATTTACGCGTTAACCCCAAAGACCAACAGGCAACACAGAAACTAATCAGCAAAGCCGCACGCTTCGGCTACAGCATGATTTCTGTCCCGTTCACTTCAAAACTAAACGAAGAAGAATTAACCCAGCTCAAAACAACCTGTAGCGGAGCAGGCTTAGATTTTGTTTCACGAGCAGATTTCCATCCAAGATCAGAAAATGACCTAACCCATTTCTTGCGGAAGTTCAGGCGAAGATTCGAAGTCATATGCGTCACATGCGACACCAAGGAAGTGGCAAGACAAGCCGCAAAAGACAGACGCGTAGACCTCCTAAGCTTTCCCAGCCTTGACTATCATAAACGGTTTTTTGACCACGCAGAAGCCGAATTAGCCAGCTGCAGCTTAGCAGCGTTGGAAGTGGATGTTAAGCCGCTTTTGATTTTGGAAGGCCCACCACGGGTTAGGCTGCTTATGAGTTTGCGCCGTGAAGTCGCCATAGCACGCGAATTCCGTGTGCCCATAGTGGTTTCAAGCGGTGTTGCTGAAGAGCGGCTTATGCGGTTGCCACGGGACCTGGCAAGTTTAGCTTATTTGTTTGGGTTGGATGAGGCTCAGGCTTTAGATGCAACTTCAACTAGTCCAGCGGCAATCGTTAAGCGTAACCGTGAAAAACTCAGCAGTCGATTTGTGGCACCGGGCATCAGCATAGTTAAGGAGGGCAAGCCATCTTGAAGCGGGTTAAACGGCGTTACCTAGCCCTGCAACTTGACTGCGAAGCCATGCCTGCTGAACGCGAGTTTATTGATGCAGTTTGGGCTGCCGTAACCAAGCTTTACGGCGAGGTTGGCGCAAGCTTAACTGGTTTAGCCTTGATTAATTTTAACGAGGAACGCAAAGTTGCTGTGCTTAGGGTCTCGTTGGCGGCGCTAAATATGGTGAGAGCTTCTTTGGCTACAATTACCAGCATTGCCGGCAAGGAGACTTCGGTGCATGTTTTGGGCGTTTCAGGCACGCTTAAAGCACTGTACGCACGCGCAAAGTAACTTTGCTTTGTTTATGTGTAAACTTTTTGTTTACCTTTAGACAAGACACTTCGTAGCTAAGTCTCATATTTGCTTGAACAAACTTACAAAAGTACTACAGAAATGTTTATCAACTGCATAGAACCGTTAATCAACATTACAAACGCTCAGGGAGAAGCATAAAAAAGACAGAGTAGTGCAAAATGGACCTAAAAGACTTCTATTTCAAAATGCCACTAAAAACCGAACCCATCATAGACGACACCACACTGCGTGATGGCATTCAAATGCCCGGCTTAGCGGCTGGACCAAAAGACGCCGCAAAAATAGCCCAGTTCCTAGCAGAAATCGGCGTCGAACGCATCGAACTATTCCATTATCAAGAGCCAGACAAGAAAGCAGCAAAACTTATCCAAGATTTGAACCTTGACTTGCGCGTCGCCGGCTGGTGCAGAGCATTAAAAGAGGACATTGACAGCGCCGTGGCATGCGGATTTAAAGAAGTTGGCATTTCTCACCCTGTCTCCGACTTACATTTTAAAGCTAAGTGGCCTGAAAAAAGCAGAGAGCAAATCTTAGCCAACATCGTTGACGCAGTTGAGTACGCGGCTAAAACCTGCGGACTGAGAACTTTCGTTCACGGCGAAGACAGCACACGCGCAGACTGGAACTTTGAGAAAAACCTAATCAACGCCGTTGCAGACGCAGGCGCGGAATGTTACCGTATCTGCGACACAGTCGGCATCGGCTTATCCGATCCAACGGCGCCTTTGCCCAGCGGTGTACCAGCTAAAGTAGTAGCCATAAAGAAAGAAACCAGAATCGGCGCCATAGAGATTCATGCGCACGACGACTTCGGGAACGCTGTTGAAAACACGATGGCAGCAATTAAGGCAGCTTCAGGCGTATGGGACAAAGTTTACGCTAGCACCACGTATCTTGGAATCGGCGAACGCGCAGGCAACGCTGAAACCGAAAAAGTACTTTTGAACCTGTACCTGCATTACGGCATCAAAAAGTTTGAAGGCAAAACCCAGAAGCTAAAGCAAACCGCCGACTACATTGGCAAAGCCACTGGCTACGTGGTTCCGCCTAACAAGGCAATCGTCGGCGACTACGGATTCGCACATGAGTCAGGAATCCACACGCACGGCGTCTTAGTTGACCCGTGGACGTATGAGCCTTACCCGCCTGAACTGGTCGGTAACGAGCGGCGTTTAACGATTGGGAAGCAGTCAGGAAAAGGCATAATCAAACACAAAATAACCGAGCTTGCAGGAAACACTCCAAACGACCAAACAGTAGCCATAGTAGTGGAAAAAGTAAAAGACATCTACGCCAACGGCAGAAGAGCCTCATTGAAAGAGGAAGAATTCAAAAAAATCCTCCGCATACTAAAAATACTCCCAGAAAACAACCACTAAATTCAATTACTAACATTTAGCCTAAAAATCTAACAAAAATAAAAAAGGAATTTAGCTGCTTGACTCGCACTTTTGCAGAAGCCGTTCCCAACGTTCATCAGTGAAACGTTGCATCTCATCCAGCACATGCTTATTTTGCGGAGTAAACAAGTGCCTGAACCTGCCTTGGCCAGCAAGGTAATCTTTAACTGGCTTCTTCTTTTGCGGTGCCAAAGCAATCAGTTTGCTCGGCGTTGAAAGTTGCCGTTTGCCGTTCACTGCTTCCCAAATTGGGAACACGCATGATTCCACCGCCAACTTCGAGTACTCCATGGTTTTGCCTGGTTCACAACGCCAACCCCTTGGACAAGGGGCAAATATGTGCAGAAACGCTGGTCCATTTACTTCTAAGCCCTTGCGGACTTTGGTTAGCATGTCTTTCCAGTAGTATGGTGTTGCAGTAGCCACATACTCCATGTCATGTGCCAACATGATTTCGGTGATTGGTTTTTTCTTCTCAAGTTTGCCTGGAATTACTGAGCCAGCTGGAGTAGTTGTTGTTGCTGCGCCAGTCGGTGTTGAGCTGCTTCTTTGTATTCCAGTGTTCATGTAACCCTCGTTATCATAGAGGATAAACAGGAAGTCATGTCCACGTTCAACAGCGCCAGACAAAGCTTGCAAGCCAATATCACAGGTTCCGCCGTCACCAGCCAACGCAATAATATCAATGTGCTCCTGTTTCACCTTGCCCTTCTTGCGCATAGCTTTCAACGCAGCATCGATGCCTGAAGCATTCGCAGCAGCATTCTCAAAAGCCGTGTGCAGCCATGGCAACGCCCAAGACGTGTACGGGTAAACTGACCCGACTATTTCCATGCAACCCGTTGCTTGAGTCACAATTGTTGGTCCACGAGTGGCTTTCATTATCAAACGCAGCGCTGCTGCTGGTCCGCAACCTGCACATGCCCTGTGACCTGAAAGAAATAGGTCTGGTTTAGATGCAATATCTTTTGCTGTGAATTTCCATTCTTGAGTTGTCAACTTTTTTCCTCCTTACTCCCTTAATCCGTAATATTGCACTTGAGTTTCCACATGTCCTGTTTTGGCGATTTGCACTATGTCTTCGAAGATTCTTCGCAGGTTACGCGGGCTCGTGTCTCTTCCGCCTAAACCGAAAATGTAATTGACGATTAGCGGATGCTCCTTTGCATCATACAGTACGTGTCGGACTTCATTGAAAACTGGACCGCCGAAGCCGCCGAAACTCATGCTTTTATCCATAACTGCAATGGCTTTAACGTTTTTTAATGCATTTCGAAGCTCTTCGACTGGCAGCGGCCTAAACGTACGGAGTCGTAGAACCCCAGCTTTAACGCCTTCTTGCCTTAACTGGTCAACTATCACCTTTAATGTTCCAGCGGTTGAGCCAATACAAACAATTGCAACTTCAGCGTCCTCAAGCTGGTATGCATCTACAAGTCCGTTGCCGTAGCTTCTGCCGCTGATTTTAGCGTATTCACTGTTAACCTCTTGTATTTTCTTTAACGCGTTCTTCATGCCTTCTTCTTGTTGACGTTTAAACTCGAAATAGTAGTTCTGCAATGCGTTTGGTCCCATTGTCATTGGATTATCAGGGTCAAGTTTGAAAGGAACCGTTTTTCCCTCATGAGTAAGCACGTTTGGCAATTGCCGTTCTCCAATGTACTGCTTTACTGCGTCTTCCGGAAGTACATCTACCCTTTCTAGCGTATGACTAATTGTAAATCCATCTAAACCCACAATGATTGGCAACGAAACGCCAACATCTTCCGCTATCTTGAAAGCTTGAATAATAGAGTCATAAGCTTCCTGAGCGTTCTCAACGTAAATGTGAATCCACCCGCTGTCTCTCTCAGCCATGCTGTCCGAGTGGTCACCATGAATGTTAAGCGGCGCAGACAAAGCACGGTTAGCAACCGCCATCACAACTGGCGCTCGACAACCAGAAGTAACAAAAAGCATCTCATGCATCAACGCTAAACCTGCAGAAGCGCTGGCAGTGAAAGTTCTTGCACCTGTAACTGAAGCGGCAAGACAAGCGGTCATCGCACTGTGCTCTGATTCAGTACAGACAAATTCTGTTTGGACCTCTCCGTTGGCGACGTATTCGCTGAATTTTTCAACTATAATTGTTTGGGGCGTAATTGGGTAAGCAGCAACTACGTCAACATCGCATTGTTTAGCTGCATAGGCAACTGCTTCATCTCCGTTTAAAGCCATAGTTTCCTGTTTAACCTGTTTTTCCATGTCCTTTTACTCCTTTTCCATTTTCATTGTTATTGCTTTAGTTGGGCACTCGTTAGCGCATATTCCGCAGCCTTTGCAGAAGCCCATGTCAAACCAGATTTGGCCCTTGTCTGGACGCCATTTTATTGCTCCTTCAGGGCAAAACATTACGCATGTTAAGCAAAGTGTGCATTTTTCTAGGTCTCGTACTGGCATGTAAGTTTTCCAATCACCAGTCATGAATCCAACGCTGGATTTTGAGCATACCCCAGCTATAGAGATTTCTTTCCAACTTTTTTCTTGACTCATTCTGTTTTTGCCTCCTTATACGCTTCCTTAATAATCGCAAAGTTTTTCTCTGCTAAGTCTAGTCTGAAACGTCCCTTCAACGTTTTCTCTATACCTTCTAAAGTAACTATTCCAGTTGCCTTAGCGACACAACCCAGCATTGCCGTGTTGGTTATTGGTGCTCCCAAAATTCTTAGGGCAATTTCGGTTGCTGGAACGGTCCACACCTTGCCTTTTGCCACCTTAAGGCTTTCTTTCAGGGTAGCCGGTTCCTCGGTTGAATTAATAATTAGTATGTCTTCGTCATCGTTTAATCCAGCTGTAACTGGAACTGTTTTCAGCAGTGTGTTATCTAAAACTACAACAACATCAGGGTCGTAAATGGCGCAATGTAATCTTATTGGTTCAGTGCTTATTCTTGTAAAGGCAGTTACTGGCGCGCCCATTCGTTCAGGCCCAAATTCAGGGAATGATTGAATGTATTTGCCTTCATCAAGGGCTGTTCTTGCCAATAGTTCGCTGGCTGTCCATGCTCCTTGACCGCCTCTACCATGCCATCTAAACTCAATCATGTTTTTCAAATAATCCTTTTCTCCGAACGTGTTTTTCTCATTAGATAGTCAAATACCTTGATATATTTTTCTAGTAAAACTATCAAATTTCCCATTTAATGTAAAAATTGCTCTTTTTAAAGTTGACAAAGTTATCATTACAGATATGGTTAGGACAGTTAATTAAAATTTTTGGATTTAGAGGTTAACCAAGTGAGCAATAAAGTTATATCCAACGCTTGGTGGCGACGTCTCCCGCGCAACCTTTTCCCCTCTTCTTTTTTTGATTATCACTTTTTCTTACCTAAGAGTTAGGAGAGGTCATTCATGGCTGAGTTAGGTAAGACGGTGAAGCAAGTTTACGATGCCACGCACGCACTTAGGCATATATGGCTGATATTAATCAGTTATAAATATAAAACTATCATTCCCTCGAAAACATAACATAGTTTTTACACACTCTGCTTCAGGCTCGAATCCAATTAGTTTTGAATTTTGATAAACGGAGTGCCACTATCGTAAAAGCTAATAATTAGTTTCAAGCTGTGTAATCAGAGAACATGATCGCTAAGATTCGAAGTTTTAAAGAATCCGATCTACCATTCCTTTTTGAACTGCTTAAAGAGCCAGATGGCGAACAAAGACTTCTCTACATGCACTATGGTGACGGCAATCTTCTTTCTTGGATTCAAGAACGTAGGCTTGAGGTTCTAATAGCTGAGGACAATTGCAGAATTATCGGGTCAGCGGCGTACAATGATGGGCATTGGGGGGAAGAAATCGAATGGCTCGTTGTTTGCAAAAACGCAGATGCAAAACTTGTTGAGGACATGCTTGTCAAAGAAGCTGAGAAGTATGTAAAGAAAGGCACGGTTTTTACCTCGGTAAACGCTGGAAGCCCAAAGATCGAAGAATGGGTGCAACGAGGGTATTGTCCGAATGGAGGACTGCATTATATGCTTACGAGACTTGCAGGGTTGAAAACCATCCCTAAAATCCCTGAGAGCATACTACTGCGAAGCCTAAAGCCAGAAGAAGAAAACGAGTTTGTTCACCTTGTCAACACTGGATTTGAGTACGAAAGAGTCAGGCCGGGTGACATTCGAAAGTGGAAGACAGAGAACCCGCCTTTCGATGAAGAATGGATTCATGTTGCTGAGAGTAATGGAAAACTTGTTTCAGTTGTTGTCGCAAAACCTGATGTAGGCTATAACAGATTCTTCAATGCAAAAAGAGGTTATTTAGGTCCTGCAGCGACGCTCCATGAGTATCGGGGGAGGAATCTGGCGTCCGCACTCACAGTGCGTGCAATGAATTCCCTATTTGAGCAAGGAATGGACTCTGTGTGTTTATTCACTCTTGAAACCAATGTTCCGGCTATAAAATTGCTGCGAAAGATCGGTTTTGAAATTGGACATAGCTGGAAGTTCATGCATAAACATTTTTGATAGCCGGTGCTTATTTTGTTTAGTCTACGATTCTCGCTCGTGAATGCTTTGCTTGCAACCCTTTTGATGAGAGCACGTTAAGAGAGCAGGATAATAATTCAAAAACCCTGTCGGGCTCGTATTCTGCGAAGAATTGCGCGATGCATGTTTCTGTGGCTGACAAGTCGCTCTCTTGCAGTTGATCTAGGCGTCGTAGAGTTGGGCGGTTGTTATTCTTTCTATGCCGAGGGTTTTGAGTATGTCGGTTTGGTTGAGCCATTCTTCCATTTTGTTTATGGAGGGTCTTTCGAGGAGTTGGGAGTAGACGAATATGAGGGTGCGGGGAGGAGCTGTTTTAGGTTGAGTTCGTTTGCTAGGTGGTCTATGATTTCGACGGCGAGGTGTCTCCTCACTTGGGTTACCGTTAGGTCTGATGTGGATACTTTTTTTACTGCTTTGCCTTCGACTTCTTTTCCGAGGTATTTTATGACGTGTTGTCTGGGTTTTCCGTTTTCCCATTTTGATTCGACAAGTGCCAGATAGGTGCCTGAACGTTTCTTTATTTTCCTGACGAAGGGCATGGTGCATAATGTTTACACTACGCAAATGAAACTTTCGGCTGAAGATACGCGCTTTAGGAAAAATAACGGCAAAAACAGGAACTACGATAGCGTATAAAAACGGGTTGAAAGTTATGGAGATAAGCGCGCAGGCGGCCTTTTTTAGCACAAATGTTAAATATTGAGACGTTAAATAGTGAGGGCTAAAATAAAAAGTAACTTTCACGAGAATGGGCTGGGGAGATGTTGAGAAATATGTCGAATAGAGCATTGGGGAGAACAATATGGGCAATTATAATAATAGTTATCTTAGTAGTAGCAATGGGAGCGGCAGTGATTTCTTATATAGCAACAAGGCCAATCACACAGATTTCTCTCACCACTACTACGCTGGCGACAACGCAGGGAACAGCTATTACCTTCTCAGTGCTTAATTTGGCATCAGACGGAAAAGCCACTATTTACTTCGGAGATGGGCAGTCGGCCACAGATAGCGCGCGCTCATCTACGATGACTCATACCTATGAATATGCAGGTACATATATAGTAACGGCGCAGGAAACCGTCGGCGGCAGTACAGTATCGTCTACGAACAGCGTTATGAAGCAGATTGAGATAACACCAACGGTGAGCTCCACCTTGGCTCCATTGATATCAATCCCTGTAATCTCCCTAAATTCAACGACGAATCCAAACGAGCCAGTGGTGACTGCTAACACACCTGTAATTTTCAGTGGTGGTTATCTTGAAGCGCCTGCCGGCCAAAATATGATTATATCCGAGTACATTTGGGGCTTCGCCAATGGGGTTAATGATACGATACCAGCAAACAGCAACACGCTGGATCCAGCTGTAAATCCCGTTAACGCAACTTATACGCAGACAGGTCTGTATCCTGTAAGCCTGACCGTGGTAACGGAAAATTCGGTTAGCCTGCAGACCTACAATACTACCGTCGAGCGTACCGTGGCAGTGAGTTCTGCTGCTCAGCCATTTAAGCTGGCCGTTTCTGCTAGCAAAGTTTCTAACCCTGGAGTGATAAACGTAGCTGAAAACGTTCCTGGAGGTCCGTACTCATTTGACCCGCAGGTAGATTACGAAACCGTTGGCTACGAGGTAATCCTCAACACTATGGGGACGCTTCTTGTATACGACGGATCATCGACAACCCAATTCCTACCAATGTTAGCTGCATCGATCCCCACGGTTCAGAACGGCGGAATAAATGCCAACGCCACGGCGTACACGTTTACAATAAGGAGTGGCTTGAAGTTCTCCAACGGCGATCCGATTACCGCTTACGACGTCTGGTATACGATGATCAGGAATCTGTTATTCGTGGGTGGGGCACCAGGCACACCTGATTGGATCCTAGCTCAATACTTGATTCCTGGAGCGACTATAGGAGCCTCAATAATGTCGAGCTCCTCTGATACCGCTGATTTCAACGCAATAATGAACGCAGTTACATATGATAGTAGTAGCAACACAGTTACCTTTAACCTCACTTCGTCTGTGAGTCCGGCGCAGTTCTTCACTGCAGTTGCTTTCCCACTTGGGACTGGGATATTAGATGCAGCTTGGCTTCAGAGTGTTGGTGCCGGGATAACAATGTCGCCAGCAGGGTTCTACAGCTACCAGAATCAGGGCAATGAAGGCAGCTACAACTCAAACGTGCAGACGGACCCTGTTTCATCAGGTCCATACGAAATACAAAGCTATGTCCCAGGTCAGTCGGTAGTCTTAACCCCCAACCCAGGGTTTACAGGCGTACAAGGAATACCCGCTGTGAACGATACGATATTGATACAGTGGGTCAAGGACCCAGAAACAGCCTATCTCTTGTTCACAAGCGGACAATCTGATATCGTTACTGGGTTGCCAACGAGCTTTATGCCGCTGATCAAAAATCAGGTAGCAGCCGGACAGACCGACCTCTATCAGGTGCCATCCCTGTCGTGCTTCTTCTATGTGTTCAACATAAACGTAGACACGTCGTTAATGAAGTCAACGTTCGGCAGCAACTTCAACATGCCTGCTAACTACTTCGCTAATACGCAAGTGAGGGAAGCGTTTACCTACGCTTTCGACTACACCAATTACATAAATGAAATACTGGGCAACAAGGTATACGGCGAGAACTTCGGAAGCCCCTACGCAGGCGTCATAATCCCCGGCTTGCCATACTATGTGCCGCCGAGCGAGCTCCAGAATGTTCCTACATATAACCTGACTTACGCTACGCAGCTTATGCAGCAGTCAGGAGAAGCCAACGTACCTGTCAACATACCTATTGTAGTAGCAGCCGGCGATACGATCAACTACGCTGGCGCCGAAATGTGGGGAGCTGCTCTACACCAGATGGACCCCGACATAAGTGTGACCGTTGAATATCAACCGTTTGCAACACAGATAGCTGAGCAAGTGCCTGGCCAGAATCCCATGCCACTATACTATCTAGGCTGGATAGCTGACTATCCGTATCCAAGCGACTTCATCAATGCCATGTATCTTGAGGGCGGCACCTATCCATCAGCGTCAGCCTTTACGACTGACTACTTAAATGCGACTGGATATCAGTCGGAGGCAACTCAATATCAAGAGCTTAACACGTTGATTCAGGAGGCAAACGCCGCAACCAACCCGACAACGGCAGCTCAGCTCTACAAGCAGGCAGAACAGAGTGCTATAAACCTGTACATGTACGTATATACGGTTCAGCCTAACTCCTTCTGGATAGTGAAGCCATACATGGCAGGTTACCATGGGATACAATCTCAGGAGAACTCGGAGATCGGCGGAGCTGCGGACTCGATCTTCTATTGGTGGATTAAAGGATAAGCGCCTTTGTGCGCTTCACTTTTTTTCTGAGATGATTTTTCTATGCGCCTTTGGGTATACGTCATTAGGCGTTTGCTGTTTCTTATTCCGACGCTGATCGGGCTTACTTTCATAGTGTTTATCCTTACCCATGTAAGTGGGACAAATGTGATATTATCCGGATATATGAACCCCAAACTGACTGGGCTTGCAAAGCAATTGCTTATTCAAAAGCTGACAAGCGAATTCCACCTTAACCAACCAATCTATGTTCAATATTTTTACTGGTTATACCAAATACTGCGAGGCAACTGGGGCTTCACCAACACGCCTATATTCAGCGGTCAGGTAGGTACGGCCATAGCGCTCTTCCTTCCGAATACACTTATGATATCAGTGGTAGCGTCCATCCTGATATGGGTGATAGGCGTTCCCCTAGGCGTTTACTCCGCTGTCAACAGGGACTCTGCCGCTGACCACACGGTGCGCGTCGGATCCTTCACCCTGTATGCAATGCCTATATACCTTATAGGCGTCGTCCTGATCCTCCTGCTAGGCGTCTACCTAAAAGTACTTCCGTTCTCCGGCGTCGTAAACCCAGTCTCAGTTTCAGCTCTACCATGGGTTGTCAACGGAATCTCATACCCCACGCATATAATTATCATAGACGCGATCATACATAACTCATGGAGCGTAGCTGGCGATGCGTTCCTGCACCTTATCCTGCCCTCGGTCACGCTCGCACTAGCCATAGTTGCGAGCATGATCAGGATACTGAGGTCTTCAATGCTCGAAGTATTAGATCAGGATTACATCAGGCTGGCCAGGTCAAAAGGGATATCTGAACGAGCGGTAATTAACCTTCATGCGCGTAAGAACGCACTGTTGCCGGTAATTACACTTTTCGGCTATACCGTGGCCGGCCTACTAGGGGGAGCTGTAGTGGTGGAGACCATATTTAATTACCCAGGAATAGGATACTGGACTACGCAGGCCCTTCTCGCCAGCGATGTCGGAGGTATCATGGCCTCTGCGTTGCTTTTCGGTTTAATTCTTGTGTTTGCCAACCTGCTAGTAGACCTAGTATATGCGTTTATAGATCCGAGGATAAAATATTAGGAAGCAAAAAGATGTCTGAAGCAGAGCTAAAAAGGAGAAAATGGGACAACACTAAGCTGTCAATGTCCGTCTTTTTTGCAAACAAGGTCGCAGTCGTCGGTCTTATCATAATCATGATATATGTAGTAGACGCGCTGATTGTGCAGTTCTTCCCACAGCTCCTCGGCATCACTAACGTAGGTTCGCTTGTTCCGAACTTTATCAACCCAGCGCCCTCGCCACCTTCAATGGCGCACCTGTTTGGCACGACGTATCCAGGGGTGGATCTATTCACCAGCACGATTAAGGCGATAAGGATAGACCTATTCTATTCAGTGCTTGTTGTGGCTATAGGCGCGGCAGTCGGATCCCTAATAGGCGTTATCTCGGCCTATGTCGGTGGCCTAATGGATGAAATCGTGATGAGGATAACCGACGTATTCTTTAGCATACCGTATCTTATACTTGCGTTGGCCGTCGGCTTTGTCCTCGGCAGAAGTCTGCTGAACATGTCTATCGCCCTTGCAATAGTGTGGTGGCCTCTATATGCGAGGTACACGAGGAGTCAGACGCTAAGCACTAAGGAGTTTACGTTCGTTGAAGCGGCCAAAGCCTCCGGAGTCAGCAGGGTAAAGATCATGTTTAAACATATACTGCCAAACTCGCTGCCCCCCGTATTTATTCAAATATCCTTGGACTTGGGCTCAATAATGGTTATCTTCTCCACCCTTGCTTTCATAGGTTTCATAGCGAACGCAAGCGTGCCAGAGCTTGGTTACCTCACAAGCTTGGGCCTCAACTATGTTCAGACCGCTCCTTGGACGGTCATCTTCCCGGGCTTGGCTATCACCTTATTTGCTCTGGCGGTCAACCTAGTCGGCGATGGGCTAAGGGATGTGATGGACCCACGGAGGAGAAGCTGATTTGGAGGACACGTTAAGGGTTTCGAATTTAAAGGTACAGTTCTACACTAGGAGAGGTATCTATAAGGCCCTTAACGGCGTGGATCTTTACCTTATGCAGGGTGAAGTATTCGGCGTAGCAGGGGAGAGCGGATGCGGCAAGACAACACTAGGGCTAACGATAATAGGCCTTCTGCCGGTGAACGCGGCAGTGACGGCGGGGGAAGTCATCCTCCTCGGTGAGAGAGACTTAATAGCCACTCTGAGGAAATTTACCTCAAAAGGACCGGACAAGTTCAACTTAAGACAGAGCGAGGAGGTCATGAAAAAGCTGAACAAGGAGTTGGCCAACATCCGGGGCAGTAGGATATCCATGGTCTTCCAAGATCCGATGACGAGTCTTAACCCTGTCCTTCAGGTCGGTTTCCAAATAGCGGAGACTGTTATTACGCATCAGCCAAGATCACTCGCACAGAGGAAGCTTGCTAGGGCAAGGGCAACACGGGATGATATTGAGCAGATAATGAAGCTACTGAAGGAAGGGGCAGACGAACAAGTTATTAACAGATACGCTGAATCGAAGGGGCTGCGCGGGATTGAGAACCAAGTCCTTAACGTGTGGAGGAGGAGCGATCTTGGGGAGGCCAAGAAAGGGAAGATTATTATGTCGCTCCATTCGGAGAAGTTGGGGTCATTTGAAAAGATGGTCCTGCAGAGTGTGGAAAAGAGAAAGAATATAGGCGGCTGGATGAGGGTCCCAGGTCTAAGCAGGGCAGCCAAGAATGTCCTATTAAAGGAAGGGTACATAGAGGCGATCGAACTTCTTTCGATGCTTGAGGTCCCCAACCCAGACAAAGTGGTAAGGATGTATCCCCATGAGTTGTCAGGTGGTATGAGGCAGAGGATAGTAATAGCTATCGCGCTTGCGAACAACCCTGAGCTGGTCATATTGGATGAGCCGACCAGTGCGCTGGATGTAACTGTACAGGCTCAAATACTCGAGCTTACAAGGCACCTTAAACAAAGGTTCAACACTTCGTTTATATTCATATCTCATGACCTTTCTGTCTTAGCCGAAGTGTGCGATAGAATCGGCATAATGTACGCCGGCAAAATAGTCGAGATGGCACCTACAGAAGTAGTTTTCAACAAGCCTCTTCATCCATATACGAAGATGCTCATAAAAGCCATCCCCACAATTGACGGTAATGAAATCCAAGGCATAGGCGGCGCTGTACCCGATATGAGGAACGTGCCACTAGGTTGCTCTTTTCACCCTAGGTGCCCAGATGCGACGGATAAGTGCAGAGCTATGAAGCCAGAAACGGTGGAAGTCGAAGAGGGGCATTTTGTCTCCTGCTTCCCTAAACGGTGATTAAGAATGTTAATAGTGACAAGGCAACTGGTTAAACACTTCCCGATTAAAGGCAGTAGCGTACTCGGGAAACCACTTATGCTCAAAGCCGTTGACGGCGTGAATATACAGGTGAGAGAAGGGGAGGTTGTAGGCGTAGTGGGGGAGAGCGGCTCAGGGAAGAGCACGCTCGGAAGGTTGCTCTTAGGCCTCCTAAAGCCAACGGCTGGTCACGTCTTCTTTGATGTACCGGACGATGTCTTACGAGAGTACGATGATTATGTGGCAAATAATGAGTTGAAGAAGGCAGCTGACATTGAAAAAGAATACTCTATCTTCAGCAAAAAGCGAGATAGGCAAAAGGAGATCAGGAAGAAGACGAACATTGTCTTTCAGGACCCGTATTCGTCATTGGATCCTCGGCTGAACATCTTGGACATCATAATGGAACCCATCATAGCTACAGGTTATATGCGGTCGAAGGAGGCGGTCAACAGATGCATGGAGCTCTTGGACGAAGTCGGCCTTCCAAAAGATTTCGCCTATAGGTACCCTCATGAACTTTCCGGTGGCCAGAAACAGAGGGTTGCCCTAGCTAGGGGAATAGCCACACTGCCCAAGTTCTTGGTATTAGACGAGCCGACCAGTGCGCTGGACGTTTCGGTCCAAGCTCAGGTATTAGCACTTTTGCGCAGGATAAGGGAGAAGCATAACATAGGAATGATCCTCATAACCCACAACATAGCCGTGATCTCCTACATGGCAGATCAAGTAAACGTAATGTACGCCGGCAAGATAGTGGAAAGCGGGCTAAAGAACGACGTAATATTAAGCCCAGTCCATCCATATAACGTAGCACTTATATCGGCTGTTCCAGGGAAGAAAGTCAAAGGAAACAAGATAATATTGAAGGGGGACACTCCAAACTTAGTGGAGCCGCCACCAGGGTGCTCTTTTCACCCAAGGTGCCCAGTAGCCTTCAATATCTGCGGCTGGACTGCTGACGAAGTAGCTGCGGATCTGAAATACCTAATTGAGGATAAGTATGCAGACATGTTCAAAGGAGAAACCGTTATTTCCACAAATGGAAATGGCAACGTAATGATTAGAAACGTCAACATAAGTAACTTGAAGGAACTGCTCAACTTGGAAAAGGAAAAGTCGAGGAGCCTTGCTGCGATAGATAGGCTAAGCGAGTCTGAAGAGGGCGTCGAGCTAGAGCTCAAGCATTACCAAGCGCCTAAAATGTATCAACACGCTAATAGGTTAGTCTCCTGTTTCCTCTATGCGCCACGCGATGAAAAATTATCATCGCAAACGATAGACTCTGTAAATTAGATTGACTCCTCTTACGCTAAACTCCACCTACACGGTTTAATTCGGCGCGCTGTTGTTTATAGGAAGAGGCGGGAAAATGGCAAACAAGAAAATCGGTTCATTTGACTTTTTCTTGATGTTATGCCTGATTATTTTTTGGGGTAGCTCATTTGTTGTAGCGAAAACATTGCTTTTGCAAGGATTGACTCCAATCGCTATCGCAACATTCAGGTTTCTGGTAGCAGGAGCGTTATTTCTAGTCGCTCTTGTGGTAAGGAAGGTTAGGAGACCACTTAGCTTAGTGCTTTTTGAAGGTAAAGACATTCTGGTGTTCGTAGGTCTATCTCTCGTAGGGGTTACTTTCTTCTTTATTGCCCAATACGTAGGCATCGAGTTGGCAGGCGCCTCCGTTGCTGCGATTTTAGTTTGCTTCCTTTCACCTATACTCATCACCTTGCTTTCTATGCGGATTTTTAATGAAGCCCTAAAGAGAAAGCAGTTCTTGGGACTTGCCGTTGCGGGAATTGGCACTTTGGTCGTCATCACAGGCGGCACAATGGATTTGAGAAGCAGCAATCCAACATTTCTCTTTGGAAGCTTAATTCTTCTGCTTACACCTATTCTTTGGGCTTCATACACCCTTGGAGGAAAAAGATTGATCGAGAAGTACAGTCCTTTCCTCGTTGTAGCATATGTAAACATTATAGGCGGACTTTTCTTAGTTCCGTTCTCTTTGGCCGAAAACTCTCTCCACGGAATACTAACCTTGAATCTCCAAGCATGGGGGGCAATTCTGTACCTAGCGGTCACGTGTTCGTTCGTGGGGTATTTTATCTGGTTCTACGTTATGAGCAAGGTAAAAGCCGCAGTCGCCAGTTCTTTTCTCTTCGCAGAACCATTAGTGACAGTTTTGTTTGCAACAGCTTTCATCGGAGAAAACATCACTCCGCTAATCTTGGCCGGAGGGCTCTTAATCTTCACGGGCGTTCTTCTCATCACAAGGAAATAACAAGCATTCAGCCTATCAAACAGGCGACTTGCGCGATTCAACTTTAAAGTCGACGCAAAATGCCTCTAATGTTTTTTGCTACTTAAGGTTTGAGAGAAGACTTTAAAGCAAGAATCCAGTGCTTGTATAGCGAGAAATGACAAACTCAAAGTACTCGATGAATTTTGCTCAGACGGCAATTGATTATATCAAGAAATTATCGTGGACTGAAAAGCAAAAAGCATTCTGGTATCCCTGCTCTGGAGGTTTTACTCGGCAACAACTCGCACGCGAATGTAGGGCACACTTCAGCACCGTTAGCCCTCTCTTTTACGAGGCGTTGAATTATGGAATAACTGAAGAAGAGAAAACCAGGGGGGAACTTCTTAAGAGAGCACTAGACTGCGTTCCCTCTTTTGAGCAAGTAGCTTTTCAAGAGAGAGACTGTATGAATTAGGAGAAGATAAGACGAGAATGGCAAACAAAGAAATAATTGATTTACGAAGCGACACGGTGACGTTGCCCACAGAGGAGATGCTGGAGGCAATTCGGCATGCAGAACTAGGAGACGACGTTTACGGGGAAGACCCAACGGTTAAAAAGCTTGAAGAAATGGCAGCCGAGAAGATGGGAAAAGACGCGGCTCTTTTAGTCACAAGCGGCACGCAAGCAAACCTAGTGTCTTTGATGAACAATGCAAAACGTGGAGAACTAGTATTCTTGGAAGCGGAATCTCATATTTACTGGTATGAAGGAGGAGGGGTATCTGCAATTGCTGGACTACTGCCGTGGCTAATCAAGAGTCACTTGGGAGCGATCGATCCAGAAGACATTGAAGCAGCGATAAGACCGAAGAACATCCATTTTCCAGTGCCCTCTCTGATATGCATTGAAAATACGCACAACAGGTATGGGGGAACAATAGTCACTCCTGATCAAATGCGAGCGATAAGCGAAGTGGCCAAAAGATATGGCTTGAAATTCTACATGGACGGCGCAAGAATATTCAACGCTGCCGTAGCCTCAAAGACTAACGTAAAAGAGTTCACAAAGCATGTAGACAGCCTGATGTTCTGCCTATCTAAAAGCCTAAGCTGCCCAGTCGGCTCAGTGGTCGTCGGCACTCAACAATTCATCGAGAAAGCCAGAAAAACCCGGAAAGTTTTGGGCGGTGGAATGCGCCAAGCAGGCATAATCGCTGCGGCAGGCATTGTTGCCCTTGAAAAGATGATTGACAGACTGGAAGAAGACCACAAAAATGCCAGGCGCTTAGCAGAAGGAATAGCAAAGATAAACGGGATCAAAGTTGATTTAAATGCGGTGCAGACAAACATGGTTCGTTTCGATATGAGCGATTTAGGAGCCTCAGATGAACTGTTCGTTCTAAAGCTCAAGGAAAAGGACGTTTTAGTCTCAACCATGGCCAAGAACAGCATAAGAATGGTGACGCATCGCGGGATAGAAAAAGTTCATATCGAAAAAGCAATAAATGCAATTGACAGCGTAGCAAAAGAACTGCAATCAAAAAAACAATCCTGACGTAAAGAAGCTCAAAGAAAAACCGAAAACGTTCACTTGGCTAAAGGTCACAGCGCGCTGGCTTGTCCCAAAATTGGTGTAAAATGGTCATAACTCTTATTTTCTGATTTGGAGACAAATTTGAGCTTTTTAACCTCTTACGGAATAGTTCGCACCTTACCAACCAAGTGGGCACCATGAAAAACAGCCGCGCCATGTTCTAGCTCTCGCGATTGAAATTTTTGTTATTCTGGTCGCGCACTATAGAGGATACCGCCTCTAGTCCGGGTTTTCTTCTTTCTCTATTGTCTCTTCTATTTCCTTTTCTTCTTTGTGCATCTCCTCTGGAGATTGCGGAAATTGAGCAGATTCTTTTTTTATTTCGATTTCCTCTTCGACAATTTGCCGCGCGCGCTGTTCCTTTATTATGCGCTCCATCTCTCTTTGCTTTGCTTCTGGAATCAACTGATTCAGTTTACTAACAAGCTTCTCCGCTTCTTCTGTTCGAAGCGGAATATTTGCATCTCTGCGGTGGGGCAATAATATTTTAACTTCTCCCGTTTTTTCCATTTTCACAGAATCAATGTCAGATAAGCGGATATGTAATGGTGCAAAGACGCTCAAGATACGACCGATTGTTTCCCTTAGACCCTGAGCGTTTTCAAGTGCTTCCTCGATTTCGTTTTTCACGTTTCCTTTCACGTCTATTTTCAACAGATCGTTGGTAACCCTAATAATAAAATGCGGATGATCAATCTCCAAAACCAAATCTGTCTCTGACATTCTTAACCCCTTCAATTCTCGTTACTACTATAGACGTGGAAATAAACTTTCACTTGCGCGCGCTTGTGACTTCGGTTGCAGATATCACAGAACAGCTTAAGAGAGCAAAATCTGCTGAAGAAGCAAACAGTACCTACTGGCAAGATTTCTCTCGTAGCATTGAAGCTTATAGACCCATGGTAATATAGCGGAGGTTATGAACTAATGAAAACTGTAAACGGCTTTGCATTCTCTTAACTTTGGAGAAAATCTTGCACCTTCGGTAATGAGTCGCTCTTTGTTTGAACTGGCAACGAAGGCGATAGATAATTGCAAGGCATTCAAAAAATACTATATGAGAATTGGTGAAAATGACTGAGAAAAACTTAAAACGGCAGTTGCCGAAACCATTTCTAGCAAATTGACCTTTGCTCTTGCATAAAGAAGCAAATTGAGTCGAAAATCGGGCTGGTTTAAGTGTTTAACACCTACAGAGGGATGCAGAAAGAGGCAAAATACCTAATCTACTCGTCAGTACTGCCTTCCGTAGCTTACGGCATGTTCTACACTGACATAGCCTATTTTCTCACCACAGTTCAAGGGTTATCCTTCAACCTCATGGGACTCATCGTAACGGTCATGGGCATATCCACTTTTGCAACCTGCGTTCCCATGGGAATTGTAGCAGACAAATACGGCAGAAAGCGAGTGCTCATACTAGGCAACATAATAGCAAGCGTCATCATTGCGGTTTTCGCTTTAACCACAAACCCAGCACTGTTAATAATTGCTGCCATTTTCGAAGGCATTTCAGAAGCAGCTTCTTATTCGTCTAGCAGTGCGTTGCTTGCAGAAAAAGCTGAAGATGCGAAGAGGAACAGCGTCTTCTCCATGTTTGGCTTTGCCCAAAGCACAGCCTTCGGCCTCGGCGCTATTGCAATCCTGGCGACATCAACGATGGGTGGATTCACGAATAAGGAAAGCCACGTTCTTCTCTACGTAATATTTGCCGTTCTGAGTTTGTCTTCCACACTCATAATCTTCAAAGTTAGCGAATCAAAAAGGTCCACGAAAGCTAATGCAACCTTGAGTGAGCTGCTCCCAAGAAAGTCTAAAAATGTTTTGGTGAAATATGCCTTCACGGGCGCGATAATTGCTTTCGGCGCAGGTATGGTCGTTCCTTTGATGACTGCTTGGATGAAGGCGCAGTACGGTATACCGGACTCGTTAAGCGGTCCAATTTTGGGCTTTTCAAGCATTGTAATAGGTATAACTACGCTTGCCGCTCCTTCGCTTGCGAAAAGATTTGGAGTAGTTAACGCTATAGTTGTGACGGAGGCAGTTTCAACCATATTCATGTTTACAACGCCGCTGTCTCCAAATTACATAGTGGCAAGCATCGTTTACACGTCAAGGGCCTTTCTTATGAACATGTCAAGTCCGCTGGCGCAGTCGATGATAATGGGGCTGGTCGCGGAAGATGAGCGTGGTGCGGCTTCAGGCGTAAGCTCTGCTCTTTGGAGATTGCCCAGCGCATTGAGCTCGTTCGTCGGTGCCTGGCTGATTGGCATGGGATTTTTGGCAGCACCATTCTTCTTGGCTGCCCTATTCTACATAGTCTCTATTAGCCTGTTTTGGTACTACTTCCGACACACAAAAATGCCCGAAGAAAAAGTTAATTGAAGAATTTGTTTTATATGCCTATAGGCTTTGCAACGATTGGTTTTTTCAATTTCTTGGCATGCCCTTTTTTGTTTTTTTTTTTAAGTTGACCGAACAGTTGATAGGCTGATTCAAGCTAAAAATCGTTGTAATGTGTGCTTAGATTTAGTCGGAGCGATAGGATACTAGTACTATGGCTATTATTATGAGGAGAGCTCCGACGACCATGACCATAGTGAGTATCTCGTTTAGTAGAATGAAGGAAATTGCTGTAGCTATTAATATTTCTGATAGAAGCAGAATCGTGGATGTTGAGGCTGAGATGTGTTTTAAGCCTTCCAGCCATAAGTAGTAAGGAACGACCCAGCAAACAACGGCTGTGTAAATTATGGCAAGCCAAGCTTGAGCGGGAAGCGCAGGGATCTGGTCTGCTGAGGAGAAGACGAAGGGCAGCATCGGGAGCAGAGTTAAGGGCAAGATCCATGTTAAAGATTGAAGTACACCATTGCTTGTCATTACGAGTGTTTTATTGTATATTATGAAAAATGCCCAAATGACTCCTGAAGTGATTAGTAACAAATCCCCGATCAATTGCCCTCCGCTTAACATCGAGAAATCTAGGTTAGTCGTCACAAATATAACACCAGTTAGAGCAGCTAAAACACCCAATATTTTTCTTCTTCCCAGTGTTTCCCCTTGCAGCTTTGGGCTTAGTAATGCCACCCAGACGGCGCTTAAGTTTACGAAGAGCGCTGCTTTTGCTGCTGTAGTAGAGTTCATTCCGATGTACTGCAATAGGTACGCAACTCCATTGGTAACACCTAGGAAGAGGATTAGTTTCTTCTGTTTTATTGGATAAGTGAGCTTCTTAGTGGAAAGCATTATCAAGAACATCAGCGCTGATGCTAAAAGAAATCTTAAGAAAACAAATAAGTACGGGTCAACGTAGTTCAAACCGATTTTTATGGCGGGGAAAGAGGTCCCCCACAAGACACCGGCTAAGACAGTGAGAAAAACGGCTTTTGCCTGCTTTCCTCTCCAGCCTGACGTCCACATGAATTTTTTTCCTTCTCAGGATTTTATGTGAGCTTTTTTTCTTAAGGGTTGTGATGATGAGTGTCGCTTTGAAGTTTCAATTCCATTTTCTTTTTTTTACTGAGACCATCTAAGGGCTTAGAATGTAAGCAGTAGCAAAATTCTAAAACAAAGACAAGCATAAACTCAACCATGAAAACTATGAAGAGGGCTCCTCTTTGCCCTTCATGTTACAAAGAAATGATAGCTAAATATAACAATGAAAAAAGGTTCCTTTATTATGAGTGCCCTAAGTGTGGTAATCGCATCATAGTGAGTCATGCAGGACATTAATGTGTTAAATTGTGCCATTTTATCAAGACGGCTCAAGAGTATGGAATGTTCGTAGTAAAAACCCGCGCGGCTATAATAGTCTAAGAATAGTAACCTAGGGAGTTACCGTTCCCAGACTGTAATTTCTACCGAGATTCCCTCCTTTTTTGCTGCTTAGGGATCTATTCGGCAATAAGTTTTTAGGCAAAATGAGCAAATATATCCTTCTAAACCTAAACATATTGGATATCTGTAGAAGTGAGGTAGCCTTCTTGTTGACAAAAATGTTGTTCTTAGACGACAGTTATCTCAAAGAGTGCAACGCTGTTGTTGTTTCCGTTAAGGACCAAAAATACGTTGTGCTTGATCAGACCATTTTTTATCCTAAAGGAGGAGGTCAACCGTGGGATACTGGAAAAATCGTCAAAGACAATGAAACTTACAATGTGGTTTATGTAGGAAAATTTTCAGGAGAAATTTCTCATGAGGTGGATCAAGCAGGTCTTAAAGAAGGAGATAGAGTTCACTGCACCCTAGACTGGGCGCGAAGGTACAAACTTATGCGGAGCCATACGGCAGCACACTTGTTTGCTTCACTTTTATGTGTGGGAACTGGAGCTCTCGTTACTGGCAATCAGCTTGAGGAAGACTATATCCGTTTTGATTTCAACTTCGAAAACTTCGACAAGGAAATCTTAGACCAATACGTCGCTAAGGCGAATGAGCTCTTCAGTAAGGATATTCCTGTAAAATGGTATGAGTTGCCGAAAGAGGAAACGATGAAAATCCCAGGTATAGTTAAGATGGCGGAAGCCCTGCCACCCGATATACCTGTACTTCGCATCGTAGAAATAGTAGGCGTAGATAGACAAGCCGATGGAGGTACGCATGTGCACAGTCTGCGAGAAGTGGGTAGAATAGAACTGATCAGAGCTGAAAACAAAGGAAAAAGCAACAAACGCGTCTATTTCAAAATCGCATAATTCATCGCGGATTTATAATTGATAAATAGAGACGAATTGAATTGAAAATTGCTCAGACATTTGAAAGCAGATCATCACAACTTCACCACCGAAGAATTGCGCGCGGCGCGAGCAGAAGCGAAAAATTTGGAACTTACACAAAAAACAAAGATTTGTGCGAGAGACGAAAAACTACCGCCAAACGTAGCTGGATTAGTTGCTCAGTTCTTAGCGTACTTGGAGAAAGAAGGCTTTTGCAAAGAAATAGAATACTCTAACCTGATTAGAAGGCTTTCTAAACTCGGAGCTAACTTACAAGACCCTGAAAACATCAAAGAAACTATCGGAAGGATGAACGTTAAAAATGGAATGAAACTGCTGTATGTCTATGCTTACAATGCGTTTGCATTGATGCTAAAAATTCCGTGGGTTCCACCAAAATACAAGCAAAGAAGAAATAATTCCTTTCATACCTGACGAAACTGAACTTGACGCATTGATAACTGCTGCTCGAACAAGAAAGATGGCTGCTTATCTTCAAGGCTTGAAAGAGACCTTCGGCGACCCATCAGAAGTACTAAGAATCGATTGGATAGACATCTCAGAGAAAGAGCAAACGATAACGATTAATCATCCGGTTAAAGGTCACTTGCCGAGAACGCTTAAAGTTTCAAACAAATTGCTTTCAATGCTTAATTGCTTGCCTAAGACATCAACAAGAGTCTTTCCTTGCACCTACGGCAGTATTGGTTGTGCGTACACAAGGCTGAGAAAGCGAACAGCTGAATTTCAAAAGAATCCTCGCCTCCTGTCGATAGAGCTCAGGACCTTTAGGCATTGGGGAGGCACAATAATAGCCTACCACACTAACGGCAATGTTTTACTGGTAAAGAAGCTGCTAGGCCACAAAAATATCAACAGTAGCATGAAGTACATAGGCATGATACAGTTCAAAGATGACCAGTTTGAAACCACAACTGCAACGACAATAGAGGAAATTCAGAAGCTCGGTCAAGCAGGCTGGACTAAATACGACGAAATAACAATCAACGGAGCTCAAATTCACTTCTATACAAAACCAAAGAGGTTCTCTAACTATGCTTAAGACTCCAAACGAGTGGAATAAAGATAGCGTGCAAGGAATAAAGTTATATCTGCCTCGCACTTTCTAGGAATAAACATTCAAAGGTTTTAAATGAAGAAGTGGGCGAAAGGGGCTATGGCAGAGGTAGTGTTGACTGCTGACAGGACTTTAATGAGCAATTATCATAATAACGAGTTCCTCGGGTTCGGTACGTGCGCGCCTCCAAATTTTATTCCAGAATGGCTCTATAGCTATCTCTTCTTTCCACAACTAAAAACAAAAAATGGCCATCCGCAACAAGCACCTTATGGACTGAGAAAAACTGAAGCTCAACTCTTAAAAGAAGGCTTCCACGTTGAAACAGTTAGCCCAAAATATCTAAGTCGCTACCTTAATGATGCAAAAGTTCTTGGCATACACACAATGGATCCGTTTGGGTTAGGTCCAGCTTCTACAACTCTTGCTTCTCTTTTCAAGAAGGAACCCTACCTTGCAAAATACTTTCAAGTTTTGCTAAAAAGTCCAGCGATCAAAAAAGCGAAACAAAATGGGTTAAAGGTTATTGTTGGTGGACCGGGCGCATGGCAGTTTCGTTACCGAGAGAAAGCCGTCAAGGACTTAGGTATTGACTGTGTTGTTGAGGGTGAAGCGGAAAATGTTATTGGGAAACTTTTTAGAGCAACAATTGAAGGCCAAGAGATCCCAAGCCATTATGAAGTTGGAGTTGGCGAAGCACCAAGTTTAGAGGAGATTCCTGATATTGTTCAGCCTTCAGTTAACGGTTTGGTTGAGATTGGCAGGGGCTGCTGCAGAGGTTGCCAATTTTGTAATGTTACCTTAAGACCGTTAAGATGGTACCCGATTGAAAAGATTGATCGTGAATTAAGCGTTAATATTGATTCAGGCAATACTGGTGTATGTCTGCACGCTGAAGATGTCATGCTTTACGGCTCAAAAAACACGACGCCAAACGAAGAGAAACTTGTGCAACTGCATGAATTAGTAACAAAAAGGTGCACAGGCTTAAGTTGGAGCCACTGTTCCTTGGCTGCAGTAGCATCAAACCCTAAGCTTCTTTCGAAGTTGTCGGAGCTTATCTTGCAGAATCAAACTTGGTGGGGAGCAGAAGTAGGCATTGAAACTGGTTCTTCAGAGATAGCGAAGAAGATTATGCCTGCCAAGGCTCATCCTTTTAGCGCTGACAATTGGCATGACGTTGTCTGCGAGGGCATGGGTGTAATGCATGACAACATGCTTGCTCCTGCTTGCACGTTGATTGTTGGGTTGCCTGATGAACAGGAATCGGACATCCTTAAAACTATGGATTTAGTTGATGACCTTAAGGACATGCGATGCCTCATTGTGCCATTATTCTTTGTTCCGCTGGGCAAGTTAACAAATGAAGACTGGTTTACAAACACCAAACTAAATGAATTGCACAAAAAACTTTTGATTCAATGTGCTGAACGTGACTTTCGCTGGGTTGACAATTTGATTGATTTGTCTTTCTCGGACAAATGGTACCAGCGCATAACGAAAGAGTTCTATAAGGGCTTCTCAGCAATAGCAAAGCGCAAAGTGCGACAGATAGAATAACCTCAGAAGATGAAATGTGAACCGCCTTCTATCTTGTAGCGCAAAATTTTTTCATGGCAAATGATGTTATCCTAATCTGCGTCTTGGCTTCTTCAAGCTAAAAAGCGGTATGCTCGCGTTTTTCAGTCACGATAAGTAAAAACTTTATATCGATAGTTTAACAGAAAAATAGTCAAGTAAGCGGGAGAAAATGCCAAAAACTATTGAAGAAGTAAAAGATCAACTAAAGGCTCTCATGCCACTTCTAAAATCAAGATTTCATGTGGAAAGCCTTGAAATTTTCGGTTCTTACGCACGAGACGAACAAACCAAAAAAAGTGATTTGGATCTTCTTATTACGTTTTCTCAGCCTTATGATCTTTGGGAGTTTATAGACGTCAAAGAGTTCTTAGCAGAAGCATTACATATGAACATAGATTTAGTGCCAAAAGATTCGATAAAAAGTATGCTGAAGGATCGAATATTGCAAGAAGCTACTCCAATATGAAAAGAGACTTTAGGCTGTTTCTGAAAGACATATTTGACGCGATTGATGAAATAGAAGAATTCTCAAAAGACCTTACAATGAATGATTTTATAATTAATAAAATGGCTGTTAAGGCAATAATAACGGACTTAATAATTATAGGCGAAGCAGTAGATAAAATTCCTAAAAACGTCAAATATTCTTACCGACAAATCCCTTGGAGAACATGGGAAAGAATGAGGCAAACGAGAAACGAACTTGCACATGAATACTACAACGTGAAACCTCAAGTGTTGTGGTCGATAATAAAGTACGAGTTACCACCTATCAAACTGTTAATCAAAGAAATAATAGACAAAGAAGAAACAACTACGGAATCGCAATAGCAATTAAAATTTATTTCAAAGCCCCCAATCATAATGACGACATCTATAGGGATTAGAACCTCAAACTTTGAATTGTCCTAAATGATGACTATTATATTCGGCAAAAAATGTTTACCGCCGAACAAGTTAAATACTTTTGTGAAACTGAAAGGTGACATAAGCATTATGCTTTGCCGCCGTGGCTCAGCCCGGTAGAGCGGCTGGCTGTTAACCAGTCGGTCAAAGGTTCGAATCCTTTCGGCGGCGCCAAATCTACCTTAATTTTACAATCGGGGCTTAATTCAGGGTTTAAATCAGGTGCTTGTTTTGCCCAACAAATGGGAATCAAATCACCGAGGCGGTTCTATAACAATTCGCTATGCTTTGCAAAGTGGATTTCTTCGCCATCAAGGAACACCTAAACAACCTTAAGCGTTATGTCAAAGTAATGGGGTCAGTTTATTGATAGAGCTAAGATACGGGATTTCCTGTTAAAGATGGGAAAGTACATCGTATGATAAACTTGGACTAAAAATAATAGCGACTACAGTTAAGGTTCCCAAGAAAAGGTACTTTATCATTATTTCAGGATTTCTCGAAATTCATGAAAGGTAAAAATTTTTGTCGCAAGGAACAAGTTGCAAATTTGAGTCTTTGTCGCAATTTTCAATTCTCTTAATCGCTTCAATACATAACCGTCGATTTCCCAATATCCAATCTTTAATCTCTTCTAAATCGGATTCTGTTAACTCTTCGGCGCTCGGATGGACAGAGAGTAGTCCATGGCTGCTTATTCAAATCCCCCTAGCGCCGCTTGGAAAGACTAAGCCCCGCTTTCTAAAAAAAAGACAATGAGAGATTAGTGACATCTTAGAATTCAGGGTTTGCTGTGGCTCTGGAAAATCTTTAAGAGAAAAGGACATTCAAAGGCTAATGATAATTACGGCTGAAACCATGAAGTACCGCACAGAGCCTTCTCAGCCTCTATATTTTAATTTTTAAGAATTTTATGATTAACTTAACTGACTATTTGCGCTTTCATGTTATTTTGTGTCTATCATCCTTAAAATGCTTCTGAATGGTTCTGTTGAGTTTCTTACCCTGTGCATGAAAAGATGCATAGCTCTTTTGCGGATCCATTCAACCGTA
>JBEKBM010000009.1:0-96977 GCA_050015395.1 Bathyarchaeia archaeon
CTCTTGCGAGGGACGGCTCCAAAACCAATAAAACTAGTGTTCTTCAAAATTATACCTCAAAGAACCTAGGGAGCCGCCCTTCTAAAGTTTTGATCTACTGTTACGGGGCGAGCATCCACGTTTACGACCTATTGATGTATTCCTCAATTTTTGCACTACAACGCCTGCAATCCTCACAGCATAGCCCCCTGACCACAAGTGCCCACCCCAAAGCTTCTCCTTAATCTCAGGAAACTCCTCGAAAAGCAACTGAGCCGAAACACACTTGAAAACACGAACCATCTCAAGTATGCATACTTTAGGCGGAGCAGAAACAAACAGATGCACATGGTCACTATCATGAACTCTAGTAGCCAGCAACTGCCAACCATGCCTCTCAGCAATCATCTTAAGTACCTCTTCCAACCTAACCTCAACTGAGCCTACGAGTACCTTGCGGCGGTATTTTATGGCCCAGATAAGGTGGTAGTTGGCTTGGTAAGCACACGTCCTAGCCTTCTCCAAGTCTCTCACCTCCTTATCTCGTTTGTGAAAGACGATTAGGCATACCAAAAAATAGAACTTACGCATTCATCCTGCTGCTACCGCGGCAGGTATTCTGCTAGGTTTTTTATAAACATTTGCGAGAAATTAAAAAAAATTTCAAAATTAATTTATGCTTTGCTAATCGTGCATATTCAATAAGGGTTCGAAAACGATTAATAATTGCTTCTATCCTCGTTTCTGCTCATTCAAGCAATTTATTAAGCAAAGGTTTTTTTACAACATTCCAAGAACGTTTCTTTAGAAGGTACTGATTGAATCTTGAGCCATAATATTGCTTATTTTGATCTATGTTTGTGAAATATTCAGAAAGTGTGTCTGTTAGAGTTAAGGGCGATGATGCTATTATAACCTCATCCTCTGTGTAATCCTGTAGCATCGTATATTGCGGATATGTGATCTTCGCCAATGGTACTTTAAGGAGACCTGCTTCAATACTGTCTAAGCCGATTTCTTCATCAATGCTGGTTTCTATGTATAAATCAGACGAAGCCAGAGACTTTAGGAATTTTGTACGAGGCATAGCCCTTATTATGTTTAATTTTACCATTCCATAATCATAAGTTTCTTCATAAGGTATCGTCGGATCAATTATATAAAACAGTACTTTTTTCTTGAGCCTATTCCCTAATAACCGAGCTACATGTATTAATGATGCTTGTGGCAATAGACGAGGAGACTTAGCGTAAGATCTATACGCCATTATTTTCGGAACTTCACTCAAATTTCTATAGCTATCTTGCAGTTGTTGAAAGTATTTGATTTCAGATGGAAGTATGAACTGTGGCAATATTGAAGTTGGATTGCTTATTTTATTATAATTACGGGTTGTTATGCTATGACAAATATAAAAATCTGGTTTAAAAAATTTCATATTGACAGACCCCCACCACGCAAATTCTAGTAAGGCTCCTAACCTTGTCCTAATATCGCTGTGCAAAATCGTATTTTTGTATTCATCAAATAATAATCCATGAATAAATATGGCAAAACGTTTTCCGGCAAGGAGGCTACTTATTCGAGCGATAGAACCAGTGTAAATAATAAAATCGTAATCTTTCAACTTTTTTACCAATCTAAGATCATGAACAAATGGATTGACAGCACCATGGTCAACATTGAAAAGATCAACTTCAAAGTTCTCCAATTTAAGGGCGTTAAATAGCTTCAATGTGATAACATGTACACCGCCCAGACCTGAAGGGGAAATAACTGCAATTTTCATATGACCCTCTATCCAAAATTGCTTTTCTTGTTAATAATGTCTATTGGTAGTATAATCTCACATAATCTTTTCAATGAGATTTTTAATAGATCCGGCATTCCTATCTATGAGCAAGTAGAGCATTTAAGGTTTGCTTGCGTGTGGAAATATGCAAAACAATATTGAAACAAGCTATCAAATGCAAAACTTCATAAATCCTCAAGCAAGTCATAATAAAATAAAACCAGCGAAGAAAAAATGCTTCAACCAGAAGTAATACACAAAGCAAACATAGAAGCCCATAAACTAGAGGCATCGATATACGAGCAAAGGCATCCCGAAATTTATGGGTACTCTGAACAAAAGAGAATTACAAAAACACTTCAGATAATAACCGTTATGATTGAGGATAATGAGAAGCATGCGTTAGATTTTGGTGCTGGAACTGGAAACCTGACAGGAAGATTATTGCGTTTAGGATATAAAGTCACCGCAGTTGATATAAGCCCTGATATGTGTGTGCAACTTAAAAAAAAATTTCAACAAGAAATCTTAAAGGGCAATCTTAAAGTAGTTAACTCAGAAGTTGAGGAATTCAAAACCGCAGCAAAGTATGACCTAATTACTTGCTATTCCGTTTTGCATCATTTACCCGATTATATTCAAACAATTAAGGAATTAGCAGCTTTATTACACACCGGTGGGTGTATGTACTTAGATCATGAGGCAAGCCCATATTATTGGACTAATCAAAATTTTAGGGGTATAGAAAGAATAATTAATTTTTCAAACAGAATTGTTGATTTTCCATTTCGTTTTCGGAGGGGAACAAAAATTTCTATAGATTATAATATGAGTGATTACTGGACAAGCAAAGATAGGCATATAGATCACAAAAAAATTGAGCGAGCGTTCATTCAATTACACTTTTCAATTCATAGAAGAATTGATTACCACGTTAGCAAAACATTAGTTGTCAATCCAGCATTTATAGCTTATCAGTTACTAATGAAACCTACTACGAGTTGCTGGATAGCCAAAAAATGAATAAATTGCTAAGCCTTCAGTCATAAGCAACATCCCAAGTCTTTCTAACCAAACACTTGTTCTTAGTAATTGCTAAAATAAATCACAGTTTCTCGCAAAATAACCTTGAGTTGGTTACACTAACATATCCTTTCCAATACCCAATCGCCCTGCCAATTGTTCGATTCAATATCATTGAAACTGATGAATGGTATTTGCTTGCAACTGGATAAGTGCAGATCATAATTTTCACATTAAAACCCAACGTGCTTATTTTAGAAATCCAAACATCACGTTCCAAGACTGAAACGTGATCCAAAGAAGCAGATGATTTTAAGCAGTATTTAGGACAGCGATTAAGATGAAATTTTGATTTTTTTTGTGCAGGCGTGGGTGTTGAAATCATTAAAATACCGCAGTCTTAAGGACGCGCCTTGCCTCAATCAAGAAGCACTCAGGTTTAAGCAAATGTTCGACAACTTCAAAAGCGACTATCGCCTCCAACGACTTATCTTTAAACGGTAAAGTACTAGCGTTAGCCTTTATGAAATATTTGCGTAATTCTTTTCGTTCTAAGCATAAATAATCGAGGTCCAAACCGTATGCAATTCTTCCTTTCTGAACGAAATGCCCTAAGACTTGGCCACAAAAGTACTCCTCTTATAGTTAATCATTTGATAGCACGCGTGACAACAAACCCCAAGTTACAGATACCTATGCACCCCACAAGCCTTCCTGAACCTTGAAGAATCCGCAAATATTCACCGCGAGTGAACCAATGCTTATGATGCGGATCGTACAGTTTATTGCTCAAAAACTCGTCCACATAATCCTGCAGCCGAATTGTGTCTTTATACCATTTGGAAGCCACATATGTTTTTGGCATAAACCAACGCAACAAGACACGCCCATCAACACTATGGAAAAACAGAAAATGTAACATACCTTTATGATTAAAGCGAAGTTCATCCAAAGCTCTTACAAGCAACAGTTTACCCCACTGGAATATTGGATTACGACTAAAATTCATAGTGTAAAGTTCAGACAGCCAAGGCACAGCTACAAATAATTTGCCGTCATCGCGCAACATGTTCACCAGCTTTTTAGCCACTTCGTCTGGCTGCATCAAATGTTCCATGACGTGAGAACAAACAATGGCATCGAAGACTCCGTTTTTGAATGGAGGATTTTGCGCGGCAGCTAGAACAAAGTCAATGTTTTTGAAACCAAGCTTTCGTGTTTCTTGCTTGTTCTTAAGGATACTATATTCTTTGGGGATTTTCTTGCACATGTCGACGCCGACAACATATTCATACTTTGTTGCTAAAACTTGTACCGCTCCTTGGCTACTGCACCCGACATCTAGGGCTGTCTTTTTTTGGCTGTCAAGTATGTATCTAGTAAACAGAGGATCGTTCTGGAAGCCCATAATATATCAGCTATCACACTTAATTAGCTGTTCTTTACAGTTAAGTGTATCTTCATGGCATGTTTGTTCTTAAATTTATCGTTTAAATTAAATAAATTCTTTGAATTAAAGCAAAACAGGGCTGATGAATTTAGTACCCAACCTCTGGGGCGAACCAGAGTTGGAAGGTATATACTTGGCGGGATTCCAAAAAAAGGGGTAATAATGGTATTAGAATTTTGTGTTTTTTTTTTTAATAATATCAAACGATGTAGAGACAGCGCATTAATCCGATGAAAAGCATATAGCACGAGATAAGGATTCATTAACTTTACCTTTAGAGCAGGATAAGCAGTTGGTCTTTCCTCTGAGTATTTAAAGTTTGTTACCATTGCTTTTTTAACAAATACTATTATAGAGAATCGCAATAGCTAGTAGTCCTTAAACTAATAAAAAGGTGTGCAGAATGCAATCTTTAAGCGCATTAAAGCCTTTCATATTAACTCAAGCCTATAGAGTAAACTGCTTAATTCGAGGAGAAAGCTATGCTCCATTAGGCACAGACCTCATCGGCTATAGCAGCGTAGTAAAATTTCTAGAAAAAAACAACATATTAACTATAGATGGTGATATGGTTGAAATTGGAACTTTCCTAGGCGGTGGCGCTCTCAAAATCTCAAAGTACCTAGAGAGAAATAAGTCTCCAAAAAAACTGTTATAGATGTTTTTGATCCTGATTTCGATTGGACTAAAAATATAACTGGCAACTTTATGGCTACCATGTACCATAATGTATTAAGTCGGTATAACGGCAAAACACAATTTGAAGTATTCTCTGAAATTACAAAAAACTGCCGTAATATTCAGGTTATCAAGGCAGATTCCAAGAAAGCGTCCATACCCGCAAGCAAGCTATCTTTCGCGTTAATAGATGGAAACCATGACCCAGAATATGTCGAAAGCGACTTTAATCTTATCTGGAATAAACTTCCATCTGGCGGGGGTATAGCGCTCCATGATTTCGAAGGCGACTTACCACAAACGACCGCTAAAATCAAAGAGCTTATTACTAGGCATAATGACCAAATCTCAAGCGTATTGCAAGAAAAACAAAAATGGCTAGTTTACTTGATTAAGAAATAATCATTTTATAATACTTCGCGCATACTATTATCGTTAACTTGCAATTGTTCAACTTGCGATGTTAGACAACAACCCAGCCATCCCGAACTCATTTTCCGCTCTGCCTCCAAGTACTAATAGTGTCATAAATTTGTTGACCTACTTCATCGATGCTTTTACTTGCAGAAACTTGAAACACACCGTTCATATGGTTGCTTAACTGAAATATCTTGTACTGTAGGTTAATGTACGTTAAATTTTCAGGTTGACTTCCTCTAATTTTCCAACGGTACTTTAATGTGGATACATCACTGGTAAGTGATATGATGATATCTGCCTTGCTTAAGAAGGGGCTAAGAAATTTGACAAGTACCATTATATAACGAGAGTCAATATTGTAAAGTCTCTTCAGATGAATGTAGTCGATTATTGATCCTAAGGCATGTTCTTCGACAAGTACTATCGGGCAAAATAATCTTTCAAATTCAATCTTGAATAACATCAAGGGTAATAATATGAACGTGTTAAGAAAAAGTTCCAAGCTAACGATAATCTTTAAAACATATTTAACTGTTGTAGCTTCTATTTTCAGTTTATTGCATAGGAATTCGAATATTTGTGTTAATTTGAAGAAGGGTTTCACGCAACCCATGCTCACTCTTAGATTTTCGCTACGAAGTCGTTTAGCTAGAAATTCCATCTGTGTCGTTTTGCCACTTCCAACTGGACCAACGAATATTACAAGTCTGCCCATGCGCGAACCCCATCTTAACTCGCTATAGGATTATGCAAACAGAGTCTAAACAGAGTCTTCTCTTTTGTAAAACCCATATTTTGGTATAAACGAAAAGCTACTATGTTATCCTCAAACACATCCACAAATATGCGCTCTACGTTATATTCTTTAAACAGGCTAAGCACCAAAGCGCTCATTATGACCTTGCCAAATCCCCTACCTCTGAATTCCTCTTTAATAATCACATTATAAACGTGCGCTTCCACTCCGTTAATAGTAGCTAGAGCGCAGCCCACTATTCTATTATCTACGTAAATTGAGACGCCAGCAATCTTTCTTAACAATAATTTGAGATTCATGTTGCAAATGTTATATAAATATGATAAAAATGATGCATCATGCATTATATCCTCCTCGTAATAAAATTTAAGTACAGTTTTTAGATTCTTAGGAGTTAATTTGGATTTTTTCAAAGCCATGGATAAACCTGAACCCCCAATTTACGAAGCACTATATCAGGAAGTATTTGTTTTGCATATATGAGCCAAAAATAGGATTCTATACCCGAAGCGAATTTAGAAACAAAAGTAGATAAACTGGAAGAAGGAGCAGCAAGTAAATACACCTTCTCAACATCTAGTGTTTGAAGATTTCTTATCGCCTCATGTAAGGCTAAATAATCATAACATTTTTCTAAACTCCCCTTTGTAGAAATGGAATACATCCTATATGCAACTTTATGTGAAGGGTCAATTAGCATAACTTCCACCGAATAATCTTGACCAATGGAAACTTGTGTCGCCTTGATGAATCCTTTTTCTTTCAGATGGACAAGCGACTCTACTACATTAAGTCCTTCTTTGGTATAGAAGCCCCTCTCTAAGCTAAAATGTTCATATTGCATTAAGAAGCTGTCCCAATTGATGTCATATTGAATGTCGGGCTTACTGTTCAGAGCTTTTCTTAACCACTTTCTGGTTTTAGAGCCAAGAAGTTGGTCTATTCTCCTTGGTTCCGTGATAAATGTGTAACTTATTTTAGCATCCCATCCATTCCATAAGAAAGGACGTACATCAAAGAAGTAAGGAGGATTCATTATCCTTGTCACGGTAAACAATCCACGACCTATGAATTTTGTAAGCAAGTTAATTCCTTCAGAAACTTCAGATGTTCTCCTGAAGTTAAAGGTCTGTTCGTCAAATATTACAAATCCCAAGTAGGGAAGAGTATGAAGACAAGAGTCTAGTACTGTGACAAAATAGTTCTTCCGCTTAAGCAGGGGTACTCCTAAGACTGGATTGTTATCTTTAGCAAGAATCACGAATGTGAAGTCTCTTGAAGTATAAAGCTCGTCAATTGAGTGAAAGAGGGTCTTTTTTTGTGCACTCTCTAAACGAGATTTCCATTGATCATAATTATTTAATAATTCAATCTGCCAACCCATATTACTCATAACCAACCCTCATAACCAACCCTCATAACCAACCAATAATATATAACCTAATGCTAAAACGAAAATTCATAAGAACCCTTTGAGCGTTAGCTTCTTGTGAAGCTCACCAAAATTCATTAAAGTTACGCCATGGTACTCACAAATTTTGAAAAGAAATTTCAGTAAACTATAAAATTCTACATCATGAAGATAATCCACGTGGAAAATTAAAGAGCTTATACCATTATTCTTAGCTAATTCCTGAATTAATTTCTCAAGTAATTCTCGGGTTTCCTCTTGGCTATAGCCTTCTCTATAGGGAACTAGGTCCATAAAGATTATAGGGATCTCTATTAGATCAAAATCAGTAAATTTTATGCCATATGCTAATCCACCTGGAAATCCTACTGCGTTATTAAATCCAATATTAGACGAAATTTTAATATTAAATTTTGAAATAAGCTTGTAAGCATTGCTTAAACCTTGAGGAAAGCTGATAGTGTGATAACGCATTGCTTTTATTGGACCAAAATTTGTTTTAAAGTAGTTCATCATAAGGCACAACCGATTTAGGCTCATAGACGGATCCGGATGTGGGAAGACGTCATGTCCTTGGGAAGTTAGTTGCATTAGCTTATGTCGATTAGATAGCGCCACATCAAATCGCGCGAAGATTGTGAACTTAACCCCAGATTTACCCAGCTCACTAATAGCCCTAATGCCATCAAGAGGCTTCACATCTTTTGTAGGAATAAGAGCATCGTTTAATAGCTTCGTAGGCCGCAGTATTTTTAACAGAGTGTTTCTTATAATGAGATTTCTCGGAGCATCCCAATCGAACGATAAAACTGCTACAGCCTTATTATCTAAATCCTTTGCTGTGATTAACTTAAATTGGCAGGAGGAAGACAATTTATTTATAGGCAAGGGTCGCAGAAGAGATTCATTTAAGTACTCTTGCACAGTGTTAGCCAAAATTTTATCAAAATTGAGAGAGGCAATAATTATCGACCCACTATTGTATAACCACTATTATATACAATATCATTTTCTAAAACTAATTCATAAGATTGGGGGCTTGCAGAACGATCTGGAAGCGTAAAGGACAAATTTGAAAGTATAAACATACGTTCATCTGGATTAAGGCTGTAAAACTGCGTGGTCCATCCGTTATAAATCTCTATAAAATTAGCTCCAAATATTGAGTAGACATAATAATATCTATAGTTGCCGAATATAGTTTGATTTTGATTTAAACTGTGGTCCATGAGCCACACAACCGTGTAATAGGCATCATCTTGTTGAAAGTGTACATCGTAGGCAGTAGTAGGTTTTTCTGGAATTAAGGTCTGATTTAGCCATATGGCTGATGAAGATACAATCAAAATGGCGATGACACACACAGAAATTGTTTTCAGGAGCGATCCTTTAGAGGCAGGGAACGATCCTTTAGAGGCAGGGAACGATCCTTTAGAGGTAGAAATGAACCGTTGCAAGCCAATATATACTGGTAACAATAAAAAGGGAACAGAGAATGCCGCAATCCTAGCGGTGTAATCAGTAACTGCGTGAACTAGAAAAGATGAGTATGAACCGACCAAAAGAATTAACCCCAATAATATTAATGCGATACGCTTATCGGTTTTGTGTTTGAGTATGTATATAAATGTAGAGAATGCTATTACAAGAATGGCAACCACGTTAATTCTTGTGAGCCAAACCATTGACTGAAACAGTGCATCACCGGTATATGGAACTCTGACACCGTAAGTTATGAAGGGTTGAGGTTTAATGAAGTTAATTATTGTATTTAAGTAGGAGGCAAAGCTTCCATAAAAGAGCATTCCCATAAAGAGAAAATAAATGAATGTAATAGTAATTACAATAAGATAATTGGAGCCCAAGGTTTTTTGTCTCAGCGCTTTAGATATCAAATAATAAATGAGGAAAATTAAGGAAGTATACAATGCTAACGGGAGATATATTACATTAAGCCCTATGATTAATAATAATACTACAATCATGTTAGTCAGCTTAATTTCATGCGGGACTATAACAAACCTTACCAGTAACGCATTTATGATTATGCCAAAGAGCCAATAGTTGGGGAAAAGGTAAATTATTGACTGGAAAGAAAGTACTGTTACGACTATTGTCAATCCCACAAGTGAGTTTTGAGCATTAGTATTAAGTTTCTTCAGCAAAATATAGAAACTGGGAAAAACGGCTAAGCCTCCTACGAAAATACCGAGCCAATTATAAACTCGGATAGTGGAAAGACCAGTAATTAGAGATGTAATTCCAATTATTATTGGGTCTCCTGGCGAAGACCCAAAATTACCAAAAATACCTGTTACGCCGCTCAAATTATTATTTACCACTGCCTCACCAGCCCTTACATTAAAATAAGAAAATGAAACACAGTTGATATCACCATTAATTAACAGCAGTGCCTGGAATACCATAACCAAAGACAAAAAGACGTAAAACGATAGAATACTATTTGTGCCACCCAGCCTTGGATATACGAATTTTAAAGCTGAAAAAACAGCAAAAAATGCGACGAATACTATTATCAAAACATTTAGTTGTGTCCTGAACAAACCTCCTAACACTATGTAACTAGAAATGGCAATCGCCATCAAAACTAACATTAGCTTTTCTAAATCTCGTTTTATACAATAACTACACATAGGTATGCGTTACCTCAACTATCAACTAACGTACAATTGGGAATTAATCAACATACTTTGTCTATGACTTGTATAAACGCTTCTAGTGTTTTTTTATTATCGAATTTTTTAAGAATAAATTCTCTGTTTCTAGTGCCAAATTCAGTAGCTTTTTCTAAATCAAGAGATAGAAATGAACCAAGAGCGTCAGCAAGTTCTTTGCTATCATTTGGCTTCGTCATTTTTACACCCAAACCCGCGCCATCGAGGATTTCAGGTATTCCGCCTATACGCGAGGCGATAACCAGCTTACCATACAACATTGATTCCACCACTGTGTACGGAAGAGGTTCAGGCCATAATGAGGGAAAGGCAACGATTGATAATCTTCTCATTAGGTAAGAAAAGTCCTCAGAGTTAAGTTTTGGTAAGAAGTTAATATTTATACCAGTCCCAATTCTTCTCACACATTTGTGTTGTTCCATAGTCATCGTCAAATACGCGTCGATTCTATTAACATGACTCAAGGATTTCAAAGCGTTCAAAAAAACCTCGATACCCTTAATAAATCGATTTCCACCAAAATAGCCAACTCCAGTACTCTCCGCCAAAACAGGAGGAATGGAAGGAATAGGATTGTAAATCATGGAACTTTTTTCTTTTATGCAAGGAGCTTTAGAAAGCACCAAATCTCTCTGAGCATTACTAACAAAAATAAACGAATCCGCAAGGTATCCTAATGTTCTATAGTATCTACCGAGAGACTCATTCAAAAAAGAAGATAAGGCAATTGAAACAGGCCCACGCTTTCTTTCAACTTTTTCATGAACCATGAAAGACTTAAGTGAAGAAACGCCAACCTTTCTTTCAACAAAATTATACATCAAAGAGGTGGGACAAGCCAACAAATAATTATGCAAGTGTACCACTACGGGTTTCTTATGGATCTTAGCAAAAGGTATAGCACTGTACCAGTTACCAGGTATATAAACGACATCACTTTCCGACAAAAGCCTGTTTAGGAAAGTGCTATTTAAAACCCCGAAGTTAACTAAAGTATCATATCTATTTCCAAACTTCATCTTCAAAGGCAATCGATAAATCCGTATTCCCCAGTCCACCGACTCGACTGATGCTTCTCCTGGAAATTGCTTAGTAATTACAGTAACTTGAAAACCTTCTTGAGCCAGCAACTTTGAATAAAGCCAAGTAGCCAACTCGGCTCCACTACCATGAGGATAAAATAGCTCAGAGAAAATCAGTACTTTCATTGCTTCACTTTGTAAATTTTACCCATGGCGATTATTTTTTTTCTATCAGTTGCAGAACGCTATCTTGTACCTCTTCAACAGTGGCAGTACTTGTATCCAAAATTATGATTCTTAATCCAGACAACTTGACAATATTTTCATATCCTCTTTTATAGTGTTCTATAAGTTGCTTAGTCAATGGTTCATCTTTCTTTCTCTTAAGAATAACAGCAGTATCCGCCTCTAAATATATTAGAATACTACGATTGGGTATCAGCCTAGTTAATAGCTTAGCGCATGTACCTGAGGTAATTCCTGGCTCCTTAAGAAAATAAGAAAGAGTAACTAATGTATCTATAACATATCTATCACAAACCACTATGTAACCGAGTAAAGAAGGCAAAATCACGCGGTAAAAAATGGCGGGAACTAGACTTACAAGTTCCAATATTTTCCAGGGAGTTCTTATTTTTCTGCCTATATCGCCTTTGAATCCATAATAGTTTATTTCTTGCTCATTGGATTTTCTTAATAAACTCAGAAATAAATATGCGAACGTGTGGTGTTGCTTAACTGTAGCTCGCCAAGTTCTATACCCATTCTTTCTTAGATATGAGGATGTTAAATTAGCATGTTCGGTTTTTCCAGTTCCATCTGAACCGAAAAAATAAATCATCTTATACGGAAATTTTTTCAAGCAGACAACTCTCTAACATAGTCCAGAAGAACGTTGATTCCTTTTGAGGCAGGTTGCTTCATTATTTGATTTATAACGCCTACATTCTTATTCCTATTCACCTCCAATATCGCCTTGGACAAATATGCCCATACTATCACAGGAATTGGATAAGGATAGGGCACTCTAAGGTTCTTACAAAGACTCGTGATAACTGATGCACCTTTTCTTTCATATCGCATTAGAATGCGAGTTTCTGGTCCAAATAATTCGCTTGTTATGTTATAAACGAGATTTAAGTAGAGACTAAGGTGCATTGAAAAGTTTTCGTCAACAGCTATTTTTCTTATAACTGCCAAGTTTCTATTCAGCATAGCGTTAATCCCAAGATACAATCCAGCTATAGATAAATTGAAATCCTTAAGTAATGAATAGGCTGCCTCTCTTACAACCTCATAATCTTCAGAAAGCTTAGTCGCTTCATATCCCTCGCCAAGCCTAATTAGTTCATAAGCGTGATTTTGCCACAAGCTTTTAACCTCAAAAAGGTCCAACGAGCCAACGGCAAGTCGTTTGTGAATATCTAGATCAACGTAATTACCTTTCTCGATTTTCCTTAATACAATTTCGGGAGTCCCGATTTTAAGAATAAAATAACCGTGATTTTTTAGCTCGTTAACTAAAGGTTTGAGACTGTTTTCGTCATACAATAAAACGTCAATGTCGTCTGGGATATAGTTAAATGGTCGGAAGGTCTTAAAAAACATCAAATTGCAATCAAGTTTTTCCTGAATATCGATAAGAAGCTTAGCTGCTTCAATTTGTTTTTCCCTTTGTCTTCGGTAATGGGCCATGAGAACATCAGCTTCTTCAGGTAGCTGAAGCTGATTCTTCAAACAGCCGTCATAAAATAAAGGAAAGACCTTCTTGCTAACCGCATACTTGATAGCAGAGTTTAATGAATTTTCTGGAATGCTTTCCAATCGACCAAAAGGTCGAAAATAGGGGTTCCCTACTTTGGCTACTAACTCAGCGCTCTTCATTTAGCCGTCTTTCTAATACTATTTCTTAATTTGCGTTTAACTAATATGGGCAAGTAATACACCGAACCGATAAATAATCCTAGAAGAATAAGCAAATTTTCAGTTATTATTCTAATTCGGTTGCTGACAGGGTTAATGTGATTTCCTTTAAAATTGCGCGTATTGATATCTTCGATGTTATCTTTTCCGTGAAGATATAAGATTTTAATGTGGTTTATACCAAATCTTGGGGCTCTGTATAACGTTTTTCTCCAGGTACTTGAAGGGGAATGTATTACTGGAAATGCATTGACAAACCGAATGTCAACTCCGTTCTTTCTAGCGCGAACAAAAAATTCAGTATCCTCGCAAATTTTAAAGCTTTCATCGAATTTTAAATTCTTAAAGATTTCTGCGTCGCAGACTAAATTGCAGAGATCTAAATCTGTAGCTTTAATCTCTAAACCTTTAAGGATTGTGCCGTTTTTTGCATGTTTAGCTATTTCTTCTAGCCAGGTACTAGTCAGGGGTATAGCATCCGATTCAGTAAAGACAATAATTTCGCCTTTTGCTCTTGAGATTGCATCGTTCCAAGCTTCCGGGATTGTATTTTTAGTTGATGTAACAAACTCAAAGTCTTTTAACGTCTGATTTGCCAGCGCTCCGCGTAACTGATCAAATTCTCGCTCTTGCTTCGCAATAGAGATCACACTAATTTTGACCAAACTTTCGTTCACAATTCAAAAAAGTCTAAAACTTTGTCTGATCCTTCTTTGTTATGTTTGCTTTTACTGCTTTTCTGATGCCTTTAGCCCAAGCAACACCGTCTCCACCAGCCAGCATCAACAGTGGTGAAAATGTTGGCAACAGGTAATAGAAGACTCTTATGAGGGGTGAGGGTTTGGAGTAGCTGAGTGCTTGGTAGATTCCAAGAGTTGTTCTATTCTTGTATGCTTCTTCCTCCATTCTACTATAGGTCTTTTTTGTTGTCACATAGGTCTCTGTACAAAAATAAGCTCGAAAACCCAGCTCAAGAGCCCTAAAGAGAATATAGGAATCCTCCGCTATACAAGGCGGGATTGGCATCACGGTTTCAAAAACGTGACGTTTGACAAGCATAAAATCTCCGCTAGCACAAACATGAAACCTTTGCCTAATTGGATCAAGAATTCGATAAAACATTAATTGTGGGCCCTCAGAAACTTTGATTCGGCAATACACAATATCTGCCTTTGATGATAAGCATTGTAAGGCAAAGGCAAAGTTGTGTATTCTATTATCAACATCGTTGAATAAAATTATCTCAGTATCTTGAGGAATAAATTTAGCGCCGAAGTTAATGGCATCCCACTTACCCTTCGCCTCTCTATACACAACATTCGGATGCTTAAACTCCTCACCACAAACAACAACAAAAGGCACCCCCAAACTTTGCAACTCAGCAATTTTTTCAGCAACATTCTTTGCATCTCTAGCCAACACCATAAAGAAACACTTGGCACTGCTTTGTGCAGAAAGTGAATTCTTAACTTTGGGATTACTTAAAATAGTCAATCAAAGCCTGCCTAGAAATGTTTCATGTAATAGCTGCGTCCAGCATTACGCGTTTTAGTATGCTGAAGCCGTGCTGTATTTTCAATTTTTTCTCGCCTACTCGCTGTCTATAATATATCGGCACCTCAACGATGGTGAAACCCATTCGCTCTACGTAATAGTTCAATTCAACTTCTACGTCAAAACCCTTGGATTTCACTTGCCAATTACTCAGGAGGCTTGGGCGGATTACACGCAGGCCTGTCAGGGGGTCTTCCAGGGTTATGCCGTTAAGCAAGTTGTGCGTTAATGCTATGAGCTTGTTACCGAAAGAATAGACGTTATCAAAAGCCGATATGCGGTTCTGCTCATGGAACCTGTTTCCGCAAACCATGCCAACACTGGGGTTTTCCTCTAAGATGCGGATCATTTCAGGTATGGCCTGGGCTGGGTAGGTGTAGTCTGCATCAGTGATTACAACATAGTCAGCAGCAGGATCCAAATACTCAAAGCCTTTAGCCAACGCATCACCTTTACCAACGCCACTCTGATAAACTATTTCTGCACCAAAATTCTTAGCCACCTCAACCGTGCGGTCACTGCTTTTGCCGTCGACAACAAGAACCTTAGGCGCATCCAAACACCGCATAAGCTCAGCTATAGTAAGCCCAATGCCTTCCTGCTCATTCAACGCAGCTATGATAACCTGCATCGAAGGGGCACCCTGCACGTCTCTTTTCTCCATTTGTATCAACTCTCGCGCGCCGCGCTTGTCATAGCCTTCCTGAATTAGCTCATCTATAACTAGGCTGATGGCGCGCTCTTCGTTTTTGACTGGGATAACAATAGTAGCCTTATCATTAAGTGAAGGAATATACTCAAGCTCGAGGGATTCTATATCGGTAATCTTTCTAAACGTTAAAACCAAACTACAGTTTTCCCCTTTGACAACTTGAGGAACTATTCATACAGAGAACCGCCAAATACCTGGCAAAACCGGGGTCATCAGCCCACTGCAAAGCACAACGATTACCCCAACCAACAGCAATATCACTAATTTTTCGAGTTAACGGTAAACCAACAGTCCTCACCAACCTATCAGCCATGCACTCCATTGCAGAGCTCAGCTTATCCAGTATAGCCGTCACCACTTTGGCTAACTTTACGCTTCTAATGCTATCAACGCATTGGACAGTAAGGTCTATGATACCACGCTCAACCCGATCTAAACACCTAAACCAAACTCGACGTCTTAACGCAATCTTCTTAACTTTAACAAGGCCTCCAACAGATGGAAAACCGCCAAGTTCACTATCTAACGCTAATCCATTAGGCATACTTCCATCCTTCTCCTCGCTCTCTTGGCAGAACGCTTTATAATCTTCGGAAGATATAAAAGGTTATTCCAAATTTCGGTATATCAGCAAAGCAACTCTTCCGCCGAACCACTAACCTAATTACCTAAACATGAAAAGAACGTAATATATCCAACAATCAAGCACAAGCTACGTTTCTATTTCTTCAACATCTTTGCTTTTGCACTTGGGACACTTACCACGTTTCAGCTCCCAACCATCACCAGCCCAACCACAATCATTACAGTGACGAATCGCTCCATCATATAATCGATTAAACAGCCAACATTCCCCCACTCGTCAAACCTTGAACTTTTGAACACTCAACCTTCAAACTACATATACAATATTTCCGCAATTTTCCAGCACCTAAAAAAATCAAATCAGCCAAAAAGCCACTTTTCAACTGGTTTTGTGGGGTTTCATCACGAGTTAAGGAGAAGGAGTATAAAGAGTAATTTCTCATCGTTTAACCCTTTCACACCATGATTTAGCAAATTTGCATATGGTAACGTTAAGTGATTGACGAGCGGAGTTGAACCTGATTTTGCATTCATGTCTTGTTGCTTACTTTGAAAATTGGAAGGTTATTCATGTCGATAACAGTTAGATACCTTATGAAACCTTCATCATTTGACCAGTTTGCAGCAAGGTTATTTCCCCAGTTGGCCGCGATTACGCTAACTCTTTGTGCTAAAGGATACCCAAAGTTCTGCATCTCAAAGCCGAGATTACCTATTAATCCGCGAATTCCACCTATAGCGCGAAACAGTTTTTCAACAAATCCAGTTAAAATTTTAAGCAGCAAAGAACTACGTATCTTATCCACGGTTTGAATAACAGCATCTATAAACCGTCGCTTATCCATGCTAAGTACACGAAACCAAGAGTTGTTACTTCTGATTGATTTCTGTTTTAACTTTGACAGGAATTTCCGTCCACCAAGACGTATCATGATAGAGATATCCTTAGCAACTACTTCAGATTTTATTAAGTTGTTTTTGCATGGCATTTTGTCAAGTTTAGAAGAAATCGTCATGTTCAGACCTCGAGAGTTCCCATTTTTGGGGTATCGTTTGTTTTTCTGCCAGCGTTAGTATTCGATTTCGTTGAGTGGGGGTTCTTGCAAAAGTTTGTTTTTTGTTTTTCAGTGTTGAGTTTTTCTTTTGATTTCTGCTCTGTCGCTCCAGACTGTAGCTGTTCTAAGATGCTTGTACAAATGACTAAGCAGTCTTCGCAAAGAGTAAAGCCGTACCTTAGTAGGAATAATTTTTTTGTTTCCTTGCAGAGTTGGCATTTACCGGTTTTTGTACCTATGACGAAGATATTTTTGGGGCAAGCGGCTGATTTTTTATTTTTTGTTGCTTGCATTAGTAGCCACCTTTACGGGTTAGTTGGTTCAGTTTTGCTTGGACGTTAATGCAGAAGTGGTGTTCTGAGGGCGCGTCACAGAATTTTTGGAGTCTTCTACAACACGCTATTCTCTTAGTTCTGTACGTGCACCTTTTCATGATCTCTGAACGGTAAATTAGTGGTTTCACGATGGCTTCCTTCCTTCTTTGGCAGACAAACGGTGACTATTTGTCACAACAGTATATATAACTTATCATTATTACCGAAAGAAAAACGCCGAATACGGGCTAACTAAAAAAATCGTAAGCGTATGCTAATCCTAATAGGAAAAAGGGACTGCTGTTAGAAACAAGAAAATTGAGTTTTTGCTTTAAAGAATAATCAGAAAAGTCTAGCAAGTCAAGTATAAAAGCAAACTAAACCATGTAGATTTACCCTAATCCGCACGAAGCGCTAGAACCAAAAATAATCTTAATCAAACACTATTCCGATAAAGCTTTAAATTATGCTTAAATCAGAGAAAGGTTGCAAACCAGCTTCAATGCAAACTGGTTTCCATTTGCCGGGGTCTCCTAGCCAGGCAGGGAGCAAGCCTGGAGATGTTTACGCAAAAGTAAGCACCAAGCAGCTTGTGGCCTCTCGGGGCCTCGGGGGTTCAAATCCCCCTCCCGGCGCTTTTTTCAAATTAGCCTTGCCGCAACGGTTATTTTTAACGTTAGTGCTCAGTTTTATTCTAAAGTTCTGCCATACGAATCGGTCAGCGTTTAAATAATACACGATCAACTCGAATGCCTTTAACATAAGATTTAGGGGTACATTCTACAGTTTACAAATTTGCAAAGTGCTTTCAAAAAGCAATTAAAAAAAGGGGAATAGTGGATATACTTTCTCTAGTTCAAAATGTGCCCAAGTACGTTGTTTGGGTTTGTTGAGTCTTGGGCTTGCGGCGGCGTCTGTACCATACAAGGCTCATGAGGATCAACACTATGATGATAACAGCGATCAGTATAAGCCAGTCAACTGCACTGAAAACGAATGCTGCTTTAGTTGCCGTAAGTGTTAACGCTGGAGATGCGGAAGGCGTGGACGATGCAGTTGGAGTTGGTGTAGGTGTTGGAGTTGCTGTTGGAGTTGGATTCACAGTTAGAGTTGGAGTTGGTGTAGGTGTTGAAGTAGGTGTAGGTGAAGTAGGTGTAGGTGTTGAAGTTGGATTCACAGTGGCCGAAGCCGTGACAGCCGCAGCAGTAGACTGAGCCGAAGTCACACCTGAACTGTCAGCAACCGTCACAGTAATCGAGTAAGAACCCGAGGAAGCAGGAGAATAACTAAACGTTGACGCAGTCGCACCAGACTGAGGAGACCCATCCACATACCACTGATAACCTGTGTAAGTACCTGTACCGCCGCTAGGAGTAGCCGAAAACGTCTGAGACTGCCCAACATCCAAAGTAGCCGACGTAGGCGAAATAGACACGGTGAGAGTTGAAGAACCACCCAATGCATAAACGTTGCCGTCCTCGGAGCCTATGTAAACTACGCCGCCGACAACAGCAGGAGACGACTCAACATAGCTGCCGGTGGTGTATTTCCAGAGTTGGATACCGTTGGTAGCGTTCAAAGCATAAACGTTGCAGTCGAATGAGCCTATGTAAACTACGCCGCCGACAACAGCAGGAGACGAATCCACCTCGTTACCGGTGGGGTAATTCCAGAGCGGGATGCCAGTAGCAGCGTTCAAAGCATAAACGTGGTAGTTCCACGAGCCTATGTAAACTACGCCGCCGACAACAGCAGGAGACGAAGAGACCGGTCCACCGGTGGGGTAATTCCAGAGCGGGATGCCAGTAGCAGCGTTCAAAGCATAAACATTGCCGTCCTCGGAGCCTATGTAAACTACGCCGCCGACAACAGCAGGAGACGAATCAACACCGCTGTCGGTGGGGTAATTCCAGAGCGGGATACCGTTGGTAGCGTTCAAAGCATAAACATTGCCGTCCTCGGATCCTATGTAAACTACGCCGCCGACAACAGCAGGAGACGAAAAAACACCGCCGCCAGTAGTGTAATTCCAGAGCGGGATGCCAGTAGCAGCGTTCAAAGCATAAACGCTATCGGTATCCTCGCATCCTATGTAGACTACGCCGCTGTCAACAGCAGGAGACGAAAAAACCCCCTCGTCACTAGCAGTGTATTTCCAGAGTTGGTTGCCGTTAGTAGCGTTCAAAGCATAAACATTGCCGTCCTCGGATCCTATGTAAACTACGCCGCCGACAACAGCAGGAGACGAAAAAACACTGCCGCCGGTAGGGTAACTCCAGATTTGGTTGCCGTTAGTAGCGTTCAAAGCATAAACATTGCCGTCCTCGGATCCTATGTAAACTACACCGCCGACAACAGCAGGAGACGACTCAACAGGACCGCCGGTGGGGTAACTCCAGATTAGCGTGGGATTAAGAGCGGGATTACCTGTGCCTGCGCCGCTGTGAGAAGTATCCGAGCGGAACATTATCCAGTCCGCGTTCGCAAACGGAATCAAAACTACGCTGAAAAGAAAAATTGTGCAAATCACTGCTGCAAGCAAACGTAACCTGTTCATGTGTATAAAGTACCATTCCGTCCTTTTTGTTTTGTTAATTATTGCAAAACTACGTCGTCGAGAAAGAGTTCTTGCCCGTATTGGACAGCGCTGGATTGATAGTAGCCATTGTCTTGAATTGCTAAGCTTGTTATGCTGGCTGAAGATGATAATCCATGGGTGGTCCAGTCTTGGTATAGGTTTGTGCTGAATTGCACCCATTGACCAACCGTGAACATGCCTGGCAGAGATCCCTCGTTGATGACTGCTGTTGTTGCGCTTGATGTTGGTGGAGTAGCTGGACTGTTTCCCCACCAGTAGATTAACTGATTGCCATTGCTTGCAGTTACGATTATCTCGAATGAGTAGTAACCACTGTCACTGGTTGCTTGCGTGCTCCAGCCGTTGTTGCAGATCCATATCGACAGTGATCCAGCTTCGTTAAAAGAGGAGACTGGCACTGGGGAACTAAGCGTCTGCGTCAAAGCTGAAAAAGCTGAATGTGCGCTAGTGCTGCTACTCAGGTCGGTCGTGTCTATTTCTGCGAAGGTTGATCCAGAATGTGCCGTAATAGGGTCCCCTGACTGAATGTGACATTCAACTCCTGAGCCTGCCGTAGAACTCGTGGTCCATCCCCCTGTAGCTGATGTGAATCCACCATTGATTAAGAGGTTTTGAGTGAACGTTGTGGTCGCTGACGTCAAGCCTGTATATGAAGCGGTGATTATCGAAGAGCCTGTTCCTGTGTTTTTATAGTAGAAGTTGGCTGAACTAGAGCCGCTTGCGATGGCTATTGAAGTTATTGCAGTTCCTGTTCCACCTGCGTTGTTGTAGAATGAGCCTGTTGTTGTATTTGTTGCCAAATTAACAGTTATGGAACCGCCCGATGTGACAGCATTTCTGGCTACATCTTCGCGCGTTACTGTGATGACCGATGAAACCGTATTTATACATAGGGATTGGCTGGTTCCCGCCGTGAAAACTAGTTGTGTGGCAGTTCCTGTGATGGTGAATGTTGTGGTTGCAGGAGTGTATCCCGATGAAGAGGCCGTTAGGGTCGGAGTACCCGCGGTCGAGTCCTTATAGTAGAAGGTAGCAGAATAACTACCACTCACAATAGAGACCGTGGTTATTGGAGTCGTACTAGTTGAAGTAGCGTAGAAAGCACCGCCAGTGGAAGTTGTAGCCAAGTTGACAGTAATCGTCGTCCCAACTGTGTAGTGGCCACCGGTCGAAGTTTCACTTTGAATAGTTATTTGAGAAGACATTGTCCCTACAGTCAACGCCTGTGAAGCACCACCGCTGAAAACCAACTGATAGTTATTGATGGTGAACTGCGTTGTAGCGGAAGTTAAGCCTGAAGAAGCCCCAGTCAATGTCGGGGTACCCACAACAGTATCCTTATAGTAGAAACCAGCAGAACTGCTTGAACCAGCAGCAATCGTTATCGAAGTTATCACCGTTGTACCGCCGCTGTTAGAGTAGAATTTGCCACCACTCGAAGTCGTAGACAAACTAACAGTAATTGCAGAAGTACCTGATGAAACAGGGTTACCATATGCATCCTGACGTTGAACAACAATCGCAGTAGGTGAAACTACACCAGCAGTCAAAGACTGACCCGCACCAGCAGTAAAGACCAGCTTAGAAGCAGTAGCAGCAGCATTAACCGTCAAAGAAGCCGTGCCAGCAACGCCTGAAACAGAACCCGTAACCGTCCAAGACCCAGCCGTCTGCGAAGTGTAAACATTACCACTCCACGAACCACCCGCACCAGTACTTATACTCCAAGAAGCAGTCTGAACACCCAAACTGTTACCCTCAGCGTCATAGCCAGTAGCGGTGAAAGTCGCAGTTCCACCAGCAGTAACCGAAGATGGACCAGAAACACTAAGAGCAGCCAAAGCACCAGCATTCACCACTATGCCGCTTTGTGAACCAGTAATTGAACTTGTTACAGTATCAGTAGCAACAATCGATTGTGAACCAGCTGTTTCCAAAGTAACACTGAAAGAGCCAACACCATTAGTAAGGCCAGCATTCGAAGGCAAAACAGCTTTGCTATCACTTGAAGTTATCTTAACCGTGCCAGTATAGCCAGTTGCTGTGTTTCCATTTGCATCCTTCGCCGTAACCGTAACAGAACCAGCGGTACCAGCTGTAACCGGGCTTGAGAACCCAGAAACAACAAAGCTCACAGCAGGGCCAGGCGTAGGAGTGGGTGTCGGAGTCGGCGTTGGTGTAGGTGTAGGAGTTGGAGTTGGCGTTGGAGTTGGGGTTGGCGTAGGGCCGTTAATAGTGAATGTTGTGCTTACTGGTGAGTAGCCTGTGGCTGAAGCTGTCAAAGTTGGTGTACCTGCACTTGTGTCTTTGTAATAGACATTAGCTGAGCTTGCCGGGCTGGTAATTGTGATTGAAGTAATTTTGTTTGTACCTGCCGCATCGGAGTAGAAGGTTCCGCTTGAGGTTGTAGCTAAGTTGACGGTTGCGCCGGTTGTTATTGGGGTGCCGGATGAGGTTTGGGGTTGAATTGTTATTACAGACGACATAGCATTAACAAGGATGCTTTGACTAGCGCCTGCTGTAAATACAAGCAGTGGGTTTGCTGCTTGGATGAAGTTGGCGGTTACTGTGCCTGCTCCGTTGATTTGTGCTGTCGTCAAGGCTGATGTTGGATTGTTTATTTGAATGTCACCAGTGAACGTCCAAGAAGAAAATGCGTAACCACTATTAGCAGTGGCAGAAATTCCTATCACTGTACCAGCAGTGTAAGTTTGAGGCCCTGACGGGTTTACTGTTCCCGTTCCTGCAGGACTTGCCGAGAAAGTTACTTGAACTTGTGTTTGAGAGCCTGAACTGCCTGAATTGCCGTTGACTTGCGTGAATGTTCCTTCAACTGTAACTATCTTGATAGTTAATTGCTCGTTAGGTGTAGGGATGAAATTAATGATAAGTTCAACGGTTTGACCAACATTTATTGGTATTAATGCTCCTGCAGCGACATCATTCCCGTTCACCCTGAGAATATTTTCGAGAACACCGTTAACGTATACGCTGCCATCCTGGCTAAGATGTACTAGTCCTTGGCCGGTGTTTTGCACGTAAATGACCAAGTTGCTTTGTGACGTGTAATTCACCAGTGTTATTGCGTTGCCTGTCTTCGTGGTTTTGCCACCTATGTAGCCCATGACCCAGGCGTAAGCAACTAGTGAAGCCACTACGGCTATCGCTATCATTAATAGAACGGATATTATTGGCGAAATCGCTCTAATAGAACGTTTAATTTTAGTTATTTTTCGCAAAATTCATTTCTCCACAAAAATTTTTATTTGATTTTTACGCTGAAAAGTTAGCGCTTCTCTACTTTCTTCAAGAAACCTTTGAAGTTACCGCTATTTAAATAAGTATAGAACAAAATTCCACAAAAACGCAATGTTTCATTAGAAAAACCAAGATCCAATTTAATTCTTCAAAGCGTGCCTCAGAAAGGACTAAACCTCTGAACCAAGTAAGCTACAGTTAACATCCATTATAGTTTGGAAAACATGCTCTTGCATTATCTTGATTTTTCGAGATTTGACAAAAAAAGAGGATTATGGAATTGAATAGGTACAGTAGATGCTATAGTCATAATTGCCAACGATGGTGCTAGTAAATGAGGGCGAGGTTGGCCAAGTGCTTGCATATGTCTGAGTAGCGTAGTGACCTACTCCGCCGCTGGAAGCATAATAGAGGTTCGCACTACCAGTGCCAGTATTTGCCCAAACTACCAGTAGGTAATTAGTATTTGCCGTTAAAGTAGGCTGACTGCCCGCTGCGAAAGCAAAGGTTACCCAGCCATCATTTGATGTAGTAACTGATACTTCTTGAGTTCCAGCAACAAAAGTTCCTGCCGATGTGTAGATTGCAGCTTTGATTGTGTGGGTGCCTGATACCTGTATATATGCAGTTATGCTTTGGGCTGTTACACTGTATGCAGGGCTGGTGAACTGTGAGCCTACAATATAGTTTCTAAGATCACCATTAGTTGAAGATGTCCCTATCGTCTGATAGCCGAAATTTCCACTACCTGTGTTCACAGTTAAGGCATTGCTTGTTCCAGACTTTGAGGAGCCAGTTGTGCCAATTGTAATTCCTGAACCCGATGTATAGAGTGTCACTGAACCAGTCCAAACACCAGCAACAAACGCAGTAGTACTTGTCGGGCTAATAGTTCCAGAAGATACCGTCAAAGTGTTAGTGCCAACATAGCTTGTAACGGTGTTACCATTCGCATCTTTTGCCGTTATCGTTATGCTAAAAGCCGTACCAGCAGTTTGTGTGCTGAGACTGTTAAAGACGAAGTGGTCAAGAGCACCCGCATTAACTGTGAATGTATTGCTTGTTCCTGACTTGCCGCCGCCACTGGTTGAGATTGAAATGCCAGTCCCTGCCTGAGAGAGAGTCACTGAAGCCGTCCAAACACCAGCAACAAATGCAGTAGTACTTGTTGGGCTAATCGTTCCTGAAGATGCGGTCAAAGTGTTCATTCCAGTATAGCTCGTAACTGTGTTGCCGCTTGAATCTTTAGCTGTAATGGTTATGCTGAAGGCTGTACCTGCGGTCTGTGTGCCTATGTTTCCCCCGCCCGAAGCAGTTACAATGAAGTGGTCGAGAGCGCCGACACTCACAGTCAAAGATTGTGCAGTGCTACTAGATAACGCGTATGTTGAGTCGCCGGCAAAACTTGCCGTGACACTCCAACTGCCAACAGCATTAGGCGTGTATGAATCGGTGTAAGCGCCAGAAGAACCGGTTGTCTGCGAATCAGTCTGAACGGTTTCGCCATTTAAGGAGTATGTGATAGTCACTGTTTCTCCTGAAACACCTGTAGAACCAGCCATCAAAGAACCTGAAGCAGTAACACTTGAACCAAGCGTAATTGTACTTGAATTAAGCGTACTGGATAATGTTGTTGTAGTTAAAGTTGCGCCGCCGCCTGAACTGCCTGTGCCTGTAATCTGCATAAATGCTCCGCCAGTGGTAACTACTTTGATTGCAACTTGCGTGCCATTATACGGGTAATTAACAACAAGTGCCACAGTTTGACCTTGAGCAATAGTTATGAGCCCACTTGCTGTGTTTCCATTCCATGTGTTGATGGTTACTAAATTATTATTTACGTAGACAGCACCAGCAGGATTAAGTTGCACAGCTCCCTGACCAACGTTCTGTACATAAACAATCAAATTACCAGTAGCCTGATCTGTCGCAAAGCTCGGAATATTGATAGCCATTCCTGTTTTATTGGTGGTGCCGCCTATGTAACCCATTACCCAAGCATAGACAACCAGCGAAGCCACCACGGCAATCGCTATCATTAGCAAAACTGATATTATTGGTGATATAGCTTTAATAGAACGCCGAAGTTTAGTAATTTTTCGCAAAAAAATTTCTCCTTTCTGTTTTGGAGAGTAACCGCTAAAAAGCTTCTCTCCAGTTGGAGCTAGTTAAGTTCGAGCCGTATATAAGAATGAATGGAGGATTGTTCCACAACCAAACGAGCGCTAGTTCAATGCAAAAATCAACCAAGCGCATTGCCAATTACATTAATTGCATCCGAGCGATGATTTGCCTTCCGATAAGTTAAAATTCTGGACTAAGTTAACTAGATAGTGATTAATTTTTAGGAGTTACCGCTAATGGATTTAGCGGACATACGCATAAAAGAACATTTTGGATTAGTAACCAACGACACAAGCACCACTCAACTTAGTTTCTTAGTTAGCCCCCCAAAAAACCGTGAAGGCATCGAAAAACAGGACATAGTCTGCTTTAATCACCCAAAATATGGCGATGCTTGCCAAGTGCTAGCTGAAGTTAAAGAAATAACCAGTTATGAAGAGGTTGCAGGCTCAACCATCGGCGACCGCATAGGCAAAATGTTAGCCGCAGCCAAAATAATCGGTTACATCGACCTGAGAAACGAAGCGCACCCACTGCGCAAACTACTGGTACCGCCAAATCCTGGCAGCCGCATTTACATGCCCTATGCCTCATTCTTAGAAGATGCGCTCAACCGAGGAACAGATGGAAAAGCCCATGCGCAGCCACTTTATTTGGGGAAAGGAGAAATCGCAGCCGCCTCTCATGAGGCTAATGACGAACAAATCAATTGTTACCTAGACGCCGCTGACCTAACAAGTAAGCATACCCTTATCTGTGCCGTAGAGGGAGCAGGAAAAACTCATACAGCCACGGTTATCATTGAAGAACTTGCTAATAAAACGAGCCATCCAATAGTAGTTTTGGACCCAAACAATGAATATTCCACAATAGGTACCGCTTCAAGCTTAGACGAAAATTATCCATTCAGCTTTCAGACTGAAATAGTCAATGCCGATACAAAGAACAGCCTAGACACAATAGCTAAGAAAGTTAAACAAGGCCAAGTCACCATAATAACTGCCGAAAACTTGACGCTCACTGAAAAAAGCGCTTATTACTCAAACGTCCTAAACGTGTTAGCTCAAAGCAGGCGAGAAAAGACTACTCAGCCATTCCTTTTAGTGGTTGAGGATGCAGAAAATCTCCCGCTTCAAGCAATCCAGGAAATACTAAGTTCAAATAACATAGCAACCATTCTCGTTGCGTCCCACCCGACCATGCTCGGCGGGAGAATTCTATCTAAAATGGGAATACAAATTGCTGGAAGAACAATTGACTCTCAGGATTTAGCTTTTCTCAAAAATATTATTGACAGTAGTGACGAGCAACTGTCCAGCTTAGGTGTCGGCGAATGGGTAATCAACGGTTTAAACATTATGCGCGCAACAAAAATTCACGTTAGAGAACCACTCTTAAAGCCAAAATAAAGTTTTAACGAGGTGAAATTGATGAGTGAAAAGAAAAAAGTATCCCGAAACACAGTAGTTGTCGCCCTTTCCGCTTTGTGCATAGTCGCATTAGTTGGCTTAAGTGCTTCATTAATCGTTTACTCGCAGCAAAACAGTACCCTGCAAGACAAAAACACCCAGATAGCCAGCCTTCAGAGCCAATTAGGCGCGCCAAAACTCGTAAGCATCGGCTTGCAATACACAGACAACCGCTCTGATTCAAACGCGCCTTTTCTGCAAATTACCAGCTACGTGGTTAACGTTGGAGACGCTCAAGCAAACAACTGCACAATCCACGTTACCGCTGTACAAGATGGAAACATTACTGCTTTGGACACCTCAGCAACCATCACTTCACTTGATGCCGGAGCATACGAGACTATAGACCTACAGTTCCCATATACGGGACAAGCGTTAGTAGCGTATACTAGTTACCTAGCATGGACAAACTAGGCAACCTCTCTTTTTCTATTTTTAAGCAAAACAGTTATTTTTAAAAAATAAATTCTTCATGTTTGGCGCATGGTGAGTTTTCTTGTTTTCATTATTGTCTGAGTTTTTATTTCGCCATAACCTTTTGCCCTAGACATTTGTGTGTGCACAAGCCTACCCTCCGGTCTACTAGATGATCCTAATATGCCTCAAATATGATTCAACATAGCTCAACATGGAATTAATGCCCGCACTTTGAATGTAGAATTGTTAAAATTACATGTACTTTTTGGCACTTTTAACATGGAGTTTATTGTTAGATATTCAAATATAATCCAAATAGGCGCTTAACATCCATAGTTAAAAGAGGGCAAACACACACTTCTCAGATTTTCTTGTTTGGGCATTCCACAAGAGCGTAGTATTTTGTGCCTTCTAGCTTCTTTGCAAGTTTATGGTCAAGAGTTAGTAGCCGCGTGTCTAGCTTTTCCGCAAGTGACAGGAAAGCAGCATCATAGACGGCAATGTCAAGTTCCAGTGCTAGGGCGATGGCGTCAGTAATGACCTCAGAAAAGTTATGAACCGCGTAGAGATTCATCAATTCCACGGCTTGTGCGAAAGCTACTACCGCATCCTTTGCATCAAACCTATCCGACACCTTGTGTTTTATCGCGTTAGCCACTTCGTAAAAGTTCAAGTCCAGAGCATGGAAGTCATCATACTCTGATAATCTATTAGACGACCAGTCAGAGTACAACTCTGGCGTGACTAGGGCAGCAATCACAGATGAATCAACAACAACCTCAGTGGACATGCTCGCGGTCCTTCCTGATGACATCTGCTGACGACACGGTCACTCCAGTCTTTTTGCTGAGCTCGTTTCTAAACTTGTCAACGTCTTTCATCGCCCGCTTCAATTTCTTCCTTTTCACCATTCTCTCAAGGCACGTCCTGACCTCTTCCGCATAATCCAAGTTCAACTCTTGAAGTTCATCTTTGAGCTTCTTTGATACTCTGACTGCAATTACATCGCTCATGCATAAACAATGTGTAAACAAATTATATAAAGAAGATGTTAACAATCTGTAAACAGCCAACAGTCTTGCGCCAACTCTTTCCTAAAAGTCGGCAGCCTAAAGCAAGAAACAAACACGCTTTCCTCTCAGGTACTCAACCTTAAAGTCGCCTAAGTCTTCCCCTGTAGCCTTAAGTAGCGCAAACAGTTCGCTAAACCTTCCCTTTTTTCACATTTTCACCGCGAGAAAACACAGATAGACGTTTGTCGAAAGAACAGCGTTTAACCATGATTTTTATGATAATTTTATGGCTGGAAAGTGGTAGATTCAGCTACACCTATAGTGTTTATAACCGTACATGTTACGGATTGCTGAGCCGCATAATAAACTAGTATACTGTTACCTTGCGGAGGGTCTGCAACAACTTGGTCGGGTGAATTACAATAGCTGGTGTCGCTTGCAAAGGTAATCGTGAAAGAAGTGCCTGCTGCCACATATGCGTTCCCTAGGTCAGCATACAGATGATTACCGCTTGCTCCAGCCTCAACTATCCACAATCTGGATAACATAATACTTGACCCCCCATCAGCCGTGACAGTAATAGTCCCAGCATTTTGTTCAATTGTAAACCTTGAATTAATCTGTTTTAGGTAAAGTTGATTTGCATCTTTGGTTGCAGCATCATGCCACAGATAGACGTTCGTAAAGAAAAATAGCAATATAACAATGAACATTATGGTACCGATCACTTCAGCTGTTCCTTTACGATTTTTTAAGATGCTTTTCATATTTCCATTTTACTCCTTACCACGTGTTAGTATATTGTACTTGTACCGTCAGCGGCATATTGTACTAGTACTTCAAAGTTTGAACCCCTAATTGTTACGATTTTAAAATCATAGATATTCCCGCTTTGGAAAGTCTCAGACCCGGGCAATTGGCCAGGAATAGCAACATGATTCCCGGTACCGACTAACTGGTTGAAAGCAATTGTGTTTGAGGAAGGATTAGTGAGCGCCGTGCCATTCACGTAAATCGTGGCAACTGTCAAACTAACGTCTGTTCCCAAATTTGCTTGTGTCCCTGTATTGTACACCGTAAGCTGCACTGTTTGAGGACCTGTAATCCAAACATCCTCTATTGTCAAGGACTCCAAAACGGAGCTACCTATTCCAGCCTTGTAGCTGTCAGCGTAAAAAATAACATAAGAAAATGCCACACTCATGCCTACCATAACGACCATTATCATCAGAATTGTTGCAATAACCGTTGAAAGACCCTTCCTATTTCTGTAAAGCTTTTTCATTTTTTCACACCCAACTCGGCGGAATTGCAAGGAAAAATATCGCGTACCCCATGACGCTTAGGATTATGGCATGTTTTAAGCCGCCTGCTACTCTGCGTTCCCCAAGCTTTCCAGCCATCAACCCACCAGTAACCGCGGAAACCAGCATATCCTGGTAGAAGAAGCTTTTCAATCCGCTTATGCTACCCATTGTAGTTTGGCTCATGATTTGCGGAGCGCCCTGCAACGGAGCAAAGAAAGACCGGACAAGAAGGATTGCAGTGACAATGAATATGAAAAAGGCTGCGTAAATGACGATTATGTAGGGTTTCATTTGGGCACTTGTTTCCTTATCCATGTCTTTCATTTCCTCCATGAAACCCGATGTGGCAGTAAAAACCCTTTTGATAGTGCCTCCTGAGCGGCTTGCCTCAAGCACCAAAACGCAGAACCTGTTAACTATCGGCGAATTGATCCGCTCTTTGAAGCTGGTTAGAGCCTGTTCGAAGGATGCACCCCAAGCCATTTGAACGGTCAGCTTCTTGACTTCGTCAGACAAAGGATGCCCAATCATCTTGTTATCAACAATTTTTTCCAACGATTTAACTAAGGTTAATCCGGTTTCCTGAGATTCCGAAACCCCACGCACAAGAGAGGGCATCTGGTCCTCTATTGCTGAAATCCAACTCTGGTTTTCAAAGTCCAGTACGGCAGAGGGAACTATGATGACAAGCGTTGCCGCAAGGAATATTTCGTTAGCGTAAGTGGTTAGAGCATTGAAATTAGTTAAAGCAAGTATAGCAACAACTATGATAACTAAAATGGCTGAAACAGCCGCAGTCATCTGTCGTGTTTTCTTCGAGATATGACGCATTTTAGTCACCTTGGAGGCGTCATTGAATCAATTATCAATAGGAGTACAGCACATCCTGCAGGCGTTATCACGAAAACTAAGAGTGTAAGCAGTACCTGCGGGTTAATGTTTCCAAGCATCGATGCGCCACCGCCCAAAAAGGACATAATTGAGAGCATAACCACAAGTGCGAGCGGAAGAGCAATCATGAAGCTAACATAGACTTCAGCCATGCCAGCTAAGCCCTCCAAGTAGCTCTTCATCGCTGAAACTCTTACTTTTTTATACTTGTCAGCCGCTTCCCGCAAGTAGGCAGCCAAGTCTCCACCAACATGCGTGGTGGTCACAATGCCATCAAGCATTGCTCCGAACTTTTGTGACGCTGACCTCAAAGAACCTTTCTTCAAGGCTTCATTAAGGTCTAAACCTAACAATTCAATGTCGCCAATTATTCTGCGTATTTCTTCACCTAATCCAAATTCGTCTCCAACGTTACCTAATGAACGGAAAATTCGCTCAGGCGGCATACCGGCACTGGCAAGAACTGCCATGAAGTTTGCTGTAAGCGGAAGGTTCGCGTCTATTTTCCTTGCCTTTGAAGAGATACCGAACATGGGGTAAATGTAGCAAAGGCCAAATGAAGAAAGAAGGACAATTAAACCAATTAAGATAGAAAATGGAATGGAAGACAATAGAAGTATTGCTAACGAGAAAGCTACAATCCCTGAAAGAAGTGATGTGAAAACCATTAATCCCATGTAAACTTGGAAGGTAATCTTCAAGTTAGCTTTAGCCAGGTTTTGTTGTAAACCGTCAAACTTGGAAAGAATGCTCTTTGGTATCTTGTCGAATATTCGTAGAGACACGCTTAGCAACGTTTTATTCGTTGTTTAGAGCCTCCTTTAATATGGGCTCGGGGTTTTCCAAGTAACTTCGGATTATGTTTGAGACGTCTTTGTAGTTGCGCACATTGTTCTTAACCATCCACTGGATCACTTTAGCTCTACGTTGGATTTCTTCGCTTGCTTCTTCTGGAGTCATCCCTGTTTTTTCAGCTACCTTTTCTAGAATGTAACTTCTACCTGTAAAATCGAAACTATCTTGCGCAGAATTCCATCTATAAACTTCATTTGTCAGAATTTCTCCAGACCGTGGATCTAAACCCACTATTTCTGAGGTGGTAACTGTTTTCCTCACAGGTTTGCCGTTTAATTCGACTCGTTTTTGAACAAGAATTATGTCTATTCCAGCGATAAGTGTTCTTGGAATATTCATCGGCGCTGACTCTAACCTGTACACAGTTGACTCAACTGATTCTGCATGAACCGTTGACATTCCAAGGTGACCTGTACTTACAGCTTGGAACAGCGTGTAAGCTTCTGCTCCTCTGATTTCACCTACGATTATATAATCAGGTCTCTGTCTAAGTGCGGCTTTAAGCAGATCGAAAAGGGTGATATCCGCTGTCTCTGTTGCAAGCCCGAAATGAGTTCTTGTAGTAGCGGGAATCCAGTTTTCATGTGGAAGATTCAGTTCAGGGGTGTCTTCAATGGAGACAACCTTCAAGTCTGGCTTAATAAACATGCTCAAACAATTTAGCAATGTCGTTTTACCAGCCGCTATTCCTCCTGCCACCAAAATCGAAACCCGGTTTTCTACCGCATACCAGAAGAAAGCAGCCATCTCTGGCGAGAGAGACTTGAAAGTAACAAGGTCTGTGACTGTGAAAGGGTCGAGTTTGAATTTTCTTATGGTAAAAGTTGAGCCTTTACGGGTAACTTCGCTTCCATATGTTAAGTTAATTCTGCTGCCATCCGGCAAGGATGCATCAAGCAGTGGTTGCGCTATTGACACATGGCTTCCGCAAAGGTAAGCAAGTCTTAGTGCATAAGTGTCAAGTTCTTCGGCTGTTTCAAAACGAAGGGTTGTTGGGATAGATTCAAATTTTCTGTGCCAAATGTAAATGGGCACGTTGACTCCATCGCAGGAAATATCCTCGATTAATGGATCATGCATAAGCGCGTCTATTTTTCCGAAACCAAGATTATCCCTGATGACATAATAGAGCAACTTACTAAGAGTGTCTGGGTCTAAGCTGAAATGGTAATTATCGAATATTTCATTGCTCTTCTTTACCAGGTATTCTCCAGCGGCCTGCTTTGATTGCAGCTCTTTTGGTTTAAACTCTAACACTTCGTTTAAAATCCCTTTCAGGCGCCCAAGACTTGTCAGATCGGTCTTGTTGAGCTTTGGTTCTTCCACAACATATGTAATGTTGCCTCTGAGCATGTCACGAGTAACTTGAACAGAAGCATAAGGCGCATTAAGCATATAACTTTCTAGAACAGTAACATCTTTAATGGGAGCCTGCACCTCAGCTTTGGGTCCTCCATGCTCAAGGCTTTGATTATCCAGATTAGAAGAAAGTGAAGTCTCCACAACATTATTTTCCATAACTGTATTCTGCGTAATACTTGAAGACTTCTTTCGATTAAACAGTCTTATCTGTTTGTTGAATACCATAAATATCAATCTTCATTTATGCTGTAAACTAAAAAAGAAAAAAGGATAGAAATGGAAAAAGCGTTTTAAAACTTGTTTAAGGAGCCTGTTGAGTTATTTGGCTGTATGTTCCGCCTTGCGTGGTTACTTTAATTGTAACCGTCTGTCCAGACGTTAACGAGGTTCCAGATGTTGGGTCGGTAATTATTGCAGTAGTTCCCGGGGCTAACGAAGTTGTTGGAGTTGTAGCACCTGCATCAAGCAAACCATTGACGTAAAGACATTGAGCGGGAACTATCGTGATAGTAGTACTACCAACATTTTGTAGATATACAGTCGCGACTTTTTCAGTGGGGGACGTACCAGAGAAAACAACACTTTGAATTTGTACTGCATCGCCTGTCTTACCAGTTTGGTAGCCTATGTAACCCATTACCCAAGCGTAGACTACAAGTGAGGCTACGACTGCAATGGCAATCATCAATAGTACCGAAATTATTGGCGAGATCGCTTTTACATTTTTACGGATTTTACGAAAAATCATTTTAGAAAGCACTCCTTTCTTAAGGAAACTTTCGGGCGCTTGCTTAAAAAGCGGTATGCAACAATCTTCCACCTGAATTTTTATAAGACTAACAACGAAACATTGCTTAGAAGAGCCGACACTTACAGTAACTGTAATAAAAGTTTGGAGAAACCATAGATTATTGCGCCTTTGTTGCGGTTGAAAAAGGTTATAACTAAAATCGTTTAAAATATAGAGAAGGAAGCCAAGCATGAAACTTGTTAAAACAGGAATCGCAGGTCTCGACGAATTCTTAACTGGAGGTCTACCGCCTAAAATACTGCTTCTGACAGGCTTGCCTGGCTCGGGAAATGAAGTCTTTGCCAGACAAATCGCCTACGCGCGAGCAAAGCAGATCGGGGTAACATACTTTACTGTAAATGTAAGCTCCGATAACGTGAAAGAAGATATGGCCGCCTACAACTGGGATATCGCACCGCTAGAAGCCAACGGAAACTGGAAGTTCGAAACTTTAACAAAATCCGACAATCTGGTAGAAACCGTAATTGAAGAAGTGAGAGAACATCGAACAATCATTATAGATTCACTTTCCGAAGTGCTCTTAACCCGGAAAATCGAAGAAGCCATCAACCTACTCACCGCAATGTCCCGTCAAAACAAAGACAGCGAAGAATACCACTTGCTTCTCTTAACTGAAGGGATGCAAGACCAAAAAGCTGAAACCGCAATGCAACACTTCGCCGACGGCGTAATATTATTCAACACAACCTGGACAACAGATACTACACATCGAGATATCATGGTAAAGAAGATGAAAGGCACCTTTGTTCCTTCACGAAGTCTGCCGTATACAATCGGCAAAAAAGGGTTTCTCATAGAAACAGCAACTAGAATAACATAACAAACCTGCCTTCAAAGCGCAAAATTCAAGATACCTACAATCATTAGCATAGATTCATAATGCTTTTATCAAGAAAATTTTATAAAGAAAAACAGTACATATCCCCCTCGGCGGATGGCAATACAATGAAGGCAATTCATAGCAACTGGACCGAACTCTTCCAGGATTGCATGATGATAATTTTTGTATGCGGAACAATCGGTATAGCGCTAAAATTCATAACATTTTTCAATCAATGGGTTTATTTCCCATCTTTCCCAAACATGCTGGATTCAGCATTCCTCATCTCCGCAGTTATGTACTTTACCTGGAAATCATTTAAACGCAAATAACCTCACACAGAAAGTTTAAAAACAACTTCAAGCATACTACCGTATAGATATATATTCTACAAGCGGTGGAGCGCTTGAAAAGAGCCTTAATTTTTGAGAACAGAAGAAATCATCTACAAGTCTTATACGACATTCTTGAACTATGTAAAATGCCTCAGGCAAAAACCTACATTTTACGCAACACAAACACAAGTTTCAAGTTGCTTGAGAGCTACCTGCTACAACTTCAAACATCAGATCTTCTGGAACTGCAACCTAAAACAAAAAAGTACTTGACAACCAAAGAGGGACAAAAATTTATTGAAGCATGGATAAAGCTTAAAACAATGCTTTATCCCCAAGAAATCCCTGTCCTCACCAAAAATAAAAAATGCACTATACACAACAATCAGTTCATCGCAGTACCGGCTAATAATACCAATTACGTGACCCATTGAAAAAAGAAAAAGCTCTTGATTAACTTAATTTTCATAGTTTCATGGATGCTTAGAGCTATGAGCATGAATGGTCAGCGAAAGAAAAACCGTTTTTTGTTTATAGGAGGGTTTTTTGGTGCTGCCCTTTAACGGCGTCGTATACTTTTTTGGTTGTGTAGCCTGAGAAACTTAACAGATTAGCGGTCGAAGCATCTTTCGCGTCTTGGTTTACGCCTTTCTCGATAAGCGGCATAGCTTTTACCCTGCGCTCACACCATTTATCTTCAGATTCAATTACTTCAGAAACCATTTCCATGCGGGTGTCACCCTGATGACTTTGCCGTTTCGTTCAATATTTTTCTCTTCATCGAAGGTTACCACGGTAAGGTTGCCGCAGGTCAGCTTCTCACTTGCCTCCAAAAGCGAATTAGTTTCTCTTGCGTACGTTTTTGGATCGTTTATGCTGTAGCAGACTTGGATGAGCTCACATGCCTTGTTTTCTTTAGTCAGCACAAAATCTATATCAGTTGACTTAGTCTTATAGTAGTGAACGTTCTCTCGCCGTCTCATCAACTCTACAAGGACAGCATTTTCGAGCTCTTTTCCCTTGTCTGAGTCAAAAAGCCCTAATATTCCAGAGTCTGAAACGTAGAGCTTTGGTTTGGTGTTTCTTTCTTTTATCTTTCTCGAGTATGGATATATCAGGAAGAAAAGGAATGCGGACTGTGCGTAATTAAGATAATTGAGCGCCGTCACACTACTTATTTTTGTTCCCTGCGATTCAAACCAACCAACTATTGCGGGAATTGATACGTTTCTACAGGCTGAACCGAAGAGCGAATTTATGAAAGCTCTGAAGACAGCAGTTTTTCTTATGCCATACTTCTCTATGAGATCCCGCTGTATCACAGTAGCGTATAACTCGGAGAGCAATATATGCTTCAAAACAGGATCCTCACTTTTTACAATCTCTGGGTACCCACCGAAGTCCAAGAACTCAGACAAAGCTCCAACGATCCTGCCAGTCTCACCTGCTTTCATGTATTCTTCTGGCGTTATTCTCTTTGACCTAAGGTACTCCCTGAACGAAAAAGGCAGAAGCAGGGTGTTAATAGCCCTACCGCGCAGTTCCGAAGGCAATTTGTCTAATGATAAATCCGAGGTTGATCCTGTTATAAAGATCTTGTATCTTCGTTGATCAAAGAGGGTCCTGAGCCACTTGGACCAGTTGGGAAAAGACTGTACTTCATCAATGAAGAGATAGATGCCCTTTGTCTCATCCGGTTTGTACACGCGATACATGACTTCTTCCAATCGGCTCAGATCATTTACAGTTATTCCGACAAAATCTATGTCCTCACAGTTGACGAATACTTTGTTGCTTTTCTCAATGTCAAGACTCTTCATGTACAAAAGCATCAAAGATGTTTTGCCAGATCGTCTTGGTCCTATTATGGCATTGATAAAATTCCTCTCTCTCAAAATAACATCTCTCGCAACCAACTCGATGTTTTTTGAATAATCGACATATCTTACGAGCGCATTCTCTAAATTCATATTGATCACGACCTCAATTATCTAAGCTACTACTTTATTATTTTATTTAATTAACTAATTAGTAATTTCCTATTTATAAGATTTAGGAAAATAATTAGGCAGAAATCTAACAGCATCGTTCACCAAGAGCAAATGAAGCACATCAGTACATATGGGTTTCAACGAAGAGACAAAATCGATTTACAGAAACATAACCGTGAAAAAGTAGACCCAAAAAACAACACCACATCAAATCAACCGAACGATTTGGACTACATGCTACCACGCAAGAGTATTTGCCCCAAGAAAACTGTTTGTTTATAGGAGGGTTTTTTGGTGCTGCCCTTTAACGGCGTCGTATACTTTTTTGGTTGTGTAGCCTGAGAAGCTTAACAGATTAGCGGTTGAAGCATAAAGCAGTAGCAGGTATTTTTTCGCGTCTGGGTTTACGCCTTTCTCGATAAGCTGCAAAGCTTTTACTCTACGGTCATACCGCTTAGCTTCAGAGTTAGTAAAAAGGAATTTCACGTTGTTGCCCGCATGAACTTCCACACCTTGCTTAATTAGTTGCTGAGCTACGATGACTTGGCTAACATGCTGTTTATAGTTTTTCGGCTGTTTAGACAGATGCTTAGTAACTATTAAGTCACATACGGGAACTTCGCCATTAAGTAACCGTTGCCTGTAAGCTTTTAAAACTTTTAATGCCTCAGGAATTTTCCGGTGAAGTTCCACTGAATTATTCGCTGAGGCTAATAAGTTGATCATTTCGGTTTGGGCATCAAAAATGAACCTTGGAGTATCCCTACGCCGCACTTCTAAGCCCCTAATTTTAACCTTACCGTTCTCCATGACTCCGAAATAACGGTTTAAAACACTAATACGCGGATGCAGTTTGGAAGGCAGAAAAGCTACCCATTTGTAGCGTCCCTCAAAGTTTATGGGAACACCTATTTCCTTAGTAATTACTCGGCATAAGGCAGTGTATTCCTCTATGGTTGCTTCTTTCTTTTTGAGCCACAACGAATCGACAATACCGTGAACAACCTCAAAACCTTGATCTTCAGCAATGTGCGCTGCCTTAAGAAAAGCTTCTCTGCCAAAAGCGCAAACGCCAATGTGGCCGTCAACGGTGCCGAATTTTGAGTTTTTGAAGCCTAAGTAGCCGAAGCATGTGACTAAAATCCATTTTAACGCTGTCTGACGCTTATCGTACGCTTGTTTTAGCTGTTTGTCGCCTGTTTCGTCTCTTAGGCGTTTGTAATGCAGTCGTTTGGTTAAGGCTAAATTGATAGTTTTAGGCACTATTCCAACCCGTTTTGTACAGATATGATAATTCAATTCTGGAATCCGCAGCGGCGAATCAGGGCAGCATTTGCAAAGCACTGTTTCAGCTGAAATGTTGTTTTTAGCCATTAGGCTTGGATACATGGAAGAAAAGTCTAATTCTCCTATCGAATCGTGTACTCCTAGGCGGGGCTCAAAAATTAAGCCTCCACGGTCGCCAACGAGCAAGTCAAGGGCTGATTTGAAGGCTTCGGGAATCCTTTTGTTTCGGGGCACTAGGATGTCGTCTTTTATGGCTTGGTAGAGCTGCATTGAAGACATGCTTGAGCCTATCGAGAATCGTGCAGCCGTGTGTAAAGGTACTCTACAGGTTCGCGCTATCTCAATGAAGCCTTCGAAACCTGCTTCTTTTATGATGAAGGTGTTGTTTTCGTCGATGTGTATTCTTCCATACAACCGCACGGTGCCTGCCCTGTAAAATGTGCGACCATAGGAAAAGTAGGTGTTGCCCGCTGAAATTTTACGGTTAAAAGGCTTGTTATCTCTGCTTAAGAGGAACTTGTCTAAAACGTTGTTTACGGTTGCTCTGTAGATTAAGTAGGGTAAAAGGTACGAGTCGCCAGCGGTTGTTAAGATTATGTCAGGGTCTAACTCGTTTATTGCGTAAACAAGCTGTAGCAGCTTTGTGGCTTCGTCACCATAATCAATGGCAATCTCCTCTTTGCCCTCTTGCTTTAAACATATTTTATTGATGGCATCATCAAAATTAGCAATAATCCCCCTCTTAGCAACTTCCACTTCAAGCTTTATTACCTGCAATTTAGGAATAACGTAGTCGGTGCTTTCAACCGAATCCAAAAGCGTGTAATCCAAGCCTGATTTTGTCGCTTTTAACTCCACAAATGCAAGCGGAAACAAGTCACGGCTAAAAAGGTATGAACGATCATTCTGCATGTCGCAATTGTGAATTTCATAACGCAAGAAATCTCCGATTCTTAAAATTTCAAGCGTTAAAGAAGGAATTTGCCTGCAATCCTTAACAGTTATTTCCAGTACCCTTGACTTTTCAGTATCCGTGGCTTGAGCGTATTTTTGCACGAACTTTAATGAAGCGATTTTTTGATTGCGAAATAGTCGGCTGATTAAGCGTTCAAGGTCGTCTTGTTTGCCCGAGACGTAAATGCAGGGTTGAAACGGGTCAGTGAACCTGATTCTTTCGCCTTTTTCGCTTATCACCCAAACCGCGACTTTGCCAGGGTCAGAAGGGTAAACATCAAGTAGCCATCCTTTAACGCAATTAGGAGCCGCCGTGCTGCTTTTGCTTGAGGTCATCTAATTCCTTCTGCAGCCGTTGCAAGCGGATTTGCTGTGAGACCAGCATTGACATTATCATTGGTTCAAAAGGTAACGGTTGAGTGGCGTTGCTTCCTGCCGACGCGTAGCTTCTGCATGCATCTATCAGTATGTCGAAGGCTTCTCTGTCTTCTTTGCGGAGTGCTTTTGCGAAACCGTTCCAGCGGCGTATTTCGTCTTCAATTGCCATGCGGTATGATTCAACTGTTTTACCCACGTCAAGCGCCCATGAAGTCAGTTAGTGTCAGGTTTTCGGATGGAAGTTCAGCGGTGCCTAAAACGAAAAATGGATGCTTCTCTAATGTTACTTCTCGTGTGTAGGTGGTTTTGCTGAAGGATAATACCGTGTTTGCTTTTGCGCAGGTTATTTCTTGAAGTAAACTGTTTCTTCGGCTGTCAGAGTAGGGAAGGTAAGTTGCGATTAGGACTATTTGGTGTTTTTTTGCAAAGCTTGAAAGGTAACTGATGATTTGGCTGTAGACTCTTCGGGCTTCTTCATGTGGAACGTCATTGTCTAAAAACAACCCTGCTATGTCTGAAATAACTACGAGTTTGGCATCGCAGTTTTTTATGGTTTCTTCAAGTTTATCGAGTATAAGAGAAGTTAACTGGTAAGCTGTGAATGCTCTTGAAATAAAGATGCGTTCAAGCACTTGCCTTGGGTTAAGCTGGTGAAGTTGGGCTAAACGGGCGATTTTGTAGAGTCTAAACGTGTTTCCGCCGTCAATAAAGACAACGCTGCTTCCTAAGCCGCCGAGCTGCACTGGCAACTGCGCTCTTATGCAGAGTAGAGAAGTTAATGAAATAACTGATGGTGACCCATAAAGCACGGCGAAGTCGCCTGGCGCAAATCCTGGAAAAAGCTCGTCTACATCTGGCATGTTTAAAGAAAATAGTGGTTGAGCCATGGTAGGTTTGACAATTAAATTTTGAGACATTCTATTTTGCTCTCCCTGTTCATAGACGAAGCAACAAGTACGCTTCTAACCCTTTTTAAATCATCGTAGAAACGACATTGCGGAACAGGGGAGGGTAGAGTGAAAGTGAAAAGCGTAAGTTTTAGGCAGTAGGCTTGGTTTCTTTTTGTTGCCTTAGAATTTGGGTTGCCAATGTCATTAGGAAGATTATCGAGAACACTATTACCGCTATGCCTACCTTGTACATGATGTTTATGCCAACATAGAAAAGCCCAAAAACAGCCACAATCATTAACGCTAAAATAAACACTTCTTGAACACCACTAAAGACTTTTGTTCCAAAACTCAATTTACGTCACCAATGTTTCCTAAACCACTGCACATGCGTCTAATATTAATTTTCTGCCATAGTTTCTCAGAAATCCCTGTTAAACTTGCAGGCTGAATTCATTTTGAGTATGCCGTGAATTGTAATGCACGTAGTATCGGAATGCTTCCGTTTAGTTTCGTTGAAAAAAGCTATCATATCCGCTCGAAAGCTTATATAACAAATGATTCAGAGTCACTAAAGACAGATGAAAATAACTCCAGCTTTCGGTGACCGTAGTGATTGACACAGAAAACCTTACAAAAAAATTCGGAGACCTAACAGCCGTAGACAGCCTCACACTGCATGTTAACGACGGCGAAGTTTTCGGCTTCCTCGGACCCAACGGTGCAGGAAAAACCACCACCATAAGGATGCTTTGCTGTCTAATATCAAAGACCAGCGGCTCTGCGAAGATAGGAAATTACGAAGTCGGAAACAGAGCTGATCAACAGAAGATAAGAAGAATGATCGGCCTGCTGACTGAAAATGTCGGTCTCTACGAGGAACTGAGCGCCTATGATAATCTCGATTTTTACGGTCGATTCTACAAGCTCGACGAACAGAAAAGGAAAGAGCAAATAGAATACTTTCTCAAGATGCTGGGGCTGTGGGAAAAGAGAAACGAAGCGGCAGGAACGTTTTCCAAGGGGATGAAGCAAAAACTCGCAATAGCCCGCGCCCTCATCCATGACCCACAAGTTCTATTCTTGGATGAGCCAACTGCAAGCCTCGATCCCGAAGCTTCTAAGACGGTTAGAGACTTCATCCTCGAGCTGAAAAAGGAGAAAAGAACAATCTTCCTTAACACGCATCTTCTGGATGAGGCTGAAAAGATCTGTGACCGGGTAGCGATACTGAAAACTCGACTAATTGCGATAGGCACCCCGCAAGAGTTGAGGCGTTCGCTATCTGGCAGGAAGATAAAAGTTCAGCTTCAGCGTGTGGATGATGTAATTGTTGAAGCGGTCAAGAAAATCGGATTTCAAATTTCAGAGATAACCGATAATAGCCTTCTTATCGATGTCAGCGACCCTGAGAAAGAGAATCCAGCAATTTTAAAGGCGATTGAAGCGGCGGGCGGGCACGTGCAATTCGTAACAGAGGTCGGGTCAACTCTAGAGGATGTGTACCTGAAACTAGTGAGGGGATGAAAAAAATGGATTTGCAAAGCGCTTGGGCAGTTGCCGCAAAAGACTTCAAGATCTTCAAACGGAAGAGTACAGTCATCTATTTGAGCACTGTTTATCCTCTTGCTGTCGGAATAGCGTTCCCATTGATTGTGCAATATGCACTGCACATTGGCAAAGGCCATGGAATAACCGCCTTAACTCTTCCCAGATTCATGGACGCTTTCTCGATATGGTTTCTCATAGGCGCAGCCGTATTTCCCACTGCTATAGCCTCCTACAGTTTAGTGGGAGAGAAGATCCAAAAGAGCTTGGAACCGCTTCTGGCAACGCCAATGACCGACGGTGAAATCCTGCTGGGCAAAACTATTTCAGGGCTCGTCGTGCCTTTAGGGGCGATCTATGCCGGTTCAGTGATATACATGTCGCTCATGGATTTGGTGACGCAAAGCACACTGGGTTATCTTTACTATCCTAACTGGCATATTGGGGCGATCTTGCTTGTGGCGCCATTCATATGTCTTGTCAGCGTTGAACTAAATATCATTATCTCATCCAGACTAAACGATGTGCGAACAGCACAACAAGCAGGAATGCTGGCCGCATTCCCCTTCTTTGGAATATACATAGCATCTGAGATTGGATTGTTTGCACTCAACGACACGAATCTACTGATTTTGGCAGGTGTTATCTTAGCAATAGCTGTTGTTCTCTTCTTTGTCAGCAGGGTTACATTCCAGAGGGAGGAAATACTGACTAAGTGGAAGTAGCAAAGTTGGAAGCGCCGGGGGTGGAAGAGTGGACTGGAGGATAAAGGGAAGACTTCTCGTGGTGGGCTGCATACTGATTGTTTTAGGGCTTGTCCTCTTTGTTGCAAGAGGTGTTGCCGCTACGCTCGGATTAGCCGGTGTCGGGGTAGTTTTGCTCATCGTTGGGATTGTTTATAAGCCGAAGCAGAAAAAGGTGGAAGTAGAAGGAAATGCGGAGAATTGAATTTCAACGTATTTGGGCAAATTAGTTTATGCTTAAATAAATAAACCGTAGAAAATGAAAATAAACCCGAAAACATCCAGCAGCCGCGAAGGTAAATGGCAGATAAAGAAAACTCTATGGCGGACGAGAACAAACCCAGTTTGACCATGGAAAACCTGAATCAAAAAATCATCATCTCAGTTGATCGGCTGAGCAAACGGTACGGTTCTTTGATGGCTGTGGATGATGTTTCTTTCTCTATTGCTGAGGGCGAGATTTTCGGCATCATCGGCCCAAACGGCGCAGGCAAAACCACGACGGTTGAATGCATCTCTGGGCTGAGGGCTCCAGAGTCAGGCTCCACGGCAGTTTACGGGTTAAGCCCACGGCAGAACCGCGATAAACTGCGAAGAATCGTTGGGGTTCAGCTTCAGGAGAGTTCCCTGCCTCCCCGCATCAAGGTTCAGGAGGCTCTTGACTTGTTTGCGTCTTTCTACCCAGACCCACTTGATCCAAATGAGTTACTGGAGTCGCTTGGAATCAGCGAAAAACGCAACGCTCAATTCAAGAAACTGTCCGGAGGACAAAAGCAGAGGCTTTCAATCGCGCTGGCACTTGTTGGGAATCCAAAGATTGCCATTTTGGATGAATTAACCACGGGACTTGACCCTGAAGCCCGACGTGAAACCTGGGGGCTTATCGAGCGTATCAGGGATCGCGGCGTAACAGTGATCCTTGTAACTCACTACATGGATGAAGCCGAAAGACTCTGCGACCGAGTAGCGTTGATAAATCATGGGAAACTAATTGCTCTCGACACTCCTGCAGCCCTTGCGACCAATGAGGGCGGCGGTGTTCGCATGCAGTTTGTGCCTTCAGGATCTGTGGATGACAAGGTTCTAGCTGCCTTGCCAGGTGTAACTTCGGTTGAGCGCAGGGGAAGCCGGGTCATTGTTGCTGGCTCAGGCGACTTGACTACCCGAGTACTTTATGCGCTACTAAAGATTGGCGTGAATGCGTCGGATGTTCAGGTGAAAAGCGGCAATCTGGAAGACGCCTTCGTCAAACTTACAAAGACAGACGATAAAACCATAAAAGTCGAGGCGGGCAAGCAATGAGTACTCAAGATTCTGAAGTCACGATTCAAAGATCCCGCAAGGCTTTCTGGGAACTTGTCAAGGTCGAGGGGAAACTCGCGTTGAGAGAGCCAGTCGGCGTAATATTCGGCATAGGGCTTCCAGTATTCTTGCTAATTATATTCGGCAGCATTCCTGCGTTCAGAAATACTGTTCCGGGCACGTCGTTATCCGCCTTCGAGGTTTACATCCCGATTCTTATGGTAACTATGCTGATATTTATCGGACTATTTGGTTTGCCCATTCCAATAGTGCGTGACCGTGAGATTGGTTGGCTAAGGCGAATCTCCACCACACCCGTGTCGCCGACCAAGCTGTTGACTGCACAGGTGACAATCAATCTTATTTTTGCAGCAGTAGCCTTCGCAATACTTGGCGCTGGAAGTGTCTTAATCTTCGGGGTAAAGGTAGCGTTTGAGATTCCTGGACTCGCTCTCTCAATAGTGCTGGCAACGATTGCAATGTTTTCTTTAGGGTTACTTATTGCTGCGGTCGCACCGTCCCAGGGGGTTGCTGTAGGTATGGCGCAAGGGCTTCTATATCCGCTGTTATTCTTCGCGGGAATTTACATTCCCATCCAGTTCCTCCCGGGCTACCTGCAAACAATAGGCAATTTTACTCCAGTTGGAGCAGCAGTTCAGGCTCTTGATAGTTCCATGCAGGGAACATTTCCTTCTGTTGTACCGCTGCTCGTGATGGCTGCTTATGCGGTTTTCTTTGGCTTTATCGCCATTCGTTATTTTCGCTGGGAATAATGTGCATCAAAAAGTGAGGAAAGAATTGAGAGCGTTACTACGTCAGGAAGAGTTAGTGAGGTGCATGCTGCAAACGATTGTTGGTCTTACGCTTACGCCATGATTATTTACATTGCAAGCGAGATAGGCCTGATAACACTCAACGCAGAGAAACTGCTGATCATCTCCAGCGCCATTCCGGCTGCTGATTTGCTCTATTCTTCTTCAGCGTAGCCACTTTCCGCAGGGAGGAGACACTGACAAAATGGAAGTAAATGAGCAACAGGCGTTTTCATACTCATTGCCCCTCAACAATCTTCAATTGGGGGTTTTTCAGCGGTTACCTGTAAGGGGATAGAATCTTTTTATTAATAAATTTCTCTAGTAAAAAGTATACCCCCTCCCCCTAGCCGGGAGCATTTTACACGATTGTTTGAGTGTAAAATAAGGGTTCCCTTTTGATTATTCACTGGTTTCACAGTGAACTGACGTCTTACAAGAGAAAACAAGATGATTTTACAATGTAAAAGTATAAACTCAGACCAAATGCTATAAGCTTTTATACGTATGTTGATGAGATGTTAAAATAATATAATATACACGCTTCCTGTGAGGATAAAGGCTAAATGCCCTACATAAAAAAAATCGAGATAAAAGGCTTTAAGTCTTTTGGGCCGCAGACCATCAAGGTAACTTTAGATAAGGGTTTCACAGCCATAACTGGCCCAAACGGAAGTGGAAAAACCAACATTATGGATGCAGTGCTTTTCTCGCTTGGGGAATTAAGCACAAGAAGGCTCCGTGCTGAAAACGCAGCTAAACTAATCTTTCGCGGCTCAGAAAAACTAGGGCAAGAAAAAGTCAAAATGGCCAAGGTTGTCATACAATTTGATAATTCCGATGGCACAATGCCAGTTGACACGTCCACTGTTACGATTTCACGTGAAGTTTACCAAAATGGGCAAAGCGTTTACCGCTTAAACGGCAGAAGAATGTCACGAGGGCACATTATAGAAACTCTCTCTATGGCTTCAATAAGCAGCATGAGCCAGAACATTATCCCTCAAGGAACAATAACTAGGTTAACAGAAATTACCCCTCTTGAACGCCGAAGAATCATCGAAGACCTCGTTGGAATAGCCCAGTACGACGCGGAGAAGGGCGACGCAGAAGAAAAACTGCGAACTGCTGACATTTCAATCCGCACAGCCATGGGTAGAATAGATGAGGTACAGAAGCGCGTAGATGATTTGGAACGTGAACGCAATCAACTTTTACGCTATAATTTCATCCAGAGTGAAACTAAAAAGTTCCAAGCAGTTAAAATCTCAAACGACATAACGCAATTAAACGGTAAAATTAATGAAGCGACTAGCCAAACTGAAAAAGTTAAAGCCAGAGTTGACAAATTAAAAGGGCAACGCGACTTGCGCAGATCAAAACGGCATGGTATTGAAGGCGAATGGCGAAAACTCAGCGGCGAAAACCTTGAAGAAGGCGGTTCAGAAGTTCTTAAGGTTCAAATAACCATTGGCGAGCTAAAATCTAAACTAACTGAGTTATCAACAAAAATAAGTTCTGGGCAAGCTAGCTTTGAAAGCTTAAAGCGCGTAAGAGAAAACAATCTTGCTCAGCAAGAAAGTATAAGAAACGAGATACGAGAAAACCGTTTAAAAATCCGAGTTTTCCGCAGTCAACATGAAAAAATCAAGGACCAAATGACTCAAAAAGAGTTGGAACACGATGCGCTGGCAAAAGAAACCGCCCAGCTTTGGGAAGGGCTCGGCGATAACAACCAGCAAATACGAGCGATGGAAGCCGAAATCGCAAATAATGTTAAACGACTTGCGTATTTACGCTCAGAATACACAAAAGACAAATCGGCACTGAGGCTCTGCACTGGGAGAATCAAAAACTTAAACGTGCGAAAAGAAAGATTCCTCACGAGCCTAGTCGAAATCGAAAAGTCCCTATCTGAGCTGGAGCAGGTTCAAAAGGACCAGAAAAACCAGTTTAAAAATCTTGAACACACAATCGAACGCAAAAAAATTCAAAAAGAAACCGCTGAAAAAGAAGTCACGGAAGCAGAAAGAATAGCCAGTTCAGCTAAAGACGCCGTAATTGAATTTGCTACTCAAAGAGACCTTGCCGCAACCATAGCTACTGAAGAAAAAGCTCTAAGAAGCATAGAGGAAATGGGCATTGTCGGCGCAATAAGTGGAATCCACGGCAGACTACGCAACCTAATAAAAATAGACAAAAACTACAAGAAAGCCATAGAAGCAGCGGCAACAGGTTGGCTTGATGCTTTAGTTGTAGCCAACATAGACTCAGCCTTCACATGTACCGAAACGCTTAGGCGCATGAAACTGGGCAGAATAAAAATTATTCCACTGCAAGGCGCAATCAACCTTAAAAACAAGGAAACGCCCAGCCGAGACGGCGTAGTAGGCGCCCTTTCAAGCTTCATGAAATATGAAAGCACCTTTGAGATGGCTGTTAACTATGTTTTCGGAGACACAGTAGTGGTCTCAAACGATAAAACAGCCTTTGCCCTTTCAAACGAGGGTTACCGCGCGGTTACAGTTAACGGTGACTTGTATGAGCCGGGTGCTTTTGAAAGCGGCTATTACCGTGCGCCAATAGATTTTTCAACAATTATTCCAAGCGAAAATGCATTAAAAAGTTTAGACGAAGCAGTAAACGCTCTCCAGACGCACCTCACTCAAAGAGGAACTGACATTACGGGTCTTGAAGAAGAAATTGAGCGAAACAAAATTGAAATTACACGGCTTTCAGAATTCATCTCCACTTTAGACAGGGAAATAGTGAGAATTAAACGAGGCGTTAAAAGAACACAATTCAACATTCGGCATACGGAAAAATACGGCGGCAAACTTGACCGCGAAGCTGCAGCTTACAAAGGCCGCATGAGCATGTACATGAATGAGCGGAATTCTATCCAAAAAGCGCTCCAGAAACTGCATGCAGACATAGCCAATTTAAGATTGAAAACTGATGTGGCACACATTCAAGAGCTTGAGGTTCAACGGGAAAAACTTGGGGAAGAAGTAAACACGCTTCGCCAAAACTCAGGCTCTACTCAAACGGAAATTTCAACCTACCAATCACAATTCGACAGAGTCCTTAGAAACGGCTACAAGAATATCAAGATACAGATAGCTAAGGTTGAGCAACAGCAAAGAAAAATAGAGAAAGAAGTTGCCGAAGCGCAAGCGGAACGTGAATCAATCAGGAAAGAACTAGATGAGCAAGAGAAAAGCCGTGTGGAACTTTCAAAGGCTGTTTTTTCTGCACGTGAAGAATCCAAAAAGTTCACTTCACAAATAGATGTTATTGATGCTGAGGTACGGTTGCTTGATTCAGAATATGAACAGGCAGAAAGGCTTCTGAACCAGCTGCAACTGGGCATGGAAACTAGCCAACTTCGTCTTCAGCAACTTCAAAGCCAACTTCGCCAGTTTGGCTATGAACAACCTTTAGAAACAAGCCAGAAGCAGGTTGAGGAAGCAGAAACAACCATTCGCATGATGCAGTTTGAACTTGAAAGAATAGGCGCCATAAACCAGCTTGCCCTTTCCCATTACTCAGACCAGATTTCACGGTACAGAGAATTATCTGTTCGCTTAAATGAGTTGGAAAGAGAAAAACAAGCCATCGTACAGTTCATGGATGAGATTGAAGCTAAAAAACGCAAGGTTTTCATGACCGCTTTCGAAAAAATCAACAGCAGCCTCAAGGTTTACTTTTCCAAACTTACTGGCGGGGGAGAAGCCACGCTTAAGCTTGAAAATCCTGATGACCCCTTCGCTGGCGGCATAGACATGGTTGTGCAGTTCCCAAATAAACCCTCGATTATTGTGAGCGGGGCAAGCGGCGGCGAACGTTCAGTTTCAGCAGTCAGCTTCATATTTTCACTAAAAGAGTTTACGCCTGCATCATTCTACATTCTCGATGAAGTGGATGCACACTTAGACGCTTTCCATACTGCAAAGCTAGCTGAAGTGCTACTTGAGGAAGCTGGAAAAATCCAGTTTATAGTAATCAGCTTGCGGCCTGAAATAGTTAACAAAGCACAGAAAGTCTACGGAGTCTACGAACTCAACGGAGTCTCCAACGTTGTGACCGCCAAGTTCCCAGCGGAGGCACCGAGCTAAATGTCCACAACGCCAATCAGAAGGCCCTTTTACCTTCGACCGCCGTGGAACATACTGTTTGAATTAAATAAACTTGAGAAGCTTACTCCGTGGAACGTTAACATAGCTTACCTTCTACGGTCTTTTCTCACTGAAATGGAGAGGACAGACAAAGTTGATTTCCGAGCCTCAGGCGTCGCGTTGGATTCTTCCGCTTTAATTTACTTAATGAAGTCTAAACTGCTGCTTACCTTGCAAGAGCCGCCTGTGCCGCCTAAAGGTCCGCAGGATTTTGTTCCACCACCCTTGTTCTTGCCGTTGAGGCATGAGTTAACATCAACAACCATTCAGCATTTGCTTGAAGTCTTAGACGACGTGTTGAAGGGTGAAAAAATGCTTCATCTTGACCATGTTGTTGAGCAGCATCCTATTCTTCCAGCGGTTTCAGATTTGATGCCGCAGTTTGACAAGTTTATTACTGAGCTTAAGTTGCAGACTGATAAGTTGTACGCAATTTTATGCGAAAAAGTGAAGGGTGCAGGAATAATCGATTTCTCAACCTTATCGAAAGACGCAACTAGAATTGAAGCATTAAGAATGTTTATGTACCTCTTGTTTTTAGCACAGGATGACAAAGTAAGCTTATGGCAGAATGAAGAAACAGAAGAACTATACATTGCCGTGGGGAAACTCAACGTTGGAAAAGCCGAAGGAACAACCAGTTAATTCAAACCCTGATGCAGAGCAAGCGCAGGATGCCGAACGGAAAGCTCATTGCTTAGCACTGCTAGAGGCTGCACTGTACGTGGCTGGTCGCCCATTAGACCTCAACGAGTTATGCCAAGTTATAGGCAGCCGCTCAAAGAAGAAAGCCCAAAAATACGCTGACACGCTAATACAAGAATATGCTGCAAGGAACACGGCGCTTGAAATTTTAGCGTTAAAAGATGAACGTTACGTTCTGCAGGTGAAAGCAGACTTCACACCGTTGATTAAGAAACTTGTGAACAGACCTCTGCTAACTTCCGGACCTCTCAAGACGCTTTCTTACATTGCTTACCGGCAGCCTGTTTCTCAGAAACGCGTGATTGATGTCAGGGGACAACACGCTTACGGTCACGTGAAGCTGCTGAAGGATATGGGGTTGATTGCGGCTGAAAGAAGCGGGCGTTCAATGATTTTAAAGACTACCGATTATTTTGCGGATTACTTCGGATTAACGCATGATGCGAGCATGATGAAGAAAGAGTTAAAACGCATCTTCGGCGACGCATTGAAGGACTACGAACAAACTTAAACGGATACGTTTATATGGAAATTAACGGTTTTACTGACTACTCGAATTAGATATCGAAAAAGGGAAATGTAGATTATGTCTTCGCATAGCAGTTTACGCAAAAGAAAACTCACAGGCGGCAAAAAAAGAGCCTACAGATCAAAGAAAAAGTATGAGCAAGGCGGATACCCTGCAGAAACAATTCTCGGTGAACCCAGAAGGAAAATTTCCAGAGGCTTAGGCGGCAACACAAAAGTCAAGGTCTTAAGCGATAAATACGCTTCAGTAACCGATCCTAAAAGCGGCAAAACACAAAAAACCGAAATCACCCGTGTAGTTAGAAACGGCGCTAACGTTGATTATAACCGAAGAGGCGTAATAACTAAAGGCGCAGAAATAGAAACCACGTTGGGGCTTGCAAAAGTTACCAGTCGCCCAGGCAACGACGGCATAATTAACGCTGTCTTAATGGCTGCTAAAGAGAAAAGCTAAACTTTACTGCGGTTTTGCAGGCACGCTTTTAATCTTCACTAATTGTTTTGCAATTTTCTGTATTATCTTTTCTTTTGCTTCTTTCTTTTCAACAAGCAACATTCCTGTCTTAGCCCAAGGCATCTTGGGAAAATGAGCTTCAAGGTTAACTTCGTTTTTGAGACCTAATTTGTCAACTGCTTCTTTAAGTTCTGCGATTTTTGGAGATTGGACCGCCAAGTTTTTTGGGACTCGGCGTCCTTTTTTTCTGGTTTTAGAAGCGTCGAAGTAGATTGGCCAAATTATTGCTTTATCGAGTTTTTTCATGTTTATTCATCTCTTATTTGTGAGCGTAATAAGCGATTAGTTTCTGGTTTACTTCGTTTATGCGTGTGAATCCGAAGCGTTCAAACTGTATTATAGCGTCTGGCTTTAACTTTTTGCATGCGCTCTCAGCATAACCCTCGGTAACTGAGGCGTCTGGCATGACCACTTGGCATGGAAACTCTTCGCCTTTCGGTATCCACTGGATAAGCTGGGCTTTGATTTTTCTAACGTCTTCATAGGATTCGCTTGAGAATGTTGCAGTCACTGAGTTGCCTGTTTTGTTTTCGATTTTGATGTTGAAGAGTTCCATGAGCCTAACTATTTTTTCTGGCTCCGTTGCTTCAGCATCTTTTCTTGAAACCCAAAAAATTACCTTTTTCTCTTCATCTTCTGGAGTTACCGTATATTCCCTAAAACCCCGCTCAGGCTTGTCCGGATGCAAAGGAAGTTTGGCATGGAAAGTTTTCGGCACTTGCAAAACCTTCAGTTCAACAGGCTCGGGCACGAAGAAGTACCTGTTGCTTGCGGCGTCAAGGATTTTGCGGTTGTACGAGTACAGGTTTTCCCAGCTCAAGGTCACGTCATTTGATTTTGTTCCTACATCGATTATCATTTTCTTGATGGCTTCAGGCGTGATTCCCCGTTTTCTTAATGCGGCGAAAGTGCCTAGGCGTGGGTCATCAAAGCCAGGGTAGGTGCCTTCTTTTACGCCTTGAATAATCTTTGATTTGCTTAGGAAAGTGCCTGTGATTTTTAGTCTGCCGTAGTGGATGGCTTCGGGGTATGTCCAGCCTAAATGCTCATACATGTATTTCTGGCGAACCATGTTGGTGTAGTGCTCTTTGCCGCGGATGATGTGCGTCATGCCCATTAAATGGTCGTCTAAGCCGGCGGCTAAATTGTAGAGGGGCCAAACGATGTATTTGCTTCCAACCCGTGGATGCGGATACTTCTTTGTATCAATAATTCTCAGGGCTGGCCAGTCTCTGACCGCTGGGTTGGGATGTTCCAGTTCAGTTTTGACGCGGACTACTGCTTGTCCTTCCGTGTAACCGCCGCTGAGCATGCGTTTCCAGCGTTCCAAGTTCTCGGCTGCTGACAGGATTCGGCATGGGCAAGCTTGTTTGGCTATGGTTTTTTTTCTGAATTCTTCAGGTGGGCACTCGCAAACATACGCGTTGCCATCCCGCATTAGCCGCTCGGTATAGTCGTAGTAAATTGGCAATCGGTCGCTTTGGATGTATTCCTCGTCAACTTTGCAGCCTAGCCACTTCAAATCATGCCTAATGCTATCATAAAATATCAGCGACGGCCTTTTCACTTTAGGGTCTGTATCTTCGAAGCGCAAAATGAATTTGCCGTTGTACATGCGGGCGTACTCGTGGCTCAGTATAATGGCTCTTGCTGAACCCAAATGCAGAACACAGTCAGGGTTGGGAGAGAACCGTGTCACTATCTGAGAATACTTATCCGCGTTAGGTAATGGCGGTAAGCGTTTTTCTTCAGCTTTCTCTTTCTTCTGCGTTTCGGGCCAATTTTCCTCAACAATAGCTTTCTGCTCTGCAATGGAGAGGCTGTTTACTTCATTTACAATGGTGTTAATTAGGGTTGAGAGCTCTTTTACCTTGGTTCGCAGATCTTGTCTTTCGCCAAGAATTTTGCCTACTAGGGCGCCTGCTTGAGCTTTGCCGTCATGCGAAACCGCATTAAGCAGTGCAGCTTTGCGAATAAGCTTTTTAAGTTCAGGGTCATTTTCAAGTGTCAAACTTTTTGCGCTCGTTTAGGTTACTTGTTTCTTTTAATCAAGAATTCGGCGAACTGTTTTAATTTTTCCTTAGCTTGGGGTGTCGGCAAAAGCTTTTCAGTTTCACTCCAGCTTTCTTGGACTATTCGCTCTGCTGTACGCTTAACATGTTCTATGGCATGGTATTTCTGCATCAAAACGATTGCCTCGTCTCTTAAGGCTTGGTCGGAAGTGTGCATGTTTAGTATTTCAAGTAGCCGCTTCTTGTCAGCGCTATTCGCCTTTTTCAGCGTATAAATAACCATTAAGCTTCTTTTGCCCTCAGTAATATCTTGCCCAACGCCGCCTTTCTTCTTGGCGAACTCCACGCCAGTTACATCTAAAATGTCATCCTGCATTTGGAAGGCAACTCCTATGCTTTCCGCGAAACGTCCAAGTTTTTCCACCAGTGGCTTGTTGGCGCCTGCTAGCACAGCCGCTATTTTGGCTGCCATACGGGCGAGAGTGCCTGTTTTGTAAGCGCACATCTGCAAGTAATCCTCTTCGCCTAACTTGTCCGCGTTGGCGATGCCCCTGTGCCATGCAATGTCCATGGCTTGTCCCATGCTGAGGTTAATCATTTCCTGCACGTAAACCTCGTATATGTCCCGTTGCATTTCAGGTGTAAGCTTTGCTTTTTGCGCCATTAACGGAAGAAGCGGCAGGTAATACATGGCGTTTCCAGCGTTAACAGCGATGTCGGTTTGGAAGATTTTGTATGTGCATGGTTTGCCTCGACGCAGTTTTGAGGAATCTTCGATGTCGTCGATAACCAGCGTTCCGTTATGGATGACTTCGGGGATAATGGAGAAGTCTAAACAGTAATCTGAGTCTTTACCTAACGCTTCGCAAATCAGCAGGAAAAGCGCTGGGCGCCACCTTTTTCCGCCACGGTCCAGCATGTCCCAGATGGGCTCTGCAACTGCTTTGTTTAAGGGTTCTAAGTTGTAACTGTACATTGGCGGATTAACCTTGAAGAGAACCGAGTCTTTGCTGAACTTTCGCGGAATGTACTTTTCAATAGCTTTGTCGATTAGGGGTGCTTTTTCTTCAAGAAACCTTTCAATATTCAAACGTTAACGTACTCCTCTGCGCATACTTCACTGTGTCGAAACCTCGGATGTTCAGCCACTCTGCAGTTTTTCCAGTAACCACCACAGGCACCTTCGCTAAGGATTCAAGGTTCTCAGCGCCCACAAGAAACATAACATTACGCAACTCATCAATTAAACAAGAAAGCAATTCCTGTGTTTTCTTTGCCCCTTTAACTGCAGCTTCAAGCACAGGCTGAGAAACACTGGCTAAATTTGCATTTAACGCTAAAGACTTAGCTATGTCTAAGCCGCTTCGGACTCCGCCGGAAGCAATCACTGGAATCTTCACGGTCTGAGTCGTTTCAATCAGGCTTACGGCTGTGGGGATGCCCCAGTCCCAGAAAGCTTCACCCATATTGTTTGGGCTTGTTGAACGGTAATATTCAACCGCTGCAAAACTTGTTCCGCCAACACCGCCGATATCGATGGCTTTTACGCCTGCAACTTCAAGCGCTTTTGCATCTTCTGCTGAAATACCGCAGCCGGTCTCTTTAACAATCAAGGGCTTGTCAAGTTCACCTGCGATTTCACTGATTTTCGCTAAGACGCCTTTGAAGTTGGTTTGTCCTTCAGGCTGAAGTGCTTCCTGCATCGCGTTCAAATGAACAGCAACTGCATCAGCATCTATCATTTCCACGGCTTTCTTGACTTCTTTTAAGCCGTATCCGTGGACAAGCTGTATTCCGCCTATGTTGGCGATTAAGAAGGCAGTTGGCGCTTTTTTGCGTGCTATCTTGTAGGTTTTTTCGAGTTTTTGGTCTTCGATGGCTGCTCTTTGGCTTCCCACACCCATGCCTAAACCAAGTTTTTCCACGGCTTCGGCTATTGAAGCATTTATTTTTGTTGCTTCTTCTGTTCCGCCAGTCATGGCGCCAACAATTAGGGGTGCTGAGAATTTTTTGCCTAAGAAAGATGTTGATAGGCTGATTTTTTGTCTGTCAACTTCTGGCAGGGCTCGGTGGACCAGTTGGATGTCTTCGAAGCCTGCGGTGGCTTTTCGGGCTTGGGCTTTTTGTTCCAAGCAGATTTTAATGTGTTCTGCTTTTCGTTTCTCGGTTTCAGTCATCTTACGCCTTCTCGATTTCAGTGCCTAACACACTTTGGTCTATTAGTGCCCTGTAAATAGATAACCCTTTTGTGGCGCCTGTAATAGTAACGCGAACGCCTTGTTCAATGGCTGGGATAAGCTCAGCTACTTTGCCTGCCATGCCGCCTGTAACGTCTGTGCCTGCGGCCTTGCCGAGTTTAGGCTGAATCTGCTTGAGTTCTGCCAATGTTAAGTGTTTGTATGGTTTAGCGTTGAGGTTAGTTTTCGGGTCACAGTCAAACAAGCCGTCTGTGTCAACGCCTAACACGATTTTTGAAGCCTTGTACTTGATTGCTAAGTAAGCAACCAGCTGGTCGCCGGAGAGAATTGTGAAGCCTAATTTATCGTCTAAAACTGCATCGCCGTACATAACAGGGGTAAACATCATTTTCTCCATTGCCTTGAGTACGGTTTCGTCAAAAAATTTAACCTTGCCGTTCTCAGTTATGATGCAGGAGGATGGCGCGATGCTTACGGCGGGAATTTCATGCCAAATAAGCGCGTCCATAACTAAACCGTTGAGCATGGTCATGACGTGGTGAGTTTCTGCGAAACCGAGTTTTTGTGTTGGCTCATTTTTGTAGCCGTCTTTTATGCCATACTTCGCTGCGGTCGGGTGACCAAAGCTTCCGCCGCCATGCACAATAATCAAGTTATCAAGATCCGCCCGCTTGATTTCCTCCGCTAAGCGGTTTATCACTTCTGTTTTCGCGGCTAATTCCCCTGTTTTGTCGGTGATGGCTGAGCCGCCGATTTTAAGGATTACTGGTTTCGCCTCGTTCAACTTTCTTTGCACCTTTACATTTGATATTATAGCACTTATTGAAAAGCATTACCAAGAACAACATAAAAGCCCCACTCTTGAGATAGCGAAAATTTGGTAACTAATTAAAATTTAATCCAACCAACCAAAACCTACTCGGCAGGACCTTCTGGACTATCACGCTAAAGGTGAGGAGGCAGCTGTTTTTCCCGCTGTTGACAATGTGGGGTTTTTGTAGCTAAGGCTTACTTCATGGATCATCGTGAGCTTGACACCATGGTTAGCAGGCTGGAAGCAATGAGGAAATCACCTGATCCTCTTGCAACGGCTAGAGCAACAGCAGTCCTAACTTTGCATCTCCGGATTCATTTGGACAAGGAAGACGCTCACTTGTACCCGATTCTCAGAGAGCGAACAACAGAGAGCGAGCAGGCATCCATTGTTGACCTAATGTCAAAAAAAAGTGCCACCTACAGATTTCCCACTATAGTTCAATGGTTTTCCCTTTACTCGACCTTGAAGAGCAGTTTGTGGTTACGAGGGGTTGGATGACTTTGATGCCGCCGCAGATTTTTTGCTGGTCTCAAAACGTTAATAAAAAAGACCGTTGCTGAAGACTGGGGCGAGCTGATTCGGCGAATCCCAGAACTATATGACAATTAAATTCCTACACGACCGAGAGATATGTGGTTTTTGTATAAACCCTAGCTCCAATTTGGCCAACGGAAGATTTGAACCCCTGCCGAAGTGGAGACGTACCCACAACCCCATTACAATTACATATAATTACATAAAAAAGAGCATGCATGTGCGTTGAGGCTATGTCGACTTTCAAAAAAGCTTATATTATAATAAATCTGATAAGAGTGAAAAGGGGGATTTGGGAAAAAATGAAAGGAGCAATAGTGTTCTTAGCAGTGTTTGTAGTCGTCTTCTTAATATGCATAGGTGTAACTTCGATTCCTCCGGGACAGGCTTTGTATAACATGCTTAAGCTACCCATTCAGACAACGACGTACAAGGTAGGTGGCGCAATCTACGGTGACGTTCTGATAAAGGCTATCTTCAATGCGGTGGTCTATGGGGTCATCGTCTGGCTAGTCTTCACAATAGTGACATATAGACCTGGAAAAAAAACTCCTCAGAACATTCAGCAAAACGTAACAGTTAACGTCGGAGACAAAGACGCCAAAGTAGGCTCATAGCGCGTTTGTGAAGTGAAAAAAGTAGTGACTGACTTTTTGTTGCAGGACATGTTACGCTACTGAAACACGCCTTTTATTATACTCCAAGTTTTTTCTATTTTTTTGTTGGGGAAGGGACAGACATTCTTCGACAGACGCCTCAACAGACTCATTTTTCAGTCGTTTCAAAGAATTCTACACAACCCTTTAAGTCTCACACAAGATGTCTAAGGCAAAAGCCAAGAGGTAAATATACACTTGACGCACTAAAGCCGCCAAATCTTGGAAAATGCCAATTCTATATTATGCAAATGGTATCGTTTTCTATGTTAACTGTGTCGCCAGTTTTGATCTTTGAGATGTCAATTTTGTCAACGCAGGGGATTTCGCTGATTATGGCGCCGACGGCAACAACGGTTTCGCATTCCTTGTTAATCATGCCTGCTGGTGCGGTTCCGTTCTTTTTCATACGATAAAGTGTATAGGAGCCTACGGTTGAGCCTTTGCCAGTTGGGAACACAAGGATTTTGCCCTTGACACTTTGTCCCTGAAGCTCATGCCCTTTTTCGATGACGACGCCCGTGTTCGGGTCTACACCGCCATAGAACGAGATAGGCTGAGAAGTAACAAGCGCTTCGCCTTCGCCTTTGCCTTTGGAAATTAATCTGCCCTTTAACTGCTCCATTTTCCAGTCACCGCCGCCTCTATGCATTCCTCTACGCTGCCCATTTTAGTTTTCATGCCGTTCTGCCTTGAATAGAAGCAGCCTTTCGCCGAGGTTGTTGCCAACGACTTAAACCTGCCCTTCAACGGTGCAACTGCCATGCATGTGTCGCAGGCAAACTTGGCTCCAGCTGCTTCGATGGTTTGGGTGTAGCCTCGTTTGTCGGCGAGTTGTTTGGCTGTTCTTGAAGTGGCAACCCAAAACTCGGTGCCCTCAGCCACCTTTTTGCCTTTAAGCAACTCAGCAACCTTAGCGATTTCGTTAATTGAACAATGCGGACAACCAACACATACCAATTCTATGTCGCTTACTTCATCGTTGATGTTGTCGTAAGCGTTTTTGATGTCTGCTTGTTCGATTGTAACTGTTTCTTTTGGTTTGAGTTGCTGCTCTGATGCGGGCGTTATGCCTTTAATGTAAAAAAGCGGTTTTGCGCCGTAAGTTACCACGGAAGCACAGAACGATTTGAGTTCGTCTAAGTCGGCTGTTTTTATGCCTGTGATGTAGGGGATTTTGTTTTCGGCTTTTTTGCCAATCGCATAGCCCAGCGCTCCCCAATCTGAAAGCTTTGTTAATTCAGTGTTCACTTGCACGTGGACGTCGGGGACTCTGTTCTCATCCAAATGCAATCCGTAGCAGGGTGTTTTGCCCACAAATGCCGCCGCCAATGCGGAGGGTCCGCCTTCTTTGTTTGTTTTTGCGCCAATTACCGAGTTCGCGAAGGTGACGGCTGAGCTTTCGGACCATGCGACGTGTTCGCCGTAAAGCGGCAAGTTACCAATCAAGTAGGGTGTGCATGTGCAACTGACAAGTATGCCCATTTTTTTGAAGGCGTCTATTACGAGGTTTTGTTTCTCAGCGAACTCTGGGCTTATGCCAAGGTTGCGCCAGTTTTCCAAGTCCATTCCTGCAGGGTTCAGAGTGGTTAGAACGCGGACTCTGCCGTCTTTTGCCAACTCGTTTAAAAATTCTAAGCCTGCGTCGCCAAGGTTGTTGTAGGATACTCCTGCCACTTGGACGCTGCCAACTTTGATTAGGCTTTTTGCGCCGTAAATGTCGCCGAGGGCAACGAGGATTTCCATGCTTTTTTGTACAGCGTAGCCTTCAGCGCCATCTAGCATTCGTTGTTCTTTTTCTGTCAGATACATGCTAATCACATGAACTTGCTCAGGTCAACTTTTCGGTATTGTTCTTTCGTGAAGCTTTTATCTGTTTTTCCGAAGGGGATTGTAGCGTCTAACCCCATCTTGCAAGTGGTTGCCTTTTTGCCTTCAGTCAAATCTCCCGACGGATCCAAAGACGACCCAGGCTGGTTCGGCAAAATCACTACGTTTTTGTCCGCTTGGAATCTCATTGCGATAGCCCATTCAACATCGTGAGGATTATAGATGTCTATATCGTCGTCTACAATGACGCAGTGCTTCAGCGACTTGTGCCCTTCAAACGCGGCGCTGATGGCTTTTTTTCCGTCATCTTGATTTTTCTTCTTTATTTGCACAACTGCATGGAGCCAACTGCATCCGCCGGGTGTTATGTAAACGTCTTTGCATTCGCAGACTTTGTTCACTTCATTGAAGATTGTAGGTTCTTTAGGCATACCCATTAAGAATTGATGTTCCCTCCTTCCTGGAAGTAAGGTTTGATAAATAGGCTTTTCTCGGTGAGTTACGCATTTAATTTCAATTATTGGTTGCTGTCTTATCCGGTCAATGGTTCCTGTTGTGTCCAGAAATGGTCCTTCAGCCGTTTTTCCCTTTGTTATTCTTCCTTCTAACACTATTTCGCAGTCTTTGGGCACTTCAAGATCAATGGTCTTACACTTCACTAATGCTGTTTCCTCGAGCGCATTAGCCATTCCCAACTCGTCAACACCCATCGGCATGGATGTGGCTGCGGATAGAAGAACAGCGGTTGAGTTACCTATGCAAATGGCAACGTCTAGTTCTCCGCCAGCCTTCTTAAGGGCTACGTCTGTTCCCCTATTCTCAACGATTCTGGCTACAAACCTGTTCTTGTCCAACAGCATTAGTCTATGGAAGCACATGTTCCGAGTACCGAATTCAGGGTCTTTTATTATGGAAACGGCGGACGCAATGTATTTTCCACCGTCCTTCTCCGTGTACCGCATTATTGGGAGTTTGGTTAAGTCAACATCGGTTTCTACTGTTTCTTGGCATTCGCCTTTTTCAGCTACTTGCGGCGGCACAGGATGCTCAATGGCACTGGAAAGCTTAGGTAGCAACTTGTCTTTTGGTATTCCCAACGCTTGGGAGATTAACTCTTTTGAGGACACAAGTCCCGCCACAACGGGATAACTTGACTCTTTCACTTTTTCAAAATAAACTGGTTTCTCGCCGAGAGCGTTTATTATACCAGCCAACTCGTACTCAGTAGAGACTGGTTTTGTGATTCTTGTTAATTCGCCCTTTTTATCCAGCGCTTCTATAAAGTTTCTAAAGCTCAAGTTGCTCCAACCTAGTATTTTTCAACGCCTATCTTTGTACTAAGCACTTCAAAGCCTAAGCTTTTGATGGCGCTTAGAACTTTTCCCTGCAAATCTTTACCCGGCGTTAATGCAGTCATGCATCCGCCGCCGCCTCCGCCTGTGAGTTTTGCGCCAAAAGCGCCTTGTTTTCGGGCTAAATCGACCAGCATGTCGAGTTCTTTGCTGGACACGCCGATTTCTTGGAGCAGACGGTGATTTTCGTTCATGAGTTCCCCTACTTTTTTAAGGTCATAATTTTCCAGCGCCTTCCGTCCTGCGAAGGCTACATTTTCAGCTTGCTTAAAAATTGGGTCGTATTTTGCCGGGTTCTTCTTTTTGCGTTCGGCGACGCCTTCCACCATGACTTTAGTGTTTGCGACTTTGCCCGTGCTGCCGATGACAATTTCGATTGGCCTGCGCAAATGCAACTTTTCAATCTTGGCTGGTCCGCCAGCCACGTCTTTTTTAAACCACATTAAGCCGCCGTAAGTTGCAGCGGTGTTGTCGATGCCTGAGGGATTGCCAGCATACGCTTTCTCCGCCTCATAGGCGATTTGATTAATTTTTTCATCAGAAATTTGCATGCCAAGCTCTTGCGCGATGGCTCTTGCGATGGCAACGCTGCTTGCTGCAGAAGCGCCCAAGCCGCTGAAACCCGGTAGAGTTCCGCCGATCCAAATGTCCAATGAAGTTTTGGGGTTGATGCCCATGGCTTTTAGCATTCTCTCGATTGATTCGATTTGCTGGAGCCGTTTTTCTTCGCTGTAGCCTTTAGCAGTTTTCCGCTCGTCTTTAACGTTGATTCCTTTTGACGCCTTTTTCACTTCCGCATCAGTTGTGAAATCAATCGCGGAAACAATGCCCGGTACGCCATGAACAATGAAGTGTTCGCCGAACAAAATTACTTTTCCGTAACCTGACCCTTTACCCATTACTGTAGCACCTTGAAAGGTAGCTATTACACCAACCAGATAAAAACATTCTTTTGCTAGATAGGCAATACAAGTCGAAAGTTTCTTTGGGCTAATAGGCAAAATAGTGTTAGGTAGGTCAAGCCATTCGCTAATATAGATAAGGCGTAGAAAGGCTGATGGCAAGATACCTTACCTTGTATTAGCAGCCAGACCGCCCAACTGTTGCTGGCTATCTTGCGTTCTTTTCTCGGCAACCTGCTTACGCTTTTACAGAATATAAAATAATGCTGTAACAAATTGAAGCAACAACCGCTTGGTTATTAAAGCAATTTCCGCTTGATTAGGTCTTTCATTTTAACCCTTACTCTATGTTCATGTGCAAAGTCATGAAAAATTGAGCAAAAATGAATTAATAATTCAGAAATCTTTTATGAGCATTATAGAAATATGCAGGTGTGATAGAGGTCGTTTGCTTGTGAGCGAAGAAATAGACCTTTTAATTGAGAGAAAAGAAGCTGAGCTTTTGCCTTTTCGCTCACGCATGGAAGAGCTAAGAATAGAGTTTACCAAAGAAACAGTTCGCTTTGCAGCTGATTGGTATAGGAAAACCGCGAAAGAATATGTCTTGAAGTATCATGAAGTCACCCTAAGAATGGGTGCGGAAAAAATAGCTGTTATGAAAGCTAAAGTCGATGAATTGGTTAGAAATACTGAAAAAAGAGTCAGAGGAGAGTTGGATAATCCTGAATTGTGGTGGCATCAAAAGCCACATCTCCATGACTCCATCGAGCAGTACAAGCAAGTAGCTGATAGGTACCCTGAAATTCTTGACCGAGCAGTAAGACGCGCCATAGGGTACTTAGGTATAATACTGGAAGAATCTGGATTCCATGTCACTGCCAGCGGCAACACAGGTACATATGGTGAGTTTTGGTTTGAACGTCCAGTAGTAGGCACGCGGCCAGTTCCGAGTTATCCGCATCTTCTTAAATGGTCAGAGACCATGCAAGACATTATTCGAGAATACGATGCACAATTCGAAGAAGCAATTATATTGTATACTGAGATTCATCAGCTTAAAGAAGAAAAGAAAAAGCAAGAAGCCCTCACACTATGGGACTCAATATAAAGCTAGCTTTCCAAGCGCCTATTTTTTGAAGTTTACCGCCGCATATCCTACTACGCTTGAATGGTCGCCTGTTATGTCGCCGCTGTTGTGGTAGCTTAAGAGTTTGGCTTCTTTCGCGTTGACTCCTTTCGCGTAAGTGATTAGGGCTGTTATTGGCGCGTAACCGCAAGCTGTGATGTTTTGTGTTTCGACTGTTTCATAGAAGCGTTTTGCGTCCATGTCTGTGACCGCTTTAAGCGCAGCATGGTCTTTTGCGGCTGCTGTTTTTGCTGGTTCATAATGCGTCATGTCAGAAGAAGCGATGACTACTGTGTTTGTGGCATCTAAAACTTTTTCAAGCGCCCTTCCCACCTCAACAGCGGAATCATAATCCTGCATTAGGAAGCAGATTGGCACAATCTTGAAGGTGTTGCCGTAGAGGAACTGCAAAAAGGGCAACTGAACCTCGATAGAATGTTCATAACGGTGAGCGAGTTCGTCTACGTCGATGACGCTGGTTTCGCGGGTTATCCCGTTTGCCATTTCAGTGTCGATTTCTACGTCGCCAAGCGGTGTACGCCAAACGCCTTCACGCATAAGGCTCAAAGCGCTACCGTAACCCGTATGATTTGGACCCATAAGCACTACTGTGTCAGGTTTGCCATCCAAGGCTAACTCGTAAAAAGCTGATGCTGCCACAGGACCAGAATACATGTAGCCTGCGTGGGGACAAATCATGCCAACTATGTTTCTGGGGTGAATATGCAAGTTTACAGCGGGAAGTTTTTTTGGACCTAGGTCATGGAGGAAACAGTTTTTAATTTGTACTCTAAGCGCTTCAGCGTCGCCTTCATAAAATTGACCTGCCACGGTTGGACGCCGAATCGTCGGCAACGGTTTAGGGTTCCTCCTCTTCTTCCCTTGTAACCTTCGCTTCGAAATCCTCTATGGTTGCTGGCGGGTCTTTGTCTGCGGCTAATTCGCCTCTTTCACGAAGGACCTGCCTTGTTAGAAGCCAGAATACGACGGCTAATGCTCGTCTGCCCTTGTTGTTTGTAGGAATAACTAAATCTACGCCTGCGAACTCGTTGTCTGTGCTGCATAACGCAACGATTGGAATGCCAACTTTTGAGGCTTCTTTTACTGCCTGTGCATCTGCTCTTGGGTCTGAAACAAGTATAATTTCAGGGTCAATTCTGCCTGGATACTGCGGATTGGATAGTTGCCCAGGGATGAAGCGGCCAACTAGCGGTGTTGAACCTGTTAGCTCGCAGAATTTTTTGACTGGTTCTTGAGCATACAGCCTTGTTGCTGCCACTGCTACTTTTGCGTGCTCGTAGTGTGAGAGGAATTTTGCGGTGACTCTTATTCGGTCGTCTGTTTTTTTAACGTCAAGTACGAATAATCCGTCTGGTCTAACCCGGTAGATGAAGGGTTCCATGTCAAGGGTTTTCGTTCTTGTTCCAATGTGGATGCCTGCGGAAAGCAGGGTGTCTCTTGGTAAGAGGAGCTCCTCTGCAGGCGGGGCTTCCTTAGACTTCTCATCTGCTACTGCGGGTTGTTCCTTTTCGATGGGTTCCTCTTGGTTTTCCTCTTCTGGTTGATTCTCTTTATTTTCGTCTTCTGACATTTTTTCATCTTCTGTTTAGCGTATTTTTAAATCAGCCATTTTGGCTCTGTCACCAAGGAAATGCTCAATCCTTATTAGCTCGTTAAGTTTGGCTATGCGTGCGCCCTCAACTACGCCTGTCTTGATTAGGGGGCACTTGTAAGCCACAGCCAAATGAGCAATGTGCCAGTCGCATGTGTCTCCTGAACGATGCGACACGACTGGGTCGTAACCATATCGCTGTGCAGTTTCAATCGTTTGAGCTGCATCGGACAGGGTACCTATCTGGTTGACTTTTATTATGATGGCGTTTCCAGCGTTAATCTTTATTCCATTATTTAACCTTTCAGTATTTGTTGTGAACAAATCATCCCCGCAAATCAAGCAGTTTTTAGCTTTCCGAGTTAACGCAGCGAAACTTTCAAAGTCTTCCTCATGGAATGGGTCTTCCACGTAAGCAAGATGATATTTCTCGATTAATTCAAGCATGAATTCGAGCTGTTCAGCTGTGTCACGTTTTTTACCTTCAGTCTCGTAAACGTATTTTTCTTCCTTAGGCTTCCAAAGCGAGGAAGCAGCAACATCAATGCCAAAGCCGCATTCAAAATCCAACTCGTTACCAACCTCTTCGCATGCTTTAGCGATGACGTCGAACGCGTCAACAGTGTCAATGTTGGCTATCCATGCGCCTTCGTCGCTTTTTCCACCGTTAAACTGGCTATTTTTCTTTTTTAAAGCTTCACCAATTTTGCGGTGAATCTGAGTGTTGGCTGTTTGAGCTTCAAGAAAAGTTTCAGCACCATGCGGCAACGCCAAATACTCTTGAATGTCAGGCGCTTTACCCCTTGCATGTTGACCGCCGCTTATGCAGTTGCCAAGAGGATAAGGCAGCGTTGTTGCGGCGTTTCCGCCCATAAACTGGAATAAGAGTAAACCATGAGAGTTTGCCGCTGCTTCGGCATTGGCCATAGAGATGGCGCATGCGGTGTTTCCGCCGATGTTTTTGAAGTCTGTGCTGCCGTCCAGCTCGTGCAGCGTATTGTCAATTTCTTCTTGAAAATCAGAGTTTAATCCTGCAAGTTCAGGAGCGATTAAATCATCAACTTTTTTTACGGCTTGCTCAACTCCGCCTTGCGGGTAATAAACCACTTCAGCTTTTCCGCGGCTTTTTCCTGCAGGAGCAGATGCTCTTCCGAAACCACCAGTGGTGATTACGTCAACTTCTATTGTTTCTTCTCCGCGATTGTTGAAAATTTTTCTTGCAATGAGGTCCTCGATGATGGATGACACGCTTTTAAACCTCAAATGGCTATAATTTTGTTACGAGCTTATTTTAGGTTTCGGAACCACAAAAATACGCATTCAATAACCAATAAGTATAATAGCCGCACGCTTAATTTTGGAGCAAAAATCTGTGCTATGGCATTAGCCTTGACTACTAGGTCGAAACCGCACCTTAACGGATGCTGATAATGCCTACCAACAAAATAAGGTAGGTAAACATGAAGATGATTGAATTCGTACTCTTAGCGGTTGACGCAGTAGTTGGAGTTTTTCTGCGTTACATAATTATTGATTCGCCAAAAACCATCGGCGGACTCCCAGTCAATGTTTTAGCGGTTAACGTTATTGGCAGCTTTACACTTGGATTATTTTCTGTCTTAGCGGTTGCTTTAAACTTGGATGCAAATTATACGCTGCTTGTGGCCACTGGATTCTGCGGTTCATTCACAACCATGTCCTCGTTCGCTCTTGAAACCAGCAACTTAATGGATGGCAACCGCTTTAACCTCGTAATACTAAACATACTAGCAAACGTGGGATTGTCTCTGGGTGCCCTCATGAGTGGAAAAGTTATCGGCAACGCCGTAATGTCGAGGATATTATAATGCGGATGAAGATGTGGAGCGTCACGATAAGAATAAAAAAGAACGATGAGATTGGCGGCAAACGGCTTGCGCCCCTGATAATGGATTTTCTAATTAAGGCTGGAGTCAGCGGCGCCACGGTTTGTACAGGCGTGGACGGGTTTGGGAAACGCGGCAAATCAACATTGAAACTTGAAGGCGTCACGGTTAACATGCCACTGATAATAGAAGTGATTGATGAGCAATCAAAGCTTGAACCGCTTCTTCCAGAACTAAAAAGAATAGTTGGGGACAACGGTTTAGTAACCATACAAGACACCTATGTAATATAAAACCAAACCATAGTTTTAGCGAAACCTTCCAGCAAATACTTCGTCGTTATGGCTTTACTTGTTGACTTTAAGTATTAGCTGTCGACTAGATGAGCTGTGCCGTCTGGACAAAAAACTTTCTCGCCTAAAGAAACCTGGGCAAAACGACGTTTACACTCAAAAAGCTGTCTTTCGCATCCGTCACAATCACGAGATAGCATCTTATACACCTCACTTTTCAAAATATGAATTCGTAGTAATGGTCACATCAAAGAATTAAGTATTTGCTTCTTCGCCATTACCGAGTACATCACACCCGCTAAGGCGGATTCTAAAACAAAAAAAGGAGTTGAAAAAGTTGTCTGTGCCGTTATTATCAGTCTACTGCTGTTATGAAAACGACGTTTTTCCTAGTCTTGGTCGAGGGAACAACTGTCGCACCATATTTGGATTCTGGTCTGCTCGCTTCCCTGTGGCTTCTATGGCACTGCACACCCATTGTTTTCTTGTCTTGCGAGACCCAAACCACAGAACCTATGGTTTCACATTCAGGACACTTTCTTGGGTCACCGACATTAACCATAAATTGAATCCCCCGTTTTTGCTACTTGTTCTTTGCGAGAACGTTCTCGCTTATTTTCTTTCTGAGCCGATGCTCCGCTCTTAATGTACATGTGTTTTTAACCTTCTTGTAGTTGTATTCGAAAAGAATCAGTGACTCAACAGGGTTAAGCCCAGAGAACAAAAGAAGCTCTTCAGCTACATGAAGAAGCCTCACGCTTATAAAGGCAAGCAAAAACGCATTTCTAACCCGACACTCCAAAACTTTTTGCAGCTTTGTTCAAACAAGCATAAACTTTTGGGTATGGGAATAAAGGATTAAAAGCGCTAAAATTCTTTTATCAGATTGTCAAAAAGAGCTTTGCTTCTTGCGATTTGTTCTATGGGAGTATTATGTTCCAGCTCCAGCGTTATTGGTCCATCATAGTCATAATCATGCAGTTTAGTGAGGACCGATGTTAGTTCTGGTTTTGGCGCGGTGAAGGGTTGGTAGGATTTGTTGGCCATATGAACGTTGCAGATGCGCTTGCCGTATTTTTCTAGGAGATTGTCTGTTTGTTTTGTTTCTAAGGCATGGCAAAAATCAAATGTTATTCCCATGCTGCCATCATCTATGATTTTTAGGATTTCTTCAAGCTGTTCAACGTTTTTGCCGAAACCCGTCGATGTATAAGACAAGTTCTCCAAAGCCAATTTAATGTTCAAGCTCTTAGCATACGCGTTGATTTCCTTGAATATTTCTGCTAAGCACCTGTCTCTGACTGGTTGCGGCAGCTTTTTTGAAATGTCCGAGTGCACGGTCATAATTGGCGCCGAAAGCCTTCGGGCAAACTCAAGCGAAATTTTGCCATAATAAACCGCTCGATGAACCTCAACCTCATCCTTCACATGCAAAGTTGCAGAATGAAGCGTTAAACACTTCAGTCCAGAAGCATCCAAAAGTTTTTTTGCAGCATAAACAGCAGTATCATTCTCTTTCCTCACCGTCTTCATGTTAAACTCAATGTTTTCAAAACCAAGCTCCTTAACAGCAGCAAAATTCTTCTCCAAGCATAGGTTGCTAAAGATTCCGTTAGACAAACTTAACTTCATTCGCCAAAACCTTCGCGCCTTATTTGTCTCCACTTATGTTAAATTCTTTCTTTCTAAAATTCTTACTTCATTCACACTTTATCAGAAGCGGGGTAATAGTTAATTTCCACAATTTTCCTATAAATAACCTGACGGTGCCAAACAGTGGAAGTTAAAGTTCGCTTCTTCACTAATCTAAGAGAAATCGTAAACAAAAGAGAACAAACCTTAACGTTTACTGAGGGTGAGAAGGTTACTGTTGACTTGGTTCTTAAAACGCTATCTCAAAAATACGGAAACCCCTTCATTGAATACGTTTACAATGGCAAAACAGGGCAACCTAAAAATTTTCTTCAGTTCCTCGTTAACGGAAACAGTACATCAACACTAAACGGGTTAGAAACAGAACTCAAAGACGGTGATGTTTTAGCTATTCTTCCCCCTGTAGGCGGCGGCTAAGGAAAATTATCGTTTTATCGGCATGACTGAAAAGCAAATCCTCTAAGATACACGCACTTAAAGAGAAAGAGGTCAAAGCACCACTTCTCTACGCCTCAAAATACTTATACAGAAAGTAACAATCAATGTCTAAGCTGTTGCAGCTATTTTTTCTGTGTTAATAATTTTAGTTAATAGTTCTTTGCCTAAGTTCTTTGAAGCATCTAAGACCCCTATGCCTATGATGCGCCCATTTTTGTCTAAGTCAATGATTACGTTTTCGGCAAGTTCTTCGCTTATGTCGTATTTGGCTTTTCTTAGCCAGATGTACATAGCATCGGCTTTTTGATCGTATTCTACTTGCACCATAAAGTCAGGGTCTCCTCGTCCAGTAAACTGTAATAACGGGTTCTGTTAACTCTTAGGGTGGTTGTTTTCCCTGTTAACTGTCGGGTGGTAAAAAGTTTAAATGCAGAACTGGGATACTACTGAATTAAGAAAATGGAGTTAGGATAGAATGAACATATCGGCTCAAAAGTTTTGTTTCATCCTTTTTGGAGCTTACGTTTTCTTGTTATCTTACGGTTTTCTAATAGCCTTTTTAATGGGCGCTAAAATATGAAACCTTTTGATTTATTTATGCCTACATTCAATAGTGCTAAACTTTTGCCTATTGTTTTGCCAAGAATTGAAAAGGTTATTTCGACTTCAGCGATTAACAAAAAGTTCATTGTCGACGATTTTTCAAGTGACGACACTTGTAAAGTTGCTGAAAGTTTAGGATGGACCGTTGCCCGTAACAAAGTCAAAGGATTGAATAACGCTCAGAAATATGGTTTTAGTTTGGTTGAAACTGAATGTTGTGCGGTATTCGAGCATGATGTTTTTCTTGCTGAAAATTGGTTCAACACCATTCCAGCTTTAGTATATTCTGGAAAGTATGATGCGGCACAAGGTATTAGGGTAAGAAATCTTAGAGGTTTTAAAGAAGCAGACCTTTATGACTATGACAACCGATTTATCAGAACAGAGGATAACACGTTTTACCGTATGGGAAAAAACGCTTTACCCCAATTCTGGAATACCTACAACTTTAAGAAGTATTGTATTAGGAAAGACGTTTGCTCTATTCACCTGAAAGGTGATTTAACTACTTGTTTGAGGCACGATTATTTTATTTCCAGAACATTTAATGGTGAAAGCCTTTTACATCTTTTGAAAGGATTTCTACATTCACCTTTTCTATCGCTTAAAGTATTTAAGAAAAATGGTGGCTTATCTGTTTTGTTTGTTTATCCCATGGAAAGATTGCTTTATTTCAGTGGCGGATTAATTAAGAAAAGCATACGCTAAAATAAACGGTTAGTTTTTACCACCCGATAGTTAACAACCTTCTACACCACCCACAGAGTTAACAGAACCCTGAGGGCAAATACTTAAAATTCGCCTTCGAAACCCTAAAAGAAAACAACCTCTTAGAAACCCGCGCCGCACAATTAAGCAGCAATATCTGTCCAAAGTGTGACATGAAACAACTATGCATAAAACAAGACAGTGAAGGAGAACTGTCGCCTTTCTGCATTGACGGCATGTTAACTCTATGCTTCAAAAAAAGCTAAAAGCTAAACTCCGCCCCAAAACAGCGTTTTCTTTCGCATAAGCACTATGTACTCTTTTAGCACTTCTTGTTCTTCCGCCGTTAAATCATCTGAATGTGCCGTCAACAGTGCTTTCGCATCCTTTTCAGGCACTTTTACAAATAACACGTCCTTCTCAAACACGTGCCTGCCCACAATTGGCTTATCCATCGAAATTGCCACCTGCATGCCAACCTTAGCCTCTGGCATGGCTTTGCCTTGGTCCTGAATCTGGTCAACTTCGCCTAAATCGCTGCCGTCCAAAGCTCGCATAAGCCCGTACTTTGGCTTTAATCGGCCGCCCAGCACCTCCACGCCAAAAATCGCTGGCTTAGCCCTGCGGAAAATGCAATTGGGCAAAACCGTAACTTTCCCAGGCTTCACAAGCGCCTCAAATTCGGCCTCGCTCTTCGTTTCACGCTTGTTTTTAGCCCACTGCAAATATGCGTCAATCAAATTGTAAATGATTGGCTGGTTAAAAATCGGGATACCGTTAGCCGCAGCTTCCTCCGCAGCGTCAGGCAACGTCTTCACCCCAAACGCCAAAACTGCCCCAACCAACGGCTCACGCGTCTTCACCACAGACGCCTCAATCACGTCACGCTTACTAATGTCACCAACATCAGCGATGCGCACCTGCACATTGTTAGCCTTCAAAATTTCAGCCATCGCCTCCAACGAGCCAAGCGTGTCAGCCTTAACAATAACACCCTCAATCTCCTTAGCAATCCTGATTCTACCTATCTCTTCAGTGATAAGCTTAGCATACTTTGCAGGGTCTTCACCAGCCGGCACAGCGAACAACGGCGCACCAGCCAAAGCACCCTCCAAACCAGGCGCAACCACCTTAACACCCGCACTAGCAAAGACACAATCAACCGAAGTAAACTTGTCCCGCGGATCCCTCATCTCATCCAACGGCTTAGGCACCAAAATCGCTCGTACTCGAGCCGAAATCGCCCCATCTCGCCCACCAACAACAATCAAATCATCCTTACGCAACGTGCCATCATAAACAATCGTGTTCAATGTTAAACCTAAACCAGGCTCCTCCTTCACCTCTAACACCGAGCCCTTAGCCGCACCCTCCGTTGTCTGCAAACGCTTCTTAAGGAACTGCTGACTTAACCCAACCAAAACCATAACCAGTTCCGATAAGCCTTCGCCGGTTTTTGCACTAGTCGGCACCAAAGCCACGTTAACCGTGAAATCCCGAATATGGTCAAACCGGTCAGTCTTAAAACCTAATCGGCTGAACTCGCCCATAACGTGGTACAAACGGTTATCCAACTCCTCACGCACAAAACTAGACTGGGAAGCATAAGACTTCAAAAAAGGCGTTCCCCGCTGAGCCGTCCAACCTGGAATGCGATCAATCTTGTTAACCGCAACGATAAAGGGGGTTTTGCGAGCTTTCAGAATTTCGATGCACTCAAAAGTTTGAGCTTCAAAACCCTTTAGAACATCCACTACAAGAATCGCTATGTCGGCGACGCTTCCGCCTCTGCGCCGAAGGTTAGTGAATGCTTCATGACCAGGTGTATCTACAATTAGTAAGCCGGGAATTTCTATGCCTGATTTGAAGTTGGAGAGTAATGGTCCGATGAGTTGTTTGAGTGTTTCAACGGGGAAGAAGCTTGCGCCAATGTGCTGTGTCATTCCTCCTGCTTCACGCGCTTGCACGCTGGTTTTTCTCAGCTTGTCGAGGAGTGAGGTTTTTCCTGCGTCTACGTGTCCTAATACGCATACTATTGGTTGGCGTGTGGGCATAAGTGAATTCACTTTCCGCTATAAGTTATCTATGTGTGTAAGGGTTTTTTGGTTTATAAATGCTGGTGGGCACGTTTTTTTTTATTGTCTTGGTTGCGGTCTCTTGGCGGGGGTTTGTTGCTAATTATTATCTTGCGGTTGATAGAAAAGAGTAAAAGTGCTATTCAGATGCTCTAACGAGAAGTAGGAAGAGGCCGATAACTACCATGATTACGCTTAGTACGCCGAAGAATGTAATGAATGCGCCAAGACCGCTTGGACCGCTTGTTGTTGCTGTGAGATAGAGCATTATTGCCCCGATTATAACTAAGATTAACCCTAAGAATTTCTCGGCAAGGTTTACAAAGAATGTGTCTCCTTCTTCACTCATAGCTGTTTACGCCCTGTCTCTCCGTGTTAATGGCTACATTAAACAAGAGGGGTTATTTTAAATTATTTGTTCTTTGCAATGTTCTGCTAAGCAAAGCCGCAAACTTAATGAAGGATATATTGAAAACCATCGAAGCTTCACAAGACAAGAGCTCACTAAAGGTTTGAGAGGCTTTGAATAAACTGCCTATCTTCTTGGATTTTCTTATCCAATGTTGCTCTATTTTCATAATAGTATGACAGGACATCGTGAACTTGTTCAAGTTTCAAATGCGGATGAGCATTAATTATTTCATCTGGCGAACTATTAAGATACTCATGTTCAATAGCTATATCTACAATTCTGACTCGGGTTCCCGCCACCACTGGGCTCCCGCCACAAATTTTCGGATTAATCTCAACATAAGGATGTTCCGTTTTGGTCTGCAAATTCCAGTACACTTCTTTCTCAGGTTAACGATGTGCTTTAGAAACTCAACTTTTATTGTATCCTCACAAAGTAAAAGGTTGCAATTTACTGGGATTCGCTTTTTTCAGACCTTTTGTAAGATGCAAGGGCTTAATTTCCCGCTAAAAAGGTATGTTGATGTAACGGCACAGTCACATAGACATAAATCATTTCATCGGATTTTATGCAATGGTGTTTTTAATGGAAAAGAAAGAAATGTTAGCTGAAATAAAAGAGAAAACCAACGCTGTAATCATAAAAGAATTCAGCCAAGATGGCGCAATGATACAATACAATTCGACTGGAGAAGTTAAAGGAAAATATCATGCAAATCACGTTGAAACGACTGATGTCAAGATGAAGATGGATGGAACAAACGAGTGGGAAAGTCGTGCCATGGAAATGACCAAAGAAGGCGATGTAGTCATGGTAACTGGCAAAGGCACCGGACAACAAAACAACTTCATGGGCGAAGTCACATACATGACAAACTCACCAAGGCTCAGCTGGCTAAACAACACTAAAGCCAAGGTTGAAGGCATGACTGACATGAAAAACAATGAAGCAACAATAAAAATTTACCCAGAAAAACAGGCGACAGTTGTAGCGCCAATGATGTAGTTACTTAACTTTTGAGTTTTGTTGGTAAATACTCATCGACAATGTAGGTTAAACCGTATCGGCTGAATGCTTCTTGCTCAGCCTTCCTCTTTATTTTTAGAAATAGCTTTATCTCTCTCTGCCACAGAGGGTCATTTTGGTACCTTGGATCCTTCTGTAACTCATATAAACGTTTAATGTCCACTTCGTCCAACGGGTCAGTCGGCAGCTTGTACTCAATAATGTCCGAAGCCCAAACTCCGCTCCAAACAGCGTCAGGCGTGTTTAGCTCTCTTAGGTGCGCAGCATTCGCCGAGCCAGAAATAATGACTTGGGCGATGTGCATTCCCCATGGATCACCATCAGTCAAAATATACACAGGCAGATTCAACTCGTCATGCAGGCGGCGGATGAAACTTCGGGTTTGTCTTGGCGCTTGTCCACCGCACGAAATCAACAAAGCCTTATGCTTGTTGTGCACGTTTTCTTCGATGAATCTTGTAAACAGGGCGCCTTTCTCTATGGCGATGACTTTGTCGGCTTTTGTGTCCATGAACTCGGCTGAAGTCAGAGCTGGCCCAATCAACACGCCGTCTGGGTGGCTGGTTAAATTCAACGTTTTACCCTCATAACCAGGGACTGTGTAGCCGATGGTTAAATCGCCAAAAATTGCGCTACGTTCTTCTGGGAAAATGTTGAAGTCTTCTCGGGCAAACCCTGTTAATGTTTCTAGGTCGGTGATGATGTTGTTAGATTCCTGCTGGTCTGTGAAGGTCATCTCGTATGCTTGTGCCGAGTAGTAAACATCTCTGAGCGTGCTGGTTTTGCGTTGGCTTGTAAGTTCGTTGCTAAACATTGCTGCCCAAGCAAGCTGCGTGAACGGTTTGATATGTCGGATGTTGCGGGCGCTGCGACTAACGCTTTTCTCCCCAAGAATGAACTGGCGAAGCGTAGGGTCGTAGTTAATGTTCTCGGTGGAACGGCTTGGCATGTTAATGGTTGGGAAAACGCCTTGGTCTAGCTGATTGTAGATTTGGGTGCCAAAAGCCTGAAGACCATTGATAACCTCGTTTCTTTTTTCAACTATCTTAACTTTCTTCTGCTCCATACTTCTGCACACTCTTCAATAACTTATCTATATCTGGCACACGTTCTTGCCCAGCCAATGTTGTCGAGAACTGGGCGATTTTGGGCAGATACTTGCTGAAAATTCCCAGCCGCTTCTTCTCCATATGCACGTGTTCTTGTCGAGAAAGAAAATGCTGCAATTGACGCGCAACCTCACGCAGAGCATTTGCCACTTCACGGCGTATTTCAGGTCGGTCAGCGATGAATTCTTTTCCAACCGTCTTATACGGCACTTTGGTGCTGCAAATGTGCACTACGATGGCGATAGGCATGTCGGGAGCGACCTTGTAGCGTCGCCAGTTCATGGCGGAGATTACTCGGTAAGAAACGTCGCTTGCCTCATCATACAATAGGGGAATTTTGTTGGCGAATCGGTAAATTACAAAGCAGCCGCGCTTGGGCACTCCGCCGCCATATGCGATTGCCATTTCAATTATGAAGGGGTGACCCGCATAAGTGGATGGTTTACGCTGGTGAACAACAAGGTATTCAGGGTTTAACTCCTTCATAATGCCCGCTTTAAGCAGTTCCTCGCCTAAAGGTGAGAGGCAACTGGCGTCTGGCGGTAAGAAATCCTTGTACTTCTTGAGGTTCTGCATCAACCGCACAATTTCCTCGTGAGACAACCGTTTTGGATTCTTGGAACTAGATTGTGCTTCCTTCCCACATTGAGGGCAAATTGCTCGGTTATCAATCCACTTTATTTGGTCATACGCTAGTTTACCATGCTCATTGCAAGAAAATGAAATCAAGTTAGAGAAAATCAAAAATTTGACAGCTGTTATGTCGCCGACACGGTGAAAGTGACCTTTCAAAAATTCAGCCATGTTATTGTAAGTTGTGATTTGGATTAGGCGTTGTAGCAGTTCCACGTCTACACCGTATGGATGCGGACACGTTTCTTTGGGGGGTTCAGGCATATCGGTGGTGCCACGGATAAACTTGTAGAGCCTGCCTTTGGGGTCAACAAATGTTAAATTAGCGTACGGGTTGACCATGGCGGTTTGCTTGAAGTAATCAAGAATTTTCGGCATTGCCCTAAGATAGTCGCCTTCCAGAGCAAACTCGACGATGGTTCCGCGCCAATTATCCTTGTTGATTAGGACTTTGCGGTCTAAAATTATTGGACGATTCCTTTGGATATCAATCATTAATTTGAAACTGTAAATTTTCGCTTGCCCCGTACACGAGGTCACGAAGGCTGGCTGATGCGTAGTGATTTGCCCATAAAGAACAGCCATTTTTCCGCCTAAACCGAAGGTGCCACGCGTCTGCTTTAGCTTGTATTTGCTGCCGAAGAGGACTTGCCCGAAAGCTGAGGGAATAAACCGAGGCTGAATTCCACTGCCGTTGTCTTCTACACGGAGCTTGTAGATTTGTGTATCCTTGCTGGCTTCTCCCTCGAAAGATAAGCGTACATAAATTTCCGGCACGATTTTTTGGCTTTCAGCAGCATCCAAAGAGTTTTCCACTAGCTCGCGGATTGCCGCGAATATCGCTCTAGACGGGTTTGTGAAACCTGCAATGTCTCTATTTCGATAGAAAAAATCAGAAGCGCTAATCTCTTCAAAGGTTGCTTGAGCCACTTCCTGCTTACACCACTTATCCTTGTTTTATTATTGCAGATTGTTTTAGTATATTTGCTGCTTGTTCTTTAAGTTAACGCCTCGCGTATTCGTAGGTAGTTTACAAATTTTTTAAAAAACTTTGGTTTTTAGCTTTTAGCATTTAAACGTTTATGTCAATTTTATTATTAAAGTTTTTGTTGCTGCATCGTAGCTTTGAATGACTGCTTTTGTCTTTACGTGGCCGCTTTTACCGTTTGGCAACGTTGCTTCTTTGATGCCAACTGCTTTCATAACGTCTGCAGGTACGCGCATGAATGAGCGCGCTTTCTTAAGGTCTACCACTTCGACGGCAAATGTCCTGGTTTTCGGAGCCTATTTTTTTGTTTTGAACTTACTTGTTGAGGAATCTCCAGGAAAGGATTATGCCAACCGTGGTCAACGTTGCAGCGAATATTGCGACGTATGCGAAGTCAAATGGAGGGCTGAATGGAAATTTGCCCATACCATTGCTGAATATCATTAGCCGTCTGACCGCGTCTGTCGTGTACGACATGGGGTTTACCTTCGCTACTACCTGCAACCACCCAGGCATTAGGTTTATTGGAACGAATGCGTTACTGGCAAACATAAGAGGCAGAGTTATCAGGTTCATGACGGCCTGAGGAGTTTCAATTCTTGTTGCTCTCAAGTTAATCGCGATGAAGAGCGATGACAAGCCCATGCCGATTAAGAAGACAATCGCAAATACTCCGAACACGCTGAAGACAGTGAAGTTCGTACCGAATTTTAGGCCAAAGACAATCGCTACAAACACAACGATTGCAGCTTGGAAAATAGATCGCAGCGCCGCTGAGAAAACCTTCGACAATATTATGACTGACCTTGAAACAGGAGTGCTTAGAACCTTGTTCAAGAAGCCGAGGCGACGATCCCAAACTACCGACATACCACTGAAAGCAGCTGTGAAGAGCGTGACGAACACAACCATGCCCATAGCCATGTAGGAAAAGTAATCAGTGACACCAAATGTATTAGTCATTATGCTTGAGGATAAACTTTGGAATGCAGTGTTTAATTGACCAAGTTGGGATGCCGTGAGCGGCGGGTTAAACGCTATCACCGGTATTTGACTGGAGCTGAATATCGCACCTATGTTCATTGATTTCCCCAGCAAACCCATCCAAATTATCGGCTGAATTATGGTCAGTAAGAAAACTATAGGAGCTTTGTACCATTTTTTCAGTTCGCGGTTTGTCAAAGCCCAAAGACCATGGAGCCTATTTTTTGAAACTTTTCCGTTTTCACTCATGTTCTCGCCTTCCCAAGGGTAGTCCTCTGCGCCATAACTGCTTCCCTGGATTCTTCGGTGTCGCGCAGAGATTTCCCAGTGTATTGCAGGTAAACCTCGTTCAACGTCGGCTTTGTGAGCGAGAGCCTAATTACAATATGCCCTTCCCTGCGCAAGGCTTCAATAATTAGAGGCGCGGTCACTTCACCGTTTTCGGACTTTATCAAATAGGCTCCATTCTCTTTCTTAACGTCCACAACGTGTTCAATTTTTCTCATCAGCTCTGTGATATCTATGTCTTTCTGGATTGCAAGCGTTATTATGTCGCCGCCTAAACTTTCTTTCAACTCTTCAGGAGTTCCTACAACAACGATTTTTCCATGGTCAATTATGGCTATGCGGTCGCAAAGGGCGTCAGCTTCTTCAAGATAATGGGTAGTCATGAAGATAGTCATGCCGAACTCTTTTTTCAGCATTCTAACATAATTCCATATTGCAGCTCTGGTTTGAACATCCAAGCCCAGCGTTGGCTCGTCCAAAAAAAGAACTTTAGGTCTGTTGACTAAACCGCACGCAAGTTCTAACCTGCGGCGCATACCTCCTGAGTATGTTTGTACCCTTTTGTCTTTAAATGGTGCGAGATCGACAAGATTCAGTAGGTCTAGTCCCCGTTTTTTGGAAACTGTTTTGGGAATTCCATACAAATCAGCGCATAACAGTATGTTTTCGTATCCGGTTAAGTCTTCGTCAGCGGTGTATTCTTGCGGAACGAAGCCGATGGAGCTTCTGACGTCAACGTTTTGTTTGGCAATGTCGCTGCCCAGTATCGATGCTTTCCCTTCCGTTGGTCTTAGAAGCGTAATGAGCATGTTTATGGTTGTTGTTTTTCCAGCACCGTTGGGTCCCAAGAACCCGAAGATTTCGCCGTGTTTGACGCTGAAATTTATGTGATCAACGGCAACTAGACTGCCGTTGAAGACTTTGGTAAGACCCTCGACCTTAATTACATCTTCACTCATGCTTCTCACCTTTTAGTTTTTTATCAAGCTTTTCAAGTTTTTTTGTTGCTTCATTTAAAACACATATAACTTCGTCTAAGGCTTGGTCAGAGAAGTTGTCCTGTAGAGTGTTGCTTAGTTGGAAGAACGTTATGGCTAGACGTCTAATGGATTCGCGAATTTCCACGGTTTTTTCTGGGGATATTTTGAAGAGGAGCCCTTCAAAGAATGGAGCTGGCAGGAAACCGACCTCTTCTCTGAACTTCGTTCTTATTTTTGCTTGTTCTTCAAGGAGTGATTTTCCACTTTCTGTCAGTTCATAACGTTTCAATCCGTTTTCAGTTGGCAACTCATGTATATATCCATTATTCTGTAGCCAAGATAGTAGCGGATAGATAGAGCCAGGACTCGGCCTCCAAAAACTGCTTGTGTTCTTTTCGATTTGGTTCATGATTTCGGATCCTGACATCGGTTTTTCGTTCAGGGCTTCGAGCACGCGAAAACGTATAAAGCCTTTTGGAACCATGGCAGTGTGTCGTGCCCAGTTTTTCTTGGGGGTTAACATTGATATCACTATTGACATTAATGGCGATATCAAATATGATATTTAAGCTTGATGCCCAATAAACAGAACACATACACACTAATACTAATCCACTATTGTTCTCCCAGCAGTTTTTTTCAGCTCAAGTCGGAAAGGTTATTTAGTCTGCCCGTGTGCCCCCTTGAGTAAAAATGCAAACGCTAAGTGAACTCATGTTTGAATACTACGAACATCGAGGAGTTGCCTACAACGCTATGAAGAGTTGGGCCAACAGAGCCGCGGACAGTGGGATGGTGAGGTTGTCGTAGTAGTATTTCATGGGCAGGGATTCTAAGAGCGCAGACACCGAGGCGATTAAGAGGGAGACCACAAAGAGTTTAGGGAGAGCTACTGGAACGAAAGCTAGCACGAAAGCTGTCGTGGCGAAAGCCACAATCGCGAAAGCAGCCGTGCCCTCCCAGTGCTTTCTCTCGTTGTAGCCTATCGAATGCTTTGGACGGGCTTTGCCGACAATGGATGCCGCGGAGTCCGCGTAGGAGAGAACCATTATCCCGACAAGGGCAGCATGTAGTTCAAGAAACGATACTACGAGCAAACCAGAGAGGCAGATGAACATGCCCCCCAGCATGGTTTTGTTCTCCAACTCATATCCGTTTGCCATAATCTTGTAGGCTTTTGAAGCGAAGGGAATGTTCCAGTTTCTTCCAGTCCTGAGAGAAAACTCAAGCAGAACGAAGAGGATTAAGAAAACACCATAAAGTCCCATGCCCAAGGCACGAGCCAACCAAGCATTAGAAATGCCTAGGACAATCAGAGGAGCAATCGTTCCCGTTATGAGCGCGTGAATGCTCTTTCGTTTAATTTCGATTCTCACTTCGGAACTCAGCATCAGTAAGGAACCTCCTTCAAACCAAATTTGTGGTCTGCGATGTTGGACAACAGGTGAAGTGGCGGCGTCAAAACAAAGATTATGATAAGCCCGACGAGCGTGGGCGTTTCAACTGCCGCGGCGAAAACAAGTCCCCCAACTACAAAGTCCAGTTGGTCAAACGGAAACCAAGATTTTCCCGGGGGTATTCCGCGCTGCCTCTTGAAAAAAGACTTCACGGCGTCTCCCGTCATAGCGCCAAACCCCAGAAGCACACCCAGCAGGAACCCGTCGGGCTTGCCAAAAACAAACTGCTGTATACCGCCAAGAAGAGTCCCGCACAATGCGCCGCCCACGAAGCCCCTGACCGTTTTGGAGGGACCAAAGATCGGCTTGCTTCTGAAAGTCCGCCCGAAGTCCAAAGGCGTTTTTCCTCTTAGCCTGAACCAGACGGGGCTTATGCTGGCAAAATACGCTGGAAGAATGAACCACAAGGCACCCAGAAACTCACTCAAAAGGTCCATAGGATCATGCCTCTTTCACGGTCTTGAAGAACAGGCTCAGAGATTTGGCGAGGGAAAGTGGCATCAATACGAAGGCGGCGATGAGAAACACAAAGTTTAGAGGATAAAGTCCAAGAATATAGGAAACCTCCATAGCGAAGAACACAACGAACGTGGCTTTCCCAAATGCTGTCGGAGGCACAAACCTCAAACCCCTCGCCATGAGGTACAAGTTGTATGTAACCATGACTAACTCGCGACTCACAATAAGAACTAACCCCCACCAAGGAAAGAGCCCCACCACAAACAAGCTTCCCAACAAGGCCACAAGGTTAACCCTATCAGCTGCAAAGTCAATCAGCCTGCCGAACTCGCTTGCCTGTTTGAGGAACCGCGCTATCCTGCCATCCGCCACATCTGTACAGAAAGAAACCGTAACCAAAACCGCAGCCGCCAACATATCTCGCGTCAAAATCTCATAAACTATAGGTGCTACAAGCACGAGTCTTGAGAAACTGAGCAGGTTTGGCACAGTAAGGTATTTGATTTTTCTTTGAGTGGGCGCATCATGAATGCCATCCAAGCTGTTGTACCAACCAATGCCTCTAATTTTGGGGTTTTAGTTAAAATGCTTTTCCAAATCAAAAAGGGTAATGCTTCAAAATAAGCTGCCGGCGGAGAAGTGTCTACGAAAAAACGTCCAAACCCGCACTTGTCTGCGGATGCCAAGTCAGGCACAAAGAACAATTGGTTCTCGGCAATAAATGATCCTCCAATTATGCAAACTGAGACCAATCGAATCAATAGGGTAACCCACCATAATGTTGTTGGTAAAATTAGCCCTAATCGATTCAGCCGTTTCTGTTCCGATTGCAGAGGCGTCAATTTCAATTCCTAGAAGTCTCAATAGAGTGCTTTTCCATTTGCCCGTGTATCCTGCTTGAGCCTTTTCCAACTTTGCTGCTGAGTACGTTAAGACTTGCCTAATTAAAAATTTGATTGAAAATCAAATCGCCTAACTCTTTCGCAGTAATTTGTTGAGGAAAAAAAGAAAGGGTACATTAGAAGTTGATTTTGACGCTGCGTGAGAAGTATCCGAAGGGCATTTTCACTCTTTCGCCGTAGACCTGTTTCAGTAGCTTGATGTAGTCGTCTCTCTCATCCATTGTGAACTCATACTTTCCTTGGGAAGAGTGTATTTCCATTTCAAATTCGGAACGATACACTTGTCCGTTGCTCATTATGTCTTTGCTTTTGATTTTTACTTCGCTTGTGACATTGTTATCCACAGCAAAGTTGCCCGGGGTCTCGGTGAGTATGACTGAAGGCGGCATAGAAAAGTACCTTTGCGCGAAATTGAAGGAGACTTTCAGTTGGTCAGACCATTGGCCCAAAAAACCCTTTCCTTCGGCTTTTGCTTGGTCTCTCGCCATTTGCACCGCCTGCTTTACCATATCGCTGGTCATCTGGGCAAATATCATCCTCTGATTTGTCACTACGCCTGTAAAGCTGTCATATCTGCCAAGCGATTTAGGTTTCCTAAGCACCAGTACACCTAAGACGTTTTCGCCCGAAACAATCGGCGGTGGAGCTTGGACTGGAGTTGCCTGTGGCGCCAGCGGTGCAGGGGCAACTGGTTGAACAGGTTGAGGGGGCGTGCTCGTTGGTGCACTTGCTGACAACGGGATAGACACATTTGATTGGGCTGCTCCACAGTTTTTACAGAACTTTGCTGTTGAGCTAATTTCTAATCCGCAATTTTCACAATAGGGCATACTAAATCACTATGAGCAGATTCCGATGAGGATGTTTAAAAATTTTGCTGTCTAACACGATATACAGACTAGAATCAACTCTATCTGCAGTAAACACACGGCCACATTTCTGCAAAGGTTCAAAGAAAAAACTGGAGCAAGATGCAGAGAAATCTGGACCTAAGATGGGACGATGTGGACTTCGAAAGCAAAATAATCAACTTAACTGCCGAAAAAGCCTCAACGCCTATATGTTCAACTAGATGAAGCATATTTTCAAGGCGAACAGGACTGCATCTCAAAGTATCTAAATAAGAGAAAGATATCTGCACGTTAATGAGAGCAAAATTTGGATTCGTTACCGAGTTTGAAGACGAAAAAATCTTCAGAAAAGAGAAGCTTTAATGTGCAAAAAAGCCCGAAAAACAAGAAAAATCGACAACGATGTCCCCGGCATATTTACTTATATTGGTGCAGGGGGTGGGATTTGAACCCCCAATAAGCGGTCGTTATCGCCAATTTTCGCTTTCTCCGCAGCCCCTTCCCTTTTCCTTTTTTGATTGTTGCAATCGCTTGTTTGGCGGGTCCTATGGGATGCATTTAATTACGCAGTGAAAGCTATAAACTATTATGTTGCACGCTTGTTCTTTAGGTTAACTGCACTTTGCGGGGAAAACCTTTGATTCTGGAACGGGCTGTGGCTTAGAAATGTTGATTTTTGCTTTAAACTTGTATAAATAGAGGAGATTGGGTTTCTGGGGATGCGAAATAATTAATTTATTTTTTGGCTGTTTCGGGCTTCATTTTGGTGTAGTAGTATTCGCCGATTCCTTTTTGGAACATGTCCATTTGTGAAGCTTCCTTGTTTACTCTGGGTCGCATTGTGATTGAGTCTCTGCGGAAGGTGATGTTCATTTCTTTGAGGAAGGTGTTCATGCCTTTTCGTAGGCTGGTTGGCGGATTAGCTAAGCCGCTTACGCCTGGTTCGCCGTTGAAGACCATTAGGCGGTCGGCCATGAAGTCTTGGGTGACAACGTCGTGTTCAACTACGAATGCTGGTATTCCATGCGCTTCAACAACCCGCCGCAATGTTTTAGCCATGTTCAATCGTTCTTCAACATCTAAGTACGCGCTTGGTTCGTCAAGAAGATACAGGTCGGGTTTGCGGCTTAGGCATGCGGCTATGGCGACTTTTTGCAGTTCTCCACCGCTAAGCTCCATCACGTTTCGGTCCATCAAAACCTGAAGTCTCAGTGGCTGGGCAATCTCGGTTTTGTACCAGCTGGATGTAAAGTTTTCTTTAGCCACACTCATAAGCAGTTCTTGAACCGTACCCGTATAGTCAGATGCAATGTACTGGGGCTTATAGCTGACGGTTAACTCGCCAAGCTTCTGTTTCTCATCAGTCTCTTCAAGTCCAGCAAGAATTTTTACGAAGGTGGTTTTTCCGATACCGTTGGCTCCTAGGATACCGACGATTTCGCCTAGTTTAATCTCGCCTGGTTCAATGGTAAGTTTGAAGCCCTTGAAAGTTTTCGTCATGCTGTCCCATTTCAGCAGCGGCTCGCTTAGGTTGGTGCCTGCGGTCGGCGGCTTCTCGTGGAAAACGATGGATTCCTTGCGGAACATTATGTTTTCGTCAGGAATGTAGCCTTGCAAGTAAATGTTAATGCCTGTTCGGACGCCATGCACATGTGAAACAACACCGTAGACGCCTGGTTCACCGTAGAAGAGACAGATTTGGTCAGACAGGTAATCAATGATGGCTAAGTCATGTTCAGCCACGATTATGGTTTTTTGCTGTTCTTTGAGGCTGCGTATGGTTCTTGCGACAACAAGCCGCTGCTTCACGTCCAAGTAGCTTGAGGGCTCGTCGAAAAGGTAAACATCTGCTTCGCGGCTAAGCGTTGCAGCAACCGCCACACGCTGAAGTTCCCCACCGCTAAGCACTTCTAAAGGTCTATCCCAAACTGTTTTGAGCTCAAGCTCCTCCGAAAGCGCGTCAAGCTGCCGTCTCTCATCAACCTTTTCTAGCAAATCGCCGACCTTGCCACTGACCGCTTTGGGAATCTTATCAACGTACTGCGGTTTGCTGCTGACCTTGAGTTTTTTTTCACTCATCTTCTGGAAGTAATCTTGAAGGCTTGACCCTCGATAGTACTGGATTATTTCAGGCCAATCAGGCGGATTATCGTATTTGCCAAGGTTGGGTTTGATTTCGCCTGAAAAAACCTTCAGCGTAGTAGTTTTGCCAATGCCGTTTTGCCCGATCAAGCCTAGCACCGTTCCTGGCGAAGGCATGGGTAAACGGAAAAGTTTGAAGCTGTTTTCGCTGAAACGGTGACTGCAATCTTTCTCCAGCTCGTCGGGCAGGTTGACGATGCTGATGGCTTTGAAGGGGCATTTTTTGACGCATATTCCGCAGCCGCTGCAGAGTGTTTCGGATATGACTGCTTTGTTTCCTTCAACTCTTATGGCTTCGACTCTGCTGCGAACCATAGGGCAAAAGCTAACGCAGACTTGGTTGCATTTTTTAACCTTGCATTTATCTTCGTTAAGTACAGCTATTCGTGTCATAGGTAACGTCCATAATAAAATTAAACTAGTAAGTTATAAATTTAAGACCCAAAAAGAAGTGATTACACGTAATCCTTAAGATGTAACACTCTAAACTGCCCTTTTGCTTTTTCGTAAAGCTTTGTATCAGACGTTATAAATTGCGCTCTTATTTTATCGGACAAGAAAACGTAAGCAGCATCATAAATTGCGATATCTAACTCGCATGCTATATCAAGCACTTCAGACGCCTGAGGCCAATCCAGTTCATAAAGCGTTATTGTAGTATCGCCAAGGGTCTTGAGAGCTTCCTGTGAATCTTCCTTCGAAAGTCTCTTCAGCTTTACCGCTTTCCAAAGAGCATTTGTGACCTCTAATGGAAGAATTGTTGGCGCGAAAAGGTTAGCTATTCCTGAAACTTGGTCTTGTTTTAACTTGAAGGCATTTTCCTGATAAGTTTCGATGGGTAAGACCCATTTGGCAATGACACTTGCGTCAACTACGTAATTCCTGCTGATCTCTCTCTACCCTCTCTTATCCAAGATAATAATTCCTCTTCAGACACAGGTTTACTGCGTTTCCGAATCTCATCCAGTTTTTCAGATGCAGCTCTCATTTTTTCTTGATCGATTTTCTTTTGAACGCATTCTCGGATGTATTGGCTCCAGTTCACTTTAACTTGCTTCATTTGCTTCTTTAGTTCGCTCGGAACTTTAACGGTGATAACATCTACTTGCTTCACCATATACATCAGTGGACTATACTGGCGAGTATTACTAATAAACATTACACTGCAGCTAAGAGATTTAGAAAAAAAGTTATAAGATTGAAAACAAAAAACAAACAAAAATAAAATGTTGCGAAGGCTTTTCATCGGTTCTTCAAATACGCACAAAGTAACAATTTAAGGGTAAAATAAGCTGTTTTAAATATCCCTTTTTTTAAAGAGGCTCTTGGTGGGCAGGTAGTGAAGACTGGTATCATGGGCGCCTATCAAGCGCAAGTTCTCGGGTTCGAGTCCCGACCTGTCCACTATAACAAACTTCAAAAAGTTTTAAATGAAACCCGTTCATCTTTACGGATATCCCGGGTTCTCATCTCGTGTGTGAAGACTGGTATCATCACAGCTTTTATCCGTGATTACACAATCACAGTATTTGTTAATAAGTGTTACTTTTTGTTACCTTGATAAAGTAACAATATACGTTAATGTTCCATGCATGGTTGTGTCTTCAAAAAGTTAACCTCAAAAATCAGAGCAAAATTAGCTTAAAAGAAAGATTAAAATTTTAGTTTAGGGGTTTGTGTTTACCATTCTTCTTCTTCCCATTCTTCATCTTCGCCTTCTTCCCATTCATCTTCCTCTTCGAATATCATATCTCTTTTTCACCTCGCATAAGACGTTTAAAATTACCCTATCCCTGCGGCAGTTTAAACATTTAGATTCGTCAAATGACGTTAATCTTGAGCAATGTACCCAGAATCAAACATGCTTCATGCACCGATTTTGTACTAATCTTCCTGCACAATAATAGCTAGTTCACTGTTATTGTGCAGTTCTGACCTAAAATTTTGGAGCCTAAAACTGTGAGCTCCGATGATAAGGAGGCAGGCAGGAATTCGTGGCGCTGCCCAACAAAATAGATAAATTCTCCAAAGACCCATTTAAGTCTCGGGATGATGTGAGGCGACGGCTTCGAGCCCTAAGCTGTGAGAAATCGTCAAATATCGCTGACCCACAAAAACCCGCAATTTCTCCAGCCTTAATTTTTATTCTTCTCGGAGTTTTTTCTGGTATTTAACTGGTTCTCCGAAGACGCCTTTTCCAAGCCCCTTCAACTCAGCTACTGGATTAAACGGTTTTAAAAGCAAGCCCTCTTCTGTTTCCTTAATTTCTATTATAATTCCATTTTCAATGTTGAATTTCTTGCGAAGCTTTTTTGGGATAACTACTTGTCCGCGCATGCCAACTTTTACTTTTACAGACAAATTATTCATCATCAGATAAATATTTGATCAGAGAAATAAAATTTCTTACTCAGGTGAAGTCAGCCTGATTAGCCGAATACCACAATAACAGAAGGCGGGTTACAACCAACACACCAGCCCATTTTACTAGCCAAGAAGCTATCGGATAAACAAATAGGCTATAAACAGACAAAAAATTCCAGAAAATTCAATGATTTTTCTTGGAACAAACTATGCACGTTTTTCTGAAAAGATTTATCTCCATACTACGAATATGTATTTGTCTGTGAAGTAAATGGCGAAGGCCAAACTGGATGAAAATGGCAAGGTTCAGATTCCGTTAGAAGCATTAAAGAAACTCGGGTTGAAAAGCGGCGCCGAGTTTGAATTGAAACAGGACGACGGCGTTTTGGTTTTAAAGCCAATTCTTCCAGAAAAATCAAGGGTTAAGAGTTCTCCTTTGTCTGCCTCTGAAAAAAATGGAAATAGAAGAAAGCGAAAGAGAATTCGCTGGGCAGACAACACAAGTTTATGACAATGCATCTGACCTTCTTGATGCGTTGCATGCTGAAAGGGAAAAAGCACAAGCGTACAATCCTTGAGAGACTCCCCCTTATTTTCACTTTCACCGACCCTCTACTTATTGAAAATATCTTTCTGCGATGGTTCATTAGGCGAAAACAGCGCATCCTGCAATTCTCAGTATGTTGAAAAAGCACCATTTCATGTTGAAAGTGCGGGGATTAATTCTATGTTGAACTATGTTGAATCATAGTTGGAGCCTAATAGAAGCATCTAGTAGACTAGGGAGTAGCTTGTGCACACACAAACGTCCTAAGACAAAAGCCATGAGCTAAACATGCCATTATAAGGTAAAGCAAAAATAACCTGTCTGCATCTTTCTCTTCTGAGAGAACTTGGTATGATTAACGGCTTTAACCTTTTAGCTACCACTTCGCGCGGGAACGAGCGACCAATGTGCAATGAACTGCATTACCTGCTCAAGGAACAGTTAGGTGATGCTGAAGCGCAAGTGAGCAAGACCAAAATCAGAGGCTTAATTGTCGGCAAAACAACGCTGGACCCCTGTGTAATTATAGAGAAATTGCGTGCTATCCTAAAAGAGCGCCCATACGAGTTCCGCTACGCCCTTCGCATCTTGCCCATTGAAAGGGTTGTGCCAACGGATTTGGAGGAAATTAAACGCGTAACTGCTGAGTTGGCCGCCAGAATCGGCGAGAACGAGACTTTCAGGGTTACGGTTGAAAAACGTTTCACTGCACTTCACTCAAAAGACCTCATCGAGGCAGCGGCATCAGATATCAAACGCAAAGCAGATCTTGAGAACCCAGACCGCATATTGCTTATTGAGGTTCTTGGAGCTTTAACAGGCGTGTCACTGCTTAAACCCAGCGATATCTTGGCGGTTGTTAAAGAGAAAATGCTTTAGGCTCAAAGTTGAGTTGCCAGTAGGGCTACTCGCTCGATAACCAAGTTAACCACTGCCTCTGTTCGGTTTTCGTTTTTCATGACAGCCTTTAGCTCTTGGTCTGTAATCTGAAAGGTTTCGATAATTTTATGTTCCTTAAATTTCGAGATTTCTAATACTTTCTCGTCAGGTTCCACGCCTACATAGGTGCTGATTGCCTGAAGCATGGTTTTGAGTTGGGTTGGGTCTTCGCCGATTATTATAATTGCCATGCTTGTGGTTTCGGGCTTGATGCCGCAGCGTTGGATAGCTTTTTGTATTTGCCGTTGCGCGGAAGCGTAAAGCATTGCTTCCATGGCTAAGCTTTTAGAAATATTTGTTTTGTTTCGGAAAGCTTGCAAAGCGTTTAAGGCTGCGAAGTACAGGTGCTCTTGTGTAGCAATTAAGCTGGCGTCAAAGAATTGCAAATCAACGTTTTCTTGGGTTCCTTTTCGGTTTTCTTTCAGGAACGCTTCTGCCCTGGCGAATTTTATGTTTCTATACCCTGTTATTTCCGCGTATTTACTGTATTCTTTTAGGTGATACAGCATTATTGGCTCCTATTGCCAGCTTTCAGCAATTTTTCAGCCAACTGTCTTGGCAAGCCCGCTTTTACAAGATTTGCGATTTCCTTGCTCGTGGCACGTTTGCCTTCCGCTTTTTGCATTATTCTTGCCATCGTTTCTTTGGCTTCCCACGGAAAAACTATCCAGTGGCTTGTTTCTTTTTCAAAATAATCCGGCGTGGTTATGGTCCCGGGTTTGCAGTACACGGTAGCTATTCTGATTTCCTTTGCGCCCTGTTGTTCCAGATGTTTTTTTGCAAGCTGCAAGCTCCTGCCACCGTCAGAGACATCATCTACCAACAGGACTTTTTTGTCCGGCAGCTGCGTGTGGAGGCATTGCTTTAAAACTGGCTCTTTGCTTTTCTGGGCGATGCCAACGTAATATTCTATTGTGATTATTGCGAAATCCCTGGTTTCCAAAAGGTCTGCCAAGATACGTGATGGAACTAACCCGCCCCTTGCGATGCCGACAATAATGTCGGGTTTGTAGCCGTCGCTTTGGATTTTTTGGGCTTGGGCAAGCAGCATGTCGTATATTTGATTCCATGTTGGAACTTCATATTGAGTGTCGGCAGCCACTTTTTTAGCCTCTCTAGATTGGTAATTTGTTAGGCTTTAATAGTTAAAGTTTAGGTTTGTTAAGTCTTTTGTTTTCGGCATACAACAGCGGCTTTAAGGCAGGTTGCCAGAAAAAGCCTTTAATTCCATTTGACTTCAGCCAACTAATTTTAAAAATTTTACATATTTATTGATTTTAATACCATTTTTAAGCCATATTGCTTATTTTTCTAACCTTTTCTTTGCTTGCTTGGTAATTATTTATAAAGGAGTTTGTTGATAATTGATTTCGGGAGATAGGCGTCTGCAGATATGTTTCGTGATTCGTAATATGGTTTAAAAGCTTAAGACGCCAATTTTGATTAATAATAAATGAAAGGTGTTTAAAAAAATGGCAAAAAATAACGACGAGAAGATTAAGCATGTGCTAACTGACCCAAAGTTGTCCGCTATTAAAGCGATGCTTGAGAAGGACCACGCTATTGACTGCCTGCTGCTGCTTCATGTTGGCCGCGGCAAATGGAAGGAGGCTAAAGATTTTATGCGCAAAAATAAGCTTACACTAAGCGACGGCACTTTCAGGGCTAGGATGATTGAGATTGAATCGTTAGGTTTAGCTAAAAGCGAACGTATCGATCCACTCAAGAAATACTACCTCAAAACCGAGTTCGGCGAAAAAGTAACAAAGCTTCTTCTCGAGCTCTTCGACGAGCTTGAAACTTAAAAACTCCGTTTCCAACAGTTTTTTATTTTTTTAGCTTCTCTATCTTTTTGATTTGCATTTACGTTGTACAAGTTTTGACTATTATTTGAATTGCGTTTGGGTTATGTCTTTGTTGTATTTGCGTTGAACGGGTATATAGTATTGTATATTGAGTCATAATATTTATTAAGGCAAAAAACAGAAAGACATTCAGCAAACCAAAATGGAGAGAAAAAAAATAAATGAACTTCAGAAAATTTAGAAAATTTAAGAAAAACGCAAAAGCCCTAAGCCCCGTAATCGCAACAATCATACTCATAGCCGTCACAGTCGCAGTCAGCGTCGTCGTAGCCGCATGGATGGGAGCCCTCACCATAGGATTCATGGGAAACGCAGAACAAGCATCAATAACAAATGCCGTTTACGTCAATAGCACAGCTGTCAACATTACTGTCCAAAACACAGGAAGCGCTAAAGTAACCATAAACAGCGTAACCATTGATGGAAACGCCACTACCACTAACCCAGCAACACCATTCAATGTCGCTAAAGGAACTTCGGCAACCGTTACTATCGCTTTCAGTGGAGCAAACGACCAGTTTACTAATAGTGCACAATACACAATAAAACTGCAAACTGCGAAAGGTAACACAATCGCCTACACATACACGTACAGCGGACCATAAACTCAGTTTCCACAATCTTTAGACCTTGAAATTCGGGGGTAAGGTGAAAAACGAACCACCAATTTTCCCTTTCTCTTATTTCCTCTTTTGGAGGCACAAAAAAATGGTTGTCCAATTAAAAGAATATACATCAGCACAGGCAATAGCTGAAGCTCTAGACAAGGATTTATCCGAAACCAAAAGCTTACTAGGCGAATATCTGCGGCGCTTAGATGAAATTCGCTCGTTAGCGGAAAAATCAAAAAAAATCCGCGACGTCGTCATGAAGCTCGCAGGCAAGAAAGCTCCAACTGAAAATACGGGCGAAGTAACAGTAGGCACGTTAAACATCATTTTAGATGCTAATCCATTCCACGAGTTAACAGCCATAGAAGCTGTTGTACGCAGCCACCAAGAACGGCTCTTAGTCCTGCAAAAAGTGCGTGAAGCATTAAAATGGCTAGACCAACTCGGCGACACCGAAGGCCTCAAGTACCTAGTGCTGGAAGACGAAGGCATCCCACAGCGCATCCTATTCAAAATATCCTAAACCGCCGAGCTGGCAGGAGCAAAAAGTGACCGAAAACTATTCAACCGCACTGCAAACAATCATAAATGAATTCAAAAACATAACCCCAGAAATAACAAACACTTTCATGTTCAAAAAGAACGGCGAAATCATAGCCAGCACCGAAACCACCACTGAAGACCAAAACAAAAAACTGATCGCCGCCTTCAACGACATAGCTGACCTAGCTGAAACCATCGGCGGCATAGAAACCTTAACCATACAAGGCGCAGATAGCCAATTAAGCATTACATCCATGAACAATCGTTACTTGGTAAATGTTTCTTCACGTGCGGCAGACGAAAAAATCGTTAAAACGTTAACCCGCGTTATTGTTCCAACCGTTGTGAAGCTTGTAGATCAAATTCCTGAACTATCAGGCAACGAGTTGCCCCAAGCCAAAAAGCCTGAAGTTAAACCGATTGAAGAAATAGTTCTGCCAGATGAGCAAGCAACGCATAGTGAATCAATCCCCGACGTGTCGGCATCGTTTAGTTCTGAACCGATGCTTCCGGAACCGCCTGTAAACCAGTTCATGATAGAAAAAATCGGAGGCTTACTAGTTCCCTGTGACATTGTGCGAGTAGATAGCGAAGTAATCGCAAAATGGCACGATATCTATGGTGACAAGGAAATCACGCAGGTACATATCGAAACCTTAGAGGGCAAAGCAATCATATGCAGATTCAAACCCATCAAAGAAACAAGCCACAACGCCAAAGGCATAATACAATTTCCAGAAAAAGTACTGCAAGCCCTGCAAACTAGCAAAGGCAAACTCGTAATAGTTAAACCAGTAATCACATGCCAAGGAGAAAAAATTGTTGCAGCAAAAAACAAGCGCCAACGCAGCTGAAACAACGTTGACTAACGAAGTTGTCATAACATCGGTTGATGGTGAAAACTCTGCTTTCGCGAGCCTAAGCGCAAGCCTCGCCGAAATACGTAAACTCAAAGGCGTCATAGGCTACATTCTTAGAAGCAACACCTCAGCCATACTAGACTTAACCGAACCCGACAAAATTACTCAAAAAGTTATCCTATCGTCTCAAATCCATGATTCTTGCCAGGAAATCGGAAAACAATTCAATCTTGGCGAAATGGAAAGCGTGCTTGTTGAAGGCGAAAACGTTAAAGTGCTTTGCATGAGCATTGGCGAAAACAAGATAAGCGTATTCATGGAAAAAAACGCCACCCACTCATGGATAATTAAAAGAATTTTAATTTAAAAAATTAAGCTTAAGCTTGGATAGTTTTCAAGCTACCCGTTCTTTACTAGTCCCTCACTCGGACTAGTGAAGATATAAAAATACATTTTACCATTTTATAAATGCCAACAAAGCTGCAATGAACACTGGCGCAAACTTACAAAAAAGCGTTCCAAGAAACGAAGAATTCTCGATTAAGTCGCCTTCATAACGTTGCAGCTAAAAAACGGTTTCTCAAAGAGAAAGGAGAAAAACCATTTTTGCAGAGTACACAAACCCTTCCAAGTTTGTTTCTAATCTTTATGGGCTCCGTGGATTGCTTAACCACGGTTATAGGAAGCCTATACTATGGCACACGGGAGCTCAACCCCGTATTAGCAGGCTTAGTCAACTCAAACCTTCCAGCTTTTGTAATCGTAAAATTAACTGTAACCGTTTCCGTGGGTTTGATTTTTATTTTAGCACAAAAAACACTCATGAGATCTCCAGACAAAAACTCGGCATCGTTCAAAATTGCGCTTCAAATACTGAGAATTACCTATTTTAGCACACTATTATTCCTTGCTATAGTCGTGACAAACAACCTCTTGGTCCTATTCAACAGTCTACTGTAAAAATTTTTTCGCTTGAACAGATTTAGTTGGAAAGCGCTTTAAGGAAAGTTCGCATAGCACTAAACTGTGACCGTCTTGCCTAGAGAATTCATCTTGTTCTCACGTTTGGGAAAAACCAACTCAGCATTCAGCAACCTGCACGATGCAGGAAGATTAGATATTGTCTACGAATGCGTAGTTACCAGCCTTTTCCTTTCACATGGCATACGCAGAGACGTAACTTTTCATGCCATGTTGAACGGTCCGCCAAATCCGCCGTTACACATACGAATCGACGGCAGCAGCCTCTATGACGTGCGAACGGACGTGGATACATGGCAGCAAATTCTGAGAAAAGTAATCGCAGGCAAGTCCCACCCTGGCATCAGCGTAGACAAGACAAGTTTTGAAGCATTACTTAAAAAAGAAGCCCAAAGCCACAACGTGTATGTTTTGGAAGAAGGCGGAAAAAACATAGCTGAAACAGAACTTGCTGACAATGCTATCTTTGTGCTCGGTGACCATGTTGGTTTGCCTAAAAAAGCAGAAATGTTCGCTCTCAGGTACGGCGAAAAAATCAGTTTAGGCAAACAGCCCTACTTAGCGGCTTCGTGCATTACAATAATCAATTACTTGCTGGACTGCCAAGCTAAATCTCACTCTTGAAATGCTCCCAGCCGCGGGCTTCGATAACACGTTTCTTGCCGTCAACGTCCAGAAGCATCTGCGTATCCTTTGTGACTTTTCCAATAGGCAAAATGCATCCGCCGACCGCTTCAACCGCGGCTTCGGCATCAGCCCACGCTTTAGGCTTAATTGTTACCACAAGCTCGTATTCTTCTCCGCCGTAAAGCGCCAGCTCTAAAGGGTCAAGATGGTTAAACTCGGCAAATCGTCTAACTTCGTCGGCAACGGGGACACTGTTAACTAGGAAGCCAACGCCACTCATTTTCCCTATTTCATGCAGGCTCCAAGCTAAACCGTCACTGGAATCAATGGAAGCCGACACTGCGCCTGAGCGGCTGAGTGCTAAGCCTTCCTTTAGCCTAGCTTTAGGCATGCAAACTGCACCCGACAGCACGTTACGCAGGTCCGCTGAAGCTGAATAGTTATCCAAAAGCAAGCGTAAGCCAGCAGCGGATTTGCCGAAGAAACCTGTAACAGCCAAGATATCGCCTGGCTTAGCTCCATTACGCAGCATTAGTGCTGCTTTTTCGGCTGTGCCGTAAAGCGAAACTGAAATGATAAAGTCTGAGGCTTCACCTGTGTCGCCTCCAATAACGTAAGCGCCGTATTCTCGTGCTCCCGCATTGAGTCCACGGGCAATTTCTTCGATGTCTTTTCGCATAAGACCTCTGGGTAACCCGAGCGACACAAGAGCTGCCGTGGGCTGGACGCCTTTAGAAGCAAAATCGCTTACGTTCATAACTATCGCTTTGCGCGCGGCTTGCCACAGGCTCATGTTTGGAGGTACGTCGGTTTTACCTACAAGCATATCTGTTTTCAATACGGCGACTTGTTTTTCGTCCAAGTTAACAGCGGCAACGTCGTCTCCGAAGGGCACGGGTGAATTAGGCATGGTTTCAAGGTGGTGGGCGATGATTTCGATTATTTTTCGTTCACCTATGTCTGTGCTTGTTTTGTTCGGATAGCCGCCAGTTTTATCGTTACCCATACAGTCATCTCTCCGCTAAAACTACAGGTTAAAACATTAAGTTGCTTAAGCCTTTTAAAACTGACGCTTATGTGCAGTAGATCCGTAGGTGGATTAGCTTTTGTGTGTGCTCTCTCAGCTACCTCCTGGTAGGTCAAAACATATACGTTTTTCATATACGTTTGTATATACGTGGGGGTTAACGGTGGAGTGTGAGTGGTATGTGGGTATGGTTACTTTAGGCTTCTGCAAGTGAACACTCCCCTATGTCATTAGATGCTTTCAAGGAGCCTTGAACTGACTTGCAGACCTACTTTATGGAGCGGTTAGCTTGGCTTTCAGCCTTTGATTTGTGTGTGAAAGACAACTTTATGAGTGTATGCTTGAGGGGTTGTGTCGCTATTTACTTGGCAGGTTGATTGTAAATAGTAGATAGCGGGTGGATGCTTGCGCTGTGATGAGGCAAATCAGAAAGGGAGGGGCTAAATTATTGATGCTGAAGTGGACGGTCTTACTAACATTTAAAAACTTGGGTTTCACTGATTAGCAAATGGATGCCCCGATGGCTCAGCCTGGTAGAGCGGCTGCCTCGTAAGCAGCAGGCCGCGGGATCAAAGCCCGCTCGAGGCTCCAATCTTTTAATCAAGCAAGCTATATGTGTTCGACATCTTTTATGTGAATGGCGCACTTGCATTTCTTAAGTAGATCTAGATCTTCAGTAACTAGTTTCATATTCTCCTTTTCGGCAAGGTATGCGTATGAGGCATCATAGAAAGTAAGGTTTGTCTCTATAGCGATTGCCAGGACGTTAACAATAGAGTCGATGATGATCTTACGCAATTCAGCTATGCTTTCTGTGAAAATTTCTGCTATCCGTTTCGGGTCGTCCAGTTCCTTTTTCTTGTTTTCTTTCCAAAGAATATTTCCAATTTCGTATTCTGTTAGAGATGAAACTGCGTATTCTTCAAAGTTGAAGGGATTTCCTGAAATAAGCATCGGATACAATGCGGATGCATCTATGAGATATTTACATTTCGTGTCTTGTCTCTTTGACATCCTGTATCCACTCTTCCGCGCTGACATGCATTAGCTTTTGGAGTTCTTTTGCACGCTGCTGCGCTTTAGCTTTCTTCTCGGCTACGAGTTCCTCAAGAAGCCCTTCAACAGCGGCTTTCAAGTCGATTCCCATCTTTTCAGCCTCGTCTTTGAGGCTTTTCTTGACTCTTATGGACAAAACCTCTGTTTCCAAACAACTCACCCCGTATACAATTACCAAAATATGTATACAAGGGATATAAGGTTACCGACCACAAATATGCTATTTAGTTAACTATCCTATGAAAAAAAAGGTAGCTTGCTTCTCAAAAGATTTGCCTGTAGGTGTGATCCTTGCATCGGCGGTAGCTTATTGGCTTTTGTTGTATTTGTGTTGTGCTGTTATGCGGTGGATGGTGTTTTGTGGAAACGTTTATTAAATATTGCTATACTCGATGTGTTAGTGTAATTAGGGAGGCGATGGAAGTGCAGCTTTTCCACGGGCACGACGAAAAACTTAAATGCCCCTACAAGGGATGCGAAAAACAATTTGACAAGCCGACCGTCATAACAGACACATCCATGATTCCCAGACAAACGCATTACGCTTGCCCCTACTGCATGTCCAAACTCGACATAGTAACTGAAAACACCAAAATAATAAGCATCAAACCAACCGAATACCCCATGGTCTTCGATTCACCCGCTAAATGCGCTCACTTCAGCGGACTCCTACATGCACCGGGAGAAAGCATGCTTACACAGGACGAATGCTTAATCTGCCCCAAAGTCCTCCAATGCGACAAACGCAAAAAATAGACGCGCTTCAGCTTGTTGCTAATTCGATTGGTTTGTGTTAATTTCTGCTATCTTGCTATCATGGCGACGGGTCTGGTTTTTTCGGGTCTGTTCAGTCTTAAAGCTATCACTGCCGTCAGAAGCATGGCGATCATGCAGAGCAGCGCATGTATTGCGAGCGGGAATCCCCATTCAGCCGTGGGAGTGTCAAAACTGGCATTATGATTTTGCCCAAACCAACCAAACTGCTTCTAAACTGCAGGTAGCCAAACACTGCCGTTGAGCAAGCTTACAACGCTGTTTTGTGGAATTTGAGGTTTCTACGCCTTGAGACTGAACTGATTGTTAGCCTGGCATGTTGCCTGATTATTCTGCGGGTGGAAAAATGGAAGCAAATATCATATTATGCAGGTGTATATAATACACGGGTTTTGCAAAAAGTTGTTGTTACGTTTTTACCGCTTAACCTGAAATTCCCTTCTTGGCTGACTTTCCATTTTTGAAACAGTTTTCGTGACAAAATTTTGAATATTGTTTAAAAAATTTGCCGTGATAATAATAACATGAGCTCAACAAAACTGACCTCATAAAAGAAATAATCAGTAACGATGCCGAAGGTGCCCAAATCGGAAACAAACATGAAAGGATGAAAAAAACATGAAAAATCTACAAATCCTAATAATTGTATTTTTCATTTCGTTAGCAATTTTCGCGTTAACTAACATCCAAGTTCATGCCGACGGCGTGACCCAGCCAATCAAGGTGACCATGAGCGATTCAGCTCCGTCTGCCACAGTTACCATAACTGACCTCACCAACCCCGGTGCTCCTTCACCCAGCACTTTCTCATCGGATGGAAGTGTGTATTTGATCAACGGCATGAGCAGCGGAGATTCCTTTACTTTGTCTTTCTCTAACGACGCTGGCAGTACTCAAGACGGCTTTAGCGTGTCAAGCGTCTTCTCATCAACTTCAATCACGTACTCGGTTTCAGGTAGCGAACTCGATGTGACGGCGTATGAGCAGGTGTCGAATAATTTCACTGTGACTGGGCTTTCAGGCGCTGATTCTGTTACTTTGGCAGGCACTTACTTGGGTGTTGATTCATCGCCTATTGTGATTCTTAATACTGCTAATGATTGGAACGCTTCTGCTTGGAGTGATTATGGTTATGCGGTTACTTTCCCAGCTTCCTCAGCATCTAGTACTGGAACTGAGCGTTGGTCTATTGGAAGTGAGTACTCTACGGGGGCTTTGACTGCTGGCGGAGGCTCTTATTCAGAGGCGTATGTTCACCAGTTCTATTTGACGGTGACTTCTGCTCATGGCAGCCCAACTGAGAGTTCTCAGTGGGTTACAGCTGGCACCGACTTCACCGTCTCAGTGACGGCTCCAGACATAGTTACCTCTGGCTCTGAGCAATGGAACTTAACTGGCCTGATAGTTGACAGCTCA
>JBEKBM010000010.1:0-89266 GCA_050015395.1 Bathyarchaeia archaeon
ATTTTTTGAAGACCAATTTACCGTTTATCTCTTTGGGGGGGGGGGGCAAACGTACCCTGAAGGTAGTTCCTTTGCCTTCTTGGCTCTCAAAAGAGACGGTGCCTCCTAGTGCTTCAGTCATACGCGCTTTATTACTGCTAAGCCGAAGCCTTGACCCTTCGCTTTAGTTGTAAACATTGGCGTAAACAACTTGCTTTTTACCCCTTCAGGAATACCAACGCCCGTATCCTTAACAGTTATGACGACATCGTTCGCTTCTTTGTAAGCATGTATGGCAAGTTTGCCACCTTTCGGCATGGCTTGAACAGCATTATTAACCAAATTGTACATGATGCGATTTATGTAAGAGGAGTCAGCAACAACTTTTCTTGCTTCAGTTTCCACTTTAACGCTTACTTTAACGTTTTCTGGCAAACTCTAAACTCCAAAGCGGCAGAATATTGAAAGAGTTAGTTTTAAGTTACTGGCTGTGACAATATTTTTGATTATTTATGTGTTCTCAAGAAGTTCTAATCGAGGCGAAGCAGTTAACAAAGAAATTTGATGATTTCACAGCGGTAGACCACATAGACTTCAAAGTGAATAAAGGCGAATGCGTAGGCTTCTTAGGACCCAACGGCGCAGGCAAAACCACTACTGTCCGCATGATGTATTGTTTTCTGCCTCCAACGTCAGGCGAATTAAAGCTTGCAGGGTTTAGCGTCAACACACAGTGCAGAGAAATAAAAAGCATCGTTGGCGTCGCGCCGCAAGAGGACAATTTAGACCCAGACTTCACAGCCATAAAAAACCTCACAGTTTATGCGCGTTATTTCGATATCCCAAAGGATGAAGCCTTAAAACGAGCCAATGAACAACTAAAATTTTTCCAGTTGGAAGAAAAAAGAGAAGTGCCCATAGCCGCGCTGTCAACGGGCATGAAGCGCCGCCTGATCTTTGCAAGGGCGCTGCTTAATCAACCGCAAATTCTCCTCTTAGATGAGCCTACCACAGGGTTAGATCCTCAGGCAAGGCATTTGGCTTGGGATGAGGTGCGGAATTTAAAGAAGAAGCAGGTTACCATAATTTTAACTACGCATTATATGGATGAAGCCGCTGTCTTATGTGATAGGATACTGATTATTGACAGAGGAAAAATTATCGAGGAAGGCAAGCCTGCTGAACTAGTAAAGAAGCACGTCGGCGAAGAGGTTCTGGAACTTGATTATGACGAGAAACTTCTCCCAACTTTAAAGGAGGCTTTTCCAGGCGCGGACTTTGAAAGGTTAGGGGACCGATTGCAAATCTTCACGGATAAACCCCATGGCGTCTTTGAAGGCTTCTTAAAGGATCACCCGATGCAGAACGTGACTATACGTACCGCTAACCTTGAGGATGTTTTCCTTAAACTAACAGGAAGGGGACTTAGAGAGGAATGAGTAGTCCTAACCTTCGCAAGTCTCCAGCACACTTCACCATGCCAAAATTAACCTACAGAGTTTGGAAGGTTTGGCAGCGAAACTTTGACGTGTTCAGGAAAACCATAAAAGTTAATTTTCTGCCTTCACTTCTTGAACCTATATTGTACTTGGTCGCTTTTGGCTTTGGCCTAGGCGGTTTCATCCCAAGCATTCAGGGTCAACCCTACATCGATTTCATAGCGCCTGCATTGGTGGCGATTGCAATTATGAATGGCGCATTTTTTGAGTGCACATTTGCCTCTTTCGTGCGCATGTACTACCAAAAAACCTTCGACGCCATAGTAGCCACGCCTGTAAGCGTTGAAGAAGTCGTGACAGGAGAACTTCTTTGGGGAGCAACCCGCTCAACAATAAACGCGACTATTGTGTTGGCTGTGATTGCAATTTTCGGGTTGATTAAAAGCCCGCTGTTTCTGTTGGTTGTGCCATTTGCGTTCTTTGGCGGATTAATGTTCGGTTCTATCGCAATGTGCTTTACAGCCATAGCGCCAAACATCGACTTTTTTAATTTTCCCTCATTCCTTTTTCTGACGCCGATGTTCTTTCTAAGCGGCACGTTCTTTCCGTTGACATCGTTGCCTTATGCGGCACAAGTAGCAGCCATGGCGGTTTTGCCTCTAACTCATGTAGTTAACATAACTAGAGCAGTTGTTACGACTCATGTTGAACCAATCCTCGGATTAAACCCCGAAATCCTGCTGCTCATAAGCTTGGCATGGATAATAGCAGTTGCAGTATTCTTCTTTATAGTCAGCATTAACCTGATGAAAAAACGATTAACAGGCTAATTCATTGAGCGATATTTTTTAGCTTTTTGTTGTTGAATTTTGTCACAAATAGCAGGTAGGTCTATAGGGTAGGCGGTTTAGGGTTAGGGCGTGTTTTGGGTTGCTTTTTTTGTTTAGGGCTTAATTCAAAGGTTTAGCAGGGCAGAGGAAAACGTAAAATGCACAAAAAAACTCAGCGTCTTGCTAGATGCGTCTATTAGGCTCCAAACATGAAACAACATTCGCATGTAGAATAGGATAAACCAAAAAAAACATGCGTTACACTAGACTCTGATGTCTTTAACTTCAGCAATTATCAAGTAGAACGCCGCCAGCCCTTTCCACTGTCCCCATGCCTTAGCTATTTCCCGTGCCTCTGCCGCCTTAATGGGTCTTCCACCGCAATAATACGTGGAAATCACACGTCTTATCCCAAAATCGTCAGCTGGCAAAGCATCCAGTTTCTGCATTCCCCTCAGCATAGTTAACTCAGCGGTCCATATCCCTATCCCTCTTATTTCATCGAGTTCAGCGATGATTTGCTCGGGGCTTCTGTGGAGTTTTAGCTGCTCAAGGTCCAATTTGCCATTCACTATCAGTTTGGCTGCTTCTTGGATGTACTCGGCTTTTCGCTGGCTTAACCCGCAGTTGCGTATTTCGTCAATGCTCGCGCAAGCTAAGTTTTGCGGCGTTGGATGCGCATAGTATGCTTCGCCGTCTAAAACGAGGGTTTCGCCGAATTTCTTGATTAACCTTTCTTCAATGGTATGCGCTACTTTGATAGAGATTTGTTGCTCAACAATAGAATCAACCAAGGCTTCGAAAACAGTCGGGGTTGTCGGGTTCTTTAATCCGTATAACTGCTGGGTTATCTGGTATATTGTACGGTCGTTTTTTACTTCGTTATAAAAAGCGCTTAGGTCGAAGTCTAAATTGAAGATAAATTTGAGTGTTTCTTGGATTTCTCGCTTAACTTGCGCATTTATGGTAGTGTTTGATTTTAATTCAATGTTTAATTTCGGCTTTTGAATGGTTCCCCTAGAAGTTAGGTTAACTAAAACAAGGTTGCCGTTGATTCTTAGCACTTGGTGGAATTTGCCGTTTGCGTAGGTTCGGATTTGCTTGTCGCTGCTTTGGAATATTTGAGCGGTTAAATCAAAGTTGAAAGGCGCCAATGCTTCAACTGTAAAGGTTTCGGTAAATGCCATCTTGTTTCATCTTTAGGGCTTTGTCTTTACTGCTGTTGGGGTATTAAAGATTTTTAACTTGTGTGTATTTAGGCTAGATTTTTTGTCTTTAAATGGCTTTTATAACCTGTAGGTCAATATTTGATATTTAAAGCTCAATTTACGCCTAGGCCTTATGATTTCTGAAAAGAAGAAAAATACTTCATCATCAATAACAAGAAATTCCAAGAAACGGGCAACCAAGTTGTTTACTGGATGAACAATAACGAACACTCGAAATACTCCTATTTTTTATAATAGATAGGAAAGTTTTTTAGGGTAGGACGATTTTTTAATGTTGAGCGAAAAATATGGAAACCATAGTAGAAGCTATCATAGTAAAGGTTACGAGAAGGGGACAGACTACCATTCCTGTGGAGATTAGGAAACAGTGCGGAATCAAAGAAGGCGACCGACTACTCGTGCAACTCACAGAAAAAGGAATACTATTCAAGCCCATACCAAAACTTGAGGACATGGCGGGAATCGATGCAGGATACGGAACACCCGAAGAAATAAATAAAAAAATCGATAAGCTCAGAGAAGAATACTAACTTGAAAGAAGTCATAGATACAAGATTTTTAAGAGAATATTTCTATTCCACCGATAACGAAACAAAAGGGAAGACAAATAGAAAGCTGAAAAACCTTATCGCAAAAAATGAAGGCATACTACCAACAATAGTGATTGCAGAAATAATCCAAATTACCTGCGAGATAAGAGGAAAGGACATGGCGGGAAGTCGCTATCAAGCCCTAATTCAAAGCGGCATTGAAATACAAAATTTAACTCCGTCAATTGCTCAGCAAGCGGGTTTATACAAGTGTCAATACAAGAACTTGCCTATGGGTGACTGCATTATCGCTGCAACAGCAATATTAAACCATGCAAGAATAATCTCAGATGATCCACATTTTGATTGTATAACAGAAACAAAACGTATATGGATTTGACCTTATAATTTCTGGAAAGAAGAAAAATAGTTCATTATCATTAACAACGAGCAAATTCCAAGAAACGGGCAACCCATAAGTTGTTTAGGGGATGAACAATAACGAAGAACCGAAAAGAAAAACATTTACCTTAATACACACTTTAAATTTAAAGTGGTATTGTAAGCGAGTGAGGATGGATTAATCGTGCGTATCGTTGTGAGGATAGGCGGCTCAGTAGTAGCGTCACCAGTTAATACTGAATTAATGAGCAAATATGCTGACCTGATTAAAACCGTGAAGTCTCAAGGTCACGAGGTTGCCGTGGTGCTTGGCGGTGGAGCATTGGCGAGAGAATTCATTCGGATAGCGAAAGATTTGGGGTTGGATATGCAGGCGCAGGATGAGGTTGCTATTTCTGTTTCGCGTTTGTTTGCTCAGCTTTTTCTCAAAAGGCTCGGTGATGCTGGTTGCAGTAAGGTTGCTTTGACGCTTGATGATGCAGCTCAATGCCTAAGTGAAGGAAAGATTGTTGTGATGGGCGGTTTGAAGCCTGGGATTACTACTGATGCGGTTGCAGCGTTGGTTGCTGAACGGGTGAACGCGGATTTGCTGGTTAAAGGCACCGACCAGGAGGGTGTTTACGATAAAGACCCTAGGAAGCATGCGGATGCGGTTAAGCTTGATCGTTTAGGTTTTGATGATTTGTCTGAGATTTTTGAGCATAGCAAGCATAAGGCTGGGATACATCAGATTATTGATCCTGAAGCCGTTAAGGTTTTGAAGCGGCGGCGGTTGAAGCTGATTGTTGTTAATGGTTTTAAGCCTGAGAATATTTTGGCTGCGTTGAGAGGCGAGAACGTGGGTACAGTGATAAGTTAAATTCATTTTCCCCATCCCTTGTGAACGCTAATGTTAATGCTAAATCTTAGGCAATACAGCAAACTAACCAAGATCAAACGCAATTTGTTGATCAAATTTTAGAATACGTTGGCATCTTTACAATCGTCGTAACAGCCATATGCGTCGTTCTTTCATGTAAATACCTGAATAAATAAATACACGCATTATCTAACAGACGGAAAGCACATGGAGTGAAAAGCTATGCCAACACTCGTCGAAGCAGTAAACCTTACGAAAACTTACATGCTTGGAAAAGTCCCAGTGGAGGCACTCAGAGGAGTAAACCTGAAGGTTGAAGCTGGAGACTTCGTTTCCATCCTCGGACCATCCGGAAGCGGCAAATCAACGATGCTGAACCTAATCGGCGCATTAGACAAGCCAACCTCAGGCACACTGCTAATCGACGGCGTTGACATCTCAAAGCTAAACGATAATCAACTAGCTGATTTGCGAAGGCGAATCGGTTTTGTTTTCCAATTTTTTAATTTAATACCAAGATTAACCGCGAAAGACAACGTGGAATTATCAATGGCTATCGCTGATATGAATAAAGCAGAAAGAAGAAAAAGAGCAATAGAACTTCTTGAAACCGTAGGCTTGAAAGACCGAGTTAACCATAAGCCTGCTGAACTGAGCGGTGGACAGCAGCAACGCGTCGCAATTGCACGCGCTCTAGCAAACAACCCCAAATTTCTCCTGCTAGATGAGCCTACTGGAAACATTGACTCCAAAACGGCAAGCGAAGTTCTCGGCTTAATCAAGAAGTTGAATGTTGAAAATAACGTTAGCATTATCATGGTTACTCATGACCAGCATTTGGCTAGAGAAGCGAAAAGAACTGCGCAAATGTTTGATGGTCAAATAACATCCGAAGTGGTGAACCAACCATGAAAACAGTAGATATTTTCGGTTACTCTTTCAGTGCAATTAAACTCCGCAAGCTCAGAGCAGCATTAACTACTTTAGGCGTAGTCATTGGCATCGCCGCCATAGTGGCGCTGCTCTCTATCACTCAGGGTTTGCAGGCAACTATAACTACCCAGCTTCAACAAGGACTATCAACCAACACGTTAATTGTTACACCAGGCCAAAGCGCTTTAGGACAAGCCACCAGCGGAGGTAGTGGTGTTGGTGGTGCTGGTGCAGGCGGACGAGGCTTCAATTTAGGGGGTTCCAGCACAAGTTCTGGCTTCAACTTGTACGTCAATTATACTCAACAAATTGACTCTTTGTCGCCAGATATAGCTGGCTCGTTCGCTGTGATACAAAGATCAGGCTATGTTGACGCTGGCGGCGTCAACAGTTCAGTTACTATTTACGGAGTTAATTTTAACCAGTACGCTCAGCAATACAGCAAAACTTTTGTGGCTGCGTCCGGAACCATACCGTTGAGCCCTACTGACAACGAGACAGTTGTTGGAACACTCGTAAATGATCCTGGGCAAAATGGCACACTACTCTTCGGCGCAGGCGACGACATTGGCATCATATGGACTAACGGTACAACGCTCCCTGTGGTAAACGAAACTTACACAGCGCAAGTTTCAGCGGTCCTTCAAAAAGTCGGCGGCCTCGGCATCGGGGGACCTTCAGATACAGGCGTTTACATCCCTCTAACCCAAGCTGAGAGCTTTTTCGGAACAGACCAATGTGACATGATAATCGTTCAGTTAAAAAGCAGCGATAACGCCACGATCACAAATGTTTCTAAGGCTATAACTAATTATTTTGGCGGTCAAGTTTCTGTTATTTCTTCAACGGCGGTTCTAAGTTTGCTTTCAACCGTTTTCAGCACGATACAATTGTTCCTCGGTGGCATAGCTGCTATTTCCCTGTTAGTTGCGGGCATTGGAATAATGAACATCATGATAGTTTCGTTGATTGAGCGCACACGCGAAATTGGCATACTTAAAGCGTTAGGGATGAAAAGCCGAACCGTACTAACCATTTTTCTTGGCGAATCAGTTATAATCGGCTTAATCGGCGCATTTGTGGGCATAGCTTTAGGCTGGGTCTTAGCGAACGTTGTTGCGAAGGTTTTAGCTTCTGGAGCTTTCGGCGGAAACGGGTTCAGAGTAACGCCACTGTTGACTCCGGAGGTGTTTTTGGGCGCTTTAGGTTTCGGCGTTGGAGTCAGCGTAATCTTCGCGTTGTACCCAGCGTGGCGTGCATCTAAGCTTAAGCCCGTAGAAGCTTTAAGATACGAATAGCAAATACAATTAGCAGAGGCGACTCCAGCGTGAAACGGTTGTACCCTGACCAGCCAATCGTAGGCATCGGCGCAGTAATAATCCGTGAAGGCAAGATTGCTCTCATAAAACGGGGAAACGAACCAAGCAAAGGAAAATGGACCATTCCAGGCGGCCTCGTTGAGCTTGGCGAAAGCCCAGAGCAAGCAGTTATCCGCGAGACTAAAGAGGAAACTGGCCTCGACGTTGAAAACCCACGCTTAATTGACGTGGTTAGCAACGTTGACTTGGATGAGAAGGGCAAAGTAAAATACCATTACGTAATAATCGACTACTTTGTGCATGTGAAAAACGGGACCGCTCAAGCTGCAAGCGACGCCGTGGAGCTGCGTTGGGTTCCATTTGATGAAGTAGAAGATTACGATTTGACAAAGTCGTTTCGGCTTTTCTTTAGGCATAACAGGAAAAGAATGGAAAATGATGATGAATCAGTAAAGAAACTAAAGTAACGTGCTTCTGTAGAGATAGCTTGTCGGGTTAGATGGTTGTTTATGCGGTCATTTATCTACCCTGATTTTGCGGCCTTTCAGCTTTTGATTTTTTGTTTAGGGCTATTTGTGTGTTCACAAGCCTACCTCACGATGATGCTTTGGATTGGGACTGTGCCTTCGGGGAAGATTTCGCAGACGGCACCAAGATCTTTATAAATTGGTTTATTGTATTTTGTGTATTGTTGGTAAGTGTGGAAGACGCAAACGTTACAGAAAATGTAAGGGCGGGACTTAGCAGAAACGAGAGTGTGCTGCTGTCATCTCTGTCGGAGAAGGACAAGACAATCTTCAAATTAGAAGATGTTATAGCGGAGCTGAAGTGCCCGTACACGTATGCGAAGGTGCTTGCTAACAACTTAGCGAGAAAGAAGTGGGTGATTGTTCTTCGAAGAGGCGTTTACCTCATAGTTCCTTTGAGTGCAGGAACTAAATCGCAGTATACTGAGCACGAGTTTGTTATCGCGTCGTACCTTGTTTCACCATATTACATAGCATATTGGAGTGCCCTCAATTTTCATGGATTCACTGAACAAACCCCGTTCAGCGTCTTTGTGGCAACTACGCAAAGGATTAAGAACAAAGAAGTTCTGAACGTCAAGTACAATTTTGTTACATTAATCAAAAGAAAATTTTTCGGGTTCGAACCGACAACTGTCGGCACATACAAAGTTAATGTTTCGAACCATGAAAAAACACTTGCGGATGCATTGGATCATCCTGAGTACTGTGGAGGCGTGCTTGAAGTGGCGAAGTCTCTGTTGAACGCTGAGCGAAAGGTTTCAATGAGAAGGATTGTGAGTTGTGCAGAAAGAATGGGAAACACCGCGGTCGTTAAGAGACTTGGATATTTAGTTGAGAGTCTTGAGTTGAATGCAGAGTCTGAAATTCTTTCAATGATGCGCGCAATGATTTCGCCTGGAATGTCGGCTCTTGATCCCACACTCCCCAAAACTGGGGTTTACAATACGCGTTGGAACCTTTTGGTAAATATCTCTATAGAAGCTCTTGAAGAATTGAGGCGGAGCTTTTGATTTCGGCAGAGCAGATAAGGAGAATTGCAAGAGAAGAAAAGCTTGCGGCGGGTGTTGTGGAGAAAGATTATGTTCTCACGTGGTTATTGAAGGGAGTCTATTTAGTTAATAGTGATTTACGGAACGATTTTGTTCTGAAGGGAGGCACAGCAATTAGAAAGGCGTATTTTCCGCAAACTTGGAGATTTTCAGAGTATTTAGACTTTACCGTTGTCGAAGCTCGGGAATCTGAGGAAATAAGAGGAGCTATGCAGCGAGTACTTGAGGAGCTTCGCGTTGAAAGTGGAATTAACTATTCATTTGAATCATTCCATCCGACGGCAGGGTCGATAATAGCTAATGTCCAGTTTGTGGGACCGCTGAATTTTATGAATAGAATCAAGCATGACATTAGTTTGAAGGAAAAAATGGTGTTGAAACTTGAACGCTGCCTCATCAGGACCAACTATTCGGATTTGTCAGAGTTTGAGATTCTAGTTTATTCCCTGAAGGAGATTCTTGCAGAGAAAATCAGGAGCATTATGCAAAGGGGATATTCGCGTGATTACTATGACGTGTGGAGATTGCTGAAAGAAACCCAATTCAAAGATGCAGAGATTAAGAGCCTCGTGAAAAGGAAATGTGAATTGATTGATATAGAATACGAGCCAAGTTTGTTGTTTGATGAGAAAAGATTAAGCGAGGCGCGAGCATTTTGGGAAAAAGGATTACTGTATCTTACAAAGGAACTGCCCGCGTTCGAGATAACCATTGCAGAGGTTAAAGAAAGGCTGAGTTTTTTGCAAGAATGAATGGGCTAACGCTGAGAGAAACGCTTTGGAGAATCTCGCGGTGTAGGGCATGTTATTTCAAAACTTTTTCCAGGTCATTAATCGAGCACTCAACGTACTGTCCCTTAGCCACCTGCTTTTTGCTTTCCTCAATAGCTTTCAATGTTTTTTCATCTGCAAGCGTCTCAAACTTTGCAAGTATCTGCTCCATCTTAATGTAAGTGCCGACCATTTCCTTGAAAAGCTCTTCTGGAATAACGATTCCTTCCTTTGTAACTTTGACCTTTGCCTCCAACTGAATGCACCTGACTAATAGACTGCTTAAGCTGTTTTTAGTTCTTTTCAGTTGAAATCTTCAGTTTCTAAAACTGGTACTCAATAGGCATTTTCGTAGTTGCAAATCTTGATAGTTGCTTCTTACATTAGCGCAACTGTATACTAATAAGAAGTGGAATCAATAGAAAATATTTGGCGAAGGCGGATCAAAATGACATTTACCAAAGTTAAACGTCGTGGATCTTACGGATTCGATGCCCCGTATTTGTTGGTAATTTGGGGGTTGTTGATTGCTGTTAGCGTGGTGAGTGGAGTTCTTTTTGAATCTGTCTGGCCATTCATTGGGGCAGCTGTATTGCTTTGGTTTGGGGGGTCCGGTTGGTATGTTTCGCGTTGGGGCAAGTTTGTTGTTTGGGGAAGGGTTCTTGATGAGCTTAGGCTTCAAGGTGATGAAGAGGTTCTGGACGTTGGTTGTGGCCGTGGAGCAGTATTGTTGATGGCGGCGCAGCATTTGTCAACCGGTCAGGCTGTGGGAATTGACCTCTGGAAGAGGAGTGAGCAATCTGGAAATTCAATCGAGGCAACCAAACGGAACGCATTGCTGGAGGGGGTTGCTGACCGCGTGGAGCTTAGCACTGCCGACATGACCTCCCTACCTTTTGAGGACGAAAGCTTTGACCTCGTAACCTCAAATCTTGCGATTCATAACGTCGAGGGAGACAAACGTGACAAGGCAATTGAAGAAGCAATTCGCGTTTTACGCCCAGGAGGTCGCTTGATGATTGCTGATATTATGGGTACAAACCAATATGCAAGGCAGTTAAAGAGACTCGGCATAAATGACGTTTCAAAACGAGACCTCGGATGGAGAATGTGGTGGAGCGGACCGTGGGAGCGAACTTTGCTTGTCAGTTGCACAAAACCGCTCGGTCGAAGTCATTAAGTGAAAACCTCTTTGTAGCCTGCGACCAGGGCCATTTGGACACTAATAGTGTATAAATTTTGTGCAAGTTGTGAAGTGGAAAGAATTCTTGCCATATGAAGAAAGCCCAATCTTGAACCTTTATTTGTTCGAAAGGAGGCAGATTTGGAGTATCATCTTCGTAGTGGATTTTGCTTTCTTTAAAATATTCTAAGGCGTCTTTGTAGTGGCTATCCTTAAGCCGGTAACAACCGCTTCGAGGGTCCCATTTACCATAAGGAGTTCCAACCTCCCCCTTCAACACAGAAGAGTGCCCTTGTCAAACCACAAACACGGCATAACGACTAATCAAACTTCTAAACAATTAAACTTAGTCAACGTTCTATAGAAGAGTTAATTTCAAAGATTCAAACTGCTAATCCAAAGGTTCTTCAAAACAAGAATAGAAAAGCGGTACCAAGACATAGGCTAAGCTGATCCTAACATGTGTATTCCAGAGATAAAAGAAAAATATTTCTGATCTCAACAATTACTTAGAATTTATGCAACAAGATTACACATATTTAATTTTTTGGAGTCAAAAGACCAGCTTGAACTTTCGGGTGCTAACCAAGCCTGATTCTAAGCTGTTACCTTTTTTGTTCTGGGATCTCGAGTGAGAGAATCGATAAGGCCGCCAATCTTGGATGCTGATTGGCCTTCTATAATTACGCCTAGTTCATGGTTGAGCACCAAGCCTCTCCAGGTTATGTTGGATGATCCAACTAGGGCTTTAGTCCTATCAAGGACAATTAACTTTGCATGCAAATCTTCTTCCACATTTTCAGGGCTAAAATCAAATAAACTGAAGTGATGGAATTGACTTACAAGCCTCAGTAGCCGTTTTTTTGTTTCAATTGGCTGCTTGTCGAGTCTATTGATGATCAGATTAACTTTAACACCTCGGTTAAGGCATTCAGTTATGCTTTCAAGAAAGCCTGTTGCACCCTGGGTTATTCTGTATGCAACTATTTGGACCTCATCATTGGCCTGAGGAAGTATTTCCTCAAGTATTGAATTAATAGAGCGTATGCCCTGCCCCATCCAAGCCAACCCTGTAACAGCAATCGTCACTTTGTCTTCTTTAGTCCAGCTCAAAGAATATTCTCTCGCATTAGGTTTCGATCAAGGTAAATGTTTCCAAATTCGCATGATGTTTCAGAAACCAAAAGACAAGCGTAACAGGCGGCACCATTTGCACGACCGCGATCAGCAAGTTTCTGTTCGCCACAGAGGGGATCATTGGAGCATGAATAGATATTTCGTTGAGCTGCTCGAAGAACCCTTTCAAATTCAGGAACGAGAGCTATTAATCCACCAAGGCTACCATCACCACCACTTTGAGTGGTATACAAAAGTATCCCGCCATGAAAAATTTTAGTAACAGGGTCTTGCCATACGTAAACTCGTTCCCTAATAGAGGCTGAAGAGTAACCTGAATCGATTGAAAGTGCGGTAATCAGTCTGTGAGATAAAGTGTGATACCAAACAAACAAGGGATGGAAGAAGGGGCTGTTTGTTTCTTGATATGCTTTTAGCCATGTATTTTTAGTAGTGGTGTTTTTTAGAGTTAGCTCTTGGTTCGGTGATAAATCCACAAAAACTCCTTCTCCATGAAGTTCCACACCAACATACCAACGATCTTGGCCATCAAAGTATCCCGTATCAACTTTGGCTTTAGCGGTGCCTCGTATTGGTCGAACATAGTATTTTTGTGCCATGACAACGCGGAGTCTCTTGACTGGAGTGATCCTAAGAAGGAGATTGGGCGAAAATTGTACTGAACTGCGAACGGCTTCTTTGTCAACCTCAAAATCCTGTGGTTCAGAGCATTGTTGCAGGGGTGCACCATTGACGGCAGCATATCTCAATGCAATCAATTCCTTTTGCTTAACATCTCTATCAGATAAATTCTGGTCTAATGATTGGAGAACATCTTTGATTGCATTCAAAATAGTTGCTTCAGGTAATTGCTCTATTTCAGCTATTGTCACTGAATTAATCTCTGGAAATCTCTTAGCTGCTGTCATCAATTTTTCGATTAATCCCTTCTTTGTCCAAGAATCCTCTGAGGCAAGTATCGACAAAATATGTGTATTCTGCAAAATTCGGTGTATATTCGTTGTCATCGGTGGTATCGTCAAAGCAGAAACGGGCTCCACAACTCTAAGATTGCTTGCGTTTCTCAGAACTACTGATGATTTTTCTTCACATGGTTCTTTGAAATCACTTTCCACAAAACGGCCTGAACATTTCCATCTATTATTATAAACATCTTGAAGAGAGGCACTCGAATGACATCTGGGGCATTGAATGTTAATGTCCCACAGGGCAGAACCAGTCTCAATCCAGTCAAAAATCGAAAAATTGCATTTTGGATTCTTTTGGTGGACTATTTCGCCCCAAGTCACATCATCAAGGTGCCCACGTGGGCAAGCACGAACAAATCTTATTGCTTCTTCCTGGGCGTTTTTTGTTGGGTTGCAATCTGGGCATCTGCTCGTTCCAATTGATGTTATCTGATATAATTTTCTATGTGTTTGGCAAAGTCCCCATTCCGGAAAACGTTTTGTTTTAAAGAGCGCACGGTCGTCAGGAAGTTGTAGGTCAGCATTTGTAGGCAATCTAAATATCTTGCCGCCATCGAGTTGAGAGCTGACATTTTGATCTCTTATTTCGTACTTACATAGCTCTAGCGAGGTGTCTGATTTGTTAAATATCCTGCCCCATTCTTTGTAGCTCATGATCACTCTTGGTCCATTTGGGGTTTCCAATATGGACCCGACACCGTATGTTAAAACAAATTGTGAAGGTCTTACTGCTTGCCCGCTTGACATTCTATCCCTCAAATGTTGTTGACGCTTCAACCTCTCTTAGCGATTGAGGCGAGTTTCTAAAGACTTGTGGTAAATTCTTGACTTTATGTTGCTGATCTCCTAGAACAACTGGACTTTTCGGTTCATGCGTAAGGGCAGATTCATAATAAACTAATGAAGATTCGCGTTGAGCAGTTAACTGCCATCGGTCCAATTCGGATTTTATTTCTTCAGCAATTTCGTTTGGATGGGGTTTACACTCAACAGGCTGACTTTGACTTCTGTTTTCTGTAAACTTTACTATTTCAAGTATTTCAGTCGAGTATCTTTTTGTTTTCATTGTCTGCGCGCCCGTTCCCGTCGACTCTGGAGTTTCTCCATAATTTCCATCTGAAATCCAACTTGAGCTTACTTCTTTTCCATTAATGCTGAATGCATTTCTAAGAATTGAAACCGCGATTGGACCAAGACAGCGTTCTCTTGCTCTTGGAGAAAACGGGTGAACAGTTATGGGTTCAACAAATCTGGAAAGACATCTGTGGTATCCAACGAAGAATTCATAGTGGTCTAAATCTCGCGGTTTAGCGGAATTCAAAAAGGTAACTACCAAGCCTCCTTTAAGTCTCCCAACGCGTCCTGTAGCTTGGATATAGTTTGCCGTTGTTTTAGGTTGACCATGGACAACCATGAGTCCCAATCGATCAACGTCAACTCCTGTGCCAAACATGGATGTTGAAAAAACCGCGTCAACATCATTAGGTGCTTTTTTTGAAAGTCGTTCCAGCGCCATGGGGATTTCAGACGATTCCATTCTGCTTGAGAGTTCTATTGGAGGTCCAAGTTCTCTCACTTTTCCTCCCATATGCCGAAGCCACTCCCGGATGTCAGCCCTATAGAGTCCAAGCGTTGAGGCCAGTATTTTTATTGCGTTGAAATAGCCTACGAGTGTCCAGAATTGGTCTATTTCCTCATTGTCTTGCGGATTTGAAAGCCTAAGTTCGAACCCTTGTTTGAGTAGTGCTGACCATATTCTAACGTTAGGCGTATGGGGTCCGTGACCTGGAGAGCATACTCCAACATAGAGTCGACCAGCTGGTCCACTATCCAACGGGTGTTTTTCCACTGAATGGGAAAAGAAATTGTCATCTATCGAAAGACCTTGAGGAGGAAACACTGAGACTATTCTATTAAATACTGATTCAACTTGAGATTTTGCGTGACGGATGGTTGCGCTCGACGCGAGATATTTTGGTTTTATTAGATTTCCTGATTGATCCATTTTGCTGGCAAGTATCTCAACAGCCATCTCGTAGAGGCCTACCATTGTTCCCAATGGCCCATCTATTAGGTGAAGTTCATCCTGAACTATTAGTTCGGGAGGCTCAAATCGTTGAATATCATATACTTCACCAAAACAGGTGCCTCCTGTATCAGGAGGCATCTCTTCACGATAGAATCCCCAGCATGTGTCAAATTTGTTTACATTGCCAAACATTGTTGCTGCGCGGGGCTCATAGGGTAGTCTTGCAAATTTGTCTACCGTAGCGATCACGATTGATGGGCATCTGTGGTAAATTTGATCGTCTACAACATATGCTGATATGGGCATCCCATACCATGCAGCATCTTTTCCAGGTATTCGAAAAGGAGCCAAGACGTCTGTGGGAATGTCTTTTGAGCCAACTGGTATCGATTCACTCCATTCAATCTTGTTGAGTTCACAGGATGGGTTGGGGCAATGGATCTCATAGTCTATGGGTTGCCGCTGAATATCCCAACGTTTTAAGAAATACCCTAGGCGGCTAGCTCTGGCGAAAGCACCTTTACAGCTCGGTCCAAGCGATTGTAGTGCACATTTGTTCCACCATATATCAATTTGATCGGCATCAATTCTGTTGCTAGACGAAAGCTCAACTGAAATGATGAAATGGTCTGGGGTTGGCAGGCTCTCAACTTTGATGTTCCTCGCAACAAAACCAAGTCCACTTAGGCCTTCTTTTGTCGGTTTGGGTTTATATTTTGATTTTACTATAAAATGAAATAGGTGTTCTTTCGGTGACAAACTTTGCTTTCTCGGAATCGCCAGAATGCTGTCGCAAACTGGACATTGGATGACCTGTGCTGGCTCAGAATTTGTCATGCTTTTGATTCTAACGCCTGTCCCAGCGTATGAATCAAAACCAATTAATCTAGTGACGGCGCCAGGATAACGTGTACGCCTTCTTTCGACCTTGTCAAAACCTTCATGATCAACTAAGCGGTTTGGCGTCACTTCTTGTCCGACCCACAAACCAATAGAGAATCTTGTTTTGCCCCAAAGATTTTCTTCATTAATTGGGCAGCAATTAGGTTTCCAGTTTTTTATTCGGAAATAGTCACATGCGACTACTGCTATGGTTGCCCTTCGAAACTGCTGGAGAGTTAACATTCTTAGGGTATAACGGGATATTACGCCTGTTCCTATGCCTCTCGAACTTGTTGCAAAATATCGTCGTCTTCTTAGTGCAATCGAGAAAATACTCAATCCCAAGTAGGCTTCCGTTTTGCCTCCAGCGGTTGGAAACCATAGCATGTCACATAATCGGCGGTCTTCGTGTCCTTCTTTAACAATACTGGGGAGACACTGAAGAATAAAAGCAATCTGAAATAAGCGCCAAGTTAGTGGACCTTTCTTTTTCCAAATAGACTGTTGGTCCATTACTTTGTTCATGAAACAGAAGGCGAGTCTTGCATCCTCTTCGTCTTTGAGAATCTTTATCCCTTCCTTTATTCGGAGGACTGAATTTTGGCAACTATTGAGGTGTTGAAGGCCCGTTTTTCTATATTGAGATGCGAGTCTTTGGACATCGTTTTTCTTTTCTTTAATCCATTGCTCATATTGGTTTGGGATTTGTCCAAGAGATAAATCGAGCCTTACTGGATCCCAAGTTTCGGATAGCACGCAAGCTTGGAAAGGTCCTGGATTTCCATATTCTGGTTTTGGTTGCATAGTTACTTGTTGAATCGGAAAACAGGGTAAGTACTCTGTCCGCAAAGTGGGGTTGGCAAAAAGCGTCTTCTCTGGTTCTCCTATTATCTCCCCATCTGTCCATTTTAATGGATTTTCCTTGATTGAAGGGTGTGGACGTTCGGGATCAACTTCTGCCCAAGTTGCGCTGCATAAGTGACCTCTAGCAAAAGCAAGTTTATCTTTATAGAGAAGAGTGAGGCTTGAGTCTTCTAAATCATCTTCGTTTGTTTGGCTAGTTATAGGAACTAAGAGTGTTTCTTTTGGGCACACTATTCTAAGTTGCGGCTGGAAGATATGTTCCTCTGATTTGGCATATTTTTTGTCTGATAATTCGATTTCATTAACTAGATATAGGGAAACGTAAAGGTGACCCTGGGGTGTTAGGGAGTTTTGCAGGCAGATTCTGACTCCTTTAGTGTTGAAAAGATCACAGGGGTTTTTTACGTCTATATTGTGCTTTATGAATTTGAAAGGAATTCTCTGCCATGTTTTGTCCGTTTTTTGGATGTATTTGGCCCAAGTTGCGCAAACGCTTATCTTAGTTCCAGAATTACTTTTAATAATGAATGATAACCCCATTGATTTTGGCAATGCGCGGGGATCCGCTATGAATCCTATTGGAGAAAATTCGTTTTCGTCTTCTGTATCATCATCCTCTCCTTCACCGAAGTCTCTTCTATTAACGTCAGCGCGACCGTAAAATGCAAGAGCGCCTCTAGTAAAACTGGTGGGTTCAAGGACGCCAACAACATATTGCTCTTTTGGATCACTTTCTAAACTCTCATTACATCCATTTCGTGGTCCAAAAACTTCATTGCGTAAAGCAATAACCAAACTTGTCCGCGCAGACATAGAAGCTGTTCTAAATGAAGGTCTTAATAGCGTTTTCTAGGGTCTGGTAATTGTAGAGCGCCATTAATGAATTGGTTCGTTTGGCTTTTCAGTCAAGTGCATTATCTTTCAAGGCGCGTTCGCTATTCTGTGGGATTCTATGAATTTAACAATTGTTTTACCGAATGCTTCTGCCATTAGTGGGGGAACAGCGTTTCCTATTTGTCGTGCGATGTCTGTCTGACCACCATAAAAAATGAAATCATCAGGGAAGGACTGAAGTTGTGCCGCTTCTCTCAAAGATATCGCTCTATTTTGCTCTGGATGCCCGAATCGTCCATTTGAAAAGCTGTTACACTTACAGGTTAACGTAGGCGCTGGCTTATCCCATCTCATTCGACCATAAACGTCTGTGTGTCCAGCATTTTTCTTGTGGCAGTCTAGCCAAAACTCTTTAGGCCATTCCGTCCTACTTCCACCGTTTATAGGCGTCAACTTCATCCTTGTTAGATTCAAGTCCGATAATCGTCGAGCTACATGGTTGGGAAAATCCTTGTTTACTTCTCCAGCAGCTAATAGAGCATATTTCGATATTCGATCCCTTACAGTGACATAAGGTAACAAATTCTTTCCGTGAGTTGCGTTTGGTAAGGGTATTTTTCCTATCCTGGAAGCTAATAAGACAAATCTCCTGCGATTTTGTGGAACACCATAGTTTTTAGCATTGACTATTTTCCACTCATATTGATAATTCATCTGGGTTAAGTCAAGTGTTTCTAGAAATTCTTTGAAGATATTTCCTTTTTGCGCTTTTTCAAACCCTGGCACGTTTTCAACAAAAATCACATGTGGCTTGGCGACTTTAATGGCGTTTGCGAAAGCAAGAATTAACTTTCTTCGTTTGTCATTTTCGTTCTCTCTTTTAAATCTGGAAAAAGGTTGGCATGGAGCGCAACCGATACAAACTAAAAAATCTTTTGAAGTAAGATGCATATCTGATATAATTTTTTCAGTATTCAGAACATTTATGTCTTCCATGATAAATTTTGATGGGTAGCAATTTTTTTCATACGCTTCTGTGCATGTTTTGTCAAGGTCAATTCCTTTTACGATTTTCATGCCTGCATTTTGAAATCCTTTGGTAGCCCCTCCTACACCGCAAAAGAAATCAAATCCAAAAATTGCCAGTTTATTTCTCTCCTTTAACAATATCAATGGCTTTTTTAATTTTCCTGAAACATTTTTCTGGGTTATCCTTAATTTCATGTTCCCAACAACGGATAACTTGCCAACCTAAACCTCTTAGTGCCGCATTAACTTCTTTATCTCTTTGAATGTTTCTTTCGATTTTGGGTATCCAAAAATCTCTATTTGATTTAATCTGCTTTTTTGTCTCATTCCAATGATATCCATGCCAAAAGTGACTATCCGCGAACAATGCAACCTTGTACTCAGGCAAGACAAAATCGGGTTTGCCGATTATCTCGCTTTGCTTCTCATAATTCAATCCTGCTTTAACTAATATTTCCTCGAATTTATCCTCGAGGTGAGTGTTTTTAGACCGTATCCTAGACATGTTATAGCTTATGGTTTCAGCCGACCTCTTTCCCATTTTGTCTAAACCACCCTTTGTGAAGTTCGTCTCACCAATATTAAAAAGATTGTTATCGAATAAAATACATTCTATGAATTGCCGATTTTACCGAGTTAGCATCAGACCGACCTAAATGCATAATCCCATATTATTATATGTGGAGGCACAACTGCTGACCACAAATAAACATAACGTTTTATTTGACCCTGAATTAAAGATTTGGGCCAGAAACCGTGTTGAATATCTCAAATATCTGTGAAAACGCTTTGAAACGAACAATAAACAGGCTCAGGAAACAAATCAGAACTTAAACGGCTAAAAGTTGCCTCCTTGGCAAGAAACTGAAAGGGTTAACGGGCACAGAGTTCGAACAAATAAGTTGCATTTGTCCATTGGCAAACACTTTTTTTTCAGAGCTTCATTGCCCATCCTGTTCAAAATCTTTTATTCTTTTGTTTAGTCTTCTAACTCGGCTCAAGACTTCTTGTTCATCTTCACCTTCAACATCTATCGAGTTTAAGTCAGGTTTTGACGCGATTTTTTTTCTGTGGTTCTCTTCTTTCGCATTTTCATTTGATAAATTAATGATTTTCGAACTATATTTCGGGTTATTAAGCAAACGAGTAAGATGCATTTCCTCAATAGCCTTTCTTAAAGCGACAAAAATACGTTCTGGAAAATGGCCTGTTTTCCTAAGAAAAGTTGATTCTTTGGCATCAGCAATCATGTTGTCTTTAACATTTGGCAATTTGTCTACCAATTTGAGGACTGCAACAAGAGAATCATGTTTATCCAATGAATTATCTAATCCAGCTTCTAAGAGCTCAATAAAGATTGATGGATGCATATAAAACAAATTTCCTTCATCAATCGCCAAAATAGGCCGCAGACATTCGATCGCCAAAGCAATCTGGTCGGCAAAACCATCGGTAATGGTAGAATCTATATATGCTTTCCTTTGCAGTAATTCCACAATTTGCATTGTCTCTTTTTTGATCTCTTCAACTGTTCCCATTAACGCCAATGATGGACCTTCGTTGAATCTTTCGTTCACTACGATTCCAATTATGGACATAAGCAATTCACAACTCGAAACTTCGTACAATTTAACCGCCGTAAGTGTTGGAAACCAGGTTGAGCGTCTAATAAAATCGCTTACAATGCCATTAATTAAGACGTGTCCATAACTTTGTTCGTATTCTAATGATTTCGCTATGTCCTGAGTCAGAACAACATCATCGAAGTGCTGTAGTTCATAGCCCGAACTATTCTTTGTTAGTCCATGCATCGACAAAACTTTTACACTTATGTCATTTTCTTGCCCGAGCTTCATAGACTTGAAGTAGGATTCCTCTGGAATGTAGATAGTTTTTGCTGCCTTGAGTACTGTATGAACTGATTCACTATCGTTTAGAACGATTGTCGAATTGGAGAATCCGTTCTCGGGAAATGACCAAAAACCAAAAGTGAAATAATCGTCAAACAAGGTTCTATATTTTCCCGAGTATTCTCGGAATTCAGAATTCTGTCTGAGGACGAAATTTGCACTGGACAATTCTGGGAAATTGGTTGTTTTAGGACAAAGCTTCCAGTAGACTTGTTCGTCCATGGGAATAGGTTCAGCTGTGTTGGAAAATAGTTTTTGGGCAAGATCGCCCCACACTCTTAGAAGAGTAAACTTGTTCAAATTAGTTAAATAAACAGGTATTAGCCCGAGTTTTGCACAAAACCTCGTTTCTTCTCCGCCAATGACGTAATTTTCAGCTCCACGAAACCTAGAAATGGGGTGAGAGAGAATAAAATAGCACGGATTTTTCAGTTGTATTCTGAAAGCTATTATTCGATCGCTCTTATGTGACTTTATCCATCTAAGATTTATCGGGTTTGGTATTAGAGTGCAACCCTGGCTGTCTGAGGCTTTGCACATGCAGTCATGGGCAAGTTCAGAATTGAATACACCTAACAAATAAAGTAATCGATGTTCTTCGTCATTGGATGAATTCATTGCGATCTCTCGCTGTGCATATTAATATACCGTGAATACGTTATTAGATTTGCGAATCTTCTATCATTATCTATAACCTTTTTTTTCGTAATGGTCGAACTCGCTGGTTACTTGATCAAGTAGGCTTAGAAAAGATCTAGAGATCTTAAGATTCTAGCAGATGGAGTTGAGACCACTTTCGGCTTTTGCGCTTGTCACCATTCGGGGAGTTGTCATTGGTTCAGACGCTTACATCTCCCTTAACCTCACTTATATGAGAACCTTTCGGAAAGCTCAAATCCAAGATGGAATCTCGATGAGGGAGTTACAAATTTTCATTCAAATAAACGAAATTACACCAAATTATAAAAAGCATAATTGATAATAAAATATCTCTAAAGTCTACAATGTGGGGCTACAGTCCATGCAGTTGTATCAAGCGAAGGGTTACTATCTGGAAGAAATCATACGAGAACTGATGAGAAAATCCGACTTCATTAATATCCGGACGGGCACAATTGAAGGTAGAGGAGCAAGCCACCAGATAGATTCGTTCGGTCAATTCAAGTTCAATCTTCCTTTTATTTATCCAGTTCGTTTGATTAGCGAGGTAAAATGGTTTAGTGCAGATTATCTGGTCCAATTGGAGCATTTAAGAAGTTTCTTGGGCGTTATTATTGACATTTCTCAAAACTACTTTTCTCCGAGGAATGCCCAAACATCACAAAATCAAATTTCAATTTAGACAAAAGGGCGTTCACATCGAACTAAATCGGCTTCTATTCACCTTTGGATTAGAAATTTAGTAGTGGTGGAAGAGGAATCTTTGCGTGCCGAATGGCAGACGCTACGCGTGTTTTTTCTGATTTGAGTTTTCGCATCTCCTTGGTTATAACTCGCCGCATTTCTCTCTTGTTTATAGGACACCAATTAGCCAGATCGTCATGCTTGGCGAGATTCCACACTTGCTCATCTGGATTGAGTTCAGGAGCATAAGTCGGGAACCTTCTTGGAATGACCTTCTCAGCGTTCTTCTGGAGGAAACGTTTTACCCGTTTGCTCCGGTGAATGACCAGGCCATCCCACAAGACCAGAATCTTTCTGCTAGCCATTTCCTTGATAAGCTTCCTCAAAAACCCAACAGTGTCCTTGTCAGTCAGGTTATGACCGTGTACGCTAAAGAACAATTCTCCGTTCCAAGTGACAGCCGAAATAATGGAAAGCTTGTCCCTGCAACCCTGCTTCACCCTTATTTCAGGTCTTTTGCCGCGGGGAGCCCACGTCTTGCGCACGTTCGGTTGGCTCTGTACGCAACTCTCGTCGTAAAAGAATATTACAGCGTCCTCCTTCTGGGCAGTTTCGACAATTTGAGGCCAATATACGGTTATCCATTCTCGGATAGCATTTTCGTTCCTTTCTATGGCCTTGAGAAGGGGGATTTGGGCGGAAAAGCCCAGACTCCTCAGCACTCTCCAAACATGAGTAGTGTTGTATTTAACGCCGAACTCTTTCTCGATGACATCCCCAACACGCTTCAGAGTCCACAGTTCGGTTGGGTAGCCATAGTGCAACGCGCCTTTCTTTAGTATCCGTTTGAGTGCTGCGAGTTGTTTACTGCTGAGCTTTTTTGGTCTGCCTACTCTTTGCCTGTCACGCTTTCGAGTTTGCTTTGCCTCAAGCTGCTTGGACCACCTGTTCGCCGTGACCCAGGACACGTCCAGCGCTAAGGCCACTGCTGCCTTGGATAACCCTCGTTGGAGCAGTTGGTAGCCTGTGTTCCTTTTCTGTTCCCTTGGAGTCAGTGAGGAGCCGCGCTTTCCGCTTCTTGTTTTTCCTGCTGTACTTCTTTTGGCTGGCATGGACCCTTATTCAGCGGAACTAGTATATAAAATTAACATTACTTATCCAAAGAGCTATAACTACGTGCAATTGAGCAACCGCCAAAAAATAATCTGTGTTAATCGAGATTTGGAGCGAGCTTGATTCTTTTTTAGTGCGTCATTGACGCATAGAATGGCTTCCCAAAAGTCTTTAATTTATCGCCTTTTCAGGACAAGTTAAACACACAACGCTTTTCTAAGCTGAGCATCCATAACTGTTATTAGGCAAGATATTTGGAAAAAAGACGTACAAACCCTTCTTTTCTTTCAAACGATGAAGCAGCCAGAGACACAAAAAGAACGGAAGACTTTGTTAGAAGTATCGCCGGAAATCCCACTATCAATGGTAACGTTGATGGGAAAAAGCAGGTGCCAAAAGAACAGACGCCGACCTACTTCACAGAAAATCCTATCGTAAGAGTGGGTGAAACAGAGGGTTTTGCGCTCGATTTTGATAGCCAAAACAAGATGATTACCATCTACGGAAAAGAAATTCCTGTTGGTTGCCCTTTCAAAATAAAGGTTAGATTAAGTGAAACCTGGAATCTGATTTGTTTGCTAGAGAAAGCAAAAACTGTACTGGATAGCAAAGAGGTCACTAGATTGGGTGAAGGAAAGAGCTTTGCCGTTGATTATGATGGCATCCAAAGACTCGTTATGGTTTATAAAAAAGAAACCTCAGAATCTCAGTTTAAGCTGGCCTTGCCTCAAAACGAGGTAACAGCTATAATTAACCTATTAATGGAAGCAAGAACCATGCTTTAGAGGAAATAGTAACTCTTCGGAAGCTGAAATGGATGCTTTAAAACAGAAAGTAGCTTACTTTGAGGTTGAAGATGCTAAAACAAGCAACAATATTACGCCCCTTCTAACCATTGCATAAAGCACGTAATCGGTTGCTAAAAATTCTTTTAGCCACCTGCACAGAAACGTCAAATCCACGTATAATTAGCGTAAGTAAGCGTATATTTCCCGCTTAGTTCCTTCACAATTTCATATGGCTCTAACCGTTTTCCATCGTGCATAAGCGCTTCAAAGTGTTTTTCAAGCCTCTTCTCACGCGCAATTTAGAGCTTTTTGAAGAATTCGCTTCACATCAAATCTAAATGCTCGATTCCTTTAGCCAACCCCCTTAACTTTACCCACCGCCTAAGAAGTTGATGAACAATGCCTTTTAGAAAACGTAAATAATGACTAATGACTGAATAATCGAATAATTTTCTTAAAAAAAGAAGGGTTAGAGCATGCAGCTATTCTTCATCTTCGCAATCATCGCAATCGCAGTCTTCTTCGCAATCCTCTTCTTCTTCGAAACCGAAAATTATTTTTTCCATTTGTCAAACCTAACAAAGTTTATGCTAAAAATAACATATAAACCCCACAGTTGCAGTCAGCATAAGTCCCAAAATGCATTGCAACAATCAATATTACGTTCAGAACATCACACTTACACCTAACACTATAACTTAGAAGCTTTTTGCCCTTATGACAGAGGGCTTTTTATAATATTGCACAAAGTTAAGTTAGACCTTAAGTTGATTAATTACATCTGCCGAAAATGTGGGAAAGATTATTCAAAGCAAGAGTATGAGCAGAGCAAGTTTTGCAAATCATGCGGTTCTTTTCTGCTGCGAAGTTTTAAAGATGAACGCTCAGCTTCAATGTCATCTCAAAAAAGCTTTAGCAACAAATCTTTATCTTCCCAACAAGCCGAAGCTGAATCAGATAATTCTCTCAACGAAAAACTCGCTCTAACTAGGGCAGCTGAGAGTCTAAGACAGAGGATAGCTCTTTCAAAAGAGTATGAGGTAGTTTCTGAAACAGAAAAGGAAAAGGAGCAGCCAAAAAGACCTGCAGTTGAGAATTGGATATGGAGCTCCGAGTATAACGAGGGGCTAAAACTTCAAAGCGAACTCATAAAACAATACCAAGGCAAAAACCTTGAAGATGCAATACCTGGAAAGGCCATTTCAAACCAACAAGGAGAATGCTACGCCATCTCGACCTCTTGCACTTCTAACTTCAAAAAAGCAACTTACGAAGAAAGCAGACGCCTAATCATCTCTGACCTAAAAAGTCTTCCCGGAATAGGACCAGCACGCGAACAAACCCTAAAACAGCAAGGTTACAAAACAATAGAAGAACTTGAAAATCATCCTCTTTGGAAAAAGCCAGCCCGCGACTTCATGAAAATAATAAATAAAAAAGAAATCCCTTTGATTCAAAAATGGCTGTGGCAACGCTTTCCAAAATCTCACCCGCTACTTCATTATTTAGCGGGATTCTGCCAAGATCAAGACTTTGCAATAATAGACATCGAAACATTGGGGCTTTCAGAAAGACCCATAATCCTATTAGGCATAGCAAAACCAACCAAAGATGCTGTGTGTACAAATCAATTTTTGCTCAGAGACATCCAAGATGAACCCAGCGCCATCTGGGCTCTTGTTTCACAACTTGAACCCAAGCTATCACTCATAACCTATAATGGCAGAAGCTTTGATGTTCCATACATTAAGCAAAGATTAGCTTACTATGGATTAGACGCCTCGTTAGACAATCCACATTTTGACGTCCTCCATTTCACTAGAAGAGCATTACGCCACAAACTTTCCGATTGCAGACTAGAAACCGTTGAAAAATACCTAGGAATCAAAAGAGAAATCAACATTCCAGGCGCACTAGTTCCCCACTTCTATGACACCTACCTAAGAACCAGAAACGTAGGACCTCTCGTAGCCATAGTTGAGCACAACAAACAAGACCTGCTAACGCTTGGGACGCTGTTTTCCAAGCTGTATGAGGAGTGGAACCTTTGATAGACGACTTTATCCAAAGCATAAAGCGAATGCAATCCTACAAAAAGCAGATTGTGCACATACAAGAAATTCCTCCTAAAGAAGCCTGCTTCGGCGAGCTGGAAAAACCCTTACCTGAAAATATCCAAAATTGCTTATTGACCAGAGACATCCATCTTTATTCACACCAGGCTGAAGCGATAAACAAAGTCAGAGCGGGCAAGAACGTCGTAATAGTTACGCCGACCGCTTCAGGAAAAACCTTAGCGTTCAATATTCCAGTTCTCGAAGCTCTCACAAAAGACCCCAAAGCAACTGCACTATACCTTTACCCGACTAAAGCGCTAACAAATGATCAGCTAAAGGTTCTAAGAGAACTGGAAAAAGAAACAGGAATCCAAGCTTACCCTAACGTTTACGATGGTGATACACCTCAACATCAAAGGGCAAGCATACGAGAAAACTCTAAAATCATCTTAAGCAACCCCTATGGACTCCACCAATACCTTCCATGGCACTATAAATGGCGAAGCTTTCTACAAAACCTCAAATTCCTAATAATCGATGAAGCCCACGTTTACCGAGGAGTATTCGGCTCCAACGTAGCCATGCTCCTAAGACGACTACTAAGAATATGCAATTACTACAATGCAGACCCCCAATTCATTCTCTCATCAGCCACAATCGCAAACCCAGAAGAGCACGCTAAGAAACTAACGGGAAAAGACTTCGAAATAATCTCAAATGATGGCGCTCCAAGAGGAAAAAAATCATTCATGTTCTGGAACCCTCCATTCATCGACAACACCAATACAACTCGCCGATCAACCCATCAAGAAACCAAAGACCTCCTAACACTCAACATTTCAAATAATCTGCAAACCCTCTGTTTTACAACATCCAGACAAATGGCTGAGCTCATCACAAGATGGACCAAAGAAGAACTCAAAAAAAGATCACCGAAACTAGCCAATTCGGTTACCGCGTATAGAGCCGGCTATTTACCTCAAGAACGTCGTGAAATAGAAAACCGACTGAAAACCAAAAGCTTAATCGGAGTAGTTTCAACCAACGCGCTGGAACTTGGAATCGATATAGGTTCTCTTGATTCCGTGATAATTTCGGGTTACCAAGGAACCGTCATATCCACATGGCAGCAAGCGGGACGTGCAGGCAGAAGCAACTCAGATTCACTTGTAACCCTAGTTGCTTTTCAAAACCCACTCGACCAGTATTTCATGAAGCATCCAAAAGACTTCTTTGGAAGGCCACATGAACAAGCCATAATCGACCTGCATAACCGCTACATATCTTTGGGACACATAATGTGTGCAGCAAGCGAACTGCCCCTAACAGAAGCCGACCAAAAATATTTCCCAGAACTATTCTCAGACAGCATCCATGCACTTGAACAACAAAACCTAGTTCGCAAAACACCCAGAGGATACGTGTATTCGGGAACAGCAAGACCCGTCGAAGTTGTAAGTTTGGAAAGCATTTCCGACAAAACCGTCACCGTTACCTGCAACGGAAACATACTCGAAACTCTAACCTTAAACAAAGCCTATGAAGAAGTTCACGCAGGCGCAATCTTGCTACACCAAGGCGAAACATACATCTCTGAAGAATTAGACCTCAACCAATTAACTGCCAAAGTCAGACAAGAAAACGTCAACTACTACACAGAAGCACTAAAAACCGTCGACGTCGCGATAAAGAAAACCCTTGAAGAAAAACAAAACGGAGTAACAGTTGGATTAGGCGAATTAGCCATAACAGAATTTTACCACACATACATCACCAAAACGTATGATGAAGTTGTCGAAAGAAAACCGCTCAATCTACCGCCATTGTCCTTTTCAACCGTTGGAATGTGGTTCATAATTCCAGACGAAATCAAAAAAGAAATCGAAGATCGACAGCTCGATTTTGACGGAGGACTGCACGCGGTCGAACATGCAATGATTGCGATGTCTCCAATATTTGCAATGTGTGACAGATGGGACATTGGAGGATTATCAACACCCCTACACCCAGACACCGGAAACCCAACCATTTTCATTTATGATGGCTTTGAAGGAGGAATCGGAATATCAGAAACCCTCTACTCAAACATAAAACCACTATGGGAAAAAACTCTCAAGCTAATCGATAATTGCGAGTGCAAAGACGGCTGCCCCTCATGCATATACTCACCAAAATGCGGAAACGAAAACGAACCAATAGACAAAAAAGCAGCAAGCATTATCCTAAACAAACTTTTGAGCAAAGTAAACCAACGACAGATCCAATAGAAATTGAACCCTATCATTATTAAAACTAGACAAAAAGAACCTGGTCGTTACAGCTCACCAAAGAATAAACCAGACAAAGCATATAATATTTCAAAAAAGTCCAAAAAGACGTCTGAATATCATGAGCAAAACAAAGGAAGCGCCGAAAAATCTCAAAGCACCCAAGCAACTGACATTGGACAATCTACCGAATGATCCCATAAAAGAATCCGACAACATAACTAAACATATTTACGAAAAGCACATAATCATAACCGAAATCGGCGCAATCACAAGAGAGGATGAGTTAGCACTCAAAATCGGGTTCAAGCTGCTTCCCTCAAAAACCGCGTTTTCAAAAGTTAAGTCGGATCTAGCGTTTGACAACCAACAAATCAGCTCCGTCATAATCAGAATCCCTCAGAGCCCTTTGGCGGGAGACGATTTCGAGTTAACGCCCGTGCTGGACATGAAGGGAATAACCGCTGGATCCCACTCTATAAAAGTCGAAATGTATGAGCCATGGTCTAATGGAGAAAAACTTTCCTTCACCTCCAAAGAGGTTACTGTGGAATATGTTCCCAAGACCAGAGAGTCCAGGCTGATAGAAATTCCAATTGTAAAAAGCTTCGGAGGCGGGGATTTAGTTGTGGTTTCTGAGTCTGACAAAAACATTTACCGTGAAATTGAAGAAACAATGAAAAAGGAATCAGTCACCAAGCGAGATGAATGGTAACACCTTTCATACTTGGTTTTCTTTTCGCTAAAAAAGTCCTTACAAATTACGGCTTGTTTTGAATATCTACAAGTTTTCATCGTCAAAAAAATTGGTCCTCGGAATCCTGATTATCGCCAGAATCGAGGCAGTTATCGTGGAAAATCGCAATCATAACAAAAATAACAAAATAAATCCTTCTCGCCACAACATCCAGCCTAACAATGTTAATAGGGCGGAGCATTTTTTTTAAAAAATTAGTTTTCTGAAGAGGGGTAACAAACTTAAATATTTATAATCAATACGTTTGTAAATAAAGGAAGAAGTATAAACAGTGAGCAGAAAAGAAGAAGAAAAGCGCCTGCTTAAAAGGTCAAGGGATTTTCTGGAAACTGCTGAATATCAGACAAGTAAAGGCTTTTATGACCTTGCAACTTTTAGCCTTGAGCAAACATTAGAGCTTTTTTTGAAGGCAAAAGTGTTGGCGGAAGGCGTTGACTATCCAAGAACACATAGTGTAAGGGCTCTATTGGAGATACTTTCAGAATTGGTTGCGGAAAACAGAAAGTCCGTGATAAAACAAGTTTTGGAAAAGTATCTTCTTGAATTAGGCATGCTGGAAGATTCTTACATAACATCTAGATACGTAATGAGAGAATTTACCAAGCAAGAAGCAGAGAAGCTAACAAAATCAGTCAAAGAGATAATTGAAAATGTCAAATGAACTGTTGGTGAAAAACGCCCTGAAAAGGCAGGAAGCCTTTAAAAATTTAGCGGGCTACCTCAAAATCATCAAGGAAACAGTCCGTGAAGTCGACCCACATGCCAAAGCATACATGTTTGGTTCAGTTGTAGAAAACAAAAACAACTACTCAAGTGACATAGACATCCTTATAATTACAAAGTTGCCTCCAGCAGAAATCCATGCTGAACTCTGGAAAGCAGGAATAAAGGAACCATTCGAAATTCATGTGTACACACCAAAAGAAGCCACCTTTTTCAAAACAAGAGCCAAACTTGTAAAAATATAACCAAATTCTGTCAGCAACATAACTCTTGATGAAGGATATTGCAACTTACCTGAATGCTTATCAACCTATTAGAAGAAACTGTGGCTTCACGACAAAAGTTAAGAGGTGCTATAAAATCACTAAATAGTAAAAAAAGGACGCATGTTAAATTGCAAACCAAAACCGAACATCCTTATGTTGAAATCAACCCAAAAGTTTGCAACGGCTCTCCAGTAATAGTGGGTACGCGCATAAGAATAGTGGACATAGCCATCGAGTATGAATACATGAATTGCACACCAGACGACATAGTTAACGCTCATCCACACCTAAAACTGGAACAAATACACGACGCCCTGTCATATTATTATGAACATCGAGCTGAAATTGACAAAAAAATAAGAGAAGACGAGGAATTCGTCCAGAAACTCCGCCAAGCCCAAAAGGCAGATGACTAATCATCCCTACGAGAAGCCTTAGGATTTACGTTGATGAAGTTTAGGTTGCTATTCAATGTTTGAAGCGTTGGAAACGTCACTTACGGAAAACCAGACTGCACCTCAACGCACATTGGAATTAAAACGGTAAACTTGTTTGAATAGCTGACTGACCCCATGTTATAGCCAGCAATTTACATGTAGTTCTCATAGCTAAAATGTGCATTCGTACTCTGCCGTATACTGAAAAATTTTGTCTCCCACCTACACAATAACAGGTGAAAAAGGATTTATTGCGCACAAACCAAAAAACCCATCGCCACTTACCCGTTCAATTTAGTTAGCAAGTATTTTTTAGTTCATATCTTTAAAGAACAGTCTTGTCTCTCCCATTGTTTTGATGTCTAAGGCTCGGACTCTGGCAACTATGGGGAAGTCGCTTACGACTTTGCCAAGTGTGAGGCAGTGGTGGGGTGGCAGGTCGCGGGCGATTGAACGCACTGTTTCTGCATCCACGCGGGCGGCTCGGCTGACAACGTCTAGGTCGTGTTCGTTGGTGAAGTTGAAGAGGAAAATGTTGTCGGCTTGGCGGTAAATGTTTTCTTGAATCGTGTCAGGCTGGTTTGTGATGAACGTGGTGAATATGCCGAAGTGGCGCATGCGGGTAACGATGTCGTCCCAGTAAGTTTCGCGCAGGTACAAGTGTGCTTCTTCAGCGAAGAGAAAAACTGCTTTCAGCTTCCAGTTCGACAAGGAATCAACGAGTTTTCCAAGAGCGTATTCGACTACGATTTGGCGGTCGATGTTTGAGGTGTTTTTCAGGTTTATGACGATGGCGCCGCCTTGGTCCTTAGCTTTTATGAGGCTTTCATCTAACAGCGTTGCCTCGCCGGGGGAGTCAGTGAAGAATCCTGAGTTAGCAAGGGAGTGGAAGCGTGAAGCTAACGCGTCGCGTACATGCTGGTTGCAGTTTAAATCGCGAATCGCCTCGCCTAGTTCTTGCATGTTTAATTTTCCTTTTTCTTTAAGCATTTTCCATATCCGACGGAATTCACGGGCTGAAGTGCCTGGCAGGTGCAGTGCATTTACTAGTATGCCCATTACGGTGTTTAGGTGAAGCTGTTCGAGGGCTACTTTGAAGTTCTGCCCTGGGGTTAAGGTGTGGATTTTGTCGTAGTACATGTTTCTTTTGCCGTCGTTACTCATGCCTAAGCTTGTGTATTCACCGTTTAGGTCGAAGATGACGACGGTTGCCTTATAGCCGACGAGATTAACCATTAACAGCTTTGAGAGATGCGATTTGCCGCAGCCCTTCTTGCCCGTTATAATGTTTAACGTTCCATCTATTGCTGTAGCGTCAATCGTTAAGAGGGAGGAGTCTTTGGTGCCGCCCAAAATTATGGGAAGTTTACCCTCAACCTTTGCCAGCTTCATAAGCATAGGTATGGACAGTTTTTTGATGGTTGATTGTGAACGGCTGGGAAGCCAACTGCTGCTTGGGCTCAGCATTTCGTTTTCCAACGTTGCTCTAATCTTGCAGATTAGGAGGCTGGCGTCTTGAATGTAAGTGATGTGGGGGGCGATTTCCATGGGATCGATGTCTTCGCCCTGTAGTGATTCGCCTCCGTCTGGAAGCGTCCGCAAAAGCTCCTCAAGCACTCCGGGAACAGCTGCGAATTGTACGTCGATGACTTGGGCGATTAAGGCTTTAGCGGCGTCTTGGTCTTCGACGAGTAGGTAGTCGCCTTTTTCAGCGCTCTCCGTTGGGAAACTGATGATTTGCAGGATGTTGCCCTCTTTCTTGTAGAGTTTCATGCGTAGATTTCCCCCTTGCTGAATGGTCCGAAAAGCAGTTTGTGCATGTCTGGGCGGTTGATTATTTGTATGCCATGTTTGCGTGTGATGAAGTGTTTGATGGCTAAGACTTCGTTGGCTGTGAATGTGCACAGGATATGCGAGAGCCGCAAGGTTTCGGGGTAGCTTTGAGTGTACAGGTCGTTGCCGATTAGTTTCTGTAAGGCAGCCATTCTCTGCTCTACAGGCGTTTCTTTATCAATATCTAAGCGAAATGCGAAGTTTGCCTTGTTGAGTCGTGCCACGTAAACGTCGCCTAGCAGCACTATTGGCGATTTGAAGTGTATTCCTGTGGTTTCAAGCAGGTATGGCGGGTCATGGTTTGGAAGCTGCTCGGTTATCAGGATGCCGTTAGCTCTAAGCGTTGTAGCTTTTGAGAAGGCAAGTACGGTGCTGTTGTTTCTTCTCGCGTAACTTAGAATTTCCCTGAGGCGTTGGACTGGTGTATCTATGGTGCCTGAGATTAAGGAGCCGTCGAAGAGGATTATGCCGTGGTTTACGGTTTTGGCGAGCATTGTTTGTAGCCATCGCTCCAGCAGGCTGGCTAGTCGCGTGGGCATTTGCAAGATGTTTGGTGCGGCTTGGTGGCTGGCTCCGTAGCTGGTGCTGAAATAAGCATGTTCAAGCGTGTTGTAGACAGCGTTTTTGTTTTCTTCCGTTATGTGAAATATGAATGGCCCGAGGCGCGTGTACTTGTATGCTCGGTTTTGTTTCCATGTGGTTGCTCCTCGGACGGCAATTATCATGCCGGTAGCTGTTTCGCCGATTTTTATGGTTGAGGTGTCTACGGCGGCGATTAAGGTTTCTTGGTGGTCTGGTTTTATGGGGATTGGTTCTGGTTTGAGCTGTATGCTGGATGGGTATTGTTCGGTTGTGTTTAGTTGTTGAAGGTTTTGGGGGTTTAGTTGGAAGGGTTGGTGTTGCGCTTGCTTGAGCGAGTAGAGGCTTTGTTCTAGGAAGCGTTGTGGGAGTGTTGTGTCGATGGTTGGTTGTGGAAAGTTATATTTGTCAGTAATTGTATATTGTTCAATCACCATGATTCACCAATATGCAATAATTATTGGTGAAATATTTAAATATTGTGCATGTGCATCTTGCACAATACAATATTCAATAGGTGAAGAGTTGACAGAAAAACAGCAAAAACCACCAATACGCGTAAAAATAAAAATCGGCGACATAGAATTCGAAATCGAATCCCAAGAAGACCAAATCCAAAGCACCGTAGACAAAATACTCGCCACAGTCACCGAACGCCTGAAAAACACAAACCTAGCCCAAGTAGCCGAACGCCCAGCCCCACCACCCAGAGCAGAAACATGCAAAGGCATAATCCAGAAACTCTGGGAAGAAAACTGGTTCAACGAACCAAAAAACCTCGACGAAGTCCACACAGAACTTGCAAGACGCGGCTTCCACTACGACCGCACCGCCGTAGCCCACGCACTAGTAGACCTCGTCAAAGACAACATACTCACACGAATAGGAAAACCCCGCCGATACCAATACGCACAAAAAAGACCGCCAACCTAACATGTGAAAAAATCTCCAAGCAATTGCCAAATTTTAAATAGCAATTTTGCATAATGCAGTTTCATGCAAGTCACCGATTTAGTGCGCTACAATCATGTTGTTCGTGGACTCTACCTTGATGCTATGGCAAAGTTACCTTGGGCGGCGGTTGTTGAGCCTAAAGGGTTAAGTTTTGATTCGATGCGTAACGTGTTTTTGCATTTAACGTTTGTTGAGGACAGGTGGATAAACTACATTATCCCAGACCGCCTTAGTCAGTAAGTTGACCCAAGCTTTGATGATTTCAGAGACATTGATTCGTTGAAGAAATACGTGCAACAGACAAAGGTTAAAACTGAAAAGTACTTGGAGAAACTCTCAAATGAAGAATTGAACAGGCAAATCGTTATTCCCTGGGGGGATAAGCCAGGCACGCGCATCAGTATCGAAACGGCTCTTTGCCAAATTATAATGGAAGACATGATTCACTACGGCGAATTATCAGCACTTCTTTGGCAAATGGGCATTGATGCACCGTACCTTGGCTTTTGGCGCTACAAACATATGCTTCTGTAGATTAGCAAGGTTTATAGTGTATTTTCTCCATTGTATTCTTGTGGTTTTTAAAGTTTAATTGTAAGTGGAGGCGAAATTTTGCCTGATATTGTTGACACCGCAGTTGCTTCGGGCATGTTTAACACGCTTGTGACAGCTGTAAAAGCAGCTGGATTGGTTGATACCCTGAAAAGTCCTGGTCCATTCACGGTTTTTGCGCCTACTGATGAAGCATTCGCTAAATTACCGAAAGGCGACCTTGATATGCTCCTTAAGGATACTATGAAGTTGAAGGCAGTCTTAACTTTCCATGTGGTTGATGGGAAATTAATGGCTTCAGATTTGGCTCAACATGAGTATTTATAGGCACTTCAGGGAGGAGAATTAAGGATAGACGCGACACGTTGGCACCTGCATAGACACATGAAAGTTAACGGTGCAAACATCGTCAAACCGGACATAGCTGTGGATAATGGAGTTTGCCATGCCATAGACAGAGTGCTAATGCCCAAAATGGCAGTGGTAGGCGAACAAAATAAGTAAAAAGTAAAGCCCTGCAACTTTGAACAGGGACATAATGCTACCGTAATTAAACAAAAAAATGCCCCATTTTTTTAAAAAAAAATTAACTTTAAATATAGTTATTAATGCATGTATTAGTTCTTGGGTTTTGTCTTGGGATGTTTGTGTGTGCTCAAGCCTACCTACCCGGTCTACTAGATGCTTCTAATATGCTTCAAATATGATTCAACATAGCACTGCATAGAATTAATCCCCGCACTTTCAACATGAAACAGTGCTTTTTCAACATACTAGAATAGCAAAATACAATTGTTTAGAGGGAAAAATCAAGAGCTAAATATACACTTATTAATTTATTTTTTAACCATGAATTTTAATAATTCAAAAATGGCGGGAAACTTGCTTGGTGTCGGCGGCATGGAAAGAATGATGACTTACCCAACGCTTCTTTGGATAATCAGTTTAGGCGATATCTACTCGGCAACCACAGTGACTGATGAGGTAGTCTTTAACGACCTTTTCTATTTGCACTGCTCAACTAGATTAAACAGCGCTTTCCCTAAAACTATTGAGCGTAAAAAAAGAAAGGGTTGGTGTTTGAGGGCTTATTTACTGGTTTTCGGGCTTGCTTTTGGTTTCGCCTTTTGTGGCTCCTTAACAGGTTTCATTGGTTCTTCGCAACAAACTATTTCGCATGGTTCACAACCGCATGGGTCTTCAACTGCGATTACTAGCCCGCATTCTTCACACTTGTATTTGTCGCCTTTTTTATTTGCCAAAAATTAACACCTGCTTTAGAATATCGCTATATTATTGAGAGATTATTCATTCTAATAAAGAATATCCAAAATTATGCCATAGCTTAGAGCGTACTTGTTAAGCATTAAAAATATTTGTTCACTTTAGCTTCCTGAATACCAAGAAGATCAACTTTTTAGGACTTTAGGTAATAGGGTAAAGAAATTTTGGAGCACTAGACATATGAAATAGAATTTAAGTTTTTGAGATGTTTCTTTATTTTCTTTGCCATATTGTCAAGTTTGACTCTCTCAACCTTTCTAAGGTCGCTGAAACTTGGCAGTTTTTGTCCTTCGAATCTTGGAACAATGTGCACATGAAAATGGAATATGTCTTGGCCTGCAGCTTTGTCGTTTTGCTGAATAATGCTGATGCCATCAGCGTTAGTGGCTTTTTTAACTGCTGTAGAAACTTGTTTAGCAACCGTGTGAACTTGGCTTAACTGGTCTTCGGGAATGTCGAAGATGTCAACGTAATGCTTTTTTGGAATAACAAGCGTGTGTCCCTCGTTTAATGGTCGTATATCAAGGAAAGCCATCACCGTTTCATCCTCGTAAATGATGCTTGCTGGAGCTTGTTTAGTTACTATTTTGCAGAATATGCAGGATTCGTCAAAGGTCAACCCGAGTCACCGTTAAACTATTAGCGCTTTTGCAATCAGTTTATATGTTAAGCTACTTCATATTCCTTTTACTAAATCAGAGGTTAAAAAAATGACCGAGTTAGAAGATAAAGTACGCCAAGAAGTAGGCAAAGTGCAAGACCCAGAAACAGGACAAACATTCGATGAAATGCAAATGATCCAAAGCGTAAAAGAAACTGAACCCGGCACAGTCACAGTAGAATTCATACCAACCAGCCCATTCTGCCCCATAGCGTTCAAACTTGCAGCAGACATCAAAGCCGCAGCAAAATCAGTTCCAGGCATAAAAAAAGCAGTCGTTTACTGCCGCGGTCACGCGATGGAGCAGCAAATCAACGAAATGACCAATAAGCAATAAAGCTAATTTTTCTTCAGTTCTTTTTTCAATTTTACCTTCTAAAATAAAAAAAGTTTGGGTTATCTAATGAATCCGCAGTTTCTATTGTGTGATTCTTCGCTGTCTATAGAATCACTGTAATCTCTAAAGCCTGTGTGAAGCTTCGCCCGAATTTCAAAGCGTAGCCTAGAAACACTTTTTGCATAACGCTTTATCATCATAAAAATATTGTTGAAGTTCATCTGCCTAGCAATCGCTAAGAAAGCAAACATACCGATTACTGCTAACATGTAGAGTGGATTGATTAAAACTACTATTAATCCGACTGTTCCAATCAGAGCAAGATAAATGATGCTTCTCAGTTTTCGCATATTTATCACCGAAACTGCATTAGTGGAAGCTGCTTAAAGGTTTTTTGACCCGAAAAATTGACTGAAAAAATAATCCAACTATAAATTTATGCAAGAACGCAAAAAACGGTTAATTCTAAGCCTTTGGAAGAAATTAAGCGTTTCAGCAGCCAATTCGTTATTTCATTCTGGTGAACGCCCAGATGCCAATTACCATCATAATCAAATCAAATAAGGCAATAATTCCAATGTCAAACCATAAAGATTGAATTTGAAAAGGTGCCCATGCTGCACCCAAAATAACGTTTCTTAACGCGTCAACACCGTAAGTTAATGGGTTTAATCTTGAGGCGATTTGCAGCCAGGTTGGAATACTTGCTCCTCTAAGGGGGAAAAGAGCACCGCTGAGGAAGAACAAAGGAAGGTTAATGAAGCTCTGTATTGTGCCGAAGCCTTCCAAACTTCCCATGAAACTGGCTAGCGTTAAGCCTATGCTGACCAAGCCAAAGGTGATGAGCAGCATGATGGGCAAGAGTTCGAGGAACGTAAATATGTTAAGCTTTATCCCTAACAGTAGACCAAGAACGAAAACGATTATCCCTTGAATTACGGCGTCGGTGCTGTCACCTATCATCTTACCTGTGAAGACCCATGTGCGCGAAATGGGTGCAACCAGTATTTCTTTCATAAAGCCAAATTCTCTGTCCCAGAGTACGGAAATTCCCATGAACATGGAAGTGAAAAGCAGGGTTTGCCCTATTATGCCTGGGAAAATGTACTGTAGATAATTCAGTCCTGCATATGGAAGAACCAAACGGACGCCCTCCCCGAATATAAATAGCCAAAGTAATGGCGTGACGAAACTGCTGACTATTCTGACTCGGTCTCTCAGGTAACGTTTGACTTCTCGAAGCCAAAGAGTGTAGAAGCCCCTGATTTCAGTCATCTCGCAGCCGCTCTCCTCCGTGCCTCGGCTAAGCCATGAAGTTCCTTGGTTGCGTCTGGGCGTATGGTTCTGCCTGTGTAGTGCAAGAATACGTCCTCAAGGTTTGGTTCGCGTAAACGGATGGATTCAACGTATATTTTGTTTTGAGTCGCCGTGTCCACTATCCTCGGTAGCAGGCTTTTTCCGTTTTGCACCGTGATTTCTAACGCATCGTCAACTATCTGAGCTTTCTGAAGTCCCATTTTCTCGGTTATGATCGAGAGAAGAGCTTCAAGATTGTCTGCTTTAACTGTTATCACGTCGCCTTCGAGGGTTTCTTTCAATTTAGAAGAAGTGTCAAGAGCGATGATTTTTCCGTAATCCATTATGGCGATGCGGTCAGAAAGCCTATCTGCCTCATCCATATAATGCGTAGTTAAGACCACAGTTATGTCATGGGCTTCTTTCAAGTCTCGGATGTATCTCCAAACGTGATCTCTAGTTTGTGGGTCAAGTCCTATTGTAGGTTCATCCAAAAAAAGAACCTTAGGATAATGAATAAGCCCTCGGGCAAGCTCCAATCTGCGCCTCATCCCGCCGGAATAAGTTCGCGTAAGATCATCAGCCCTTTCATCTAGCTCAACCAATTTCAGAACGCTATTGATTCGGTCGTTCTGTTCGCTTGTTGGAACTCCGTAGAGGTTGGCGTGCATGAGGAGATTTTCTCGCCCAGTCATTCTGTCGTCAACGCTTGGGTCTTGAAAAACTATGCCTATCGATTTTCGCACCTGCATAGCTTCCTTAACGATATCAAAGCCGTTGACCTTGGCAGTCCCGGAAGAGGGTTTCAGGAGGGTGCAGAGCATAGATATGCTGGTGGTTTTTCCGGCACCGTTGGGTCCAAGCAAGCCGAAGATTTCGCCAGACTCAACAGTAATATTCAGCCTATCAACGGCAGTGAACGAGCCAAACTTCCTTGTTAATTGACTAGTCTCAATAACGTTGCCCATTTCTGCCACACTGCGAACAGACGCATAAAAATGTGTTTAAGAACGCAACGTGGATATAATGGTTTTGCTGGAACAATTCGATAATGTTGAAAGCTAAAAAATACTTCTTTATTTCACTGAGTAACATGGCGGCTATGTTATTGGCTTTTTTGCCTACATGGGTAAAAGATGTGGCGATGTTTAACCCAATAAGCTACGCAGTAAACGCTATCTGAGCCCTCATGATCAATGGTTACGATTGGGGCACGATACTGCCTGCTTGGGGCGTAATCGGGTTAGTCGTTGTTGTGACGTTGATCGCTACATTGTACCAGTTTAGAAAAGTAGTCAGCTAAGGGTAAACGTGAGCGTCCACATCAATTGACTTGTGTAACCGTTTAATTTTTACTTCAATCAACTCCGGAGCCTCAGCCGCATCCAGCCCTTTTAGCGATTTCGAAAACCCAGCCATAATGTTACCAATGGTTTCCTGCACAAAATTGTTCAAAGGCAACTTTTCACCATCAACAAACATCTCAGTTTCAAAACTCTTCTCCATAATCCTATGTTTATTTTGTTCCAAAAAAATTCACCGATTAAACCTTTAATTTTAAGACTGATAAAGCCTTCTATTAGCTTAGCTATTAACGCTCCAGAAAGCAATCCACTAAACAAGAGGGAGGAAACTTTAGTTAGCCAAATAGCCCGACGAAAACTTGTTATCGCTTACCCTGATTAAACCGAATTGGATGCCTTTAAAAGAATGAGCGAAAGTGAAACAGGACGTGTGCTCGTTCGAGATAGGGCTGATCCAAAGAAACTTCTGGGCGTTGTAACTAAAATCGACCTAACGCGTACCTTAACGATGCAGTAAGCGACCGCTAAATCACCTTTATTAAGTTAACAAGCCTTAATTTATTAATTGAGTTCAGGTGCCCGAATTTTATGGTTGAATGCTCTGTAGAAAAAAAGCAAGGAACCAATTCTTTAGCACGTATTTTGTTGATTATAATAACTGTTGCGGCTGTCTTTGGCGTCGTTTTGAGTTTAATTTATCCAGAATTTATTAACTTGCTGTCTGTAGGTGGCGCTATTTACAATGCGATTTATGTAGTGCTTACCGTGGCCGCTGATGCGCTCTATCTTTTCGGCGGTGGTATTATAGCTTTTGGCGCCATATTGGTAACGATCCGGTTTATTCAATGTAAACTCAAGGATCCTTTTCAAACATCATCTTCTACGCGGATCTTGTCAGGATATTTAACGTTAGGTCTGAACTTTTTTATTGGCGCAGAAATCATTCGTACAGTGGCTGTTAGAACTATTGGCGAGTTCGAATTGCTTCTTTTTGTAATTTTCAGCCGAGGTCTCTTCAGCTTGATTCTTTACTTGGAAAAAAGATGGCATGGGACAACTGAAACAGAATAAATCGCTTTTTTCCAATAATCTACTATATCCATTTGAGACCATGGGTTTGCATTGTTTTAGTTGTTAAAACTTAAATCTGAGCGCAGTGCTTTATAGAGAACTAGCTCGGGGCAATATGGGAGAACAAAGAGCTGTCGGAGAGAGTATAGTTAGTAATCAGGCTGATGGCATTAATTTGGGGATAGACTGCCATCTGCCAATTACCCCAATGTTCTTCGTTTGCATAGTTTTTGTGCAGATAACCTTATATACATTCATAATACCGCACTTGGATATAACAAGTGCAAATTTAACTCTATCCTTGAGGCAACTTTAATGATTAAGCGCAAAAGCATCAGTGGAGACATATCAAATGATTGTTGAAGCCCTCATCGCATTTACAATAATATTTATAGCAACATTAGTAATCTACACTTTAGGCAAAAGGTCAGCGCCAAAAACCACCATAAGCGAAAACGAGCAAGCATCATATGCTTGCGGAGAGAAAGCGTCATTTCCCGGGTTAAAAGTCAACGTATCACTATACAAGTACCTAATTTACTTCGTAATCTTTGACTCATCCGTACTATTACTCGCTTTTGCATCTTTCGCAATAGCAGGCACAAACCCGCTTTTCTTAATCCTTTACCTTGGTATACTTCTTGCCGCATGCTTGGTTCTTTTAGAAGGAGGTAAAGACTAATGGCAAACATAATAACATGGGCACGAGTAAAATCACCATGGGTCTTACACTTCAACTCAGGCGCCTGCAACGGATGCGACATAGAAATAGTCGCCTTACTTACACCAAAATATGACGTTGAACGGTTCGGCGTAAAACTCGAACCCTCACCAAGACACGCTGACGTCCTACTAGTAACAGGCTGCGTCACACAACAATGCGCAGAACGGCTAAAACGAGTATATGACCAAATGCCACAACCCAAATTCGTCGTAGCCATCGGTGCGTGTGCATGCTCAGGCGGCGTTTTTGCAGGAAACTACAACGTAGTTGGCGGTGTAGACAAAGTGATTCCAGTCACAGCGTACATACCTGGATGCCCACCGCGTCCAGAGGCAATCTTGGATGGTGTAGTTAAACTTTTAAACGCCCTAAGTCCACCCAAACCAAAGAAGCAACCTAAACAAGTAAAAACTCCTGAATTGCCTAAGGAAGAGGCAAAGCCTGAGGTTGCAAAACCAGAAGCCGTAACCCAGCAAGAGGTTAAACCGATAGTTGAGGAGGCAAAACCAAACGCCAAACAGTAACATAGACATTATTAACGTAATTGAAACCAAACTCAAAGACAAAGTCCAAATTCAACTAGGCCAACTTGGCAAAGCCGCAATAGTCACCAGCAATGGCTTACACAGAGACGTGCTCAAAGCAATGGTGGAGGCAGACGAGAAAACCGCTATCATAGCCATTACCGGTTTAGACCTTGGAGCAAACCTAGGCGTACTATACCATATTCGCACTTCAAACGCGTTCCTAACCATACGAGCAGAAGTGCCAAAGGACAACCCAAAAATTCAAACAGTAATCGACATTATTCCCGGCGCCGTATTTCATGAATTGGAAGTGTCTGACCTCTTAGGTGTAGTCTTCGAAGGGAACAGGCTCCCAGGACACTTTGTTTTATCAGAATATTGGCCTGAGGGCGTTTACCCCTTAAGGAAAGATGTTAAAGCAAGTGAAATAAAACTAAACCCGCCACCTCCTGAAGAAGAAAAACAACCGGAATATGGCAAAATCGTAAAAATCATTATTGGTCCACAGCACCCTGCACTATTGGAACCAGAAAAATTCGCCGTAACAGTTGATGGAGAAACTGTAACTAAAGTTGAACCCAGAATCGGCTACGTGCACAGGGGAATAGAAAAAGCAGCTGAATCACGCACTTACCTGCAAGATGTTTACTTGATTGAGCGAATCTGCGGCATATGTAACACCATACATGCTTGTAACTTCGTTGAAGGTGTTGAAAAAATATTAAAAACTGAGGTTCCGCCAAGAGCCAAGTATCTGCGAGTAATAGCTTTAGAACTCAACCGGCTACATAGCCACTTACTAACGTTGGGTCACGCAGGGTTAGAAATAGGTTATGAAACGTTGTTCCAGTATTTCTGGAGAGACCGAGAGCCAATCATGGATCTAATTGAGTTAACCAGCGGTAACCGTGTTTACGCGTCACTCATGACTGTAGGCGGCGTAAGACGAGACCTAAAAGACACTGACCTCCCCAAAATCAAGACGACCTTGGAGGACCTGAGGAAGAAGCTGCCGTTCTACAGGCAAATCTACCGGGACGAACCTTCAATAAAGGCTCGTATGCAAAAGGTGGGTGTACTTAAAAGAGAAGATGCATTAAAACTGTGCGTTGTTGGTCCAGTAGCCCGAGGATCAGGTGTTGACATTGACGTACGCAAGGATGAGCCTTATGAAGCGTATGGCGAGATTCCATTCAAAGAGATAGTTTATACTGAGGGCGATACGTGGGCAAGAATGAATGTCCGTATGAATGAAGTTGAAGAAAGCATCAATATAATCGAGTACGCAATTGACCACTTGCCAACAGGGCCATTCCGAGTTAAGGCGCCGAGAGTTGTTCCTGCAGGTGAAGCTGTTAACCGGGTTGAAGCTCCAAGAGGCGAGCTATTCTGCTACATTAAAAGCAACGGCACAGCCTTTCCAGAACGCGTCAAAGTGCGCACTCCAACATACGCTAACATTCCCGCCTTCCTCAAAACAGCAATAGGTGAAAACATAGCTGACGTTCCTCCGAACTTTGTTAGCTTAGACCCATGCTTCTCATGCACAGACAGATGATAACAAATGATTGACTTCGACTTAATCCTCCGAATATTAATCTTCCCTGGCTTCACATTTATACTTCTGTTAACTTTATTCTGCGATTGGGTTGAGCGAAAGCTCGAAGCCCGCTTACAAAACCGCGTTGGCCCCATGGTCGCAGGACCAGGTGGAATTCTTCAGCCATTAGCGGACTTCATAAAGCTGTTAACAAAAGAAGACATTGAACCAAGAGACGCTAAAAAAACCGTTTTCAAGTTTGCACCCCTTATTGCCTTTACAATTATGGTTTTCGCAATATGCTTTTTACCTATTGATGGTGCAAGTGTGCTTTCCACAACCGGGTTTAATGGTGACTTAATCGTTATTTTGACATTCTCTACAATTGCTAGCTTTCTATTGTTCCTTTCAGGATGGGCATCATGCAATCCTTATGGCACTATAGGCTCAGCAAGAGTGTTAACCCAGTTCTTAGGTTATGATATACCGCTTTTCATGCTTGCGTTAACACCGGCATTTATCGCTGGAAGCTTAAGCATATTCGTCATAGCTTCAAGCCAGACAATTCCATACATACTTTTGGCGCCATGGGCTTTCGTCCTGTTCATAATTGCTATGCAGGCGGAACTGGAAAAAGGTCCCTTTGACGTCCCCGATGCAGAAAGCGAATTGGTCGGCGGATTAGAAACCGAATACACAGGCGCCAAATTAGCCTTCCTTCACTTGACACGTGACGTGCAAATTGTCTTCGGAGCAGCCTTGGTGGTTGAATTGTTCCTTGGCGGACCATACGGGCCAGTATTTTTTGGGTTGCCGGCGTTCTGGTATTCCTTGTGGTTTGTACTTAAGCTGTTGGCAGTCGTAATAGTTGCTGAGTATATAACAACCCTTTTTGCAAGATTGCGCATAGACCAGGTATTATCAGCTAACTGGAGGATAATCTTACCCGCAGCAATATTATCGCTAATGCTAACCGTAGCAATGGTAACATGGGTGTATCCGTTGGTGTAAAAAAATGACGAAGACAAAAAAATCACGCATATCTCCAATGTGGAAAAGAACTGTTTCGCATATCTTCACCAAACCAGCCACAACAAAGTATCCCTTCGTGAAACCTCAGCTTCCCGATGACTTCCGAGGCCAACCAGTATTCGATATTAAATTATGCGTCAGTTGCGGTCTATGCAGCCGAGATTGCCCAGCAAAAGCCATTGAAATGGTTGAAGTTGAAGGCAAAAGACGCCCACAATTCAAGCTGGACCAATGCATCTTCTGTTACCAATGTGCGGAAAGCTGCCCCAGAAACGCAATTAAAAGCTCAGTTTTCTACGAGTTAGCCACAACTGATAAATCCTCATTAGTCATAAAGCCTCAAACAAGCGTTAAGAAAGGTGCATAGCAGTGATCCTTGAGGTCCTCTCAATAGGCTTAATAGTTTCCGCTTGCCTGGCACTGTTCCTTGACGAAGTTATGTATTCTGTTGCTGCTCTATCAGGAACTTTTCTTTTCACAGCATTACTGTACTATGTTAACGGTGCGGTTTATGCAGCTATTTTCCAGTTCGCCGTCGGTGTAGGCACATTAGCCATCCTGTTCTTATCAGGAGAAATGTTGAGTGATAAATCTACAAAGAAAACATCACCTAAAAAGACCGCAGCCTTGATTGGTGCAGGCGTAGTTTTAACATTGCCTGCAATCTTTCTTTCAGTTTCCAGCTCAACAGGAGTATATTCCGATGCTTCTTTTGGCGATGCCTTATGGAACTTAAGCGGCGTAGACGTTATTTTACAAGCTCTAGTTATTTTGACGGTAGCATTAGGAATCGCTATCATTTTGTATGAGCAGAAGAAAGGTGGGAAATAATGGACTTTGTTATATTATCACTGGTAATGCTGGCAATCGGCATCTATGGCTTGCTAACTAATCGGCAGCTCTTGAAAGTCTTCATTTCAATTGAGCTAATCGCTACTGCCGCAACGTTGAATTTTGTGATGCTTGCTTCTTCCGCGGGTCAAGGTTTAGGACAAGCCTTTCTGATATTGGCGTTTTCTACTGATACTGCCATTAGCGCGGTAATTCTGTCGTTGCTAGTTATTGTATCTAAAAAGTATGGAACAAGTAACATCAATGAAATACTAAAAATGCAAGAAAAAAGGGACAGTGAGGCTGAACAATAATGGCGTTTGATGATATTTCCGCATGGCTTGTTTGGGTATTTCCGCTTGTTGCAAGCGTGTTCGTTCCCTTAATCGCAAAAAAAGGCGACAAAGTTCGAAACTACTTTGTCATAGCAGTTGCAGTAGTTACCGCAGCCTTTGCGTTTTCACTTGTACCTGGCGTCTTTTTCGGCAATGGGCTACCAACAGAATCGACAATTCCTTGGATTGCAGGCATCAACGCTGGAGTATACATTGATCCGCTGTCGATATTGTTCACGTGCCTTGTTGCCTTCTTCGGGTTAATTATCGCCATCTACTCTTGGGGTTACATGAAAGGCGAAGAAGGATTAACACGATACTACTTCCTAATTCTACTTTTCATAGGCTCAATGATAGGCCTTGTGATCTCAGATAACCTGCTTCAGTTGTTCATTTTCTGGGAAATGGTAGGCTTATGCTCTTACGCGTTAATTGCTTTCTGGTATAAACGGCCCGAATCAGTTAATGCAGGCAATAAAGCTTTCATCATGACCCGCATCGGCGACATATCCCTGCTTGCAGCCATCGGTATACTTTACATGACTTACGGAACCTTCAGTCTCCATGGAATAATCAGTGACATGCAATCAGCTGCAGCAGCAGGAACTTTGAACACGGGACTTATGGTCACGGCTTTCTTCCTAGTTTTAGGCGGCGCAATCGCAAAGTCCGCTCAGCTCCCATTGTTCACTTGGCTCTACAGCGCAATGGAGGCACCAACTTCAGTCAGCGCCCTATTGCACGCTGCCACAATGGTTAAGGCAGGTATCTACCTTCTTGCAAGATTCATCCTCATAGCTGCAGCAGTCGCTCCCTTAATGATCGCGCTTCAGCCGTACTGGTTGCCAACAGTAGCTTGGATAGGGGTCTTAACGGCGATTGTCGGCGCTACGTTGGCTTTAACCACAACTGACATCAAAGGGGTTCTTGCATACTCAACTGTTAGTCAACTCGGTTTCATGATGGCTGCTTTAGGTTCAGCTCTTAACGGGGCTGCATCTGTCGGCTGGTTCGCAAGTTTATTCCAAATGGTAAGCCATGCTTTCTTCGAAGGCCTCGGTTTCCTCCTTGCAGGAGGCATCATACATGCACTCGGCACAAGAGACATGCGGTTGATGGGTGGCTTAAGGAAAGCTATGCCCGTCACCTTCGCTTTGATGGTGATAATGGTTATAACTACTAGCGGTCTGCCTCCTTTCGCTGCATTCTTCAGTAAAGGCTTAATTATTACCAGCGTAACCGGTGCAGGGTACTTGGCAGAGGCAATCCTGCTTTATGCCACAACGGCAATTACGTTTGCTTATGTGATACGGATGTTAAGTCTAGTTTTCATGGGTAAAGAATCAGAACACTTAATCAAACAGCATCCGCATGAAGCTCCAAATGTTATGCTAATCCCAGCTGCGGTACTTGCAGGCTTATGCATTGTTTGGGGTTTAGCTGAGCCTCTGGTACAGACATTTATGCATGTAAACCTTGGACTCACACTCCTCGGCTCATTCACCAACATTGAAACACCCATTTTCCTAGCTCTCCTCGTGCCGACTGGATTACTTTTGTACTGGAGTTACTACAAGAACTATCAAGCCGTGAGAAATATTGGTGGCGGTTCAAATCCAATTGCAACAATGCTAAATCACGCTTACTTCTTTGACGACATCTACGATGCCGTAACCAAAGGAATCGGAAAGTTTTCTGAAGGCCTTAAATATGTTGATGATTTGGCGAATCTGGGATTAAACTCCTTTGCAGGTTGGTTTGTGCGAGCCTCTTCAAAGCTGAAAAAAGTGCCATCCACAACGGTTCAAAATTACATTGCTGCCGGAATAGTTGGTTTCATACTAATCGTAGTGCTGATAATATTAACGGTAGGGGTGTAATGAAATGACTTTTGCTCTTCTAGCAGTATTTGCAATTCCAACTCTAAGCATACCATTGGTTTACCTTACTGGAAAGAAATCGCCTAAAGCTGCAGCGATCTTTATTGCTTTAATTGCCCTAGTTAACATAGCGTTACTCTTAACGACTGTTCCAACGATTCTCAACAGCTCAACCCATCAATACACTGAATCCTACACCTGGATTTCCGTAATCAAAACGTCATTCACACTTTTCGCCGACGGCATCAGCGTTTCCATAGCCCTAGTAAGCCTCATTCTTATTCTAGTTGCGGCTCTGTTCTCAATCTCCTACATGACTGGAAAAAAGAACCTGCCAGTCTTCTATGCATTACTATGCATGCTTACTGTCGGCTCAGTAGGCGTCTTCCTAACATCTAACCTTATCCTATTCTACTTCTGCTGGGAACTAATGCTTGTCCCAGCATACTTCATCATTGGCGAATGGGGCTACAAAGACTCATACAAGCATGCATTCAAATTCTTCATATACACACATGCAGGCGCCGTCTTCGTACTCTTAGGCATCGGCGCAACCTACATAGCAACAGGAACCACCAATATGTTTCAAGCCCAAGCTGCCCTAATGACGGCTAGCCCAACTCTTGTCAAGTGGATTCTCATAGCCTTAACCGCAGGATTCGCTGTTAAAATGGCTGTTATACCAGTCCACATGTGGCTGCCCGATGCTTACTCTGAAGCGCCTGCACCAATGTCAGCGCTGTTAGGCGGTGTCATGATAAGTGCAGGAGCTTACGCAATGCTTCGCCTTTCACTGGGAATAGTTTTCCCAGCAGTCGGAATAACATTCGGAACAAACTTCCTACATGCGTTAGCCATTGTCGGCGTACTTTCCGCCTTCTTTGGGTCACTAATAGCGTTAGTTTCAACTGATATAAAACGGCTTATCGCATACTCAAGCATCGCCCAAATGGGTTACATAATGTTCGGGCTTTCACTCTTTCCCGCAAATGCCGCTGCTGGAATAGTTGTACTTCTGGCCTCATCCATCGCAATAACCGGAACTGTCCTTCATATTATCAGCCACGCCCTAAGCAAAGGCCTCCTCTTCCTCACTGCAGGAGGGGTAATGCATCAAACAGAAAAAAGAGATATCCGTAAAATGGGTGGATTAGCATCCAAGATGCCGTTCACAGCGGTTTCATCAACTATAGCAGCCTTAAGCATAGGCGGAGCGCCACCTTTCGCATGCTTTATCAGTGAATTTCTAATATTCGTCGGCGCTTTCCAAATAATACACGTTGATTCATTTTACATTATACCCACTGCTCTTATGCTCATAGTAACGGTGCTTTCGCTTGCATACATGCTGAGATTCACTTCAAATGTTTTCCTTGGTCAATCAAAAGACGAAGAGGGCGAAATAAGCGAAGAGGGCAAAGAGGAAAAGAAAACTCTTGAGGTTTCAAACTACATGAAGCTGTCTTTCGCTATCTTAGTGGTATTAATCATCCTTGTAGGGATCTACCCAACATTCTTCCTAAATCTAATTCAAACGGTGAGGATTGGTTAACTGAGGGTGAACTTTGATGGTTGAAATAATAGATGCCCTATTACCGATATTTACTCTAGCTATCGCAGCATTGCTAACTATTCCAGTGTTCAGGCTGATAAGAAAAAGCAATTACAAGACTGCCTTGACCCTGGGCTGGTTCATAGCCGTGTTTGCAATTGCAGGCGCAACAGTAGCTAACTTAGCGCTTAACTATTACAGTACACCCTCACCGGGCATTATTAGCTTGGGCTTAAGCGGGGCTGCTTCATCAATTTTCTCAAGCGCCTTCCTAGTAGACGCCATCTCAATTTACATGGCAATAATCATAGTAGCAATCAGCGCCGTAGTCCTAATCTACACCGTGTTCGCCGTCGGCTCAAACGACAGGCCATCAGAACGATACTTCGCCATCATGCTAATGACCACCGCGTCCTTACTTGGCGCTGTCCTCGCCGGCGACCTCCTAACACTCTTCATATTCTGGGAAGCCGCAACAGCAGGCGGAGCATTCTTAATGCTATTCAAGAAAAACGCGTTCTCCATCAATGCCACACTAAAATATCTCATCATGATCATCATCGCTTCAGCATTCGTAGTCTTAGGGCTTTCACTCGTCTACGGTTTAACAGGAACCCTAAACTATCTGGCAGTTGGCCAAGATTTAAAAACTTTAAGTAATAATCACCTGCTTATCATAGCATTCATATTCATAGCAGCCGGCTACGCCATTGAAGCGGCAATTGTACCCTTCCACTTCTGGCTACCAGACGCTTACACCGCAGCCCCAGCGCCATCAGCAGCTTTCCTCTCAGCCCTCGTTGACCAAGGAAGCTACTACATCCTCATAAGAGTACTCTTGTACATCTTACTTCCCTCAACGATAAACTGGACTATCATGTTAGCCGTCATGGCAGCATTAACCATGATTGTAGGCAACTTGTTTGCATTAATACAGAATGACGTAAAACGTTTAATGGCATACATCTGCGTAGCCGATGTGGGCTATAACCTTGTAGCAATATCAAGCGTAACCGCAGTTGGCTTACTTGGCAACCTTTACTTCTTTTTAATCGGCGGCATAACCACAGCCCTCGCTTTCATGACAATCGGCATCATAAACAGTCACGGATTCAAAAGCTTAGACGACTTCTCGGGTCTAGGAAAGAAAATGCCGCTTGTATGTTTAGCCTTGGTAATGGCTGGGCTTTCATTTGCGGGTGTTCCACCCTTCGGAGGGTTCATAGGTAAATACTTAGTCTTCACTGCAGCTATAGAAGCGAACCTAAGCTGGCTAGCAGTTATCGGCGTTTTGACAAGTGTCCTTCAAACCGCATACTTGTTCAGGCTAATCTATGTCATGTACGGAAAGAAATCCAAAGACGAAACAGCAATAAAAGAATCAAAACGGATACTTATCCCAATCTTCATCCTGGCTGGGTCACTGATAATCTTGGGCCTGTTCCCAAGCATCGTGCTCAACCTAATCCACCCCGTTGTACACCAACTCCAATCAATTATACCAAATCTACCAACAGTATAAGAAAACTCAGCTTAACCACAAGCAAGCGAAGACCCACCCAAGATAGACCTTCCTCACCTTTCTTTCTTTATTCCAAACCCTAAATCAATGCAAAATGGGCGACCTAAGTTTTTTCATTTTTCAATAAGTTTTAATTTTTAAAGTATGTATTTGCTATGAAAATCATCAGTACAATGGAAAAAAATTTTCATGCCGCTTCTATGAACACTTACGTTATAAACTTTAGCTGGCGCCTTTTTGGTCAAGAACTAGTTGTGGTTGGACTTTGTACAATCCTTAGTTTTGCAACTTCATTTTTGTCTAGGTTTCACTAGTGAAAAAATTGGCCTGTCTCTGTTTTCTGATAAGGCTGTTTTGGGTTGCTTTTTTGGTTCAGGGGTTTGAGGTGTTTGCAGGTTGCGTCTCTACGCGTTTGCTTGCGTTTTTCTGCGTGTTTGTGCGTTGTTCTGCGTTTATTCGCGTTTCTTTGCGTTTATAAATGCTTAAGTATAAGTGTTAGAAGCAAGAAGTTATATGCCGTTAACTGAGAAAGCTACCTTTACAGTAACGCTTCAAAGCTTCATTAAAGTGTAAATTCGTGTAAAAAGTGCAAAAAAGTGTGCTAATAAGAGCTCAACTTGTCGCTGACTCAAACGGCAATTCAGCATGACGTCTCAGAATTTAATTTTCGAGTTTTTTTCTCCGCTAATTTTTGTTCTGTTTGTTTTGGGTTGCTTATTTGGTTTAGGGTTTGTAAAGGTATTCGTTTTGATTTTAGTTTAAATTTTTTCAGAAATCCAATGAAAAATAAATTGGAAAGCCGGCGCGTGCTTGCGGTTTGAGTGAGCTATACTCGCGCGTTCGGAACAAATCTCAGCACGAATTTACTGATTAGACGGACAGGCAGCCAGCGCGCTTTTAGCAACATCTCCGCCATCAGCCATTCGTTTGCGCGGGTTGCGTATGAATCGATGTCGAAATAAGCCAGGCTGAAACCGCCAAGCATGCGGCGGCGGTTATGAAGGTTGTATAGAATCCGAGATAAAATGAGGAGAATCCCGAAACTAGGGATCCAATCATCGTGGCGATTGCCACCAGTGCACTGTAGACCCCCAAGGAAGAACCCTGATTTGTTTGTCCAAGCGCGTTGAACACCATGGTGTTCGATGCGGTGTAGTATATCGAATAGGCAAGTCCGGCGGCAAGGGGATAGAAAATTAGTACGGGAGCCAGGAACCATATTCCGGCTACGAGGTATACGGAAACACCCAATAGCCCGTAGCACGTTGATCTTAGGATAAGGCTTGCGACCGTTGCCTTAACAGGCGATTTTTTCTCGGTGTAGGGTCCAGCAAACCTGAATGAAACTACCTGGACCGCCATGCTGATTGCTGTGGCTAAGAAAATCAGCAGGTTCGAAGCATGATTCGCCTGCAAAGAGGGAACGATTGAAGTGTTGAAGATTCCCGACCCCAGATAGAACGCGAAGATGGAGAGATAAAGAAGCGGCACTTGTCTGGTAAGTTCGTATTTTAATGCTCTGAACTCCCTTCTGAAATCGTTTAACCTGGGAATCCTCAAGAACAGGTACGGAATGGCTTGAAGCCGCTGAAAGAAGCTGGGCTTAGTCAAGGCTATTATACGTCGCTCGAAAATAACGTTCGGCTCATTTATCATCAGAACAGAAAGACCAGCAGAAATCAACGACAGAATTGCCAAAGCCAGTACAATGTAACTTAACGAAAAAACCAAAGACCAAGCCAAGCAGAGAACCAGCCCCACAGTGTTGCCGATGCTCACAATCATAGATAATCTTGCAAACGCACTAGCCCACTTTTGTTTGCGCTCCGTCTCCATGATGAGAAGATTCAAAGGCGTTGTCGAAGCGGTCGTTGCAAAAGAGAACAAGGCGTACAGCAAAGAGATAGAGTAAAAGGTTCTTGCAACGAAAAACAAGACAAAAACCCCGGCCGTCGCCACGTAACTCACAATGATAATCGGCCTCCTTCTGCGGGCTCGATCAGCAGCAAAACCCCAAAACATAGCAGCAGGAATGCTAACCGTATTATACAGTGTAACCGCGAGACCGACTTCAATAACCGTTCCATGCATGTTTAAAATAAAGAGCTGAATAAGGGTCGAAACAGGCCCCAAAGCAATGCTAATTGGCAGCACCGAATTTATCCAAGCCACGCGGTTCGCCTTCGCAGCGACAGCCGGACTATTCTGAACACGAGAATCAGCCTCAGGGCTTCCGCTTGATCGTTCCTGTATCGTTAGACCTCCTTTTCGAGTTCAAAATGAACCTCTTCTTCTCCGGCAGCGGTCAGCCCACTCAACCATTTTAACGCATATCATTATGCATGTCTTAAAAAATTAACTGAACGCCCAAGGATGCAGCATGCATGGATGTTCCTAAAATGGTGAAAAATGGTTTTAAGCCCGCTTCTTAGGTCAGGGTCTCTTTTCGAGGCATGCGCGCTCATGTTTTTTGTGTGTCTTTTATTAGCGCGGCGCTTCTCTTGAGATCGAGGATTTTGTTGTTTATCATTTCCCAAAGGTCAATTTCTGGGATGGGTCTAAAGCTGGGACAGAATTGTTCCTTAGCGATCTCATAGATTGCTTGGTTAATTGGCATTGGAACACCTACATTGCGGGCTAATTCAAGCATGTATCCGCTTAATGTTTCTAGTTCTGTGGTTGGTTTTCCGCTGAATACGTCTTGTGTCATGCTGGTTGGTCCGACCCTGTTGACGATGAAGTCGTGGAGAGGATTTGTGGGTGATTCTGGCATGTTAACTGCTATTTGGATATCGTTCCAAGAGGGCATGCTGCCAAGCTTGTGCTCTTTAAAGCCTGCTGCTTGCAGTACCTGGATTCCTTCTCCTAGTAGTCTTGTTGTCATGTGCACAAGGATCTTTTCTGACTCGATTGATCGTTTTCGGAAGCCTACTAGTGCCATTAATGCGTTTATGAGGTTAATTGCTAATTTGCAGTGAACTGCATCCTGTAAACGATTAGTGATAAAGCATTCTAATCCGGGATATAAGACGTTTTTAACGCTTTTAAGTTCGAGTTGCAGGTCATTGTTCGGGGTTCCAATAATTAGGTATCCTCGTTTTACATATGTGGCTTTCCCGACACCGTCTCGCCACGCGTTGTAGCAGACGACGCCGTATATTGCTCTAGAAAAATACTTGGGCAGTATCTGCTGGTTTTCTACGCCGTTCTGAAGGCTTGCAACGATTGGCTGACAATTTCCAAGTTGGTGCCGAAGCGTATGTGCTGTTCGGTCGAGATCATAGTTTTTCACGGTAATGATTATAATGTCTGGAGGCGGAATCTCGTCTAGTGATTCAATTACTTTTACTGGCATTGGAGCAGTTGTGGCTTCTTGACCTATTTTGTAAAGCCGTAACCCGTGTCTTCTAATCGCAGCAACGCTTTCGCCTCGTGCTAGAAGATTCAAGTTTTCATTGTGAGGAAAAATCCAGCCTGCTACGCTTAAACCGATTGCCCCCGCTCCGACGATTAGAACATTGGGTTTTTCTTTCAAGGGATCACACTCGTCGATCGTTCTTACCGTTCTTTAACAACACCTTGTCCAGAACGGGCGAGATAATTATAATTTGCTGAGAGCAAATCGATAAATTAATGCACCAGATGGGAAAGACTCGTGCGTGCTTTCGACCATGGTTGGAATTGAACCCTGCCCAACGCATTTCTGTTGTAGTTTCCTATCTAAAGGTTTTATTACTAACTGTATCTCACGACTGTTAACATGGAGAAGCATCCCACGAAGAGTTAACAGAACCTTTTTTCTTCTTTAGTGCTTTTTTTCTACATTAAAAAACAGCTTTTTCTATGTTGAAAAGCATCGTTCTGCATGCAAAGTGCGCAGTCTTCGCTCTATGCACATCTATGTTGAATCATATTTGAAGCATATTAGAAGCATCTAGTAGACCGGTAGGTAGGCTGAGCACACACAAATACCCTAAAACAAAAAACGAGAGCTAAATACATACACGCAATAAAACTGGTCAAAGAAAGCTTAGACAGGCCTGAAAGAAAAAAGATGGTGGAATAAGGCGCTTTTGCGGCGTTTATCAGTGTCTATTCTTTGCTAAGCTTCTATGCTTGTCTTTTTGCTAATGGCAACTCCAGTAGCTACTTCTGGAAATTGTTCCTTAAGCCTGTTCCCTGCAGCTAACTCTGCTTCCTCTAAGATTTTTTCTGCGTCTGCGTTTACTGTTCCAATATTCACTGGCATTTCTGTGGATTGGTTAGTTGAGGTCACTATGTCCGTTAGCAAACTTCCGATGTTTTCAAGCTCCTGACCTGCCTCTGGCAAAATAGTAGACATTCCAGAACGAATGCTGTTTAGCACACTTGCTGCTGGAGCTAACACTGTAACTAAGTCGCCAATTTCTGAAACTGTGCTGAGACGCATAGACACGCTTTCCAAAGCAAGCGACTCCTGCATCAGCATTTTCTCTACTTTGCGTATTTCCCAGAGTTCGCTGGCAAGGATGTTTGCCCGTGCCTTATCCCTTTCTGAGAGGGCTTTCACAACACATTTGAAGAGGGCAGCATCACGATTTTCAAAACGTTTTACCGCCATGTCTAGCGTCTGGGTTTGGACGTCAATGCGTTTAGTTACCAAACTGATTTGTTGTTTTATATCTTGCGAAGGCTTGCCAATGTTTTTGATCTTCGATGTAATTAATGGCTGGCTCTCTTTATCTCTCCATTTACCCAAGAAACGGTTAACCAAGATAGCTTTCTCCTAAGTTTCCTCACTCGTTTCACCAGCAGGAAATAAAATATAAAAGAGTGTTCGAAACGATAAGTTAAAACTCGACCTCAGAAAAACCTCATTTTTAATTTTCTTTCTAAACTATTACGTGGCTGAAAGGCTTTGTTACATTGAATTTAACTGAGACTCAAGGGGAGCTCAAAAAATTTGTATTTAAGCTACTTTGATAGGTTCGTCGCTGCTAACAAAAAAACATTATTCTTCCCAACTGTTTTAGGCACTTTAACTATTTAAAAAAAAGCGTTTTCCTTGAGGGAAGGAAGTTTACTTTTTATATAAGGGTGAAGGAGTGCCCTGAAGGTAATAGAAATTCCCTTATTTTCTGATTTGCCCATTGCCTAAAACAACGTATTTTGTTGTGGTTAAATGCTGAACGCTCATGGGTCCTCTTGCATGAAGCTTCTGTGTGCTGATGCCTATTTCCGCGCCTAACCCGAACTGATTGCCATCAGTAAACCGTGTGGATGCGTTCCAGTAGACAACGGCTGAATCGACTTCCCGTATGAAACGCATGGCTTTGTCAAAGTCGGTTGTGAGGATGGAGTCTGAATGTTGGGAGCCATACTTGTTAATGTGAGCTATGGCTTCGTCTAGGTCTTTCACAACTTTTACGCCCATGATTAGGTCTAAATATTCGGTGTACCAGTCCTGTTCAGTTGCAAGTTTCACGTCTGCAACAATTTTTCGGGTTTCTTCGTCGCCTCTAACTTCCACGCCTTCCTTTCGCAGAGCAGCAATCACAACTGGCAAGTAGTGCTCTGCGATTTTGCTGTGGACCAAGAGTTTTTCTGCGGCGTTGCAGGTTCCTGGTCTTTGGCATTTAGCGTTTATCACTATGGGTGTTGCTTTTTCTAAGTCTGCGTCTTCTTCAACGTAAACATGGCAGTTGCCGGTTCCTGTTTCAATAACTGGAATGCGCGAAGTCTCAACCACAGTTTTGATTAAATCTGCGCCTCCGCGAGGAATAAGCACATCAATGTACTGTCGCATACGCATCAGTTCCTCCGCAACCTTACGTTCAGGAGAATTCACCACTTGAACAGCGTCAACTGGAACATTTGTCCCCGCCAAAGCGTCCCGCAGCACATCGCCAATGGCTACGTTCGAGTTTAAAGCGTCTGAGCCGCCGCGAAGGATAACTGCGTTTCCAGATTTAATGCAGATTCCTGCCGCGTCAGAGGTTACGTCTGGGCGTGACTCGTAAATTACTCCTACAACACCTAAAGGCACACGAACCTGGCTAATTATCAAACCGTTCGGTCTTGTCCAACTGCTTATTATAGTGCCAATCGGGTCGGCTAAGCCTGAAACTTCTCGGAGACCGCGAGCCATGGCCTGTATTTTGCGTTGGTCCAGTGCTAAACGGTCAAGTAACGCTGATTTGAGCCCTTTGGCTTTGGCAGCTTCCACATCTGCTTTGTTTGCCGCCAAAATTTTATCAGCATCAGCCTCAAGAGCGTTCGCCATCCTGCAAAGCGCAGTGTTTTTTGTTTCCGCCGAAAGCTTTGCCATTTCAACTGAGGCAGCCTTTGCTTTCTTGCATATTTCAGTTATCATTTTTCTTCCTCAATTAAGTGTATATTTCTATGTTCAATAACTTCTTTAGGCTTATCGGAACCAAGCGTCTTTTGCACTTCTATTATTTGTAATCCTTTAATTAGATTCAACTCGCCACTAGTATAATTCGGGTTACCCTTTGCAAACTCAACTTTGTTTTCGTCAACAATACTTACTACGTCGCCAACGTTAAAGTGCCCCACAACCCGTATTATGCCAACAGGTAACAAGCTTGAACCTTCAAGTATAGCTTTCTTGGCGCCCTCGTTAACGTGGATTTGGCCTTTAACTGCGGCTCCATACGCAATCCAGCGTTTTATTGCTGACATTGGATTCTGAGGCTTAAAAAAGGTGCCCACATCTTTTCCCGCAAGAATATCAAGTAACACGTTTTCTCTTCTACTGTTAGCTATAACCACGGGGATTCCGCATGAAGTGGCAATTTCAGCAGCTTTAATTTTGCTTTGAATTCCGCCTCTGCCTAACTTGCTCTTTCCGTTAAGCGAACCCTTCAATTCAGGCGTTATGGCATCTACGGTTTTTATTAACTGTGCATCTGGTTCTTGAGGGTCAACGGTGTATAAGCCCTCAACATCTGATAGGATTATAATCATGTCTGCGCCAATTGCGCTTGCGACAAGAACTGAGAGGATGTCGTTGTCGCTGAAGTTTACTTTGTAGCCTTCCTTTAGTCTAAGCTCATCTACCGATGTGACGTCATTTTCGTTAATTATTGGAATGACGCCTGTTTTCAGAAGCATCCTTAACACGTTACAGGTGTGAACGTAGGATGCTCGGTTGGAAAGGTCTTCTGCTGTAAGCAGGATTTGTGCAACCTTTAGTCCATGCGCCTTGAAGAATTCACGGTATTTCGCCATTAGTACACTCTGGCCTGTTGCGGCTGCAGCCTGTTGAAACACTACATCGTTAGGTTTCGGTGGTATACCAAGTTCTGCTATTCCTGCAGCTACCGCTCCTGAAGTTACAAGGACCACTTTGTCTCCTTGTTTGGTTGCGGCTGCTATTTGACTGGTTAATTTTTGCATTTCTTCCTCGTCAAGGTTCCCTTCGCTGGTTGTTATGCCGCTTGTGCCAACCTTAACAACTATTAATCTTGAAGGCATTACTTAATCACTTTAAAGCACAGACTTATTCAGTTATGTTCCAAACTTCCTTAAAAATGCAACTAAATTGCAAAGGCAAAATTGAATTTAGAACATATTAATTACGCGTTTATACAAAACATTGCTCCAAATTTTAGGAAAAATATATAAGCAATAGAGGCATCGATTTTTCAACATGTTAATAAACTTACTACCCTTAGCCACATTAATGGTTAACTCCCCCATGGTATTTTGGCTCGCACCAATATCGGGCTTTATCGCAATAGCTGCTTCACTTTTGCTCATGCGCAAAATAGGCAAAATGAGTCCAGGTGCACCAAAAGCAGTTGAAGTGGCCAATGCAATCCGCGAAGGCGCTTACGCTTTCCTCAAAAGGCAATACCGTACAATAGCCATAATCACCGTCATCGTGTTTGTCCTGTTGGCGGTTGCCCCCGGCTTCGGGTTAGGCACTGCCGCGGCGTTCTTAGTGGGCGCCGTTGCCTCTTTGTCTGCAGGATACATAGCCATGGACAACGCCACCAAAGCAAACGTGCGCACCGTGGCAGCCGCGAAAGAAAGCGGCGCAGAAAAAGCCCTCAAAACTGCTTTTTACGGCGGTGCCACGATGGGTATGGCGGTTGTGGGTTTATCTCTTTTGGGTGTAAGCTTTCTATTCTTGATTTACGGCGGCTACAACGCCATGTTTGGCTCGCTGAGTGTCACTCAAGCAGCAACCTTAGGCAGACAAGCTGCAAGTGGAATCGTAGGCATGGGTTTCGGAGCCTCATTGATTGCGTTGTTTGCCCAGCTTGGAGGCGGAATTTACACTAAAGCCGCCGACGTCGGGGCAGACCTTGTAGGCAAAATTGAAGCTGGTATACCTGAAGATGACGCACGCAACCCCGCAGTTATCGCCGATAATGTCGGAGACAACGTGGGTGACTCGGCAGGAAGAGGCGCAGACCTATTCGAATCTGCAACTGGAGAGAACATCGGCGGAATGATTATCGGCGGCTTAATTAGCATAGCCACTGGAAATCTTATATTCCTGTTTTTCCCGCTTATTGCACGTTCTCTTGGTATCTTTGCCACATTAATCGGTATGCCTTTCGTGAAGCTCAACGAAGCAGAAGCTAAGCATCCGATGAAAGCTCTAAGAAAAGGTCTCATGGTCACAACCATAGTTGCAGGCGTTTTGTTCTTGTTTGCCACAATCTTCCTCTTGGGCAATATTTACCTGTTCTTCTGCTTACTCGCCGGTTTGGCAGCAAGCGTAAGCATAGATTACATTACAGATTACTACACTGGACGAGACCGAGGACCAGTAATGAGGATAGCTAAAGCCAGCGAAACAGGAGCCGCAACCAACATAATCACAGGCTTTGCAGTGGGGTTAGAAACAACGGCATTGCCTATAATCTCACTAGTCACAGCGCTCATAGTGTCCTACTTCTTTGGGCTCCAATTTGCATACAGCTGGAATGCCAGTCATGTCACACAAATTACGCCCTTCATAGGCGGAATTTACGGAACTACTTTAGCCACAATGGGTATGCTTGCAGTAATGGGCATGGTGCTGGCACTTGACGGCTTCGGACCAATCGCTGACAACGCAGCAGGAATAGCCCAAATGTCGGGTGAAGGCGGCGCCGAAGAAACAATGGAAGCCTTAGATGCGGTCGGAAACACTACCAAAGCATTAACAAAAGGCTTCGCGTTAGGTTCAGCTTTACTTGCAGCGCAACTGCTATTCCAAACATACGCTTCAGAGGTTTCTTCCCATTTCCATATCACTTTTACTGTGAACGTCGCTGATCCTGTCATATTGGTCGCTGGCTTCATTGGTGCAATGATACCGTTCTTCTTCTCATCGCAGGCAATCAGCGCCGTAGGAAAAGCAGCCGCCGAAATGGTTGAAGAAGTCAGACGGCAATTCAGAGAAATCCCTGGCATCATGGACGGAACGGGCAAGCCTGAGTATGGCAAAGCCGTAGACATCAGCACAAAATCCGCTCTAAAAGGCATGGTAACTCCAGCACTGATCGTCTTGGTTGTTCCGTTAATCATCGGTGTCCTCTTGGGACCTGAAGCTGTAGGCGCACTCGTAATCGGTGCAACACTAACAGCAGTTCCGCTAGCCTTACTCATGAACACAGGCGGAGGCGCATGGGACAACGCAAAGAAGTACATCGAAGCAGGGCACCTCGGCGGTAAGGGTTCCCCCGCTCACGCAGCTGCCGTTGTAGGCGACACAGTCGGCGACCCAATGAAAGACACAGCAGGACCAAGCCTCCACGTAGTCATAAAACTTCTCAGCACGCTGTCAATCGTCTTCATACCGTTGTTCATAAACGTGCTTCAGCACTACCTACCTGCCCTCGTATAGTGCGCTAAACCGGGGAAGCTTTTTCTTCCCATAACTCTTTTCGCGTTATAGTATGTTTTTATTTCTTGGTGTTGCAACTAGCTAAAGAGAAGTGTAGACTGTGAAGATTATCGAGAAGAATCTGCAGCAAGATTTCGTTAAAGTGGTTCCTGACTCGCCAGACGACCTTTGGCACCTATACAACATCATCTATAGAGGCGACGAGGTTTACGCTTACAGTTCACGAGCCATAAAAAGTGACACTGAAACGTCGCGTCCTAAAAGTGCTGAGCGTGTTTCAGTCTTCATGGGCGTAAAAGTGGAGTCGGTTAGCTGGGATAAGTTTCTGGGTAAACTGCGGGTTCACGGGTTGATTTGTCATGCGCCTGATATTATTCCTACTGGTGCCCATCACACGCTTAGCATAGCACTGAATCAACCGTTAACTATTGTGAAGAAAGAATGGCCTAAACACATAGTGGACAGGCTTACGCGAGCGAGTGAAACTGAGAAGCCCATGCTGATAATCTCCATTGACGACGAAGGCTTCGCCATTGCAGAAACCAAACAATACGGTGTAGAAATTAAAGTTGAAGAACGCATGAAACTGCCTGGAAAGCTCGAAGCAGACAAACGTGTCGAAGCTACAAAAGCGTATTTTCGGCGTGCACTCAACAGTCTAAACCAACTTTGGAGTCAAAATCATAGTCCAATCGTTGTTATCGGCGCAGGTTTTGTTAAGAGCGATTTTGCAAGATACCTCTCTGAAGAAGCGAGGGAAATGTCCAAGGCAGTTGCGGATGTGAAGAGCGTTAACAATGGTGGCACGGCAGGAATCTACGAGGCTTTGCGTTCTAGCGTTTTGTTGCGGGCTGCAAATCAACTGCGTATTGTCGAGGAAGCAGAAACTATTGAAGAAGTTTTGAAACGGTTAGGCAAAGGTGAAGGAACAGTCACGTACGGGTTAGATGCGGTGGAAAATGCCGCTAAAATGGGCGCTATTGAAAAGCTGGTGCTTGCCGACGTAACGCTTCGTGATGCGGACGAGCAGCAACGTTTGAAGCTTGAGGAGCTTATGAGGGAAGCTGAAAAGCGCGGTGCGAACGTGACTGTAATCAGCACTGAGCATGAAGCAGGCGCAAAACTGTTAGCTTTAGGCGGAATCGCCGCTTTACTACGCTTCCCAATCTACAGAGACACAACAGCACAATAATCTGAGGGGAAAGTTAGAAGCCATGTGGAACTGCACAATAATAGGTGTTTTAAGCTTTATTGTGTAGTGAAGAGTCAAAATTTTCAGTCTGGTTGGATTCGCACGCAAACAAGCCTTTGGACGCTGGTTATGGACGCGTGTTTTTTGCCTTTATTAGCGGTTGGGTGCTCCTTATAAATAGATGCTTTATATACCCCCTGTGCTCTTTAAATACTCAAGCGCGTGAGTTGACATGAGTAAACGAAAACCAATCATTAAGATACAAAACATTGTTGCTTCTGTATCGCTTAACCAGAAAATTGACTTACAAAAAATCGTAGAAAAATTTCCTCAAACTGAGTATAACCCAAGCGTGTTTCCAGGTTTAGTTTTCAGACTTAAAAAGCCGAAAACAGCCACTTTAATTTTTGGCACTGGCAAAATGGTTTGTACAGGCGCTAAATCAGAAAAAGAATCCCGAAGTGCCGTGGAAAAAGTCGTTAAAGAGCTGCGAGGCGAAGGAATCCAAATTACCGAAAAACCCATTGTGAAAATTCAGAACATTGTTGCCTCAGCCGAACTTGGCGGTGAAATTGACCTTGAAAGCCTCGTTTACAAACTTAGTAAAGTCATGTATGAGCCTGAACAGTTTCCAGGTGCAGTTTACCGTATGGATGAACCTAAAGTAGTGTTCCTAATCTTCTCAGCTGGAAAACTCGTCTGCGTAGGAGCCAAACAAGAAGGGCAAGTTTACGAAGCCGTTGACAAAATCCAGCTGCTACTCGAAGAAAAAGAACTCATCTACTACCCCGCTCCCCCTTAAACCTATTTTTTCATTCTTCTGCGCACCGCAGGATTCAAGTCTGAGAGCTTTTTGAGCGCCAACTCAAAGGTTTCGTCTGGAGCCAATTCCTTTTTAACGAAAACTCCCGTTCTGCCCACTGTATCGCGCTTCAGAAGCGTGTGAACCCTGTCCAGCACGGTTTCAGCGGATATACCCAAAATTTTAGCCGCAAAGTCTTCTCTGCCGATGATGCTGCTCTCCACATGACCTTTATCGGTTGGTTCAATAAGCATAAGCCGTTTGTCCACGCCTGAGACCCGAACGCCTGCTTTAAGCTGGTTAAGGTTGGTTTCCCCACCGAACTGGTAAAATTCCCTCTCTACCCTGCGCATCTGCATCAGCGGAAACGAAACAGTGATTTGCTCGCTGACTTCAATGTGCGCTTTCATAGCGTAATTCGGGGTAGCTTGAACAATTAAACGGGCATTAACTGGTATGCGTGCTTTTTCTATGGCGGTTTCTACAAGGAAACTATTCTGCACCTCCGCAATGAACACGTCGATGTCGCTGTTCTTGTGAACGTCTCCTCTGGCTATGCTTCCATGCGCAATCGACTGCAAATGAAACGCGTCTAAGGCAACCATAATTTCTGTTGCTTTGGTTCTAAGCTCGGTTAGCAGCGTCCAGCGTGCACTATTATATGTTACTTCCTTGTAATCTGCATGTTTTGTTGGTTTAACAGCCATTTTATCCAGCCATTTAAGAAGTTAATGCGGCATTGTTTATTTAGTTTAACAGTCACTCAAATGTTGAATCGTGAAAGCCAATGACTGCGCGTGTCTGCTGCGCCTGCAAAACCAGAGAAGCCTTCTTTCATAGGCAGTATTCAGGTGAAACGCTGTGCAAAAAATGCTTCACCCAATCCATTGAAGCAAAGGTAAGAGCAACCATCACGCGCTATCACATGCTCAACTTTGATGACCATTTAGCAGTGGCAGTTTCAGGGGGCAAAGACAGCCTAAGCCTGCTGCATATTTTGGCGAAGCTGAAACGGTTTCGTCCCAAGACCACGCTTACCGCGGTAACAGTGGATGAGGGCATAAAAGGCTACAGAAATGAAGCATTAGAAATTGCAGCTGCAAACTGCAAGAAACTCGAAATTCCCCACCACATCGTCTCATTCAAAGAGCTTTACGGCTTCACGCTTGACGAAATAATACTTAAAGCGCGGAGCAAAGGCGAAACAGAGTTAACTGCCTGCGCTTACTGCGGCGTACTTCGGCGAAAAGCCATAAACATCGGCGCAAGGCAGGTTAAAGCAGACAAAGTTGCAACTGCCCACACCTTAGACGACGAAGCGCAAACAATCCTCATGAACATTTTCCACGGCGACATCATGCGGCTGGCTAAGGAGAAACCAGTCACCAGCGAAGTGCATCCGCTACTAGTGCAGAAGATTAAGCCTTTCTGCGAAATCCCAGAGAAAGAAAGCGCCCTGTACGCTTACGTCAAAAAAATCCAGTTCCAAGACACACCATGCCCCTACGCTTCCGAAGCATTGCGCAATGATATTCGCTGGATGCTTAACCGCATGGAAGCGAAGCATGCTGGAACAAAATTCACCGTTCTCAAATCCATAGAACGCTTAAGACCCGCATTAGAGGAAACAGCTAAAAAAGAAGTCTTCAAAACATGCGTTGAATGCGGCGAACCATCAGCTTCGGATTTATGCAAAACATGCGAGATGCTTCGGCGCGTGCGTTAAGCCTTGCGGCTGAATCCTTGTTCGCTTTTTAGTTTGCGAAGCATTTCTGAAGCTTCAAATGGGTTGCTTGCTGAGGCTACTTGTTGCACTCGCAATAGGTCAACGTGTGCGCCGCAGTAAGGACAAACTTTTGTTCGTTGCCCCTTAGCGGTTAGCATTAGACCGGCGCATTGTGTGCATTTCACGATTGAAGTCGGCTTCATTTCTTGTTTGTCTTCCGAAAGGCTTTTCCACACACAGGTTGATAAGGTTTAGCAGGGAAGAGAACGAGTATATGAGCATTGATGAAGAACAGCCTAAGCCCAGATCGCATTTATTGGACTTAGCAATTCAATACTTCAAAAAAGAAGGCTACAAGGTTAACAGGGAAAATGTTGTGCTTGAAGGCTACAGCGGCGAAAATAGGCATTTTGACCTTATCGTGCAGAAAGGCCGCGTGGAGCAGGGCGTTTGGGTTCGGGACTGGAACAGAACCATAGGCGTAAACGTAATCATCGGCTTGGACACGTCCTCGGAAGATGTTGGCTTAGGCAGCCCCATCATGATTGGTGATAAATTCAGCGACCACGCCAAATCATACTCGAACAGGCGCAAACTCACGCTGTTGACTAAGCAGAAGATAGGCAGCTTCAGGTAGATTGTGTTGGGCACCTTGTGTTTGCTTGCTTTTTGTGGTTGTTTTTTTGTCACAAATAGTAGGGTAGGTCTATAGGTAGCGGTTTAGGGTCAGGGCTTGTTTTGGGTTGATTTTTTGATTTAGGGCTTGAATCAGGCTCAGGAAGTGCCGATTAACTTAAAGTTCTATGTCAGGTTCATGGAAACCTAATCGGTAAGCAGACAAGCGACCTTGCACTTTTCAATATGAAATTATGCTGATTAGGCTTTTAAGTACTGGTCAGTTAAGCCTTCCCGTTCAAGCATACCCAGCCAATCAACAATGCCAATGGAGCAGTTTTTGCTTTTTTCCAAAACATCCAAGATTTCACTGACTACTTCCTCAACCGTTCTGCCCGTGACGTCTAGCTCGCAAACCTTGCCCGCTTGCGTCTGCATAGCTTCGATGAGGCAAACGTCAAGGATTTCAGCGGACAGGTTTTCCCAAAGCTTGATGCCTTCAAAACCGCATTTTTCCATGAAATGTTTGAGTTCTTTGGGGTTTCGGCGCAAAACAAAAACATGGCTGACAAGGTCTGCTGGGGTTACGGCAGCGGCGTAGTGCCCGTCGATGATGATGTTGGCTTTGTCTGTGGCGTTTATGGTTTCGGCGAGTTTTGTGCGCATTTTTTCTTCGTCAATTATGATTGTTTTTCTTTCTTTGTCTTCGCCCTGCGTTAACTGGTAGGTTTTGGCGTAGTCAGTCAAGTTAATGTAGTGGGCATCCAGTTTGGCAGCTAATTGTTTTGCGGTGGTTGTTTTTCCTGTGCATGGAGTGCCCGTTATGAGAACGACGCGTTTGTTCATGGCTATAAGTTGAGGTTGAGGAATGTTTTATCTATTCCGCAGTTTTTGGCTACGAAAGGTAGGCTGGCAGTCTTCCTAAAATCGAGGAATATAATTTTTTCTGGTGTTTCAGGGTCATTTTTGGGTTGTTTTTTAGGAACAGGCGTTGATTTAAACGTGTCTTACCCGTCACGCATCCATGTCGTAACTAGTCACGCAACCACATAGAAACCTGTCACTAATCAGAAATTCTTATTGCTTCCGATAGCGCATTATGTTGTGGGCTGGCGAGTTGGTGTGTGGCTTTCGGACCCAAAAATGCTGGGTCTGAGGAAACTCCGCCCACGTGTAGAATTGCAGTGCCCTCAGGGTACAGGGCGAGAGCCTTGGCAACGGAGCAGAAACGAAACGTCCAATTGGACTTGGCGATGAGACATTTGTGATGTCGAGTGTGCCAGTTTGGAAGCGGTGAAACGGCCGTCCTGCAAGTGGAAAGGGCAAACAGTCGCCGATGAAGCCTCTACCTGAAGGCGCGGGTAGCCCGATTAGCCGAATGCCACAGACAACAGAAGGCGGGTTACAACCAACACACCACGCCCATTACTTAACCAGAGGATATATTGATAATGAAGACATTAACTTACTTTAGTTGTTGAATTTTCTTGCGTCTTCCAATAGTTCTTCAAGTAACTTGTCCTTTTTCTCAGTATCATGGATTTCACTGCAGATTGACTTGCCGATAGAAAGTTTTGTCTTTAAGATTGTAATATCTTTATAGCGGGTGAAAATTCTATCAAGTCTTTTATGCGAGTCATCACTTCTTTTAAAAAAGAGAACAGATACGGCCCCTAAAATAATTCCTGAAATTGATGACAACTCAGAAACTGATAAAGTAATTATCTGTACATATACCAAAAATACACCAATAAATATCATTATAGCGGCAATGCTCGCGAAGAATATACCTATTTTGTGATTCTCATCAGCTTGTTTGAGAGCCAATTGATAGTAATCTTCTAAACTATCATTGGTTTCACTCATGACTTGATTTCGCCAGCCTGCCCAATTTGTTTGCTGCTCTCTAGTGCCATTTCATAGTATGTTTTAGCCTTCTTAGAATCACCCAAATTGCCGTATATTGCCCCTAAAGCGGAATAGCAAGCCGCTTCAGTCGATTTATCGCCTATTTCGAGTGCAATTTCCAAAGCCTTTCGATAATTTGATTTGGCTGCCTCAAAATCCTTTTGGGTAACATTGACATCACCAATGGCAACATAACATGCCGACTGCAGTGTTCGGTCACAGATCTCAGTGGCAAGACTTAGAGACTTTTTGTAGTACTCAATTGCCTTCTCGTTGTCTTCGAGAGAATGGTATATATCCCCCAGATTGATGTAACCCTTTGCTTGACCTGCTCGATTGCCTATTTGTAATGCTATTTCAAGCGCTTCTTTTTGGTATTTAACCGCTTTTGTTAAGTCTCCTATGTTTCGATAGATGACACCGATATTACCAATTGCTAATGACTCACCAATTTTGTCCTTCGTCTCAATGGTTATAGCCAGGGCTTGCTCGTAATTTTTCAGAGCCTTTTCAAACATGTTTAAATTCGAATAAACATTACCAATGTTCAAATAAGATTTCGCAAGAATCATTTTATCCTGAATTTGTGTTTCGAGTGCTTTCTCCAAATAAGTAAGGGCGACCTTTAAATCATCCAAAAAATACTCGGCATAGCCTAAATTCACGTATGTTTGTGCTTCCCCTAATTTGTCGCCAGTCTTAATATAGAAAACCAAAGCTCTTTTCCAAGAAAGCACAGCGAATTTATACTTCAAGTTATCGAGAAGAACTTTCCCAATTTCAGAAAGTAAAAGGGCTTTTTCTTTAGGGTCCGGATACTTTTTTTCGATTAAACTAAGAAAATCCTCAAAATTCTCCTGACTTTCAGCGGTAGCTAATATTGCTCGGTCTATTTCACTCATTTTATCAACCGTTTTGCTGGCGATTGATTAATATCTTCTTTTTCTTAAAAAGCTTTAATTTACCTGATCTTAAGGTTGTACCTTATTGTTTGAGGTTATACGAGGGCAACGCAAAACTGCAACAATATTGATAGTTCTCCAGTGAACTGAGCAAGAAGCTGAGCTATCGCTTAAACTCCCCCGCCAACAATAATTGTAGATTGGCAATTTCTATTCTTCTACGCAATAGGGTACTTGTGAAGGCGGTTACAAACAACACACCAAGCCCAAAAACAAGCTTTTTGTCTTTTCCTTTTTGCTAGCTTCTTTTCAAACTGATTCATGTTTTTAAAACAACAACTTGCGCTTTTGAAAGGAAAGAAACCTAAAGCACGTTAGTCTAAAACAATCCATTGTAGTAATTTTTACTGTTTTCTGTCAAAAAGCGATTTATACACTAGCGCTAGTGTTGTTGTTGTTATGTTTAACGCTACGGGGAAAGGGCGGCAAGGAAAAATGAGCTATGCAAATATCGTTGATATTTTGACAATTATTTTCGGAAGTAGTGCATTAATAACCCTGATAGGTTATGCTTTTCAATATAATCAACACAAGTCAGAAAAAGATTTTGAAGCAAGGAAAGTAGCACAAGAGTACTACATGACACTATATGGTTACATCGGCGTTTTAGACGAACTAACGAAAAGCTATCTTAGAAGCATTCAAGATGGGAAAGCAGAAGTTTTCTCGTATGACAATGGTTTAATTGAGGTTCAAACGTCCGAGAAAATACTTGATAACTACAAGAATAAGTATGTTAACTTTGCTAGTTTTTACCTTAAGAAATCATGCGAAGGCTACGAGATCTTTGTATCAAAAAAACTCAAAGGGTTATTGATAAAATTTTGGAAAACAGCCAAGATTTTTTATGACGAACCCTCAAGCCTGAAAAATAAACAGACAGTTGAGAAATTCAATAATGCCGCGAAAGAAACAACCGACAGTATGGAAAAATTATTCGGATTAAAGTAAGAGGTATGTAGGCATGCGATTGGAAGAAAAAAATGTTTTCTTAGAAAGAATTTCACTATCTGATTTAGCAAATAAGCAAGCACGAGGTGATACGAATGACGAGAGAAAACGTGTCATACGATAATGTGGAAATTAAGAAATCTCGAATTTCTATGGATAGCATGAGGCAACCAATGATTCAAGGCGGCAGAATTTCCCTTGGGAATATTTCAGACGAATCACGAATATCTTATACTAACCTTTCTAACAAGTCTCAGGGTCAGGCGAAAAACACAGGCAAAAAATAGCTAACATTAAAGGCAATGGATAATAAGGCGAGCAATGTCGCAACAAAAAAGAAAAAAAGCGTTGGAGATAAAAACCGCTTCTTTTATTTGTTTTCACTTGTTTTAACCTTTATTACAACGGCACCGGTAACTATTGCAATCAACGCTACAATAATGAGGGATATGGGGAACTCTGGAACTGATGGCGTGGGTGTAGCTGTTGCTTGTTGAGCTTCTACGGTTATTGTATAGCTATCTAAGTTGGCTGCGCTTATTTTGAGGTAGTAGCTGCCTGGTTGCATGTTGTGTTCGTAATTAACGCCGCTATTTTGGTTTGATTGTGCCATGATGCTGTCTACGGGCAGGTTGTTGCCTTGCTGGTAAACGTCTATGTAGAATGCTGCGTATGTTGGGGTTGAGCTGCTGTAGGTCCAATTGAGAAGCCATTCGCTGCTGGGTACGTTGAAGTAGTTGGTTGTTTGGTCACTGGCGCCTGTTATAGTTGTTACTTGCTGGTAAGTTTGTGCACTTACGAAGCCAGCGGTCGCAAGAACCGTAATTGCTAATATGATTAAGGTTGCTCTTTTTTGATTTTTCATTTTTTGTTCATTCCCTATTTTCTCGCTGTGTATTCTATACACAAAAATGCACCGCTTCTCTGTTTGTCAGGGATTCTTTTTAAGTCTTGTGTATGAGTGAGTACGTTTGAGTATTAACGCAATAAACAAGGAGGGTGAAAACTTGACTGAAAAAGAGACGATTGAAAGCATGGCAAAAATCAGGCTTCAAGTAACGGTAAGAGAAGACCTTGTAAAGTATATAGATGAACAGGTGGAAAAACTCAGGTTTGCAAGCAGATCACACGCTATCGAATACGCATTAACTCAACTAAAGGAAAAGGACAGACAAGAAAAAAGAGCTTAAGGCAGGCATTTAATGCTCGCAAGCGGTTTCAACTAGTTATTAAGAGCGCTCATGTGCAATTCAAGTAGTAGATATCAATTACCGATAATTAGCTGTTAATCGGAGAAAGAGTTTCTTACAAGCCCATAAATGTTTAAAACGTTTGTCCTGTAAGTTGAAAGGGCAAAGAGAAGGCGGGTTACAACCAACGCACCAGCCTCCCAAACTTAGAGTGCTTGGTTAGACGATTTTTATGTTGTGTTTACCAACACTGGCGAGTTTTTGGTCTCTTGTTAGTAAAACCTCATCGTGGGCCAGTGAAATACCCGCAGTAAGCAAATCGTTCTCATTAATCAATCTTCCAGCATCCTGTAGCTCTTCAAAAAGCATGGCGGCTTTTTTGGCGGCTGCTTAGTCACTCAAATGTCCTTCCGTAATTTGCCTCTCTTTCGGCAGCTATTTGCTGCTTTAATCGCTCCAGTTTCTCCTTATCATCCTTTAAGATGCCAGCCAAGCGCATGATGTCCCCTTTATCTTCTCCGCGTAGTTTTTTTTGATACTTGACTGGGTCTCCATAAAGACCTTTTCCAATCCCCTTTAATTCGGCTACGGGGTCAACTGGTTTTAGAAACAAGCCCTCATTCGTGGCGCTTATCTCGAGAATTGTGTGGCTTTTAATGTTGAATCTTTCTCGGAGGTTATTAGGAAGAACTATTTGACCACGCTTGCCAACTTTTACTTTCTGAGACATCTTGCGTCAAGCTATAAACTGTAAATTCGGGAAATAACCTTTGTGGCAGATCACACGGTCTATACCTAGTGGCGCCGAAATAAAACCAAAAAGAATGCGGTTTACAGCCTACACTTCCTGCCTGCTTATATCCTGAGGCTCTAACTTCTGAGTGCAGTAAGTTGGTTGTTTTTGAGTTTGTAAATTATGAATGTATCGGGGTCTGTTTTGTTTATAGACCGCTTTGTTCTCCACATGCTGCCCGCTTGGTAGGTAAGTTGATGTTTTATTAGTATTTCTTGTATGCATTTTTTTGTTTCTTCATCGAGGGCTGTTTTTATAGTAATTTGATACCCGCCCATCGTTGACGAAGAGACGTTAGGTGATGATAATTCCAAATAATGGCCATCAAGACCACGGCAATTGTCAAGAAGTTCCTTCAGAACCGATATTGCTTCTTCCCGTTTCAAAACAATCCCTAACAACTCTCTTAGGAACTTCTCATAAAAAAGATTCGGTAAGAGGGAAGATGACGTTTAGGCGCTCAACCGAAAATAATACATTGATGTCTAGCTTCAATACTAAGTGTGACCCATTTGTCGAAAAAGGAATACGATACCCTTGAAGTTGTGCCGCATGTCGATCTAAAAAAGTACTTGGGCAAATGGTATGAGATAGCACGTCTTCCCGCCAGATTTGAAGAAGGCTGTTCCGATATAACAGCAACTTACTCTCTACGTGAAGATGGCACTATATCTGTGCTCAACGAATGCAAAAGGAACGGCAAAGTGAAACGGGCAAAGGGCAAGGCAAAAGTGGTTGACAAGAACACTGGAGCGAAACTTAAAGTAACATTCTTCTGGCCATTTTACGGTGACTACTGGATCATAAATTTGGGGAAAGACTACGATTACGCCGTTGTAGGCACACCAAACCGCAAGTACCTTTGGATACTAAGCAGAACCCCACAAATGGACGACAAGCTATTTTCCCAATTAATAGAACTTGTAAAGTCAAAAGGTTTCGATGTTACAAACCTTATTAGAACCAGCCATACCTAATGAAAAAACCTATCCATTCTGAGTTTCAACGCTTTTTTTCAAGCCAGCAAACGAAGAAAGAAAGGGTCATGTGTGAATGCGTTATTTTCTTAACCAAACGCTAAATATCCATTAGAGAAAACCCTGTAAAAGCTTATAACTAGATACCACAAAAAGAACACAGGGATTAAAAATGAGTGAAGAAATAAGTAGAAAAAAATTACTAAGCCCAAAGGCGGGTTACAACCAGCACACCAGCCCACAGCTAAACTCATCTACGGTTTCGGTTTTCTAAAAATCACGATTTTTTGTTATGTAAACGAAGCAGAAACCACATTAGGCTACAGTTTCGTTAGTAACTATCAAGGGATATCTTACGAAGCCAGCTTAGATTTGGATAATAATATTAGCATCGAAAATTTTTTACCGCAGAATAGCGTATTAACAGTTTGAGGGTGTATATTATGGCTGTACTCGAATGCCCCTTCTGTTATGAACTCCTTGAAGTTGAGCCGCCTGATAGACTCCATACAGCATATTCATCAGTAAAGCCAATACTAAATAGTTACTATGGCGATATTGTGAAAAAGAAATATAAGTGCCAAAACCCAAACTGCAAAAAGTCAATTACAGCTTTCTGGTATGCGCCACTAGAATACTTCAGCCGAATATGACGACTCCAAATAACTCATATGAATAACCGACCAGCATCAGCTCTTTTGCAGAAACTTAGGTGCCTTCTCGGATACAACCACTAATTTCCTGCGTAAATGGATAGAAACCTTAAATCTAAATTGAATCTAATAGAGATAGAGGCTGAAATTTCATGGCAGACAATGTTTTGGTGGAAGTAAGTGTAAGCCGGGACAAAGGCGAAATTGTGTACAAGGTTGATTGCTCTAGTAACTTAACAAATGAAGAACTCGAATATTACCTTAAAGAAATAATTGAAGGTATATGCAAATGGAAACCAGGCGTTTGTGAAGAAACAGTGAAAAGCTTTAAAGGAACAATCAGAAAAAGGAAAACAAACAAATAATCCAAACCAAATTAAGAAACAATCATTTATATTTTTTCAAGATTTGACCTAATAACCTTACTTGCGAGAAAAAAAGGATTAACTATCCGAGAAATTTGACTCTTAGGTTTTACCTGTTATATTTGGGACGTTTGGATTCTCTGAGCCAAAATTGAGGGTCATCAACCAATATGACCTGAACCTCAACGACATTTCTGGGACTTGTTATTGCGGCGCGGAATTTCGGGGATAAATCTGTGTTACTTAGAAATGCCATTCTGGACTCTTCCAACTGATCCGCGATGCGCTCAGCTTTTTTGTTTGCGTAGCCGCGGTACTTTACGCTTTTTCCTTCAACGATAGCTTTATCGAAAGCCTCTTTACTGCACTGTACCAGTTTGGCGCCGTCTCGGATGAACCAGCAGGCAAGAGTTGGAGAAGTCTTGGTCATAATAATCTGTTAGCAATATCGTTTAGGTGACTCTTAATTAACATTTTCATTGCAAACAGAAAGATGCGCCTCAGAAGTCGAATTTAAAGCAAATCATCTCAGGAACTGAAATCCCGCTTCAGACTGACGTGTTTATCATCATAGGCACTTCAAAACGATAAATCGGAAAAAAGAGGCTTAGTTTTGCTAAACGGTTAATCACTTTTCAATACGAATAATAATCCTGTGATGTTAACGTTTGATGATGAGCATATGGCCCTTATGGTTAACAATTCTGTGGATTCTTAGCTCTTCAGGATTATTAAATTTCGCTGAACAGATTCTGCATTTATACGATTCTCCAAACATGACTTTGTTATCCAGTATCAAACTCAACCTTCTCCCTATTGGCTTTGCAAAAATCGCTTCTTACAAGCCATCTTAAAGAGCAACTAAGCCACTTATAAACAAATGATAAATTCCTGCTAAACCGCCATACCTTTCGTTGAATTGTGTTAAAATTCTTCTCAGATTTTTTTTTGATATTTGACTGGGTCTCCGAAAACGCCTTTTCCAAGCCCTTTCATCTCAGCTATCGGATTGAAAGGTTTCAAAAGTAAGCCTTCCCCTGTTTCCTCAATCTCTAAAATTATTCCCTTTTCTATTTTAAATTTTCTGCGAAGTTTTTGGGGAATAACCACTTGCCCACGTGTACCAACTTTAGGTGTATCGACAAAGTGTATCAACAAAATGTATTGACATTTGACCCCCCGGTAGGTAGTAGACTACAAACGTATATTTCGGTCCTGTTGAAACCACGGCAATAGAAGACCTAAATGCCAAAGACACGAAGCGCCTCAGAACGCATTTTAATTTCAAGTCATCTTTTGGGAAACAGCAGTAAGCTGAAACCCTCATCCAAACGTGCAATTATCTTCATTGGCGCCATTAATACTTTCGCAGTCTTGTTAAAATCGGTAGCTAACGTAAATATCTGCGTATGCCGATGAGTCCACCTGCCTGAAAACAAGGGTAGCCCCCGATTAGCCGAATGCAACACTAATTCATAATTCAATTACCCGTCTTCAGCGATAAGTAAAAGGGGTACTCTTTTAGCTCGAAAAATAAGTTAACAAAAAGACATGGAGGGGCAGGGCAGGTCTATTTAGCTAGTGAAACCAGTCTAAAAAGAGAAGGGGAGGACAACTCATTTTTGCTCGCGAATTTCTTAGTCGAAAATGAGGTACCGGCAGGGCAGGCACACTATTGATGAAGATTCCTCGGCAAAAAATGCAGGTATCCCTCTCGAGGAGTTATCAGCTTTCTGGAAAAAAAGAAATTTTAAAAGCAGCAATTATTATTAATGTTAAACCTAATGAATAAATTAACGTTTTCACGCTCAGCGGTTAGTAAGCTTCAAGCAATCATTCTTCTCATTGTAGTAATATTTGGCGCACTGGTAGCGGTTAACTATTTCTATCAAAGTCAGCTTATGTCGCCGCAGCCGACTCCTTCGCCCTCGCCTTCGCCCTCGCCTTCTCCTTCGCCCATGCCTTCCACTGCGCCAGCTGCATTAAAATACTCCAATTTAAACGTAGAGCCAACTGAGGCTTGGCCTGGGCAACTGGTCAACGCTTCCCTGGATGTCAGCAACACAGGAAGCGAAAACATCAGTTATTTGCTACCTTTCTCAGTGAACGGTGTAGTTAACCAAACTGTTGAGGTGCAACTGGCAGGAGGAGCTTCCGAAACCGTAACGGCGACATTTAATGAGAGCAGTATTGGAACTTACCAGTTAACTGCCGGAGGGCAAAGCAATCAATTTAGCATCGTTCCAACAGGCGAATACACGTTGCACTATATTTCCAGCGCCAATGGGTTTCCCTTCACTTTGGACGGCGTGTCTGAAGTTTCCCCGTTCTCTGGACTGGTAGCTGCTGGACCACATACAATTGCTGTTCCGTCTGTAGCCCAAATTGAAGTTGGCGGTTGGGGTCTTGTTTCATACGACTTTTCGAGCTGGAACAGCGGAAGTACTAGCCTTACTCAAACATTTAACGTGCAGGGTGAGACTTACGCGGTGACAAATTATATTAGGCAAGGTTCATGTCCCTCCTTGGAAGTCTGGAACGGAACGGGCTATAGTTACGTTGGAGAAGTCAATGACGGCACAGGCTGGCTAGGCTACTTGGAGTATTTTCAACCTGATGGCTCAATGGTTTTCTCTTACAACTACCCATATGACTACATGAAACTGGATTCAACTCAACTGCAGCCACTCAACGGATTTTACAACTTTAAAATCGCTGAGCTGTCCGACGAAATCTTCTATCTCGACTCAGTCAAAATGATTGCCGTAGATCAACCCGCAGACGTGAATGTGTTTTCTACCGCGAGCACATTCATATACAATCTTACAGGTCAAGGAACAATTTACACGGTAAGCGACAACTTAGCTACACCAGTCTCCGCGGTAAATGGAACAGGACAAAATGTTCTGCCATTAATCTCCAAGCTGGACGGAAACTTCACAACTGGAACCACATGGGCATGGCAAAGCCTAACGCTTAATATAGGCAACCTAACCGGCGCACAAGAGATCAACCTAGTAGTTGCAGCCAAAATTACTTGGCCAACCACCCAAGCTGGAGGCGAAAACTTCCTAAACTACGCCAACCAACCAGGAGTAACGCCTTCCCCGCCGCCCTACATGCAAGTAATGGCGCCAAACGGAAGCTGGGTTAATGTCCCTGACGACCGAGAGTTTCCGATACCTCATGTAACGGACAGTGAATTTGTCGTCAACTTAACAGGCCTCTTTCCAACTAACAATTACGAATTAAAAATTAACTACTACCAAGACATTCAGTTCGATTACATAGGCATCAGCACGACACTCCAGCAGAACATAATTGTTCACACCATAACGCCCTCATCCGCTAATTTGGAGCAAGCATTCGGCGTAAACTCAAACTCCAGCGGAGCATTCACAAAGTACGGCGACGTTACAGCGCTGCTGCAGTCCGCCGACGACAAGTTCGTCATCGGACGAGAAGGAGACGTGGTTTCAATACAATTTTCTGCAAACCTGCCGCCTGTTCCAAAAGGTTGGGTAAGAGACTACTTTATCGTCGCCAGCTGCTGGTTCAAAGGCGAAGGCTTGCCCTACGTCCCATTCACGGTTAATCCGCTTCCATTCCAAGCAATGACCAGTTTTCCATACCCATCAAACGAAAGTTACCCCTATGACGCCGATCACCTAGCTTATCTGCAGGAATACAACACAAGAATAATTAATTCGCCTTAAACTGCTTTTTCCAGTTGTTTCAAAAGCCTTGGTTGAAAAACATCAAAAGCGCTAAAGAGAAAGTCCTAATGCAGGTCCCAGAATAACGATACAAACTTTCTACAGTCAATTTTTTTCTGTTTTCATTAATCATGCTCTAAAAATATTCCAACAAGCAAAGATAAAATAGGCTATAAAAACAATAAATGGTGAAGCAGAAGCTTGTTGGCTAAAACTTCTATTTCTGTGTTTTGCTTTCCTTTTCTTTACGTGCCTTTCTTTTCGCGTCTCTTTCTTTTTTAGTTAATGGTTTTTCTTTTTTGGGCATTTGATATTCTCCGACGGTACTTTATGCGAATTACTGCTTTAATAACTTTCTAAAAACAAGCTAACTTAACTGTATTCTCTGAAGGTGTGACCGCATTTTGTGCAGCGCATGAATTGGGTTGATGCTTCATCGCCGCCTCGAGTCTGCACTTGCCAAACATAAACCATGTTGTTATCGCATTTCTCGCATTTCATGTGAATCGTTGGCATTGTCTTGATTTTTTGTTCTTCTTCGCTTATAACAGTCAAAAATGGCTGGGATGTAGGTTGAATAACCTTAACCACCTTAGCCTGAGCCCTATTGCTCGCAGCCTGCTTAACATAGCTGCATTTTGAGCACGCGAGCACTATGGAGCCACCAGTTTTTTTAGGTTCAAGCCGGCAACCGCATTCTGGACAAAATTCCATAAATTAGAACCCTTCACAATTATTTCTTCATTACTAACAAGATAATCCGATATAAGCATTGTTTTTATTAAAGGAAATTCTGGTATCATGTTGTAATTTGCAGTAAATTGATTTGAAAATAAAGCGCAAACTAAAATATCCTGCTTTATTAATCAGCAAGAGCGCAAACTAAAAAAAAGAGGGCAATGGGACCTTAAACTCTTCCAGCCAAACCTTGAGTTGTTTTTCATTTAAGCCCACGCCGAATTTTCCGTCAAGTCGTCCATAAACTTTGCCTTTATCAAAAAATATGACGGTTGGGACTGCGTCTATAGAATAGTCATCCCATAATGGATTGTCATAATCGTCTAAGAGAACGTGGATGACGCTTCCAACGGTGAAGTTAACCACTTTTTTATCAAAAACCGGGACAAAACTCATACAGTAAGGGCACCATGAAGCGTAAAATAACGCAAGAACTTTTTCATTAGTTTTTAATTGGCTGTTTAGATCTTGTTTGTTTTCAACTTGAATCATTTTTCTCGTAGTTAAATCGGTTTTACGCTGTTCATAAACATGCCGTTTTTTAACTTACTTATCTAGAAACTGTAATGTAAAGTAAGCCTAAATAACTCAAACCTCAAATGGAATAAAGGAAAGAACAATGACGCCGAAAGTTTATAGACGTGGGTATATTGTTGCGATTTTAGCGGGAATAGAGAATGATCATGCTGCTTTATGGCAAGTTTTCAGTCAAGTTGCTAAACACCAACAAACCATACCCTTAAACGGTGGCAGAAGCGACCCTAAAGCAGTATACAACTTTCATGAATCCATCGTAAACGCGTTAAGGCCAACGTTGAAAGAAGGTGTAAGAAGCATAATAGTAGCCTCTCCAGCAAAAACCAGTTACGCACAAGAATTCCAAAACCACATCAAAGCGCATCATTCGTGGCTTCTTCAAGGAGAAAACAAAGCAACATTCTCGCTGATAACAGGCTCAGCGAGCACGCCACCGCAAGTAGTGGCCTTAACAAAAACAGCCGTGTTCAAACAGTTAATTCAAGAAACAGCTTCTGAGGAAACCGAAAATCTGCTTGAAATCTTGGAGAAACGCCTCAACACAGCGGACAATCTTGTGCTTTTTTCGCTGGAAGAAGCAGAAAACCTCATCCTTGGCAAACAAGCAGCAGGAAAACCAAAACCTGAATACTTACTACTCACGGATAATTATCTTTCAAACAGCCGCCGAAAGAACAGAGTTCACAGGCTATTGCAGATTGCCAAAAACAGAAGCGTTAAAACAAGAATAATAAACGCTGAATCAACCGCGGGCATACGCCTCACACAGCTTGGCGGTCTCGTATGCTTGGCAAAAACAGATTAAAATACAAGGTGGCGGCTAAAGCAAGTTGGTTTGCTTTAACTCTTCAATAGAAATTTTGCCCGAATGCAAAGCAGTAGCCACCAATACCCCTGACACACCTAAATTCTTCAACTCGACCAAATCCTTAATGTTTCTCACTCCTCCACCAACATAAATATCCATAGGCACTGCCTCAAGCGCTTCCTTCAAAAAATCAACGTTAACTCCTTCACCGCTACCAACACGCGCCAAATCCAAAACAATAACCCCTGAAACACCCATTTCCTTAAACTCACGTAGAAGACACACGGGACTCTTGCAGCCAGCAAACCCCAATTTTACAAGGACTATGTCGCCCTTCAAGTCCAAGCTAACAATGACGCGCTCGCTTCTAAAAAGCCTCACCGCTTCACCCACAAAACTTTTACTTTGCAGCGTTTCGGTTCCAATAACAACTTTGGAAACTCCGCAATCCAGCAATTTCTCCGCTGTTCCGAGGTCAGATACTCCAGCATCAACCATCAACTTAAGCCTAGTTTCCTTGGCGATACGTTTGAAAACCTGAAAATTCACGGGGCCACTGGTAATTGCGTCTAAATCAGCAATGTACAGTCCACCAAATCCAAGCGTTTTAAATGCTTTAGCCACTTCCAATGGTTCAACCGACTTGCACAGGATGCTTTGGAGCGGTTGATACTCTTGCCTTTTTCCTCGGACAGCATGGACCACTATGCCGTTTAAAATGTCAATTACAGGTATAACCTTCAAGCTCTCACCTTACCCGTGAATTGACTCTCCACAAATAGAAAAACCTAACCATCGCTACAGCAAAACTTTAAAGGCACCATCAATCCGCATCAATAAGGATGCTAATTGAAGCTACTCATAAGCCCCATGAATGAAAAAGAAGCCTCTGAAGCCATCGCTGGAGGCGCCGACATAATAGATGTCAAGAACCCTCAAGAGGGCGCATTAGGCGCGAATTTTCCATGGGTTATTAAGCGAATAAGGGAAATTGCGCCGAGAAAGATCCAAGTGAGCTGCGCATTGGGGGATGTTCCGAACCTTCCAGGATCCATATCATTGGCTGCGTTGGGAGCAGCATCGCTTGGTGTTGATTATATTAAAGTGGGGCTTTACGGATTCAAAACCCCCAGAGAAGCCGTCTTTTTATTGCAGAACGTCAACAAAGCAGCCAAAGAATGCAACCCTAAAATCAAAGTGGTTGCCACTGGCTACGCTGATGCAGAAAGAATAAGCACATTAGACCCAATGCTCATTCCCGAAATAGCTTCTTTGGCTCAAGTAGACTTAGCAATGATTGACACAGCAGTTAAGGACGGCAAAAACATATTCAATTTCTTAGCCGTCAAGCAACTTGAAAAATTCGTAGACGAAGCGCATAAACTGGGCTTGGAGGCGGCGTTGGCAGGTTCGCTGAGAAAGCAGGATTTACCTGTGGTTTATGGTTTAGGTGCTGATGTGGCAGGTTTACGCGGTGCAGCCTGCACAAACAACGACAGAGACAATGGTCAAATCACCAGAAAACTGGTACATGAGCTAGTCGAAACTGTTAAGCAAGCGGAAAAGCAAGCCAACACAAAGAGGGCTTAACTATTGCATGCTAAGGGGGTAAGCAAAAAAACAGTGCTGGCTGAACTCAAAAGAATCCGTGAACAAGACCAGCGGTATGATGACGGGAAAATTTTGTGTTCAATGTGCACAAAACCCCATCCTATAGCAGAAAAGGCTTATCAACTTTTTTTAAGCTCCAATCTGGGTGACTCAGGGCTCTTTCCTGGAAGCCTCCAACTTGAAAAAGAAGTCATAAACCAACTGGCAACGCTTCTTCACGGTGAAAACTGCGTTGGCCATCTTGTCTCGGGTGGAACAGAAGCAAATTTAATGGCGCTCTTAGCCGCAAGAAACATGACGCAAGTCAGTCAACCCGAAGTGGTTTTGCCAGAGTCCGCTCATTTCTCTTTCACTAAAATTTGCAACCTGTTGAATATGAAGCCTGTCTATGCAGGTTTAGATAGCTCTTTTAGAGTTGATTCTTCGTCAGTTGAAAAATGCGTCAGCAAGAACACAGTCACCATAGTTGGCACGGCTGGAACAGCTGAACTGGGCGCTGTCGACCCCATCGAGGAGCTATCTCATATTGCTTTAGAGCATAATGTTTGGTTGCATGTTGATGCAGCCTTCGGCGGTTTAGTCATCCCGTTTCTCAAAAATGCTAAGTACAAATTTGATTTCACTTTAGACGCTGTGAAATCTATGACGGTTGACCCGCACAAGATGGGTTTGGCGGCAATCCCCTCTGGAGGAATCATTTTTAGAGACAGCAAAGCCCTGGATTTTATCAAAACTGAAACGCCTTACTTAACCGACCCGTATCAGTACACGTTTGTTGGGACAAGAACAGGCGCCGCCGCTGCTTCGGCATGGGCAGTTTTCAGATCGCTCGGTATGGACGGGTTCAAAAAAGTGGTGAGCAACTGCATGAAAACAACCCAGCTTTTCGCTGATGGGCTGAGTGATGCGGGTTTTAAACTTGTTGTGGAGCCAACGCTGAACATAGTGGCTTTCCGCAGCAACAAGGGCACCAAGCATTTGGCAGAAAAGCTTTGGGAAAGCGGCTGGTTTGTCTCTTATGTTCCACGATATGACTGCATCAGAATTGTTGTGATGCCTCACGTTAAGAAACGATGTGCTATAGCTTTTCTGGAAGATGCAATTAAGTATGACAAAGATAGCTAGAATGATTTGGGTTTTGATCTTTGCGATATTTTATTAGTTTAAAGTAACCTTTTATTGGATTTGAAGGTTAGGCCAAAATGAGAACTGAAGATGATCTGCCCTTTACGAGACGCATGAAATACTTAACAAAAGCGCGTGCGCTCAAAAAATGTTTTTTTGATCTCGCCTTGAGACAAGCGGCATTTTGTCTATTTTAATTCTTGCGCCTGCTTCCATACCGTTTCGAAGTAGTTTTGAAACACTTCTATAATTCCCGGATGGTCAAGAATTAGTTCCGTTGTTTCTACGGGGGTTCGATTTGGAAATAGATTGGTATGAAGGTCCTTTTTGTCAACGATCACAAATACTACCTTGGGCGAACTGAGAACGTACTTTATTTGGAAGCCTGGTACTTTTGCAAAGCGTTTAACATTCTTTTTGATTGAGGCAAAACTTGGCTCTTGGATAATCGTTCGGCATTTTACTCCTCGCTTGACGCATTCAAAATAATATTTTGATAATGCATTTATGCCGTAATGAAAGTCTTTTATGCTAAGTAGCATGTCTAAATTCGTTTGAGCAATTTGGCAATGTTTGATTATATCTTTCGTTTGGCTGGTTTTTCCCTTGCTCATTATCTTGAATTCGTGTTCTTTCTCTTCGGATGTCTGGCTGTTTACCTTGTTTGCAGTTATCAATTGTTCGGCCTCGTTTCGGAGTTCGTTGTACTCGTTTTTTTTTCGTTCCATTAATGTTGAGATTCCCTCGTGTAGAGGGATTGCTTGGAAGAAGTTCGGAGTATCTACTAATCTTTCAACTAAGCCCATTTTTTGGAGTTGATCGATTACTTGGTAGGTGTTTGATCTATCTGCGCCTATAGCTCTTGCGATAGTCTGTATTTTTTCTTTTTTCATGTTGATCAAAGTTAGGTACATCTTGGCCTGCAATGGGGTTAGTCCTAGCTTGTGTAAGGTTTGAGCGCTTCGATCTTGGAGCTCCATTTTTCTCTTCCTGAGACCTACTTTGTATTTTCTATAATTATAAATTACTGTTGTGTATGTTTTACACAACTACACTTTAAAAACTATCCTAAGCAAACGATGCTTGTTCATTAAAAATTAGAAGGAAAAGAAAAATGCAAAAAATAAAAAGTAAAACTATGGCTATTCTTATTGCCTTATTATTGGTATTTTCAATGACAGCTTCAACGATGCTATTACCGAATGCTAACGCGCACACACCGCTGTGGACGATTCCAACCTATGCCTTTCTTGCTGCTAGCCCCAATCCCGTAGGAGTCAACCAGAAAGTCGACATCAACTTCTGGATTGATAAGGTGCCTCCAACAGCGTTTGGTAATTATGGGATGGATTGGCACAATATGATAGTGACGGTAACGGAGCCTAACGGACAAAATCTGACACTTGGACCCTTAACTTCCGATGCTACTGGAGGCACATATACAACTTTTGTGCCTAACCAAGTTGGCAACTACACGCTAGTAGGTAACTTTCCAACACAAACAGTAACTAATGAGAATCCCTACCCATATACCCCGGGTCCCCTAATCGAAGCCGGTCTTGCTTTTTTAAATGATACTTATACCGCTAGCACCAGTAATACAGTAGTACTAAACGTACAACAGCAACCAATAGCCACATCTTATCCATCCACTCCGCTTCCAACAAGTTACTGGACAAATCCGGTAAATGCAGAGAACCAAAATTGGGCCGTGATTGATGGGAACTGGTTGGGTCTTGGAGGGGGAGCTTTCGCGAACACTGGAACGTATGATGCTAATTCAAACTACAATCCTTACACAACGGCGCCTGGCAGTGCTCATGTATTGTGGACTAAGCCTTTAGCTCTTGGAGGTTTAATCGGCGGAGAATACACCACCGATACTACAAACATCTATGCAACAGGAACAGCATACGAACCCAAATTCCAGCCAGTAATAATCGACGGAATACTTTATTACACACAATTTCCAGGGGCTGCAAATGACTTTGGACCTTTAACCGCTGTTAGTCTCGCAACTGGGCAAACGTTATGGACAGAGAATACTCCCCAACCGCTAAAATGTGGCATGGTGTACAAGTTCCAGACAGGAGATCAGTACGGTGCACACGCTTATCTATTTACGGGGCCGGAGGGGGGATTAGGCTTAGGATTCGTTACAAATATCCAGAATCCACTCCCTAATGTGTGGTCGATGTATGACGCTATGACAGGTGCTTGGATACTGAACATTACTAACCCCAATCCCGGTATACTCGTAGATGGTCCAAACGGAGAAACTCTAAGCTACACAGTCGCAGGAGGTATGATGACTATGTGGAACGCAAGTCTATGCATTGCAACGGCATCAACGAACCTCTATTTCTATGTGGTTTACAGTTCTGGAGAAGTTTGGCGACCTCCTCAAGGAGCTGCGATTCCTTGGAGCGGAGGAAATCAATGGAGCGTACCGATAGCCACTAACATGTCAGGTGTACCCATCAGTCTAAGCCTTTCCGAAGTTTCTAATGGCGTAGCACTTCTGACTCAATCAGCGCCTACAGCTGAAGGCGGTGCCCAATCAGGTTGGGAAATCTTTGCAGGTTACAGCACAACTACTGGCCAACTACTATGGGGTCCGACAAACGTAACACTGCCAGTATGGACCAACGTAGATATTGTAGCTGGGGATGGAATCTTCGCGCTATACAACCAACAGGCAGCGACATTCACTGGATACAGCCTTACAACCGGAACACAACTATGGGGACCAACCACCCCTGAGAGCAGTCCTTGGTCTTACTTCTCGTCACCGATTAGTGGTGAAATCATGGACGGAAGTCTTTACACATGGAACATAGGTGGACAAATCTATTGTTATAATATCACAACGGGAGCAGTAGAGTGGAGTTGGTCTGCCGGAAGCTCCGGATATAATACTCCCTACAGTAGTTATCCTTTATGGTTCTCTCCAATGCCCGATCTTGCTGACGGGATGATTTACATGGCGTCAAGTCACGACTATACAACGCCCTTCTATCAAGGGGCCCAGCTATACTGCATAAATGCTACCAGCGGACAGGAACTATGGAGCACATTACTGTTTGGCGGTACCCAAGGAAATAGTCGCGCCATCGCGGACGGCGTCCTAGTATCGGATAACTGCTACGATAATCAGATATATGCATTTGGCATGGGACCTAGCAAAACCACCGTCACAGCACCTGACATCGGAGTAACAACTGCCACGCCAATAACGATAACTGGAACAGTAACCGACATCTCTCCAGGTGCGCAACAACAAGCAGTAGCAGCAAACTTCCCCAACGGTCTACCATGCGTTTCAGATGCTAGCATGAGCCAGTTCATGGAAGCCGTTTACCAACAGCAGTCAATGCCAACAAACGTGACTGGTGTTCCAGTCACCCTAAGTGTTGTTGACGCTAACGGCAACAGTAGAGTAATCGGCACCACTACAAGTGACGCTAGCGGCACATTTGCCTACAATTGGACGCCTAACATCCCAGGCAATTACACTATAACCGCCACGTTTGCAGGTTCACAAGCATACTACGGATCTTCCGCTGAAACACACATCTATGCTAGCGCTGCACCAGGCGCAACTGCCGCACCCACAGCTACTCCGACATCTGTCGCTAACCTGTACTTTGTCCCCGCAATCGCCGGCCTATTCGTTCTAATCATCGCAGTCCTCGCCGTAGTAGTACTCTCTATGCTTAGGAAGCGACCATAAAAAACGCTAAACAAAAACATCACTTCCCCCTTTTTTAGTCTTAAAAAGCAAATGGAGAAAAAATATGGGCTGAGAAGGCTCTGGTCAAATTCACAAAATTGAATGAAACCTTAGACATTTCATTCTTTTTTCTCCTAGTAGTGTTCCAGAGCCTCAGCAAACCCTAAATGCTCTGATTTTACCAGTCCATTAGGTATGATTTCCATGAATAGAAAATTAGCAGTCGCATTTTCCCTATTAGCCATCTTAGGTTTGAACCTGAACTGAACTCCAAACCAAAAATCTTATAACGCAAGCGTTCATAGAAGTGCCATGAAAAATAAGTTTTTCATAGAAAAAGCAACAAAGCAATGACCTGAAAGGAACTCTCAGTCATTCGAGACAGCAGACAAATCGAAAAGCTTTAAGGCTACTTTGGGTTTTCATCGACTCTGAAGGAGCTTTGCTTTGAGGCTTTTAGTTTACGAGTACGTTTCAGGCGGTGGATGCGCAGGGCAGCCTATTTCACCAAGCGTTTTATCTGAAGGCTTTGCAATGCTGCGCTCAATTGTTTCTGATTTTAAATCTGCAGACCATGAGGTAACCGTTTTACTTGATACTAGACTTTCAAAACTGAATCCGCCCATAGTCGCCGACTACACAATACCCATTTTTTACCCCCAGGAAGCCGAAAAATTCCTCGTTAATGCTGCTAAAATTAACGATGCTGTCTACGTTATTGCACCTGAAACAGGGCAAACGCTGCAGTCAATCGTAGAACTTGTGGAGCACATAGGCAAGGTTTCGCTTAATTGTGATGCCAGTGCTATCCAAAAGGTTGCGGATAAAACTGTTCTATATGAGACGTTGAAAAAAAATGGGTTATCGACGCCTAACACGGGGGTGCTTAATGTTGATGGGGGTTTAGCGGAAGTTAAGCAGATCATCAGAAGCAAGTTTAGTTATCCTGTAGTGTTCAAGCCTATGGATGGTGTCAGCTGCTTCGGCTTAAGCATCGTTAAAGAAGACGCCCAAGTTGAGAAAGCAGTTGCAAGAATAAAGGCTGAGTCGGCAGGGATGCATTTTATAGTTCAAGAGTTTATTGATGGCGAAGCTGCAAGCGTCAGCGTTCTTTGCACAGGCGGCAAAGCGTTGGCAATTAGCTTGAATAAGCAAAACGTCAAGGTTGCCGTGCCAGAGGCTGTTTCAAGCTATGAAGGTGGCACTGTTCCCTTTGATCATCCGCTTAAGCAAGAAGCATTCAGGGTGGCAGAGAACGTTGTCGAGTCTTTTCCTGGTTTGAGGGGTTATGTGGGTGTTGACTTGGTTTTGGTAGAGGATAAGCCGTTTGTAGTAGATGTTAATCCACGGTTAACAACTTCTTATGTTGGCTTATGCAGGGTTGCCAGTTTTAACGTTGCCGAGGCTTTAGTTAACGCTGTTTTGAAAGGTAAGCTTTCAACTAAACAGGAAATTAACGGTTTTGTTTACTTCTCGAAAGTGGAGACTCCCAAGCCGACAGTTAGTGTCTTTGAAAAAGCGGCTCAAATAATGGAGGTTGTTTCGCCGCCTTTCCCACTGGATGATAATGAAAAAGCTTGCTCGCTGGTCGCTGGTCAAGGTGAATCTTTGGACATTGCACGTTTACGGTTCGAAGAAGCTAAAAAGCGCTTACTCAACATTATTAGCAGAGGAAAATAATTTGGTAAACGTGTTAGGCTACGATATCGGAGGCGCCAACACTAAAGCCGCCTTCATAAACACACAAAAAGGCAAGCTGCAAGATATCAAAGTGGCAGTGGAGTACTTCCCAGTATGGAGAGAACCAGAAAAACTCACCAGCGTCCTTCTAATGCTTAAGGAACGGTTAGGCGTCAACAGGCTTGACGGTTTAGGCGTAACAATGACCGCTGAATTATCCGATGCTTACACAACCAAGCGAGAAGGCGTCCACCATATTTTAGCATGCGTTAAGAAAGCTTTCCCTAATGTGCCAATTTACGTTTTGAACACCGACGCAAAATTAGAGCCACTTAGCATAGCTGAAGAGGAACCGCTTGGGGTTGCCGCGGCTAATTGGGCTGCAACAGGCTGGTTAGTAGCTCAACGGGTTAAAGATTGCGTGGTGGTTGACGTTGGAAGTACAAGTGCAAGCATAATTCCCATAGTCAACGGGCAAGTTGCAGCGAAAGGTAAAACGGATTTGGATAAGCTCATTTGTGGAGAGCTTGTTTACACTGGAAGCTTAAGGACGAATGTTGCTGCAATTGTTCATTCTGTTCCTGTTAAGAATGGGGTTGCAGGGGTCGCTTCAGAACTGTTCGCGTTATCTGGCGATGTACACTTAGCCTTAGGCAACATCACCTCGAAGGAGTATACTTGTGAAACTGCTGATGGTCGAGGAAAAAGTTTGCCTGAAACTTTCGCGAGGTTAGCAAGAGTAGTCTGCGCTGACACGGAAATGTTGACTCAGCAAGAGATCATCAACATGGCTAAGTACATTTATGATAAACAAGTTCTACAGGTTGCCGAAGGCTTAAACAAAGTCTACTCTTACACAAAAACATTGGCGTCAAACGAGGTTCCGGTGGTGGTTACGGGGCTTGGCAAAGATTTCATCGCAAGGAAAGCCGCTGAAAAAATCGGCGTCAAAGCCATAGTTGATTTGGAAACTTTAATGCAAACTGATGCTGTGGTGGCTACTCCTGCATTCGGTGTTGCCCTGATGACTGCCATTAAACTTGAAGGAGAAATCGTCAAATGGACATGGCAATAGTCAAAGTAGGAGGCAGCTTAGCGTTACACCCTGAAAAACTAAGAACCCTATGCGCAAAGTTAAGCGAAGTCTCCAAGAAGCATAAGCTAATAGTAGTGCCGGGAGGAGGCGAATTCGCTGACGCAGTGAGGAATTTAGATAAGCGGTTTAACTTGTCACCTGCAGTGTCTCATCGGATGGCGATTTTGGGAATGGATCAATACGGTTTCCTGCTGTCTGATTTATTGCCACATTCTTGTGTAATAAATCAGCTTGAAAATGCGCAAAGAATTTTGGATCTGGGTAAGTTGCCTGTTTTTTTGCCTTCAAATTTTCTGTTCAGCGAGGACCCGCTGAAGAACTCGTGGGATGTAACTTCTGACTCCATCGCTGTTTACATTGCAGGTCAATTGCACGCAAGCAGAGTTGTCTTGGTGACTGATGTCAACGGGGTTTACACATGTGACCCGAAAAAGTTTTCAGACGCTAAATTGATCAGCAAGTTATCCGCTAATGACCTTTTAAAGATGAATAAGCGGACAAGTGTTGACAAGTTTTTGCCTAAATTGCTTTTACAGTTGCAGATTGAATGTTTTGTTGTTAATGGGCTTTATCCTGACCGGGTTGAGTCTGTCTTAGATGGGCGAGATACAGTTTGCACAATAATTAATTAGCAAACCCATTGGATATGCATCACTAAATGTTTCTTTATATCGATTGCTTCAACACTCTTTGAATTTCGGGAGCAACCGTCATTGACTTTTGCTTATTTTTTGTTCCCGTGATATTTTGAAGCTCCAAGTACTTTTCCAGAAAAACTAATCCTTTTCCCGTTATCATAAATTTTTTTTGACCACAACTCTCTTCCACAAGCATTAGCCACTGGCTCAGAAGCAGTTGCATAATGCAATTTTGAAGCGTAACGTAAGAAATACTTGTTTGACGCCTAATGTAACTTTTAGTTTGAGGACTTTTGCATGAACAAAGTATTTCCGCGATGATTTGAATGTGGTCTCGTTTCTTGTAAAAAGCCGTTTCTTCCTTACTCCTATGGATTGGCTGGTATTCGAGCAATTAAACGTTTGTTGTAGCGGGTTAGCAGTCACAAATAAGCAAGTAAATAAAGAAAAATAGAAAAAGGAAAATTGGAAGTACGCGTTTAGATTTTTTTCTTGTCTAAGACTTCGCGGAAAGTCTTATCGCAGCACTCGTAAAGCCCTATGGTAAGTTGAGTTCTTTTTCCTTTCTTATCCGGTTTGCCAGCCATCTTCCAAGTTTTCTTTGCGGTTTTTACTTCTTTTCCACAAGTTGGGCATTTTGCCATAATTATCCCTATGGTTCAATGTTATCATATGAATCAGCATAAAACACTTGCGGTTAATATACGTAGAATGATTAAAAAAAGGCTTTTTTACAGTTAAAAAATGGGAAAACCAATCGTTTTTATTAAAAAAGCGGGCGTTAAGAAGCTCCATTTGGCGTAGGCTAATAGGTGCTTCTACGTGGAGTGCTTGGTTGAGAAAGGGAATTGTGTGGAAGAATTATTAGCTTAGACTGATGAAGCTTACATTGAAGATACATGACGATTGTTGGTTTAGATTTGGCAGGCGTTGAAAGCAGACCTACGGGTTTCTGCATACTTGCAGACATGAAGGCAGAGACTTCCTTGGTTTATACAGACGAGGAAACCCTCAAGAAAATCAGGGAAAGCAACCCTAGAGTTGTCGCCATTGATGCGCCTTTAAGCTTGCCTCCTGGAAGAAAGTCGCTTGAGGAAAGGACAGACGCGCATTTAAGAGAATGCGACAGGGAACTTTTGAAAAGGGGCATAAGGTTTTTTCCTGTGACACTGGGTCCTTTGTGAAAGCTGATTTATCAGGGTGCCTCAGATGTGGTGTTAACATCAGTCTTGCTCTAAGCGCGCGCCAGTGCGTTGCTAATTTAGCATTTTTGTGTTTAGTTTCTGCTCATCTTGCGAGTAAGGTTATGGACCGTGCTTTTTCTACCCTGTTTAA
>JBEKBM010000011.1:0-86939 GCA_050015395.1 Bathyarchaeia archaeon
AGCGTCTGATGGGTGTTTTTTGAGGTGCCAGATTATGCGTGTATCATTTTGTAGTCCTTTGAGTCTGGCGTAGACGAGAACTCTTATGGCTCTGAGGCGCCCGTAACCTGGGTTTCCGCGTCTTTTAGGCTCTTTTGGAACGACTGTTTTGTTGACGATAAGCCTGACGAGTTCACAGGCTTCCATGAAGACAAGAAGACGCTAACTAGATTTAAAATTATGCACACCCCTCGGCTCCAAATATGATTCAACATAGTTCAACATAGAATTAATGCCCGCACTTTCAACATGAAACAGTGCTCTTTCTGCATGTGAAGAGTTTAGTTACGTTGGTTTTAGACAAGATTTTAGAATTTTCCCGAGCTAATTGTTCTTGAAGGCGGCGTGCATGGACAAAACAGGTTTTTGATAAATCTGTAGATTTATCAAAAACTTTCAACTTTCAATTATTAGCATTCCTAAAAAATGAATTGCATTTTGCTCAATTATTAATTAGATCACGAATTGCCGACTGAACGGATATGCTTTTGTCAATGAAGAACTTATGAACTATAAGTACCGATTCATAGCTTGACAAAGCAAACAGCTTCAAGTTGGGAAACATGTTTCGGAATGTACTCCCTCCAACTCTGTTCAAATCAAAGCAAAGAATAGCTATTCCGCTGTCGCCCTTTTTTCTTCCGACACGACCAAGTCCCTGTTCGAGTCTTCTTGCCATGTCAACTTTGCCGTTGGATGGTCTTCCTTTTAGCAATTCTATAAATCTGGGTCTAGGAAAAGGAGGATCTATTACTATGAGCAGCTTGAGTTCCTTTATGGTTACGCCTTCCCAAAATACTGTTGATGATGTAAAAAGCACGCCATTAGGCAGATTTAAAAATGCTTTGTATGCTTCAGGTTTCTCGGGCGCACGATTAGGAAGCAAGAAAACACTATTTGAATTCTTATTGATCTCTTTGAAAGCCTTTGCGCATTTAGCGAAGTTATTAAAAAGAACGAGCGTGCGTGAGTTTGATTCTTTAATTAGTGTTTTCAATAAAACCAATTTATCTGCATCAGAAAGGCTATCTTTCACTGAAATACACAAACGTTGATTGTTTCTCCATTCAGCAGAGGATTTTACAGGCTCCGCTCTGTCGATAATGTCGCATGAGATACCACAATAGAAGTTGAGTTCTCCATCAGAAAGTTGAGTAGCTGAAAAAAGCAAAAGATGTTTATTAGGCAGTTTAAAAGTGCGGAGGTCATCAAGTTGCACGAATTTTAGAGTACATACATTGATTTCTTTCCAGATATAGACAAAGCAACGCCATGAAGTAGGGTTATCTAGAACTTTTTGCAATTTAGCTTTGAATCCAGGTTCACGTTTCAAGCCATCCAACATGTCTTTTGCAGACGCAAAAGATATCTGCCGCGCTACGAAATTTCGCTCTGATGGAAGATATCGCGCTAAAAAATTCAGGTAAAATTTGTCGCTTAATGAAAAGTTAAAATTTTTGACTGCTTGCCCCTCAAATTCCCAAAATGATTTGAGGTTATGCGCTTCGTCAACTATTACATAATCATATTGTTTATCCGTTTTGAGATATTCGTGCAAATTCATAATATCAATGTTAGGTAATCCTCCGCAAATGTCTGAGCACGCATTTCTAAAATCCTCCTGAAGGTAATTGCTTGGAACTACTATTGCGATCGTTTGCCCTGATTCCCGAAATGCTCTGGATAGCAAACAAATGACGTGAGTTTTGCCTGAAGCTGGAGGGGCATCAAATATCCAAACTTTTTTATCTGAGTGCTCCATTTTTTTGTATACTCTATCTAACAATTCTCTTTGTTCTGGAAGAAACGAACCATGCTTTTGGAATGGTATCGAAAGCTCCTGCAGATGTGTAATCCACGTAATTATCGGAGGGATATCAGGATTAGACATAAAATATCCTTTGGTGAACGTCTTGGTTAGAGGGAAGACCATATTCATTTACGTACTTAGCATATTTCTTCAGATAATATAGTGAGGCAGGTAATCTCGTCCCGTTTCCACTAGTTCCAGCTTCTAGCGACATTGAAAGTACACTATGCATAATTTTGTTTACATCAAATATTCCTTTAGTCGCCAATATCTTAACCCTGATAGGGGTTGGGCAACCTCTATAGTATGTCCCGACTTTCGTTGATCCGGTTGTTAGAATGTAGTATTCATCCGATGCTGTCTGCATTATGACCCCTTGGGGAGCATTTTCGTAAGATTCAAGCGGATAAGCGACAACAGTTCTTCGCCTGCTGCTGGGAGAAGCAAGCAGGGGTTTAAATGTAGAAAATAATCTCAATTCATCTCTTTGCAAGATTTTTATGAAAAAGAATTCAGTTGTGCCCTTAAGCGCTTCTAATATTAGATCTTGAATTTGCAGATCAGAAAATGACATGATCGCTATCAATTTGTTATTATTGGCAATTTTAGTCTTCATTTCATTGAGCAGGTTTTGAAAATCGTCATATTCGAAAGGCTTTGACTGGTAGAGTAATTCTCCTTCTGGCGTCATTAAACTATAAAGAAAGCTTTTTGTTCCATTAAACGGGTTCCTATATGCATAGATTGAAAGAATATTTGCATCCTCAGGGTTAGCCAGTAGCCAAGGATATCCGCCTAATTTCAAAGTAATCTGCATAACCAATTGTGGAATAGAGTCAGTATTGGCTTTCTCTGGAGTAAGGTTTTGATGTGCCAAGCCTATATTGCTCACAATTTTTTCTTTGTATTGCCTTATTATCTTTTCATCTTTGGTAATCGTTAAAACAAGGTTATATCCAGAGAAATCATGTTTTTCAACATCAATATTATTCAACGTGTCAACAGATAAAGTGCAATTGTTTCTATGTTCTATTTCTCTCGAAAGGCTCTCTACAAAAGATGTGTATTCCTTGTCACAGACCGCTAATATTTTATTCGCTCCAATTGGCTTGGCAAAGACTTCTTTCGCAGTGTATTTTTTGTAGAAGTTTATGCCATATGGGGGTAATAGTTCCACTTCTTTGTTGCCAAATTTAATGTTTATTGTAGATGGGGGTTCAACGATTTTTCTAACATCTTTGGGAAATACTGCAAATTCCAATTTGGCAGGATAGACTTTTTTGAATCTATTACTTAAATTATAATCTATCTTTCTAACAAGATCAAAAATTTTTCTTTGTTGGTCGCCACAATGAGGGTGTAAAATATCAAAAACTTGGGACGTTTGGGAATCTGAAATTCTCATACTGATGTCTTTAAAGGTATGTCCGACTACTAAAAATTCCGGAATGTGAAATTGGGTCTTGATTGTGCCTTCTTTTGTTTCGAGTTTCCATTTAATCAACGGTTGATTCTCGTCTTTTACAGGAATACCTTGTGCTATCTTGTGGTATTCACATGGAGAAATATTACCTTCCAAAACCTTGTCTTTAGCTCGTGTTTCCCAGGTTATTTCATCTATTATTATAGATGGAGCCGAATATTCTTTTACGTTTGCTGTTCTGTTACGAAAAGCCCAATTAACAAAATTGATGTAGTCTTTTGGTGGATTGTAAAAATCGACTGGTTTCTTTTTTATAGCTTGCCACCACTCTGCTAAAATCTTCAATTCATTCAGCAAATTTTTCCAAGATCGAAGCTCAATTTCTCTATTAATCAGCAAATGAGGAATACCAAATGCCACACGAACGCCACGATAGAATCTTCTCCCATCTTCAACTCCAATTCTTTTGCGAAGAGATTCATCAAAATAGCCTTCGCCTCTTTCCATAATATACGGGGAAAACTCACTATATTTGTAGTAATCATCAGACAAGTTACAAAGCGATAAATCAACAATTTTGTTGATGAGCCTTCCATAAGCAATAGGTTCATCAGCAAAACTTACCGAATGTGTCTCTTCAAACTTAAGCTTAACCGTAAAATCGCCTAGATTCTCAAGTTGAATTTTGTTCACTATGCCACTTTCAGGGATAGTAGCTTCCAAGACTTTTATTCTGCCTTCATCAGAAATTACGGCTGTTTCCGTGGAATCCGTGAGTTTTTTAGCGAGTCGCCCCAAAATTTTGTAGAAATGGGCAGGTCTTGCCGGACGAGGATCAATTTCTGGGAAGTATGTGTTAATTTTAAGAGGTTCATATACTCTTAGTTCAAACAGATTAGCATTGTAGCTTGTGCTCATTAATTATTTCCCCTTTGTGCTTTTTCAAATTCACTTAGAAGATCTTCGATGTTGAGCGCTATTATTCTCTTTCTGTATGCCTCTGAAAAATGCGCGCTCTTCTTGTATTTCTCTAACCGGTTATCTAGAATAATGCAGACCCCTGTGTCATTTTCTTTTCGGATTAGTCTGCCAATTCCTTGTTGGAGTCTGATCAACATCTTACGTCTTACAAACGGAAATGAATCACGCGGTTCAAGGTGAACTGGTGGTCTTATGAACGGCAAAGAAAATATTATCTCTAATTTTAAGTCGCTTATGTCAATGCCTTCCCAAAGTCTTGAAGAGGCAGTAGCCATGATAATATCCGCTTTCTCAACGCATTGCTGTACCTTTTCAGTTTGGTAACTATCATCAATGAAAGTAATTTCGCGGGTAACTATTTTTTTGAGGGTGTTTTCAGCTTTTCTTTGGTCTCTATAACTCTTGAAGAGCAAAAGTGTTTTGCCTTTACCTCTTTTTAGAATTTCAGCAGCTATCTCTGCACTTTTCTCAATTGAATCGCTGCTGTCTTTTGGGAAATCTCGTGTTTCCAAGATTTGTAAACCATTAAACCAATTTTCCACTTGAGGCGGCACACTCTTGGGTATTATCGAAATTGAATCATCAGTATATTTTCTGTGTGTGCAGTAACTGGCATGAGTTATAATGTCACCAGGCGTTGCGCTGGCGAAAACTACTTTTGATTTTCCAAAGAGTTTCTTGACAACGTTGTTCTGAAAACTATCCGATTTCCTAGCTATCAAGGCGGCTTCTTGTGGATCATTTTGATTATAGTAGTCTTTTTGGATGTAGAAAGTATTGTACGATGTATTCTTGCAGCAATTTGCAAAATACAACATATCAAAAACTATGTCTCTATCGGCTTCATCTATGTTTTTAAGCTGGTTTTGAAGCTGATCGAAACCTTCTATTTCAGCAATCCCTTTAATGACATCATCAGGCATTCGCCTGTTTAATTGATCAGGCGGTATAGCGCGAAGAGCGTCATCAAAATAATCTAAGAAGAATCCTGTAAAATCTGCTATAGCATCGTTTTTCAATTCGTGCCTTTTGAAAAGATCATTAATTTGATAATAGGCAAGTCTATTCTGGAACTTGTCATCAAGAGCGTTTTCAAATCCGTGGGAGTCATCAATAATTATTAAGTCAAAGCCGCGCTCTGTTGGCGTGGAAAGAAACTTATGGAAATTTGTTAGGATAAAAGGATATTCCTCGAACTCCTTTGTTATGTTAAGAACCGTGCATTCAGGTCTCTCTTTGCTGCATTCACTTTTTTGTTTCTTATTGCAAGTTCCGTAGTCCGCCTTGTTACCTGTTAGTAAGCAATCATAATGCTCGATGCCCTTAACAACGTGTGGCTTAGTTTTAACTTTAAAATTGGGCAGATATTTTCTTTCTAGCTGATCGATAATCAGGTTTGTTGCCACAATTATACATACTCTATGTCCGTGATTAGCCGCAACTATTGCTGCAGGCAAATAAACATAAGTTTTTCCGGTTCCCGTAGGAAGACAGGTTGCAACGTCATTCCCTTTTGCTAACCCATTCACAAGTTCTTTGATTGAATCACGTTGATATGGTCTGGGGTTTACAAGGAATGTACTTAGGCACTCATCAAGAGATAACGTTAAACCTGTGGTCATCTAGGTTTCACTCATTTCCTCTTTTCAATTGCCGATTACTGCAGGTATGTTCGCTCTGTGCTAATAAGGTTTAATACTGTTTACAACAAGGAGGCGGACTCGATTCAAGCTCTTGGATAAGTTAAATACCTGATTTTTGGAGCTGATAAGAATGTGAGTCACAATACAATCATAAGTAAGAATATTCTTACCATTAAACGGCGAAAGCATGATGGAAGCATCCACAACTAAAGTTTCCTCTAAAGGGCAAGTGGTTATCCCAGCGAACGTTCGCAAAGCAGCTAACCTAAAGAAAGGCGAGAAAATCCTAGCAATAGCTATTGATGACATGGTTGTTCTTAAAAAAATAATTGATAAATCCTTTGAAGAAACCATTAAGCCAGTATGGGCAAAAGTTAAGCAGATGGGTCTTTCGGAGAAAGACATAAACACCCTCATCGACCAAGCAAAAGCCAAAAGCAGTTCTTGACACAAACGTTTGGATTTCAAGCCTTATCGGTTTCAAGCTTGCAAGAAGAGCACGTGCACTTTATTTTTTTTTCGCTGCTCCTCCACAACTGACGCCGCGGTTTTATCTTCAAGGTCTATAAACATCGTTTCCAGCTGAAGTGCTTTTGAGCTAACAATCCCAACTATTTGAGTAAGCTGGCTCTCGTATTCTCTGTTTACATCGTCTGCCCCACCGCAATTGTTTTATAATCACAATCATAACAGAAATCACATGGGTTACAAGACATGCGCTATCTGTGGACGAAAAGTCTACAAAGGAGAGGGAATGTACTACGGAGGTCGCCTAATACATCGAACCTGCAGGGGTATAGCCAAAATTCAGCGGTACAAGCTTAATGAGAAGTAAGTTCAAGGGAGAGTTATCGTGGAAAATCACAATCATAACAAAAATCACAAAATAAATCCTTTCTCACCGCAACAACCAACACAACGGCATTTTTTTCTATTTCAGATTATTAAAAAGCGCAAATAGTTTTTTAATTATATGAAACGCTATGCAAACCATGCTTGCCGAGTCTGCTTTCGGTAGGTCCGAGCCTTTATTGGGGATTCTTTGACTCCTTGACTTTTAGAGACGCATAATGACGAATATAGACGAAACCTGCAAACGCTTCAAGCCCCAAACCTAAAAAGCAACACAAAACAACCAAAACAAACTCTTCTCTTTTGACAATTTAGCTACTTGCTACAGTTTCTGAATATTTTGCTTCGTCTTATTGCTTCTGCTATGGGAAGCCTATGGCGTTTAGGGCTATTGTGGATCCGACAAACAGCAGCATCAGTTAGCGCCAATATGACAGCAAACAACAGTTTTGGTGAAAAGTCTTTTTAGCTTCATCTGCACACTATAGCATCATGCCATCTCTAAAAAAGAAGAATGCTACGAAAAAAGCAAAGCATGAAGCAAAAACGGGCAAATAAGACGGGCTGCCGCTTTTGCAATATAATTATATAATTCTTTAAGCTTATGTTACTTTTGAGGAAACTGCTTTGTCAGAGTTTGTTTGGAATAAGCCTGTCGTGTGCATTTTTAAAGAGCGCGACGTTAACCCTGAAATAGACCCTTTTGTAGTTGTTAAGGCAAAAAAAATAATGCTTGCCCGTTCCGATAACTCTCAAGTAGTTGGCAGCCTTGTAGATTTCTTCACTTTGATGGGTGATGCTGACTATCTTGTGTCGCCTGAAGGTGCAGTTGACCATTATGTAATGTGCTGGTTTGACGACACTGAGCCAGATATGACTAAAGACCTGAGGCGTTTAAGAGGAGTTACCCTTAAGGGAAAAGTTGCTTGCGCACTTAACGCAGCCGGCAAAAGGACGTATAATGCAGCTTTCAAGGCTGAACATGCCAAACTGAAATAACCCGATTTCGATTTTCTACATTTTCAGGCTAAAGATAGTTTACTCAAAAGAAACCCGTAATAGCAGCTCTAATGGTAAATCGAACCGCTGTAACCCGCGGAGTTAATGGTGAATTTATCATTTTTCTTAAACTTAATTTTAAATATAACTGCATAAACTCTATTGGATAAGGTCATAGACCATGGTTGAGCAAAAGTTACATGCAATTCTAATTACTGGTAGAACAATCGATCAAGGCGTTGGAAAAGAGATGGGGAAAGGCTCAAAAGAGTACTTTGACAGCTCCGCCCTCTGCTTTATTGATGAAGCGGACATGAAAAAACTGGGCATAAAAAGCCGAGCAAAAGCAAACGTTAAGGTTACTTCAAAGTACGGTTCAGTCATCGTTAAAGCAGCGAAGAACCCCTACGGCTCCAATCCTGGCTTGGTTTTCATCCCCTGCGGTTTATGGGCAAACGCCGTCTGCGGAGATGAAACCTTCGGCATGGGTATGCCTCTTTTTAAGGGTTTTCAAGTTGAAGTTGAACCTGCCCCAAACCAAGCCATCTTAACGCTTGATGAGCTTTTGAAAGAGGAGTATGGAAGGTAATTGTTATGACAGAAATAATAAAATCAGTTGTTTGTCCAATATGCGGCTGCTTATGTGATGACCTAGAAGTAACAGTGGAAAATAACGAGATTGTTAAAATGAAGAATGGCTGTTCTGTCTGTGAAGCTAAAATGGTTCACGGGTACAAGAGTGATGAGAGAATTTTAAAGCCGCTGATAAGAAAGGACGGTAAGTTAGTCCCTGTATCGATGGATGAAGCAGTACACAAGGCAGCCCAAATTCTCACGGACGCAAAGTATCCACTGCTGTTCGGCTGGAGCAGTTCAACCTGCGAAGCGCAGCGAATTGGTGTTGAATTAGCTGAAGAATTAGGCTCAGCACTTGATAACTGCTGCAGCGTTTGCCACGGCCCGTCAGTTATGGCAACACAAGAAATCGGTATCCCCTCATGCACTCTTGGGCAAATCAGACATCGTGCAGACCTAATAATTTACTGGGCATGCAACCCATGGACTTCACACCCAAGACACCTTGAAAGATACACCAGCTTCACTGAGGGACGCTTTGAGGGTAGCGAATGGAAAAGTTATCTGGAAAAATTAAAAGGTACCCAAAGTAAGAAAAAAGTGGAAGCAGCTTCACGGCGAATCATAGGCGGATATGAACCGACGCCTCCTCCGCAAGCGTACACTGTTGATGCACCACCACAGACAATGCAGAAGGCGGGGCGTAAACTGATTGTTGTTGACGTAAGAAAAACCATGACTGCCGAGGCAGCTGATTACTTTATTCAAGTTCAACCAAACAAGGACTATGAAATACTTGATGCGCTCAGATGTTTAGTGGTTGATCAAGAACTGGACGTTGACAAAGTTGGCGGTGTTCCAGTCGAATACTTAAAAGAAGTAGCTGACGAAATGGTGAACTGCGAGTTTGGGGTCATCTTCTTCGGTCTCGGCTTAACTCAAAGCGCTGGCAGATTCAGAAACGTCGAAATAGCAATTGCGTTAACACGGGACCTTAATAGAAAAACCAAATTTGTAATCTCGCCTATGCGAGGGCACTTCAACGTTACAGGCGCAAACACGGTTTTCGCTTGGCAAACAGGTTACCCATATGCAATTGACTTCTCACAAGGGTACCCGCAATACAACCCGGGGGAATTCACAACCATCGACCTTTTGAGACGCGGTGACAACGACGCAACACTAGTTATTTCATCAGATCCAGGGGCGCACTTTCCTAAGCCAGCCATGCAAAATATGATGAAGCACCCGTTAATCACCATTAACCCAGACATGAACGCTATCTCAAGGCTTGGAGACGTGGTGTTTCCAACGCAGTGGTGCGGAATAGAATGTGAGGGCTCAGCTTACCGCATGGATCACGTGCCGATAATGCTGCGCAAAGTCGTTGAGCCACCACCAGGAATCCTAAACGACGAGCAGCTCCTAAAGAGAATCCTGGATGAAGTCCGAGTAATTAAAGCACAAAAGGCAGAGAAAGAAGAATCACCCGAGAAAAAAGAGGCGGCTTGCTAAATGACCGAGTTACTCATAAAAAACGGCTTCGTCTTTGACCCCATAAACGGGATTAACGGCGAAAAAATGGACATTGCAATCAAGAACGGCAAAATCGTTGCAAAAGTCACGCGGAGGGCTCAAGTGATTGACGCTACTGGCTTAACCGTTATGCCTGGCGGTGTTGATATTCATACTCACGTTGCCGGCGGAGAAGTTAATACTGGCAGAATTGTGCGTCCAGAAGATCACGTTAAAGATGTGGAACACAAAACAGCCTTAACGCGTTCAGGCACTGGTTATTCAATTCCCTCTACTTTCACGACGGGTTACCGTTATTCACGTATGGGTTACACAACAATCATGAATCCATCTATGGTCCCACTAGAAGCAAAGCACACGCATGAAGAACTAAACGATATTCCGCTCGTTGACAAAGCCACGTACCCGCTGCTGGGCGACTGGTGGTTTGTACTAGAAAACCTAAGCAAAGGCAACATTGAAGAATGCGCAAAACACGTCGCTTGGATGCTTGATATAACTAAAGGCTACGCCATAAAAATCGTTAACCCCGGCGGACTGGAATCTTGGGGTTTCGGGCACAATGTCCACAGCATAGATGACCAAGTTCCAAACTTCTGCATTACTCCACGCGAAATAATGAGGGGCTTAGCTAAAGTTAACAAACTGCTAAATCTTCCCCACACGATTCACCTTCACACTAACAATCTGGGCTTGCCAGGCAACTACACCACAACCCTCGACACCATGAGGGCGCTTGAAGACTTATACACAGACGGCAAACCAGTAGCACACATAACCCACTTGCAATTCAGCAGTTACGGCGGCGACGGCTGGAGCCACTTTAAATCGGCAGCAGAAGAAATCTCAAGCTACATCAACGCTCACAGCCACATGACCTTCGACATGGGACAAATCATATTCACAGACACCACAACCATGACAGCTGACGGCCCCTTCGAGTTCACGCTCTACGAGTTAAGCGGTCACAAATGGGTTAACAGTGACATTGAAACTGAGACAAGCGGCGGAATCATACCCTTCCAATACAAGAAAAACAACGCCGTCAACGCAACCCAGTGGTCAATCGGCTTAGAGTTAGCCTTACTAATTAAGGACCCTTGGAAAATGTTCCTGACCACAGACCACCCCAACGCTGGGCCATTCTTTGCTTACCCAAGAATTCTCGCTTGGCTAATGAGCAAGGATGCACGTACGGCAACGTTGAATCATTGTCACAAGAAAGCTCAGAAAAAGAGCCTGCTACCTTCCATTGACAGGGAATTGTCGCTCTACGAGTTAGCAATTATGACTCGTGCGGGACAAGCTAAAGCTTTAGGGCTCAAAAACAAGGGGCAGTTAGGTGTTGGCGCTGACGCAGACGTTGCAATATACAACATTAATCCTGAAACAACCGACATAGCCAAAGAGTTCAAGACGGTGCGCAGAGCCTTCAAGCATGCGGCTTACACGATTAAGGACGGCAAAATCGTGGTTAAAGACGGCAAAGTCGTAGGCGAAGCTAGCGGCAGAACCATGTGGCTTGATGTCCAGACAAAAGAGCCATGCATAATTGACGAAGAGATGAAACGCAAGTTCAAGCAATACTGGACCGTTGAATACGACAATTACCCAGTGTTTGACCATTACTTGAAGGTTCCAGAAAAATTAACCATAAAGGCACGTGTCTAAATGATAACCTTAACCCCGCTAAGAAAATTTGACGTTCCAGTACAAGCTGCATGCATTAGCCCAGACGTCTTCAAGGGCAAAGACACTGCTGAAATAGCAAACCTACCAGTAACCGAAGGAAACCGCCAACTAAAACTGTGCAACCTCTTTGAAATAAAAGAAGACAACGCTGAAACCCCAACCATAACCATCAACGGCGACGTAGGCAAAGTCAAACGGATTGGTCAATGCATGAAAACTGGCGAAATAGTCATCAACGGCGACTGTGGCATGCACACAGGTGAAAAAATGGCAGGCGGCAAAATCACAGTAAACGGCAACGTAGGCGGATGGACAGGCAACGAAATGAAAGCTGGCACAATAGAAATTCATGGAGACGCAGGCGACTACTTGGCTTCACCATACCGCGGAAGCAGCAGCACAGGCATGAAAGGCGGCTTAATAACTGTTGACGGCAAAGTCGGAAGCGACGTAGGCTGTTACCTGCATGGAGGAGTACTCAAAATCGGCGGCGGCGCAGGCAGATTCCTCGGCTACCACATGAGCGACGGCGCAATCCTTGTTGACAAGGAAACTGACACTCGTGCTGGCGCATGCATGACAGGCGGCAAAATAGTCATAACAGGCACAATCGAAGAAGTAATGCCCACATTCACCATTGACAGCGTAAAAGCCAAAGTCAAAATCGACGACACACAAAGCGTCGCAGGACCATTCTACGTGTTTCTCGGCGACTTGGCAGAGCACGGCAAAGGCAAAATCTTCGTCTCAAAAGCCAACAATCCGCAGCTAAAAACATACGAAAAATACCTATAATTCTATTTTGGGCAACGCTTCAGGCGTGAGCTCGCGTCTATTTCTTTTAAACCTTAATTACTGTTCTTTTATGGTAATTTTTTTGTGGAGTTAGGTTCGGCTATTTACTTGCGGAGAATTGAGCGTTTGGCATGTGTGTAGAGTTGTTCTTTGCTATTTACTTGTTGAAGTTGGTTGTAAATAGTAGGGAGGGGAGGCTTGATTGTTTTAGATTTATTGTCGAAGGTTAAAGTGTAAGGTATTGTGCTGATGTTTTTTGTATCCTACTGCGGTTGTTTTACCTTTATTTTAGTTAACAGCGCTTGATTCAGCCTTATTTTTGACGTCACGCATATACATAGATACTAGTCACCCATGTCCATTGTTACCTGTCACTAATTTTTCTTAAGCGTAGGATTAGAATAGGTTAACGCTTGCTTCTTCTTGCTCGTTTACTATAGTAAACGAAACTTAAGAATTACGTTTACTACACTATACGAATCTTGTATCAAATGGTCAAATGGTGCTTTAAGGATTAATAGCGAAAGCTACAGAAGCTTCTGTCTCTCTCACACCCTACCCCCCCGGTTCACTGTATGATCCAAATATGATACGGGGAATCCGCCTTAAGCCATTGGTTAATGTGAAATAAAGATCAAGAATTGTAAACAAAGAATTCTTTTTTAAAGTTTAATTCCATTAAAATTTATTGTTAGATTTATGTTTGACCCCTTTTTATCAAAGCTAATCACCATTGGACTGAAAGTATTAACTTCAGCACAATAACTATCCAATTTGGCTGCTAAAACTTCATCCGTTAAATTATCTATTTGTCTTAAGTCGGAGAAGAGATGTTTTGCTGACACTTCAAAACCATGTACTCGAAACCGTTCGGAATCAGGACAAAAACATGCTAAGGAATACGTTATCTCGTTAATGGCTTGCTTAATTTTAACGATATTTTCTTCTGTAAGGTTATTTTCAAGCTCCATTATTTTAGAAGTTAGTTCCTGAATGTTCTTTCTTTTGTTATCTATTCTATCAATTAATCCAAAGACAATTTTATCTTTTTCAAGAGCTGCCATATTTGTAATTCTACAACTTTAAGCTTTAAGTTTTTGCATCGCTTGTTTTTATGGAAAAAAGGCTTTTTAAAAACTCAAATAGTAAAATTTCGTATTTAATGGGAGTTTAGAGAAGAAGACGGAGGCAATAAGCTTTCATATCATTCATTTGAACGTAAAGCATGTAAATAGTTAGCATTATATTGTTGTAAGAATCAAAGCTCAATTTTGGCATTGGAAATAACTTCTCAAAGTCTTCAGCGTTAACATCTATATTGCGCTTTAAGTCATGTCGAATAGAGTTATAAGCATTAATGATTCCAGAAAACTCTGGTTGAATATCTGAGTAAATTTTCTCAGCCTGCCGATTCTCAGGAATTTTGCTTGTTGCCTTTTGCGTTTCGGGTCTTCATAGATTAAATCAAATGGATAAATACAGAAACGAAATGAACAAACTATAGTTGTTCTTACAGTCGTTCATGTCTTTTGTGGTCGTCCTTATGTGCGTTTTTTGTGTTTTGGGAAAAAGGGTTATTAATGTTGGACGTTCATAGCGGATTTGGGAAAGCGTATGAAAAGAGAGGAAGCGGTAGTTCTTCTAAAAGAATTAGGCTCAGAGCGTTTAATCCAACCGTCTTTGGCTCTAATTGAACGGAGAAAACCAGATAGGTATCAATTGCAGATTAGAGGCGATTATAATCGTCAACTAATTGGAGTATTTGTAAAGAAGAGACACTTCTCATTCGAAATGAGCAACGATTATTTAATTATTTTCAAGCCATAACATTCTTTAAACGGCTTGTTTCTTCAGCCAATTTTGCCGTATGCGTCCTATGGTGCTTTTTAGTTTTTGCGTCTAATCATCAATTTTTAGTTGGTTGCAATATTCAGAGCTCTTGTTTTAGTTTAATGAATTAAGTTGGAAAGGTTTTTTGGGGAATGCCTTTTTTCTTTAAATAATAATCAAAATAAAGCAAAAAAAGAACTTGAATAAGAAGTAGAGTTACTGAGCACAATGCTTGAAAGCCTAATAGAACTATTAGAAAAGAAGGGAATAGTCTCACAAGCAGAATGGGAAAAGTGCATTAAAGAACAGATATTGGTTAGGTAGCGCTCGTTTGTGATTGCTTACGTGCAATACAAAAATGTTAAATAGTACTTTAGGTTTAAGCAATATTGCTAACATTTCCACTCCGGCAATGTTAGCCAGAGTACATGTGTTAATGGACTAATGTGTTGCCCTTTTGTCGATTTACGTTTTTTCTTACTTCTTTAGCAGATAAAACTTCAACATCATGAATATGAGTAATTCCTTCAGCTAACTCTTTTGCTTTACTGCCAATGTAAACAATAGTATCGCCATCCTGTACTTTTGGCAAATCAAGTTGAAGGTTAAAAAGTTGGGTAGCCCCCCCTTTGTAATACGCATAAGCTGTTACGTTGAACCAAGGTTCTAGCTGTTTTATTAGTTCATGAAAACTTTTTTCCTCTTTAGGAACAATTTCAGGTGGCTCATCATCAGATTCATTTCCTGTTTCAGAATTTATGGGTGCCGTTTCTGTTTGAGCCCTTAATTGAAGCTTTGTCAAATCATCAACTATTAAGAAAATCATAGGTCTAGCCAAATATGGCGCAATATCTATTTGGTCTTCAGAATGCCAACCATATTGGGGTACTCCGAAGAAATCTAGATAATGGCTATCAACGCTTATTCCGTAAGGTTGCCAAATTTCTTGAATATTCTCTTTTCTTAACCCTTTCTTTTGAGTATAAAGTTTAGCATCAGTTAAATAAGCGATTATATCTGCAATCATAATGTTTATGTTGCATTCATCACCGTGTGGAAATATTTTTGGTTTGGTTTTGTTTATCAATGTGTTCCATGCATGTGTACGTTTGGAAGAAAATCCATCCAGTATTATTTCCGGGTTAGAAGTACGTGGCAATGCAAAATATGACCAAGCAGAAAGATAAGAGAACATTGGCTGAAGATTCCTTAAAAATTCTGCCGATTTAATTTCATAAGCAGGTGCTTTATAGCCTCCAACTTTAACAAGCGGATATTTGTCTGGGGGCATGACAACATAAGTTATGTGAATAAACTCTATGTACTCTTTTAGTTTAGTAATCAGTTTATCACAAAAAGGTATCGCTATTTTATGAGATAATGCTTTTCTTAAGTAACTGGAATCATACATGAGTTTTTTTTGCGGTAACTGGAACTCGGTCGCTAGTTCTGCAATGGTACTCAAGCATTTTGTCTTAAGCTCTTCATTGTCCCTAACTTGTGCGCCGACACCAAGAGGTGAATAGTATGAATCTTCTTTTACAAGATAAGGCGCATTTGTCAGTGGGTCTAATCCTTGGTAAATTTTCCTTCTAAGAAAATCCTTTGAATCAAACGCCAACAATGTTATCGCCTAATTGAAATTCAATTATTATTGCTGAACCGTTTTAAGGGTTTGCACTAGAAAAGACATAGTAATAAATCATGGGTGATAATGTAAATAGCCAAAAAAATTTAATTTTCTTAATCTCTCGCTCTCTTCTTGCTTTAACTATTGCATTTCAGCGTCTATTTGCTGTTTTATCTTTTCATAGCTGATAGCAGTGACTTCTCAGACTTTTACGATTTCCTAACCTTGTTGGTCTAACATTTGGGTAGCCGAATGCCTTATCAACAGGGCTGAGTTCAAAACACAACAACAGAAGAGGACAAAGTTATGCGTCAAGTTGACATGGTAAGGCTTGACTTATCAACTGGGAAGGCAGAGAAAACAACGGACTGTGTTGCCGAAGAAGTTCCCCTACAAATCTCATTAAATGACGCTTACACATTCGTAATCTGGTGTTCTCCCTCGCAGTTTAAGGAGCTTGCAGTTGGCTACTTGCTTGCCGAGGACATTTTGTGGTCGGTTGACGAAATTGAATCGTTAAGCTCCAGTGAGAAAGAGAATAGTTGCCATATTAAGTTGAAGGCGGGCGTGGATTTGGATGAGCGCATGAAACATTCACGCCGAAGCACCCGCATCATTCCCCTCATCAAAGCCAGCACATCACCCTACCAGCATGACGAGAAAATACCTGTCGTAAAATCGCAGCTGAAGGTTAAAGCCCAAGTTATCCTAGACGCAATGAACCAGATCAACAGTCTTGCTAAGGGCTTTAAGGAAACTGGGGGGCTGCATGACTCCGCCATTTTCAAGTCAGACGGCACAATCGTGGCTTTCTCCGAGGATGTGGGAAGGCACAACACCGTTGACAAAGTCATAGGCGAAGCGTCACTAAAGAAAGAGGATTTCAGCCAGTGTTTCATGATTATAACTGGGCGTGTGCCGGGCGACATGATTTACAAGGCGGCAAAGGTTGGCTTACCCATTGTTGCTTCCGTGGCGGCGGTTCTTAGCTCAGGCATTTCCTCGGCGGAAAAAGCTAACATTGCATTGGTGGGGTTTGTGCGTGGGAAGCGTATGAATATTTACACTGGAGCAGAACGAATAATCGTGTAGGCGTCCGTGATGAATAGACCTGATATTAGGCGACTGCCAAAACGTGCTAACCCACAAGAAGCATTAACCAAACTGCTTGATGCAGTACGCTCAAAACCACTATCGACCGAAGGTGTCAGGTTAGACGAAGCTTTAGGAAGAGTGTTAGCAAAAGATGTCTTTTCAAACGTTAACATACCAAGCTATGATAAAACCTTCATCGACGGCTACGCAATCAACCCAAAAGACACCGCAGACGCATCAACCGCAAAGCCTGCAGTCTTTAAAGTGGTTGGTAAACTGTTTCCAGCTGACTACCCAACTAATGCCAAAGTCGCAAGCGGCGAAGCAATTTACGTTGCATGCGGAGCACCCATACCCAAGGGTGCAGCATCAACCGTTAAAGTGGAAGAAACCCGCTTAAACGGCGACAAAATCGAGGTAGTCAGAGAAATTAAGCCAGGCGAGGGCATTATACCGCTTGGAGACGACGTTAAACAAGACGCATTAATTCTTAAGCAAGGGCAAGTTTTAAGACCGCAAGACATTGGGTTGCTCGCATCGATTGGAATGTCTGAAGCTGAAGTGTTCAAAAAGCCAAGCATCGCCATTCTATCCGGCGGAGACGAACTAATCAAACAATGCAAAAAAGACCCAACAAAAATCGCAAATAACTACGCCTTAGTCGTTGCAGGGTTGGCTTCCGAATTAGGCGCCGCAGCAATGCTGAAGGGAATAATGCCTGACGCTTTAGACCAAGTGCAAGCGAAAATCGGTGAAGCCTTGCTAGACGCCGATATTGTCGTTACTATCGGCGGCACATCGGTAGGCATGAAAGACTTTGTTCCAGACGCCATAAACAATCTTGGACAACCAGGCGTTGTTGTGCAAGGGGTTTTGTTGAGGCCTGGGGCTGTTTCAGGCTTCGGCGTTGTTAAGGGTAAGCCAGTTGTGATGTTGCCTGGTCACATCGGGTCTTGTATCGCTGGGTTTTACCTTTTTGTTTCTCCCTTAATCCGCCTTTATTGCGGTCTGCCAGGAGACGGTTTGCTTCCATGTTTAACGGCTGAGTTAAATGAAGCGGTTGATTCTGGCCCGCAATTCAGGTTTCTGCTCCTTCACCTAAAACGAGCCAATGGCAAACTTTTAGCAGAGCAGGTTGAGGGCGGTTCAAGCGCCTTAACAACTATCGTCAAATCAAACGGATACTCAATAATTCCACCGCACACAAATTTAGCTAAAGGCACCAAAGTAGACGTCCACTTGTTCGGAAAAACAGAATTGACGCAGATAACCTAAAGCAAGTTTACGTTACTTTGGGCGGATACCTGTGAACGTGACTATGCTTTCCCATCACCCATGATTCGCACCATGATTTATCAGCCAAAGCTCGTTCCGCCAGAAGTATGCAACGGTTTTCCTCGTGTATTTCAGCTTCTATTCGATAATTGTTCGCAGCCCTCAGAAAAGCCTCTTTGCCTTCAAAATCCAGTTCAGTAGCCGCTTTGGGGTCAAGTTGCTGCTGAGACAGCTTCAGCAGTGCTTCACCTTGGTTTTCTCCGCTTACTGCTGCCCAAAAAAAGTTGTTAGAAACCTCAAAGTTGCTGGTGCATGAAGCAAACCTGCTCTGTGCCTCTGAAAGTTTACCTCCTTGGAACATTTCTGCGCCCTCTCGAAGAAGCTGCAAATCAGAAATTGATAGAACACCCAAGTTTACTTTCAAGTCTTCTGTGACTGGACCATGAGAGCGGCGCGTCTGCAGTTGATTTAAGTCTTCTTTAAAGTTAATGTTGATGAAGCTTTTGAGTTCTGGGTCAAGCGTTTTGATGTGGTTCACTGGGGAAGCAAACAGTATTTTGGAGGCGCCTCGTGGTATATCGTCTGAGCGTGGCCGCTTCAACTTGCACAGTGTGTCAGTGATTTCTAAGCCACTATGCCTTTCAAGCACCATTATGAGGGTTTCAAGCCTGCCGTTAGGCCACATTGGAATAACCACCTGAAAACCTTCCGCCTCATTAAACAGGTAATCAGCAACAGCTGGTTGCAGAAAGGGCATGTCACAGGGCAAAGTAAGACAATAATCAGATTGAACCGATTTCAACCCAGACATAATTGCCACAGTAGGACCACTGACATGATTATTTTTTTCGTCAATAACTATCTTGATGTCTGTTTGAGCATATTTTTTTAGGATTTGAGCGTATTTTGCTTTCCGTTCCTCATCGTTTACGGATATTGCAATTTCATCAACAACGCCTTGAACGTTTTCAACAGCGTGAATCAAAAGTGGCTTTCCTGAAAGCTTGGCGAGGGCTTTGTCTTGCCATTTTTTGCCCCTCGACTGGAACCTGCGGCCTTTTCCTCCTGCCAGTATGAGTGCAGCCCGTTTGGTCATTGCGTCTTTCCTCAGTTAACAGTTTTTGCTGGGTTTGCTCTGTGCTTTTCTAATTGTTTTTTGACTAGTTCTACGAGTTTTTGCCCGTCTTCGGGAACCTTAATTATTGGTATGTTGGTGTAGGTTGGGTTGCTTGTGTTTTGGGCTATTATGCCTGCAATCGCTAAGATCGGCGGAACCGTACCTTCTAAAGTCTGTTCGAGGCCATTTTGGTCTTTTGCAGTAATAATCTTTGGTACGTCTTGCCTTTTAGCGATTAAACTGTGGAAGCCTTCAATGAAAACAACATCTAATTTTTCTTGTTCAAGTAGAGCGATTATTTTGTCTAAATCGTTGAGCGCCATCTGGGTTTTCTTAATGATGTCTATTTCGTCAGGTGAAATCGCCACAATTACTTTGGCGCCTGCTTTAGCATATCTCCAAGTGTTAGTGCCCTCCTTGTCCATCGTAAAGCCCTTGTGATGCACGTGCTTTATTGAGCCGATTTTGTAGCCTTCGGCTGAGAGGTGAGAAATCAGGTATTCTAAGGTTACTGTTTTTCCTGAACCGCTTACGCCGACCGCGGCAATAACTAAAACCGTACCGAGTTCACGCTCCTGTTTGAAAATCAATTCGCTTGGCTTTATAAATTGTGCCTCAGTTTTTTGTTTTATGCATTAAACAATATATGGCTCATTTACCGTACAAGCTTGATAGGTGCAAGCATTTGCCTAAACTTGTTGCGGTTGTCGGGGGGAAGCATTCGGGAAAAACCACGGTGATTGAGCATTTAACAATGGAGCTTAAACGTCGCGGTTACCATGTTGGAGCAATCAAAGAGATGGTTCGCATCGCAACTTTGGATACGCCCGCCACTGAAACCGACAGGTACAGAGATGCAGGAGCAGAAATAATAGTTGCTATCCCAAGAAACGAAACCGTAATTTTCCTTAAAAAAAGGCTCAGTTTAAAAGAGGTTTTGCCCTTCCTTAAAGAGTTAGATTACGTTATTTTAGAGGGCTTTGAATCAGAGAAAAACCTGCCGAAAATTATCGCGGCAAAAACCGCTGAAGAAGCCAAGAGCTACTATGATGATTCAGCCATTGCGATTTCAGGCATAATAACGGAATCAGAAACGGAAATCAAGAAAATTTTCAGCATGAAAATTCCGAAGTTTAAGAGTTTAACGGAAACTAGAGAATTCGCTGATTTGGTTGAGCAAAAAGCTAAAACAGCTTAAGGAAATTTGGGCAACTGGTGAATTAGCTTACTTGGATTGTTACTATGCCTTCGATCCACCTTTGCGCGTACTGATCATTGCCTATGATAAGCCGAAATGGTCCTTCGCCGCCGTTTTTGAGGGCTGTCAAGAGTTTGCCGTCTTTCTGGTAAGCAATTATGGTGTTTTGTCTCATTGCATCTTGCATTGAAATGGTAGTTCCGTAACCATCTGAAGCTTGAATGTAAACTGAAGTGGCATTTGACGATACATGGGCTTGTTCCAGCAGTGTTCCAAGCGAAACGCCCGTGTAGTTGAAGACGCCGTTACCTGAAGGTTGACCGCTTGACGATAAGGTAACTTGAACAGTCACTGGCGTGAACGTTTGAAGTTGGCTTAAAGTAACGTTCAAAGGATTGCTTACTTGTCCCTTGATTTGAAGGGTTCCTTCCTGTACCGCAGCTGGCCGCGTATAAAAATAGAGGGGAACTGCTGCCGCAACTAAAACAATAATCAATGCCAGAGAGATTTTTTTATTTTTGTTCAATGTTTATTTTTCCTCCGAAACCGATTTTTCCTATTCTAACGAGGAGCATGTTTGCGATGAATCCGCCTATGCAGCCGCTTATTGCCGCAACAACAGCCAAAAACGACAACACAACCGTTGGTAATACGAGGACTAAAGTGCCGACTAAAATGGTTCCCACGACGTTAGCAATTGCAGATGCCCCCATACAACAAACCGCACAGCAGGCTTTGTGTCTTGAGAGTAGGAAGAAAGCGTCTATGGCTAAGCCAGGCCCGAGGTAAATAACGAATGATAGGAGTCCAAAGTTGCCGAATGGCATAAGCAGGCTTATGAAGGCTTGAGTGAGCGAGGTCATTGAGGCAGCGCCGATTTTGCGTACGAAGCCGAATGCCATTACTGGCCACATCATGTACACTCCTCCTGCTACTGCTCCAGTAGGAATATAGAGAGGTCCAGTTATGGCAGCGACTAAGGGGTGAATTATGTTTTTTGTTGCTAAGCCCAAACTTGCGAATAATGCCATTAGGACTAGGTCTGTGGTTGCTATTTTTAGGGTGCCTTTGTGCATGTTTTGGATTTCAGGGTTCATGCTTAACTCCGATGTTATCACTTTGTAACATCGGTAAAATAAACCTTATGATAGGCTAAAAATTCAAATCCAAATTAAGCTAAAAGGCTCTCCCCTGCATTCACGGAAGCTCTTTCAAAACAACATCAAGCTTAGCCTGAGCCCTCCTATACCGCACAACTAACTCTTTCCCGAAATCTGTAACCTCAGATGATCCGCCGCCCTTCGCTCCACCACGAACTCGTATAACCAGCAATTGCCCAAGCCGTTCCTCTGCCAAAGTAATCCGGTGCAATGCGTACCGATAAGACATGCTCAAATGCTTTGCAGCCGCCAATATCGAGTGATACTTATCAATCTCTTCTATCAATTCAGCTAAACCGTCGCCGAAGACTGCTTCTTTCTTTTCGTTAATCATCCAAAGCTTGATCTTGTAACCAAGAGTACCCATGATTAGCCACCACTGGTTACTTAGGGACTTAGAAGAATTAAGTTTAGCGTTTTCACTTAGTCTCAACTCGCTAACAAAAAATCAATTACCATTTAATATCCCGTGAGAGAACATATAGTTAACTGTAAAATTGAGAAGTATAAGAAAAAATCACAAGACCTACAACATTACGCTTCTATGACTTTCGCGTTTTTTAGAACATTAACGTTCCCATTGCCTTTAGTTACATAACCCACTTCAAAATGCTTAACCTTACGCTTATCCAACTCATCCAGCAAAGCATCGGTATCTTCTTTAGCTAATGCGATCAGCATTCCACCTGCAGTTTCTTTTGCTTCACCCTGCAACAATGGGTAACCGAAAAGCTCAGCCAAAACTGGCGTTCCACGAATCACCGTCAACTGGTTAATCACGATGTCAACTTTGCCCAGAACCGCCATGTTTCCAGCATGACCTTTAAGACCAAAGCCTGTCACATCAGTTGATGCATGAACCGGAACTTGCTGCATGGCTTCAGCAACAGGCTTATTAGAACTAATCATTCCATCAATGGCTTCATTAACAGCCGCTTCAACCAGTTCTTCTGGAACCTCTCTGAGCAGTTCTCGTCCTTCATCCTCTTTTCTAAGTCTATACGCAGCCATCGCAGGCGCAATCCCCAAAGGCTTAGTCAAAAACAAGCGGTCACCAACTTTGGCTCCACGAGTATAAACGATGTTTTCGGGATCACCAACACCAGTCGCTGCCCCACCAATAATTGGCCAAGGATTCCGAATCGTGTGACCGCCCAAAACAGGTGCATCCATTTCGCGGCAGAAATCCCCAAAACCCTTCAACATACCCACAGCTAACTCGTCAGGCATGTTCTCGGGAAACGCCATAATCGACAAAACACTAACAATCTTGGTAACCGCCAAAGCGTAAATGTCACTTGTCACGTTGCTTCCAGCAATTCTGCCTTGAATTTCAGGTTCATCAACCATTGGGGTGAAAAAATCAAGCGTATTCAAGACAGCAATTCCATCAGCGATTTTAACAACGCTGGAGTTCTCCCAAGGACCAGCCAACACATCCTCGCCGAAATCAGCCGTCAAACCAGCTTTATCCAACAATTCGCCTAACTGGTACTGTGGAAGCTTGCAACTGCAACCATGCACTGGAACAACTTTAGTTAACCTATAACCCAACTTGTATTTCCTCCTAAACTTCGGTCCTCAGTTTTCTCATATAGGCTTAATGTTTTTTTATCATTATTCGAAACTCATTCTCTGATTTGGACGCTTCAACCACTTCATGCCCATTATTTTTTACCCAACGCTGAATATTCTCAAACTCCAATTCCCCCTCACCCGCAACCTCAAGCAACTGCCCAGAAGCCATGTTTTCGAGCTTACGCTTTGTAAACGCTACAGGCATGGGGCACATTTTTCCCTTAACATCCAATCTTTCAATGTCCAAAAATTGTCACTAGAAAACTATTACCTTGTCACTATTAACTGTCCACTCAACAAGCTCATGAACAGTCGCAATTTTCACCCCATCAATTAAATCCGTTTGGGTTAAACCACGTGCTTCAACGCAGACCACGCAGGCTTTCACTTCAGCGCCGCCTTTGATTAGGTCCTCTAGGGTTTGCCCATAATTGGTTAAGCCTGAAGCAGGTTTTTGCCCCTTTTTTGCAAGGTACACGCCGTTTTCAAACAACCAAATTCTTACTTTATGTCCTTCTACGTCACAAGTCCAAGCGAATCTTAAAGCTGAGAGGGCGCGTTCTTTTGCGTATGGTGCTTCATTTATTATTAATGTGAAGGTTACCAAATTATTCAACCTCAAGTTTCCTAATAATATTTATTCAAAAAACTAATATAAGCGTTTTCCAAACAAAAAACAAATAACATATAAACATTTCAAAGAAGCATTACTAACAAGGTACAAAAGGAGTTCTATTAAGCGCATGGAAACCATAAGGTTCGATTACCTCAAAACATTCCTCACAGTAGCCAGAACACACAGCTTCTCAACAGCAGCCAAAGAATTAGGAACAAGCCAAGGCACAGTAAGCCACCACATAGCAGCATTAGAGGAATATTTTGACGCTGAACTATTCAAGCGCACAGCCAGCGGCGTAGAAGTTACCGAAGCAGGGGCAACCTTGAAGGAAAGCACAGAAAAAATACTCGAAGAAGCCCAAAATGCTAAAATCAAAATATCCTCAGCTAAACACAATTTGGCAGGGACAATAAAGATTGTCGCAAGCACAATACCAGAAGAACACATAATTCCCAGCTTAATTGCTGGATTCCAAAAAAAGCATCCTGATGTAAGATTCAAAATAAAAGCGCAGGACAGCATAACAAGCCTTCAAAGTCTACAAGCCAACGATGCAGATTTTGCAGCTGTAGGAACAATATTAGGTTACGAAGAAAAATTCGAGGCGGTCCAAATAGGCGAAGAAGAACTGGTACTAATTGTACCGTGCAATCACGAATTAGCCAATCATAAATCTGTCAAGCTAAATGAAATCAAAAAGTATCCATTCATCAACCGGGAAGAAACATCTGGCACAAGAAAGGAAATAGAAAAAATATTTGAAAACAATGGTATCTCAATATCGCAATTGAAGCTGGCATTGGAGTTGGGAAGCACCGAATCAGTAATGACAGCCGTCTCAGAAGGCAGAGGAATAAGTGTTATTTCTTCGATAGCTGCGAAAAAAGCCCAAGCAGCAGGCTTAGCAAAAATAATCAAAATTGAAGAAGCAAAAAAGCAAAGAAAACTCTACATGGTAAGACCAAAAAGAACTCTTCTTAAAACGTGTGAGGTCTTCTGGGATTTTTGCAAAGAATATACCTTCAAAAACGCTGCTATTTCATGTCTAAAGGATTAAAGCTATTTCAATGGCATATCTTAAACGCAAGTAGATGGCTAGAGTTTACGATTATGTTTCTTCTTCGAGCTGTATCCAAATTTTTCCTGACTTAATTTTCAAATCATACTTTGTTAACTTAATGGATGGTTCATCTTGGTACTCGCCTGTTCTTAAGTCAAAATGCCAATCATGGCAAGGACAAACAATCAAGAAGCCCTCAAGGGTACCGCCTGAAAAAGCACAACCCATGTGTGGACAGCGGTTATCGATAGCGAAAATTTGACCAGACTGCTTAATCAGTAAAACTGGAGAACCTTCAACCGACACAAGCTTCATTGCGCCTTCTTGCAGCTCTTTTTCTTCTAAAACAGGAACAAAATTATCCATCTTACCCAACTTCTGCCTCTGCCAGATGTTACTCGTTAATTGTGAGATAAGTTTTGTGGCTTCTGCCAATTACGTCGGAGAACTTGCCTTCGCCACATAGGGTTATTCCGCATTGGCTGTTTTGCAGGTCATCATTTACTCCTGAACTTTAAAAAGTAAACTACTCCACCAGCCGCCATGGCAGCAACAAGCCCAGCAATAATAAAAAGAGAATATTTAACGTAGAGTGGCGGCGGGGTCACCGTTATCATTAACTGTTGGCTATAACAGCTGTAAGATGTTTGAGTTTCAGGACAAGTTGCAGTAACAGTCCACTGTCCAGAAGAGTCAGGTCGGAAACTTGCCACAAAAGTACCGTCACTGTTCACAGTGCAATTTATCGTTTGGGTAGAGTTGATGCTGTTGAACTGCACTTCAACTGTGGAATTATTATCGTTTGGGGTTAGAACTCCGTTGATTGTGATGTTTTCGCCAAGGCGTATTTCATCTTTAACTGCTGTAATGTTAAGAGTTAATGGCTCCTTTACGGTGTAGTTGCCTGATGCATACAAGCCATTTTCTAGAACATCAGTTGCGTTAATTTGGTATTGAACTAGTGTTCCTGCCGTTTGCCCTGGAATAGTAGCATTGCATGTTTGGTTGCTGATATCCATGTTCATGGTATTAGTAGCGGTCCAATTGTTGGTGGTGTATGACAGTTGAGCCGACGCCAAATTAGTATTGTTTGAGGTGAAAGCGATTTCGGTTAGATTGCCTGGATAAACTCTTTCCGGAGTAGTTAAGGGCGTTAAGGTCTCATTTTCAAAATTAGTTTTCAACATAAATGTAATATTTCCTGAGCCTACTTCGCCGATAAGCACTAAATGGTAGAGATTTGGTCCAGCGTTAGGTGAAGTGTAATTTAGAGACATCGATTGACCCATGTATTCGCAGCTTGCGTAGGCTACGCCTCTGTAGCCATTGGGTTCAAAGTTGTAGCCGCCGACTGAACCACTTAAGTTGCCATACAAGCCTGGTTCCCAAGCCAATGGAAAATTGTCTAAGCTTGGCGATTCAGCGTTATTCATTAAGTAGAGCCTAGCTTCATACATGTCTAGCGTATTTGGAACATTTATGTATAATTGAACATATGACGCGTTGGTTTCGAACTCATAGGCCCAGTTTGTGTAGAAAGTTGAGTTACCGCCGTTTGTGCCTTCGACATAACTTGTGTACCACTGGTCGCATTGGAGATTTTCAATTATCATAAAAGTAGCTTGTTGAGCACCTTTGCTGTCAACTGGATTATTGTTTATGACAAACGAGTAGTTGCCTGATTGCGTCGGCGTAAAAAGCGAGTCATTAACAGTTGTGCCTAAGTGTTCTGGAAGACCAGCTGATTGAGTGTGTGAACTCTCCAAGTTTCCCTGCGGGTCATAGACGTAGACGTTGTAGTCTGTTTTTGCTACGGATGAGGTGTTTATGTACGCTCCATAAAAGTAAATATGATAGTTATGGCCTGCTTGAAGAGGGCAGATGATGGTCCAGTTTTCGCCGATCGCTATTTGCGAACTGTTAACTAGTACTGGGAACATTGGTTTTTCAACGTAAGTGCAGTTTCCTTCAGCATTGACGAAGTTATGTACGTAGTTTGTGTATTCTGAAGTTGTGGTTAATTGGATGGTGGAGGCTTGAGCCTGGATGGTGGAGGCTTGAGCCATGAATAATGGACTGAAAACTAAGACTACGATTGTAATCAATGATAGGATTTTTGTTTGGGGGTTGATTTTCAGATGCATGGCTGAATCAGCTTGCAAACGTTATGTATTGCGGGCGCTTGACATATTGGTTATGAAGGCGGAATCTGTATTTTCAAGACAGGATTTTGAATCCGAAAATAGTTTCTGTTTCAGAGCCAAATTGGTGGCTGATTTTTTTTTAAAAAAATGTTTAAAGTTTCCTTAAAAAACTTTTTTGAAATTCTGCTTATGTATTTCTGGGCATTATTGTTTTTTGTTGTTGAATTGGTTTTCTTGTTTTTTTTAATAATGATAGTGTATATTGAGTCTTGCTACGGAAGATATTTATAAGGAATTGTGCGTTCTCTTTGTTACAGGTGAAAAATAAACAATGATCCGACTCTTAAAAAACCATTACGCACTTGCCACAGTAATAACTACACTCATAATCCTAGTAGTATCAATATTGCTTGCAGGTGTTTTAACTTACTTTGCCATAAATGTAGTCAGCACCAGGGTTCAACAGGAAAGTCTTCAGCTTTCAGACCAGCACATTTGGATTACCTCAGCCGGTGTCGCTGAAGGTGCGATTATGATAAAGAACACTGGCGGACGCGACGTCGTCATTAGCCAGATCCAAGTGCGTGGACAACCATGCGGCCAAATATACGATCTAATAGCAGCCACAGAGGATAAAGGCTTAACTGAGGACTTACAATACATAGTCCCAACAGAAGTCCCAGGCTCACCAGCAACATATAACTTAGATAATGCTGCCGTTACTGATTTTACAGCCACTCTACCAGCAGCTCCAGCCACAGGTAACTTCGTGTTATCTTCCGGCGGCACTATGGTTGTTTACATCATTCAACCAGACAGTGTTAGCCTCAACGACATCGGCTTAACTGTTGGTTTCACAGTCTTCACGGCACAAGCAATTTACTACACAGAGACAAACGTTCAAGCAACAACAGGTTAAGATTAAATAACCTTAAGAGTATCTACCCCTCCTCCCCCTTATTCTTTCTATTTTAAGAAAAAATATTTTAAGAAAAATTGTTCTTTTTGCTTTCTTTTCTGTAACTTTTTAGATGCGTATTTTTTTTTACGCACAAGTTTACTTATCCAGAAATCGCGTAATGGTTTTTTCAGGAGATTTAAAAATAAAATGAGAAATATACTGAGAAATATACTGAAAAATCGTTTGGCTCTAAGTACAGTCATTACAACGCTGATTATTCTAGTGGTTGCAGTGCTTCTTGCAGGTGTCGTAACTTACTTTGCTATCAACATCGTAAGCACCAGGGTTCAACAGGAAAGTCTTCAGATTTCATACGCTCACATTTGGGTCGACTCAAGCGGTAATGCCATAGGTGCGCTTATGATAACGAACACTGGCGGACGCGACGTCGTCATCAACCAGATCCAAGTGCGTGGACAACCAGTCAATTGGGATAATACAACGGCAGCGGTGTATGCTGGAACACCCAAGTCAACTGATACAGACTTATCGTACATTGCAGCATCGGCCTTAGGCTCAACCTATACCGCAACCTCAGGTCCCTTAACGTTATCTGCCGGTTCCTCTGTTGTCGTTTACACCATTTCACCAGACAGTGTTAGCCTCAACGACATAGGCTCAACAATTGCTTTCACAGTCTTCACGGCACAAGCAATATTCTACCAAGAGGCAAACGTTCAAGCAGCACCAGCAAGTTAAGATTAAATAACCAAAAGAGTATCCCCCCCCTCCCCTCTTCTTTCTTTTTTAAAAAAAAGTATTATAGTTTTATGAACGAATTATTTTGGCTTTATTCCATGTTTTCGATGCTATTTGAAATAATATGTGAATTGTTCATACACACAAATGGCTTAATCCATTCTTCCAGCTTTTCTATAGTAAATGCACATGTACGAGAGGATGTAATTGGCGGTAATCTTGCATAGTCGACTCTTCAGAAGGTTTGTTCGATCTAAAGGTGCATTGGCATTACCGGTTACATTCCTTATTCTGCTCGTGTCAACGCTAGGCATCATTACAGTTACCTATTACTTTGCAGTTGAAAACATCAACACGCAAAGCGAAGCTCTCAAGGTTTCCACAGCCCAACAAGACTTCATATCTTTGGACAATGATATTCTTTCAACTTTAGGGCAGCCTGGCTCCTCAAGCACGATTGACTTGAGTGATTCAGGCGGATTAACAAACATTACCAGCAATATTCTAACCATCAACGTCACTGACAATTCTGACATCGATGAAACTATCTTTAACTCATCAGTAGGCCAAGTCACCTATGAACTTCCATGTTCAGGCTCAATCGACACAGGATTTTACCTAGTAGGAGACAGCCAAACAATAACCAACCAAAGCGGCGCGTCACCAAGTCAGCTTTACATAACAAATGGACCTCAGGGACCTGAGATCCAGCTGCAGTACCGACCAACAGTGACATACGCTGCTGCTGGATATGAAGATGGTCAAGCCGTCTACGATGTTCGTATCTACATTGTCAACCTGAACTCTTCAGCCCTAATAGCATGGGGCGGCGAGCTTCCCTTACAAATCTCCTGCACAAGTACACAATTAACAACTGAAACTTACAATGTTCCCTACCAACCCGAACCCGTGAACTTAGTGATATCTTCTCAGTTGAACGGTGCCAGCGGAAGCGTTTCCATTCCGATTTCAAGCACGCATGAAGGCTCAATAATCTACATAGAAAAGGTAATTTCTAACGTATCAATCGAGAGGTGGATCAGGTAAACAATGGTGACGATAATTCCAGGTTACGTGTACTCGATTTTTGCAGCCCTTATCGTTGGCGCAATCATAGTTTCCAGTTGCAGCTTTTCAATGGTAAACGTAAAAAATGAAGCTGAAAGCCAACAGTTAGCCAATATTGATGAATATGTAGCAGCACAAAGCCTAACTCTTATTACGCATGTAATCCAAGACGGCCAAAGTACTGCTCTGTTTCTGGATCTTCCTTCACAAATCGGAAACCAAGAATACTCGATATCAATAGCAAACGACTCGTCCAGTGCATGGGTTGAATCTGGCTTTGGAACAGCCGTCCAAAGTCAACCACAAATATACATACCTGCCGAAATTAACGCATCAGGAACTTTTGTTAGTGGTTTGGGCAGGGCTTTTCTGCAATGTTACTACCAAAACCAGACTGTTACTTTAAAATTAATTAGTGAGTGATTGAATTGAACTTAGGCAAAAAGAAACAAGAAATCCAAGAAAAAGAAAAAACCTCAGACGAGGAAATGATAGCCTACTTAGGCATTCAGGGCTATCAGGTGCCTGAAGGTTACACACAAGTTGAAAGTTACCCCCTCAATCCCCCGTTCTCTTATGCCTGGATATTCCAAGACGACTCTGAAGGAAGCTTCTTCTACGTTGTTGATGAACTCCCCATGTCAAGAGAAGAAAGAGAATCCTACAAGCGCCTAAAAAACATTCTTGAATATGAGCTTAAAGCCCCAAGAATAGATGAAACGCTTGTTGCATCGTTCCACAGACAGCTTCCAACCATACTAGAAGAGCACCAAAAAGCTCTCGAAGGAACCGACCAAGTGGGTCTAAGAAAAATCTCTTACTACATTGAAAAAGACTTGATAGGTTACGGAAAAATCGAAGGGCTCATAAACGATCCGTTAATAGAAGATATAAGCTGTTTAGGCCTAAACAAGTCCGTTTTCATTTATCATAGAAAATACGCTAACGCACGAACCAACATTATTTTTACTGATGAGGAAGAATTAGACGATTTCATGACAAGAATAGTACACAGACAAGGCAAACACGTAAGCATAGCTCACCCAATAGTGGACTTAACCCTTCCAGGAAAGCACAGACTTGCAATATCCTTCGGAAAAGAAACAACCCCAGCTGGAACAAGCTTCACTATAAGAAAGTTCAAAGAAGACCCATTAACCATCGTGGACTTGATAATCAACGAAACAATTGACGAGTCAATCGCAGCGTACCTTTGGATGCTAATGGAAAACAAAATGTCAGTCATGATTGTAGGCCCAACAGGCGCAGGAAAAACAACCGCCTTAAACGCTATTGCATGTCTGGTACGACCAGAACTTAAAATGATTTCAGTTGAAGAAGTTCAAGAAATTAATTTGCCACAGGAAAACTGGGTGTCAACTGTTGCACGAACAGGATTCGGAGGAGACAGCGAAGGCGAAGTCACACTCTACGACTTAATAAAATCAGCCGTTAGGCACAGACCAGCATTAATCCTTGTAGGCGAAATCAGAGGCGACGAAGCATACGTTCTCTTCCAAGCCTTAGCAACAGGACACGGTGGATTATGCACAATGCACGCTGACGACGTAGAAACAGTCATTAAACGGCTAACACAGCCACCCATGAACATCCCACAAAACATATTGTCACTGATGAACTGCGTAATAGTTGTCAAGCAAGTCAAAACCTCAAGCATCTACCCGCTAGAACGAAGAATGTCTTCCAGAAAATTTGTTAGTGTCGCTGAAATCGATAATAACGGTGTCCCACATGAAGTTTTTAATTGGAACATGTCCTCAGACACTTTTCAACAAAACCTAGATAAAAGCTATTTACTATCTAAAATAGCCAAAAACCTCGATGCTCCTTTAAGCGTTGTTCAACAAGAGTTTGAACGAAGAAAACAAATTATGCTAAAAATGGTCGAGAAAAACCTTCGCGACTTCAGAAGCGTCCACAAAGCATTAAACAGTTCACTTATCCTCTCGGAGTTAGCCGCTAAAGAACAGTCAAAGGTGCAATAACAAATGACTGCTTCTGGCGGTTTTATCGGCAAAATATTCGGTTCACTATCTAAGGCTACTAGTGAAGAAAAAGAGAAAACCGAACAGGAACTGCCATTCGCAGTAATGATTTTCACGCTTATGGCTGCAAGCGGAATATCCCCCTACGACAGCTGGAAAAAAATGCGAAAGCTTACCTTCCTTCCAGCATTCAAAAAAGAAGCGGACGAAGTCGTGCGCCAAGTTGAAGTTTTAGGCAAAGACCCTTTAAGTGTCATGCAGATGCGCGCAGAAACCACAGCCTCCAAGCTATATAGAAATTTTCTGGGCGGCTTTGTTTCTTCAATTAGAAGCGGCGGAAAAATGGTTGATTACATGAAAAGCCAGTTGAAAGCAATCTTTGAACTGCGATACATTAATCTGAACCGATCAATTGAGCGAATCGCCACTTTGGTTGAAGCCTACTCGGTCATGCTGATTGTTGTGTTATGCTCGTATATTCTTTTTGTTGTTTTATCATCATCAAACGTTATGTCGCTGCTGGTAAGCAGTTCAGTATCCACTTCGCCTATGCTGTCTTACTTAATAGCGTTTATCATTATGCCTGTGGGATCGTGCATCTTCATTTTGATGGCGCATAACCTGCAACAAAGCGCTTTCCCCGACCTGAAAGACCTCTACAAAAAAGCCTTATTCTTCATACCACCTGTATTCGCCATAATAGCTCTCATCGCAATTGTTCCTCAACTATCACAAGCAGTAAGCCCCGTGGGGTTACCTGCAATCACTACCATAGGCTTAGTTGCTGCTTCACTGCCGATTGCATTCCAATATTGGCGCATCTCAAAAATCAACTACAACGCAGAAGAATCACTTCCCAGCTTCATAAGAGACGTAACAGAATCACAAAAAACCGGGCTTTCACCAGAAAAAAGCATAATACAAGCTACAAAACGCAAAGATTACGGACCCTTCTCCAAATTTTTAGATTTAATGCGTAGCCAAATCGAATGGGGCATACCTTTAAGAAAAACTTTTGATAACATACGTAAGGAAATTCGAAGTTGGTTTGTCACAGTTAACTTTGCCATGCTGGTGGAAACCATTGAAATCGGCGGCAACTCAACCCAATCGCTAGAGATACTTTCGGAATATAGTGAAAAAGAACACGAATTACAAGTCAATCGGCGTGAACTTTTGAAGCCTTACATACTTCTTGCTTTCATATGGAGCGGATTAATCGCTGTCACAACCACCATAGTTGCCTTAACCACTAACTTAACCACCAGCATGATGACAACTGTTAACAACACAAACCTCGCATCAGTCGCTTCAATATCCATGTCAAGTCAGCTTAACATGTTCTCTGTGGGCATTATCATTCAATGCTGGATCTCAGGGTTCTTCATCGGAAAAATCAGCGAAGGCAACCTGGGCGCTGGATTTAAACACGCAGCATTGCTGGCAGCAACCGCATACGTGTCTTTGGTTGTCTCTCAAATTGTTCTTTCACGCCTTTTTGGAGGACTAACCGGCACTTAAAAGGAGAAACAATGCGTTGCCATCAACCTCCATTGACACCTTCTTCGCATGCACAATCATTGTAGCCGTAGCTTTGATTGCAACCGCTTTTCTATGCTCAACAATGCAAACCAGCATAAACAGCACACAAGACATCAACAAAGATAGTTACCTGCAATCCATAGCCGACTACATCATAACAAACCCTGGAGCCCCCGTCAACTGGGGAACCAGCAGCAGTGTTCCCGCCGACTTCGGATTAGCAGCCGCCAACTCCACAATCCCCTATGAACTAGACATAGATAAAATCACTCGGTTAAACAACCTAAACAGCTACGCATTATCCAACTTTAGCATGGAAAACGCCGCTAAACTAAACAATATAGCTTTAGGCATAACGGTTTCTCAAATTATGTCCATAAGCATTGAACAACCAAGCACCAGCCCAGCAGGCAACGATGTATCTTTTACCTTCACGATTTTAACATACATTGATTCCGAACCCACAAGCGCAAACCTAACCTGCTATGTTGTAGCAGCAAACAACTCTCCGAGCGAGGTAACCAATAGCACTTTCATTGGGGTTGGCTACGTTACCGTTAAAATCCCAAGCGCAGAGACCGGTAACGCTATGCTTATTGTGTTCGCAAGAGCATCTTTCGACGACAGAATAACCTCATACGCAATCTACAACTTCCAAAATTCAACCCAGGAATCAGCCCCAAGCAACAACATTTTAACTTTAACCCCGCTTAATTACACGCTAAGCTACACCACAAATTCAGCTGACTTAACGATCCAAAACGACTACATCTTCTCCTACACATATCAGCAGAATCTCACTCTCGTGCAAGGCAGCACAACTCAATACCTAATTCCAACAATAATTGACAATAGCCCCTTCGTCATAGTTCTCTGCGGTTTTCTCAATAACGGCACTTATTTTCAAGAATGGACCTCTTACCCTCAAGTTCCATTGAAAGCAGGTTCAAGCTTTGAGGATTCAGAGCAAAACGTCTTCAGCTACCTCGTGACAATAAACGGTGTGCTCTATAAGGTTGATGTAAGTTTTGGAGATGTGATTTCCTGAAACTGCTAAGAGACAAAAGAGGGCAAGTGCGCATAATAGAAGCGATTTTCGCTACAATCCTTTTGATGTCATGCCTAGCTCTTATTCCATCATCGTCAAGCGTGCCGGATTCAACAGGAAACCTTATTTCAACAGCTCAAAACGTCCTGTTAAGTTTAGACAGCAACGGGCACTTGGCAACCTTAATTGATAATCAAAATTGGACAGCGCTTAAAGATTGCTTGGAATCTGCTCTTCCGCTTACAGTATGGTTTAACTTAACAGTTTTCAACCAGACCATGAATATCATAAACCCTCCAAATTTTCCAATTTGCAACGCAGGCGCTGTAAGTGATAAAATCGTTTCAGTAGACTATGTTTGCGCAAGCCAAAACAGCACATATGCAATCTACATCCTTAGGCTGCAACTGTCAGAGGTAGGATTAACATGAAAAAACGCAACCTAAAACACAACAGCTCAGGCCAAGTGATTATAATCACAGCTTTACTGGTAGCGACGCTTTTACTATCCACCGCCATCTATGTCATTGAAACCGAAAAAGAAGTGCCAACGGCTAACACCAGCGAAGAAAACGTTTTCCCAGCATACCAGCAAAGCATAAGAAACACTCTGATTAGTGCACTAGCAGATATAACCAACGGTAGTAAAACGAGCGTTTTAACCGATGACCTAAAAGAATTGAATGCGGCAATCACTTCCGACTCATACCAAGCCATGCTCCAAATGAATTATACTCTGCTAAACGCAGCCAACACCTACCAAAACGGCATTTGGATCTCTTGGAATGGCAGTCAAGGAATCTCAAGTGATTATGTCCGTTTTGTCTTTAACTCTTCAGCACCTTCAACATCTTCCAGTTTGGCATTTGATGTACACGTAACTACAGAGGCCGATTTGAGCGGAAACTATTTCCAACTTAACAGCAGCTTCACGCAAGTAAACTTAACAGTCAACGTACTCAACGAGGGCAAACCAGCTTTAGCGCAAAACTTCACTTTTTACTTTGAGAATGCAACTGATGATTTGGTAAAAGTGGATTCTCCAATCATAACCGATTTTGGGAATGGAACATATGCAGTGTCGTTTATAGCTGAAACAGATCAGCCAAGTGACCCTCTTCTTGTATCTATGCTTTGTCAGGATCAGCGAGGTATATTTGTTGGAGCGAATGTAACATGCAGCAACATAGCGTAATAGTGCTTAACAAAAGGAGAGAAGCAGCAGAATGAATCAAACGAAAGCATTAAAAATTCTAGTTGTAATCCTAACGGTTTCTATCATACTGACTCAAACCATAAGCGCTGCTCAGACTCCCTCTCCACTAACGGTTGACGATAATTTGGTAAACGTTCTACCAGCACACGTGATTTGGGAAAAAAACTATGGCGTCTTGGGAGATGACGACCGAGCATATAATGCGCTAGCAGCTGGTGACGGATATTTGGTTGTTGGTTCATCTGAATCGAATAAGACAGGCGTGACTGTTGGTTGGGTTTTAAGGCTTGATACGGATGGCAATGTTATTTGGAACCAAACGTTCCTTGAAGGATCCGGCACGGAACTTAGGTTTGCTCTTAATTTGACTGATGGTTTCTTGCTTGTAGGCAACGAATTCTTGCCATCGGGAGATGAAAACGGATATGTCGCAAAAATAAACAGTCAAGGAGCATTAATATGGCAGACCACCATAAGCGGAGAAGGTCTCAACAAGCTCTTTTCAGCAATTGCCACTCAAGACGGCTTTGTACTTTTTGGGTTAACCTACTCCAATGTAAGTGGAGACTCCGCTGCTTGGGTAGTCAAACTTGACACAAATGGCAATGTTGTTTGGAACAAAACCTACGGAAATGCCGCAGAGACTGCCGCAACAACCGGCGTTTTAGCATCAGATGGCGATTACATGGTGGCAGGTTACACGAACCCTCGAGGAGAAAGCAACTATGATTTTCTACTCATGCAAATTGACCCGGCTGGGAACATGATATGGAATAAAACCTATGGTGGAACAGGAAGCCAAGAAGCCTCTGCAATGACAAAAGCCTCTGACGGCTACGTAATCGTCGGAGACACCCAATCGCCAGATAGTAATATGCATGCGTGGGTGGTGAAGGTTGACTGGAACGGTACAATGTTATGGGCTAAAACAGTGGGGGGCAAAAACGCTGATTCGCCATCATGCATTACTCCTTCAGAGGATGGCGGTTACTTAGTCGGCGGCTTCACTTTTTCTTTCGGCGCAGGAAATCGTGATTTTTGGCTCTTCAAAATCGACGATTCAGGACAAGTCATGTGGAGTTGCACTCAAGGCAACGCGGGTTACCAAGAAGCTTACAGCGTCATCGAAGCCGGAAAAAACCAATATGTTATGGTGGGGTGGACAGACCCACCTGGACAGCCTGCTTTAATCGGCAAGGCTCGATATATGTTCTATATTGTAAACCTCAGCTATCCTCTAGATAGCAATGGGCTTTCAAGTTTTCAGTTTATCTCCTACGCCGTTATCGTATTTGCGATTTTACTGGCAGCTTGGTTTGTGGTGTTTAAACTTCGCCATAAACCGAATACTAATCAAACCGTTGATGAGCAAAGTAAGAATAAACCTAGCGGTTTTCAAAACTATTACTACTTGTATTTACAAAACGGTCAGCTAAACAGACCCAACCCTTGCCCTCTTTTTGCTACCCAAACAACTAAGCAAAAAGCGTACCCATATCTGCACTTTAAAAGTATCTTTCAAGGCAATAGTGCGCCTACATATTGGTAGCTCATTTTTGATAAGAAAATTTGCGAACTAAAATGGACCTGCCTTACCATTGGCAACCGCTGAAAACTATGGTAAAAAAAGCTTAAAAACGGCTGATCTGCTAATTAGCCGTTTATGTTTCAGTCAGTTTAGAGAATAGCATTTGCAGAAGCTTAATGAAGGAACTGTAGTTTGTCCATATTGCCGCCGTTTTGTACTTCTTCTTTGCATCCCCATCATTTGCCGCGTCTTCATGGAATGCAATCAATACTTCTTTATTATCAGAAATCATAAAGCACGGCAAGTTTTGTTCATCAACAATTCGGTGGGATTCACTTAGCCATTGCAGTTGCCCGATGAAATAAGCGCTTTTTAACGAGTTATCAGTAACCAAGATAACATTTACTTTGTCAGCTTGATTTTTTAGTTTGTCAGAGAAATCGCTATAGTACAGCTGGGCTAAGTAGCCTGCTGAAGCGAAGACTTGAAACTCTTTTTCGGTTCTTTCAAGTAATTCATTAGCTTTCATGAGTACTTGCTGTTCACCCTCGAGCATTTGGAAAAGCTCTTTTTTCGCGTTTGCAACTTTCTGCTGAGGTATGGATTGCCAAAGTTCCACAAGGCTTGTTTTTTCCTGTTCTAAAAGCCTGATTTTTATTTTTTGCGCATCTACCAGCAAATCAATGGCTTTATCCAATGGCACAGCTGTGAATTTTAGAGGTTTCTCGAAAATAGAAAAAACTACGCCTCTCTTCTCTAAATCTCTTAAGATTCGGTAAGTTTCAGTCCGATGAAGCGAAATTGCTTCCGCTATTTCTCCAGCCTTCATTTCACCTGCTCTTGCAAGATGCAAGTAAACTTTAATCTCGTTTTTAAGCAGTCCAAACCTTGAAAGTGTCTCTTCGATAGTTGATAATTGCTCATTGTATGATTGATCCTTCTTTACCAGTTTCCAAGATTCATTTTGCTTATCGTACACTTTCGTTAATTCTTGTTGTTTTTCCATTGTAAGTGCCATTGTGGGGGGTTCACCTTGTTTCTCAACATTTGGGGTACTGCTACCCAATTCTGACCATTTATATATAATATAATTACGACTTAACAATCTGAATTACAAATCCACATTTCAAAACGCAATCAAATAGCCTCTGCTTACAGGGCAGCAGCCTAGCTCAGTCTGGTGAAGCAGCTGGCTGTTAACCAGTCAGTCAAAGGTTCGAATCCTTTCGGCGGCGTTTCATTTCTTAGCTAACGCAAATTGAATATTTTCTAAACAATCTATCAATTTAGCGCTCTCGCTTTACCTATAAGCTCTGTCTGCGTTTTTCTTGTACATAGTGGATGCCCTTGTAATCGTATTCCGATAATTTTTGAAAGTAGGTGGTACTTTTACGTTTATGAGCGGTTCTTTGCGTTCTTTTTCGTCGACGCACGCCAGTTACTTTATGGCTTGTTTGGGTGGAGAAGTTCTTTGATGTTTCCCACACATTTTGTGGTTCATGCCAGTATTTGAGGCATCTAACAGTAAAGTCCATTTAGTAACATCAAAAACAAATAATACTATGTTAAAAAAACATGTTTCTATGTTGAAAGTGCGCGTATTAGTTTCTATGCAGTGCTATGTTGAATCATATTTGGCGTCTATTAGGCTCATCTAGTAGACCGGGAGGTAGGCTTGTGCACACACAAACGTCCTAAGACAAAAGCCAAGAAACAGGTGTTAAATACCCAAGCCGATTACATTTCTTATGTTTCAAGCGCTTTTGCGGAAGCGTTAGCATAAATTGACCCGAATTTGTTTACGAGGTCTTTCTGAGTGTAAACTGAGGCATGTAAGTTAAAGAAATTGTCCATTCTGCCTGTTTCCACACCAATTCCGATAACTATGACTCCTTTCCGTAGCAAATCATCAACGCATTCTTTTAGGGTTATTGGCATGTCGGGATAGCCATATGGCCACCCGTCGGAGATAACTATTAAGCAGCGTTGTTCTTCAAACCGTTTAGCCAGCATTTTTCCAGCCATCTGGATTGCGTCAGGAATGTAAGTGAGTCCTTCAAATTTCAAGCCGCCAATTCTACCTCTAACTCTCTTTGAATAAGATTCCGAACTGTCCTTAAGTATGTAGAGTTTATCGCTGAAAGCGAAGAATGTCCAGGATGTTGGGTCAGTCATTAACTCTTTCGCTGCCTCAGCCACAGCTATAGCTAATGCTCGACCATATTCTCCTTTCACCTGCATACTGTTGCTAACGTCAAAAATTAGTGACCACGCAAAATTTGGCTTAAGATACTCATCAAGGACAAACACATCTGTCGCTGGCTTGTTACTTGCCAAGGATTGAATTACAGCAGCTAAATCTAGTTGACCCATTTCTTGCCTTGGGTCCTCATCAAAATAATTAAAGGCTGATCTGAGAGTGTCGAGAAGTCGCCGGCTTGCCCCTTGAACCAAATTTCTGGCTCTTAGATATTGGGTATAATCTTCCTCTGGAATAGAGACCGATTTAAATCGGGTCAAAGTTACATAGGGGTTGATTTTTGAAAGTATTTTTTCTTCACGTAGCTTTTGGTAATTGTCAGAATTAAATGCTTGTAAGGCCTCTACTTCCTGTTCCGGTCTCCAACATTGGTCTATATTGTCAACGGTAGGTACGTTGCCTCCTATGCTTATGAGAGATTGCCAAAATAGGCCTTCAAAATCATCATCCACTGATATTTCCGCTTCGCTGTAGATGCTGCAGCGCCCGTTGCTTTCAGTATGTCTAAGTGAGGGCGCTTCCAAAAATGGGCCAAAAGGCTCAAGTAAACGCTTTATACCTTTAACTTTTTCGTCAAATAACTCTTCCAGTTTAATCTGTTCGCCAGCTATTGACGCTAAGAACGTTACTTTAAGAGCCGTTAGGTCGCTGAATAATTGATTTACTGTTTGCTCTTCCTCTGTGCCTGGAGAATTTTTGATTAAGCCTGTGTTAAGTTTTGTCAGTAAAGCCGCCATAAGCTTCGTTGAAGCGGTAAAGATTCTTTCTGAAGATTTTATTTTCTGGTAAGCCAACGCGTTAGCGTAAGCAATGTCGAAGAATCTGTCAGGATACCAAGCTTGAATGTAGCTGTTGATGTAAGTGTCATTAATTAGCGACTTGGCGAACGCTTCAACTATTGAGTCTGACTTTTTAGGAACAATTTTTTCTTTGGGAAATGGCGCCAAAGTGTGAGTTGTTAAGTGTAGAACAGATGCCCTAAATAATCGCCCAATTTTCGATTTACCTTTATTGTTTGCCTCAAATTTGTGTCCAAGGAATGAAACGTTTCCGTCTTCCAACATGCGAACGGTTGGGAGCTTAATGGTGAACCCAAAATTGTCACTTTGCAACGTAGGCTGAAATAAGGTTGGGTCCTGAAGTATTTTTACTTTAGTATTATCCTTTTGTAAAGAAACCGACCAAGCATAATCAATAAATCCCAAAATGCAATAACTCCAAATTATTGCTATTTATTAAAAACTGCTTCTAGGATCCTCCTCACATCTGCTTGGACTTCGGCGTTGTCGCTGGTTAACCCGACTATGGTTTCTTCAGCTCCTCCCATAGGAGTATTTCCATCTTTGACTAAAGTAGCCCAGTTGATTAAGTCGCCTAAGGAGGGTCCATAAGGCAAGTCGCCTGCTTTGTATTGTCTTCTCAACTCGGCGCCAGCTTGAATGATTTTATAAGCGGTATCCTGATCAACATTTGTTCTTTTACGCAACATGTCCACCTCATCCGGAGAGATGGTTTCTCCAACGCTTAAGAAATCAAAGTTTATCCAGACAGCCATGCGTCGTCTCATGGCGGCGTTTAACGGTTTTGTCCCTAAGAATTCAGATGTGGCAGGGTTCATGCTAATAATCATGTACCCGTACTTATGGCGCTCAATTACCTCACTGTCTTTTTCATTTAGCACCAGGTGGCCTCTTGTGTCTAAAACTGGGTTTAATCTTGTGGCTACGTCCTGCTTCATCATGTTTGCTTCGTCGAGGTACATGATGCCGCCTTTTCTTAGCCATTGGGTTAATAGTCCGTCTACCCAGTTTTCTTTGCCTAACCCGATGAATCGCCCGATGAGGTCAAATGAGGATGTTGATAAGCCGCAGTTGACTTCCCAAATTGGTAAGCCTGTGAGTTCTGCCACTAAGTAAACAATGTGGGTTTTGCCTGTTCCTGATGGTCCGATTAAGCTGCATTGCTTGAAATAATAGAGTGCGCGTACGATGCGTTCAACGTAGTTTAGTCCATGGTCTAGGTATTCTGGCGTGTTTTTTGGTATCATGTCGTCAAGGTGGGAGAAGCTGAAGTTCGGGTGAAGGTCGTATCTTTGTATGTTGTATTTTTCGTATAAGGGGCATTTGGACATGGGGCGTTCTTTGTCTAAGGATACGGTTACCTTGAATTTGTCTTCTTTAAGGGATGAAACCTCATGAATTCTGCTTGCATCAGCTTTTTCTTTTGTACCTTGATGTCCATAACTCATTCGGCGCCGTCTCTGGAGTAATATTGAGTTTAGGATCCAATAAATAAATAATGCGTATTACTACTTCATATACACACTACATATTGCGCTGCGACTAAATCTTTCGTATTCCTGCTTCATATTGCGGTATGTTTTGCGCACCTAAAATTCTGTGCATAAGCTTCTGAGACATACAAGCACTTTTCTGCTTAGAAAACGCTAAGCACCATTTGATCAACATTGACTCAAGAAGTAGTAGTTAAGGAAGCGCCTGCAGAACTCTTCTCTTCGCAGGAACTCAAACAGTCTGAGAAGAAAAAGCAGGTGACAATTCAAGAGCTTGTTGAATCTCTAAAAAGCACAGGCGACGATATCGGCCAAATAAGCGAATTATGTTCAGAAGAAAAAATATTGGTAGCTCAATTTTTCTCGTCTCTCTTTAAACTCATGCAGCCCCTAGCTTCATCAATAGCTGTAAACCAATTAGCACTTCCAGCTCAACTGGGCGATGTAGTCCAAGCACATATTGATCCAACAGGACATTTGATATTACAGTTTGAAGACGGTCACCTTGAACTCAAAGATTTAAGCGAAGAAAAAAACCGCGACCTCATGACTGCAGTTGTCGGAGATGTCATGCCAAAATTCAAAAACTTAACAAGCCAGCAAAAACGCAAGTTAGAGAACCGGATAAAGCTACTCTCAAGTATAACAAAGGAAATTCAGAAGAGTTCCGAGGCTCTTTCAGCAGCTATGTCTGCTGACCAATAGCTACCCCTTTTTTATTTGCCTGCTAGGTAACTAACCGTAAAGCTTGATCCGCCAGCGGTAAGAGCTGAGACTGACGTTAATTTAGCATTTTGGCTGTTTGTCATTTGTATTTTAGAAAATGAAAACGTGGCTATGAGACCAGTAACATTGTTTACGTTTACATGGCAATCTGTAAACGTGATGTTTCCGAAATCTGGCAGGGTGCTAGTTTGGTTATTTATAGTTGGTCTTTCCACTATCCATTCGCCTGAAGAACGGGTGGAATTGTAAACAACATTGTTGCTGAAGGTTTGCCCGGTTGTTGCATCGCTTATTTGTATGCTCCACTGATTTGTGTCTGAATTAACTATATTTCAACACATATACGAGTGTGTTTTATACATTCCGTTTATATTATTGCGCGCGAATGTATATCCGATGATAAAAATGAACGCAACAAACGAAAACGAAAAAATCGCAAAGATCGACATTCCACTGAAACGCGCGGATGCACAGATATGGCTGTTAGGTTTCAAGGAAATAAAAGAGAATTGGCTAACAGAGGTTAAAGCTGAACGGACGGGAAGCGAAAAAACCGCAAACATCTATCTTGATATAATCGCGTTGTTCTGTCGATACATGAACATGACGCCTGCCGAAATTGTAGCGAAAGGCACGCTTGAAGTTAGAAAAGAGGCGACAGGCGATTTACAGCGAAAAACGTGGGCTGATCAAACATCGCTCGCGTTCTTCACATGGTTGCAGACGCAGAAAGGCAAGTGCGGAAAACTTTGGACGCGTACACGCGCAAAAACCGCTTATGGCACCGTAAGATCATTCCTTCGTTACAACGGCTTCACGTTCAAAGGAAAAACCCCGATTGCGCAGACGCAAACCCATACTAAACTGCCATCGAACGAGCAGTTGGCAAGTGCATGGAAAATAGCAACGTTCACGCAAAAGCTTGCTGTTGGAATTTTAAGATCGACATTGTGGCGTCCAGAAGACGCGTTAACATTAGCGTTCGGAGACTTACAAGAGCAATATGATCCGAAGCGGTTTTACATCGAGAAGGTCACGGAGAAGGAACAGCTTCCAGTCGGCGTTTACTTAACAGCGGAAACAACGGAATTGGTACGGTTGGACATGCGGAAGCGTTTCGGTAATGAAATCCCGAAAGACGCAAAAATCTTAGATTACAACTATAACGCGTTGCTTGGAATTGTGCAACGGTTCGGTGAGTCCGTCGGATTAAAGCTTTCACCGAAATACTTCCGCAAAATGGGACGGACAAGATGCGCTCCGATAATCGGTCAAGACGCACTTTTCAAAATGGCAGGGTGGGCGCTTCCAGGCGTCGGGCGCAATTACATGTTACCGTCTCCCGAAGACACGTTAAAATCCTATTTACGGATTGAAGCGTTGTTGACGTTTGAGCCGAAAGCTGTAAGCGATAAGGATCAACAAATCGAAAACTTGCTTATGGGCGCAATTGCGCAAGGATTATTAGCGCCTGAAAAAGCGGCGATGGTAAGGAACGTATGGCGCATAAAAGCGTTATCACCTGAACAAGTAGCGGTTGAAATTGCCAAAATGAAAAAACAGCTTCCAACACAAGGCGGAGGCTTAAACTTCCAGCAGCAGGCATCGGATCAATTCGCAAAGATTTTACTTGACGCGTTAAAGCAAGTAAAACAAGAAATGAACAAAACCTAAATTTCCCTTTCTTTTTTCTGTTTGTTTTTCGCAAAATTTTCCTATCTGTCCGTTCTGTCCGTTCTGGAAAGGCTTTTATGCGCGACTGCATCTTTAAAACTGTTGACTTGAAAAACGGAAACCTTGCGATCTGCGTCTCCGACTTTGCGACTCCGAAAGTACGTTAACTTGAACGTTTGTTCAATATCCGAAAGTACTTTGCAATTGAACGTTTGTTTAGTTAATTTTATCGAATATCTGTTCGAACTTTCAATAAAAACTTCGAACTATGAACATTTATTCAAATTTCAAGGGAAAACAGAACAAAACGCGAACGAAATCGAACTTTAAAACTTGCGCATCTATCCAACATAACGGAGTTATTTTTAACGTTTGTTCATTTTTTCATGGTTTTTCTGCAAAAGTGTACAAAAAGAGTACAAATGACGCGAGCTAACCGCGTGGTAGGTCGAAGATTTTTGAAAATTTGTTAAGATTTTTCGGTTAAAAATGAACGTTCGTTCAATGTTCGATAAAATTCGATGTTTTTCGTTCAAAAGCACGTATCCGCGCCCATGCTTCGAAATCGCTCGAAATCCATCGAAGTGACGCTTGTTTTCATGTGGTTTTGATAGGTTTTGACGCGGAGACACGCGAGCAATGCGCGGTCTGCTAACTTAATCTCTATCTGCTTTTTATGGTTTTCCGTTTGAACGAACAAAGAACCGCACCGTGTTATAGACAAGTCGCGGTATGTCATCTTCCCTTGTCGGAGTCGCGATTTGCCAAACCTCTTTAGGAACGATCTTAACCGCGTATTCTGCGCTAAAAACTTTTGTGTCAAAAACTGCGCGCCATAACCCGATTATTCTGTCTTTCTCCATGTCAACGTCTTTCAGCAAGAATAAGGCTTGAAAGAAAGGTGTCATGTTTTCTCTGTTAAATATCTCCTTTAACTGTTCTTCGGGTAATGTTTCAGCGAGAAGTTTAAGGTCTTTAAGAGCGAGGGTTGCGTACGTCAAAAGTCTTTTATCATATTCGGTTTGTGTATGTTTGTCGTAACCTGCCTTTGTTTTGCTTTCAACATATTTCTTCATTCGTTTCGTCAACATGTTTTTTCCTTCTGTCACAATTTTTGTGTTTTTTACGTTAATTAACACGCGAATTGTTCATATAAACGTTTGCAATCATGTACATACAAACACGAAAACAACAAACAAAATGAAGGAACATCAATTTGAGAAATTTAACTATCCCCGTAAGCGATGCAATCTTTGACAAATTCAAGGCTATTCAGGAACAGCACGATTTCAAAAATCAGTCGGATTGCTTGGAGTACATCATAGAGCAAGTAGCGACAAAGGAGATTGAAAAGTGATAGTCTCCGTTGCTAAATCGCTTTTAAAACAGGAGATAATCGATTTATCCACGCATTACGTTAGATATGGTTTCGCGGATGGACATCTCGAAAATCTCTGGGAAAAAGCTTACTTAATGCGGAAGGAAGGAAAAATTGATACAGAACTCGATGCATTCATTACAACAAACTTAATCCCGTATCTCGCTAAATCACATGGCATTTATCACGCATATCTACCCGAAAACGCTGATCTTAACGATTTTTGGATTTTAGTTGGGAGATTAGCGTCGAAGCAGGATATTGACGAGTTTAAGGTTTTCTGGACGGTCACCTTAGCAAACGCTAAGAACTTGCATCCTAAAACGGAAATTGGAATAAAGGAACAAGAAGAACTTTTAACTGACATTCCAAATGAAGAAAAAGAGAGTTTACGACGTTTTGCATATCTCCCAATGCAGCCGATGACTGACGCGAACGATCCGAGAAACCAACAATTTCATAATTTTTGTATCGACGTTGCCAATGTCATTGTGGAAAGTAAGCGTATTGTGATTGATTTACCACGTCCGCAGGGCGCTTCGTGGTTATCAAGTGAAGAAACACGCACAGGTGCATAAAAAAATGAATGAAAAATTAATCGTGAACAACCCACAAGAAATTCTAAAAATTTCCAATCTTTCTCCTTTGATAAACCCGATTTTACGGTCAAAGACGAGTAATAGGGAAAAGGCAGAATTAATAGAGGCTGTTTGCGGCAACTTACAATTGTTTAACGGCGTGGCTAATAAACCGTCCGAAATTTATAAAATGGCTAAAGTGACGGTGCAAATAGGCGACCTTACAAAACAAATAATGAACATGGAAGGAACAGACGAACAGAAAGCGGAATTTATGAAGTTCATTTTTGGCGATTTGCAAAAACAAATTGATAAGAACGCGGAGATTGACGAACAAATTCGTCCTATATTAGCTGAAGAATTCCGAAAGCAATTTTACGCGCTTCCAGAAATTGCAGCTCGAATGAACCTGTTCGAAGTCGCAAAATTAGACACGGAATTCAAAACCTTAACCGCTAACATCAAGGAACATTTAAGTCCTGAATTTATAAGTTCGCGTCAAGACCGACTCGTCACCATGAAAACTCGAAAACTGTTAACTGAAGCGGTAGAAAGCGACAAGGTTAAGAAAATATTCAAAGTGAGTCCTGACGACCCCGAGGCGCTAAAAGCGATCACGGAAACCATGCTTACGGAAGCGCGACAACGGAACGCGGATTTAAAGCGGAAACTTGGAGAATTATTGCCTAATCAATTTGTTTACGCTAACCTTTCAATGTCCGATAAACATTTAGTAAATTTTCTCAGGGAGGCGATAAAGATTGAAAAGTGAAAAATCTGGATCAACCGCTTTCCGAGCTGAAACCAGCGACGACGAGTCATCAAAAATTATGAAAGTTTACGAACAACAATCGCCTTACTATCAAGGCGAAACAGGACAAACAGATCAGCGTCCAGTAATGGGTAAAGGCGCAAAGATGGATGTTATTCAAAAGTTCAATTTGGACGTGGAGAAACATCAAACAGCGGATAACGTAACCGACATAAGCAAAAAGCAAAGGGAAGGAAATAAAACCCTTCCGTAAAAAGGCGCAAAAAATGACGACTGTAGCTGATTTAAAAAAGCAACTTGCTGGATTAAGAGCAACCATCGAAAAAATGGAAGGAACGATACAAGAAAAAGAAGAGTTTTTCAAATTAATAACGAAAAACGAAAACGCTGAAATAGCAAAGTTTGAGTACGAAGAAGCGGAAGTGAGACGACAAACTTCGTACATTGTTTGAGTGATAAAAGATCGAGACCCATCGACCAGATATCACAACGAGCTTTACGGAGGGGAAATCCGTGTTTCTTCTCCGTAGGCTCCAAAAGTAACGCGCGTCGGAAACGCGTTATCTGGAAACTCCAACGTACGCTTTTTTGGTGTACGTGGTTTCCAGCAAACGCTTACAAAGGTCAAAAATTCGACGCAAAGACAAACGGCGCGAAACAAGGTCGGGGTGTTCGGTGCGGGAGGCTATTCTTCACTTCCGCATCGGCACCCTTAGGATAACAACATAAGAGATAAGATAAAAATGAAAAGGAAAAGGAAACAGCTATATTATGGCTGGTGTGGAAAATGCGACAATATAGTCATAAGTCGTTTTCCATTCATCGGTTTATGTCGCTGCCGTAGCGTCCACATTGTTAAACTGAAACGGACAAATTTAACGCTGAATGAAATCCGAGAAATAACGCAAAAACCGCAATGCGTCGCAACAATGGAAATTCCAAAAGAAACTCCGAAGGAAACGCGACAGGAAATAACATACGTGATTTATGGAGCCGAATAAAATGAGCGGTGGAGAAATAGACGACGTCGCGGGGAAGATTGACCGTGCTGCTGGACAATTGGATCAGGCTGGTGGCGTGATTAAAACTAAACCGCGTCCAAAACCTGTAAAATCAACAACGAAAAAGGCGGTGAAGGAGAAATGAACTATGAATTTCTAATGGCTTACCGTCCGCCTTTATCAGCGGATCAGATTGCAGAAATAAGCGACGCAATAACAAAACTTGTTAATCAAGCGGTCACAGCAGCAGATACTAATGCTAATAAGCGTGCGGAAGAATTGTTACAGAAAGCGGAAACGGAGACACAATGACGGACGAAGAGGTGAGAAAATATGGATATAAAAGATGGAAAAGCGTATCAAACGGAAACGAGTGATGGAAAATTCACCTTTAACCGAATAAAGAAACCGACCGTTAAAGGCGGAGTCATCTATAACATAATAGAAACAGAAACAACCCTTTTCAAAGGAGACTATTTTCTGCCTATGTGGGATAGCACGGATCATCTTCAATTTGCATGTCAAAAATGCAAAAGCGCAGCGGACGTTTTAAGGATTAAATTCGACACAAAATATGCTGGACCTCCAGACCCAAAATACGTTATGCTCTTTTATTTAGGCTGTCCAGCTTGCGGACTTTCAGGTGTACGTAAGATTTACTTGGATGTTAATTTAGCGAAGTGGCATAATCAGGTCGCGTTTGACGGAGAGAAACTCTACGTTTACGGCAACGAAAGAAAGCCAGTGCAAGTTTTAGATGTTGAAATAAAACAACCTGAAAAGGAAAAATAAAAGAGATTGAACAATAATGAGTGAAAATGTTAAGAATAATAGGAATAACGGGAATAATGGTGAGAAAAAGGTATACCCCTACCTCTGGAAACCTGTAACAGACAAGGACATAGAAGAAATATTGGGGGTTAAGATACCTCAATTACATAAGGCGCATGGAACCGTTAAACGAATGGTTAAACTCGAAGAAAACGAAGAAAACGAAGAACAGAAAAGAAAAGTTGAACAGTCACCTGGCAAGATAATAGACAGACACGTCATTGAACAAGCAAACGAAAACCTCTATTACGTTTACAGCTTAGATAAGCGCGGCTTCGCTGTTCCTGAAAACGTGAATAAGACATGGTCAACCTTTGCAACGTCCGATATAGTTTACGTTCCACTTTCCCGTTTGTTATGGCGTCCGCTGCCAATGATGAACCTTGCCTTTGAATATGACTTCACAAACATAGCGATATTATACAATGAGGTTAGACGGTTTCTTTTTGATCACGTAGATTTCACCAATGATATAGAATATGACCTTTGCGCGGCGTGGGTTTTACACACATGGAGACTGGAAAACTTTACTGTTACACCGTACATTTTCTTTTACGGCCCTGCAAAGTCAGGTAAGACAAGAGCGATGGAAGCGTTAGGCGCGTTATCCTTCCGCTCCGTACTTGCTAACTTCTCATCCGCTGGACTGTACCATATAACGGAGCAGTGGAAACCAACTATCTTTCTGGATGAAGCTGAAGTGTATTTGCGAGGCAACGATCAAGGCGACATCTTGAACTTTCTTAACATGGGTTACAGACGCGGACAATACGCGATCAGAATGAGGGAGAACATGAAGACGGGACGGTTTGAGCCTGAACCCTTCGACGTTTTTGGAGCAAAAGTGTTGGCGGGAACAAAGAATTTACTTGCAACGTTGTACTCACGCTGTTTTCCCATTATTATGACCCGTGCCACACGCGATTTGAAACGTTCAATAGATTACGAGTGGGCAGACGAAATACGCGCAAAGTTGGTTATGTATCGGTTTCTTTCTTTAGCTGACGGATCCGAACCCGTCTCTATACCCGACGATTTCCTATCCATCGTTAAAGACGGAAGATTAAGAGAGCTGCTATATCCCTTGTACGTTGTCGCTCCCGAAAACGTTAAACTTGTCTTTATCAATTACGCTTCGCAATTAGACGCTGAATCTGAACGGGAAGACGAGTTAAGCGTGGAAAGCTACGTTTACAACGCTTTAATCAGCGTGCGTAAGGACAGGAATCTTGTTCCATTGTCAGAAATCGCGGACGTTGTTAACGTTAGTTTAAAGGAGTCGTTAGGAAACAAAACGGTTGCTTCCGCGCTTAATAGGCTTGGGTTCCACAAGATATTAGTGCGAAATCGCGTTCACATCGTTTGGAATGAGCAGCTTGCAGAGCGTTTAAGTAAACGTTATCCTAAACGCGAAATGATGGAAGACATTAAAGACGATTTTAAAGGCGAAGAAATCAAGGATAGTTATAAATCATAATTGTTTTTGACTCTGGGGTATACCCTTTTTACCCCGTTATTCCTATTATTCCTAACATTCCTCACAAGCGGGAGGTGAATATATGGTTAAGATAAAGACGTACACAAAAGAGATTTCTTCAGCTAACATCCTTTCCATTGAGGCGGGAACTAACACGCCTTGCGGTGGAGATGCGGGTCACGGTGGAGAAACAGTTTTCAAATTGAAAGACCTTGGAGCAACAGCTTGGCAGCTCAAATGCGATGATTTTAAGAAAGATCAACCGAAAGAAATTGAACTTACACTCTTCGGTGATACGGAAGCGGAAACCTTCATTGAAGCTTTAGAATTTGCTGTTTCTACTTTAAAAGCTCAACAGAAAAAAGTTAAATCTTAGTGTGGAGCGCGTTTTTCAGCCTCCACGTATTTTCTTAATGCAACATCAACGGCGTGAGAGCGATTTCTAAATCGTTGAGTTTTAACTTGTTCATCGATCCAACGCACCAAGTCCGGGTCAACGGTGACGGATATTTTCAGTTTCATATCATTCAAGTATTGTTCGACTCCTTAAATGCTTTATCGGGTAAACTCTGCTTCGCAAGTGTTATATACTTTATCCTACCAAATAGAACTCGTCATGTCAAAAACGAATTTGAAAAGCCGAATTGACGCATTACCGCTTGATCTGCAAGCGCGTTTAGTCGCGGATACGCAGACAGTCATTGAATACGAGCTTTTACCGATTTTGGAGACAGACGCACGGAAACGAAATGGAACCGAACGAACCGAAAGGAGGTGTATAAATGGATAAAAACATCATAATCGCGGGAGCAATCGTTTTAACCGTTCTTCTATTATCGCTAAGTTTCTTTGCTTTTCTATCAATTCAACAGACAGATCAGAACAACCAACTAAAAACCCAAAACACGGCTTTACAATATAACGTGGAATATCTAAATGGCACCGAGTTTTTAGTGTTAGAAAACGGTTTACTATCAGAGAACGGAAGCTATTTACAATCTCAGATAGGCAATCTCCAATCACAATTGCAAACGGCAAACGGTGAAATCGCTAATCAAAGCAACACAATCACAGGCTTTTATCAATCACAGGAAAATGAGCTTAACAACCTGCAAGCAGCTTTAGACGCTAAAGCGTTAGGTTCTGCAACCTCAACGCCGACGCCGTCTCCAACACCGTATCCAACAGCGACGCCGACACCGCAAACATTAGTCATAACTGTTTTGGGGCTGGAAAATCATCCGTCTAATTCAACAACAACGCTGGTTTATCTCCAAAACAATAATCCAGAAACGCTGTATAACTGCTATATTCTAATCGACATAACGAGCGAGGGTTACGCGTCCAGCGGGGTATTATTGATTGACGGAACTTATCTCCCCGTTGGAACATACGCTTTCAGTTTAAGCGACATCGGAGCTTATCAAACGCAGACGGATATTTTACCTATAAACTACCTGACGCTTTGCACTGCTCAGTATCAAACGGAAGCGTTCGGTTCGCCTTCACCGTAAAACCGCTCGCGCGCTTTTTCATTCCTTTTTTCGTTTAATTCACATTTTCTATTTTTTCGATTGAAAAACACACATCAACGTGTGTATATCTATATTTATAGAGGCAATCATCGTGTCTCCTGGAGACACGGCTATGCTGGTTAATCTTACAGCAAAACTTGGCAGCAATTCATACCAAGCAGTATAGGTGTCCTGCCCATTTACCACATCGTGCTCCGTTCCAACTTGAATTAAGCTTTTGTCCGATTGACCGCCGATTCCAATCCAAGCAGAAGAATAGCCGTCACCTGATGAAACGTTAACTTTCGGCACTATCCATGAAGCGTTTACACCCATAACTTCAAACTTGGAATTAGAATCTTTTTCAATGATGTATCCAGCCCAGCTTAAGCTTGAAACGCTTTGACCTTGAGGATAACTAGCAAACAATGACGCCAAAATCGAGAGCAAAGATAAAGATAACACTAACAAAAGAACCCAAACAAGAATAAGAAAAACCGCTCTGGTCCTAAACTTTCTTTTTTCCTGCAAAAGCAATTTTCCTCAATTTACCGTTAATAAAAATGAATCACTCTCGCTAGAAAAAAACCACTTCTAATTTTTATAGATATTGGAAAATAGCCAAACCCCAAGAAGTTTGAAAAAGGGGTTAGTTAAGCATCTTAGGACGTTTTTGTGTGTGTGCTCAAGCTACCCTCCCGGTCTACTAGATGCTTCTAATATGCTTCAAATATGATTCAACATAGATGTGCATAGAACTGAGACCGCGCACTTTGCATGCAGAATGGTGCTTTTCAACATAGAAAAAGCTGTTTTTTGATGTAGAAAAAAAGCACTAAAAAGAAAAAACAAGAGCTAAATATACACAGCTAATTAAATTAGAAACCAAACCGTGCCAAAACTACAAATACCCAAAAATATCCGTACTAACTAAGGTGAATATTCAAATGCTTAATTCCCAGAGGTTACAGAGTATTTTTTATGTTTCAAGTGAAACCGATGCGCGCTGGCGATTTTCCGTTTGCAACTAAATTAGCCAACACTATGAACTGGAACATGGCAAGGGAAGATTTTGAGTTTATGGCTTCGCTTGAGCCAGAGGGTTGTTTTGTTGTTTTTCAGGGTTCTGAACGTTTAGGTATAGCTACAAGTATCAGTTTCGGGAAAGTAGGTTGGTTTGGCAACTTAATAGTTAAAGAAAGCACTCGGAACAAGGGTGCTGGAAGCCTTCTTGTAAAGCACGCTGTTAACTATTTGCAAAGCAAAGGCGTCAAAACCATTGGGCTTTACGCTTATCCAAACCTGATTGGCTTCTACGGCAACTTAGGCTTCGAACGTGATGAGGATTTTTCGGTATTGCATGCGGAATCATTGGGTTCTTTGACCGCTGAAACTCTGCCCAAAATTGGAACGCGGCAAATTCAGGCAGTAGCCGAGTTTGATAGCGGATGTTTTGGCGGAAACAGAAAAAAACTGCTGGAATTCATCATTTTTGAAAAGGGCAATTTAAGCTATTATCTGGCTGAGAATGATGAGGTTGTTGGATATGTGGCCGCTAAGGTTTACGAGAAAATGGTTGAGGTTGGACCATTAATATGTCAGGCAGGTCACGTTGATGATGCTGTTTCTCTTCTCAAAGCGGCTCTTGTAAAATTAACGGGTTTAAGCGTTTACGCGGTGCTGCCCAAAAAAGAAACTGCACTTGCGGACATGCTTTTTAGTGTTGGTTTTAAGGAAGATTTTAGTGTGTCAAGAATGTTTCTAGGTCAAGCTGTCTCAAAAAATTGTATATACATGGCTGAATCTTTAGAAAGAGGATAATTTATGAGTGAAGATTACTGCAAGATTTTACTTGAAGATTTTCTTAAGAATTCTTGGTTAAGCGTAAAAGTCTTAGTTGAAAAACTAAGCAGTTTCAAAGAAGAGAAGCGTGCCAAACAGGTAACGTTATTTCATTATGTTAACGGTCAGAAAGTAAACGTTCAATTTGAGGGCAACCGGTTTTTTTTAAGAGGCTCAGTTGAGTACACAAATCCCCAGCTAACCGTTGAGGAAGTACAAGGAATTATTGGCACGCGCCTGCTTGAGGCTTGCGGAAACTACTTTGAAAAATACGGTTTACATGAACCAAACAGTGGCGACATTGCTCAGCTCTTGGAGATATTGAAAAAGCCGCCTGAAGACTGCATTGTTCCTTTTTTGCTGAACACTGACGATGTAGAGGCAGACCGGTACTCCATGAATCCGCTGAAACATTCCATTGTGGCGAGTGGGCAAAGCGCTTTTCCAGCAGCATACGTTAAAACTGACCAGCTAAAGGTCGATGAGGCGTTCGTTAAAAAGTATGATGGCACCTTAATCTCTAAAGGTGAAGCAGAACTAATAGGCAACAGCCTTAAAGACGCTAATGGTTCTTACTTGGATTTGGTTGATTCAGTAAAGTACAAGCAGCTTGAGCCGCTATCTGAGTTCTTCGGCATGAACCTGTCACTTTACGCCCTACGAATGCCTCTTTCAACCCTGCAAACGGAAGGAAAAGACGGTTTACTGCATTACATTATCAGTGAAAGCCACCGCGATTACGAGGCTATTAACGAAGCTTACTCTTGCATGGGCAGAAGCATGACAAAGCGAACAACGCTGCTGACGGTGCCGCATTCAAAAAAAGGCTACGGCTCCAAACGGGTAGCCCGCGGCAAAATACACTTTGAAGATGGTAAACTGCTGGATGTTACCGTCAAATACAAGACTACTAAGCTTTACCCCAACGCCATTGACACGGACGATGTTGCGGTTGCCCAAGCAGATGACAGTTTCACTGTAACAGGAGAAAAACTTGGCGATTACAGTTTTTCAGAGACACCCTCATCACCCCAATTCTTCCTTTACTCCATAGGTTCACCTGAAGACGCAGCGGTTTGGCACGGAGTCGGCGCCTTCGCTTCTCCACAACTGCTCCAAAGCTATTCGTCGGCCCGCAAGGCTTGCCGAGAAGGAAAGCTAATTAAAAATCTGAACCAAAAATATAACATTAAAGCGGAACTACCATTGCAGTTTAACCTTGCCCCCGAAGGCATATGGAGCCACCCAGTTCACCGTAACATCGACGCCAGCATCGGAACCGTAGATGACCTTCCAGATTTGGCGCATAGAGGAATGAAGATTGAGTATCTTTCAGCTTTCAAGTAGGAGCAGTTGTGTGCTTTGTCGGCTATAGAGTATGCGGTATTTAGGATTTTTCGTTTGTTTAGGAAACTTCCTTTTAACCCACTTAGCATTGTAAACCGTAAGGTAATTTTCGCAGAATACTTTAAGGATTTTGGCAAACTTGATGCAGTGAAACGTATTTTTGGCGAAAAAACCGAAGAAGTCCTCCGTCACCTCAAGGTGGAACTCAGCTGGATTTTCGGCTACATGTACGTGGACGGCTCCGACGGGCACCTTACAATAAGCAAAAGCTACCTAAACAACGGCAACAGAACTGACATTTACTTGGATTTAATCCATGAATTGTGTCATGTCAAGCAGTTTATGGATGGAAGAGAACTCTTTGACCCCCGGTACGATTATGTGGAGCGACCCACCGAGATTGAAGCTTACCGTTATGCTGTCCAAGAAGCAAGACGGCTCGGACTCAGCGAGGCGAGAATCTGCTTGTATTTGAAGACTGAGTGGATGAGTGAATACGACTTTAAACGGTTAGCAAAAGCAGTTAACGTCTCATGTTGCTAATGCCTCATGGTAAACATTGAGCATTTTTTGAGCGCAAATGTTCCACGTGAAGTTCTCAGTCACAAACCTTCTGCCGTTAGCGCCCATTTTTTCTCGCAGCGACTGGTCTGAAAGCAGCTTCATTATGGCATCTGCCAACTTATCGGTGCTGCCCCGCTTCACAAGCAAACCTGTTTCGCCGTTGCAGACGGCTTCATTGACTCCGCCCACGTCAAAAGCAACAACTGGCTTAGCTGATGCTTGGGCTTCAAGCAGCACTATGCCTTGTCCCTCCTGAATAGACGGCAAAGCAAACACGTCAGCGCAATTATACACTGCTGGGAGCATATCCTCTTTAACATTACCCAGAAACGTAAAGTTGCCTGAAAGATTCGCAGCCTCAAGTTTTCTGAGTAGCTGGTTTCTTAATGGTCCTTCTCCAACGATTATAAACTTGGTTTCCTTGTATTCTTTTACAATTTTTTTGGCGGCTTCAACCAGAAAAGGCAACCCCTTCCGAGGGATCAAACTGCCGACAAAAAGCACACAAGGCTCATTCTCTAATCCGAATTGCCTCTTTACTGCCGCTTGGTCTTCAAAGGGCTTAAATTTCTCTGGGTCAACGCCGTTTGGAACAATCCGAATTTTAGCCGCATCAACATTATAGAACTGCTTAATTTTCTCAAGCGAATACTGGCTTATTGTGACTATTAGTGTGGCTTTTTTCGCTGTTTCCTCTTCCAGCTTGGCAAGTCTATGCATGAAATAGTTAGCAATTCTGCCTCTAAATGACTGGTACCTGTTTTCTCTTGCTTGCTCGTACTCGTCGGCAAGGACGCCGTGAATCGTGTGCACAAATGGTTTTTTGATGCCATGGTTATTTAGTGCTTTTAAGAGTCCATAGCCGCTTACCGCATGGGCTTCATAAACATCAGCGTCAATAGCGCCTGCTTTTTTTGCGATGCTTCTGTTGAAGAACCAGTTATCTAAAGGAAAAATTCTGTCTGTTGAATAGCACGGAACAAAACTTACGCCGCCAATGATAGTTGATTCTTTGAAGCCTGCCTTGGTGCCGCTGTAAACGGTGATGTCCACTTGGTTTTGCAGTCGCTTGGCAGTTTCGATTATCCGCTTTTCCACTCCTCCAAAGTACAGGTGAGGCGGCTGAGTGTTGAAGACGGCTAACCGAAACTTTCCCATTCATTACACTTCTGTTACACGTTGATTGAACTTAGCTAATGTTAACTTCCATTTGCATATAAGTTAGATTGCTCTTTTGCTTGAAGATGCTGAGACGAAGCTTTTTAAAACTGAATTAATCTAGATATTTCTAGCGGGTTTTAACAGTGCTTAATGATTTTGAACTTGTTATCTACGGTCTTATCGGAACCGAAATTTTCGCGTTCAGCTCAGGTGATTTCAGGGACGTTTTAAAGGCTGTGACAAAAGCAAGGAGCAGCATAAATCAGGTCTCTAAAGAGTCTACCCTGCTGTTGACTCAAGCAGCGCTATCAGCGCCAGAGTCTAGCAACAAAGACCTTATGCTTTTGAAGGCGGCGAATAACCTTGGGATTGTCACGCTTGGCAAGACCCGTGAGCAGCTCACCGAAGAGATTAATGTTAAAGTCAGAAAACTAACCATTAGCACCGTTTAACATCTTCATTATACCTAAATTAAGGCATAGAATGCATAGTCCGCACTATTTCATATGCCCAATCGCTATGGCTTAATACTTTTATATAGTCTCTTAGCGTATTTTTCGGTACGGGATGAAAAGTGACTGCCCAATCCGAAGCTGACTCAAACCAAAGCTTACCAACAAACTACAATCCGCTTGAACTTGAAAAGGAAATCCGCGAATTCTGGATTAAATGTCAAATTCGAGACAAACTTGAGCTTATCGAAAAAGACGCTAAGGGCATCTTAGGTTACGTGGAGGGACCGCCCACATTAAATGGCATCCCACACATTGGACACGCACGTGGACGGGTAATGAAGGATATTCGTTACCGATGGAAAACCATGCAGGGCTACTACATGCCTTTTTGGGCTGGATGGGACTGCCAAGGCTTACCCGTGGAGCTGGAAGTTGAAAAACTCCTCGGCGTCAAAAACAAGCGCGAACTTCTCGAGCATGTTGGTCAAGAACGTTTCATTGAGGAATGCAAGAAAGCAATCATGCGCTATCATGGGATGTGGCTTGAGGCCGACACAAACCTCGGCGTTTTTATCAATCAGGAGAAGGCTTACTGGACCTACAAAGACGGCTACATCGAACGTGAATGGCAAATCCTAAAACGAGCATGGGAACAAAACCTCCTCGAAGAAGGGCACTACGTGGTCGCTTACTGTCCAGGATGCCAAACATCGCTGAGCAGCGCAGAAGTTGGTTATGAAGGCAGCTACAAGGAAGTGGAAGACCCATCATTATACTTCAAATTCAAAGTCTCTGGCAGCAAAAACGAGTTTTTCCTTGTTTGGACAACAATGCCCTTCACAATAATAACCGACACTATGCTCGCGGTTCAGCCAAACGCTGAATACGTGAAAGTGAAAGTCGGCGAAGAAACCTGGATAATGGTAAAGCAACGCGTCGAGCCAGTTATGCAGGAACTCGATATAATAAAGTATCAAGTCACCGAACAAATGTTGGGTAAAAGCTTGGAAGGCACAGCCTACGACTACCCATTAAAAGACTTAATTCCTAAACAAGCGGAGCTTGAAACCAAGCATCCCTTGGTGCATAAGGTTATAGGCGAAGAATTCGTTGACGTTAACACTGCCACAGGTGTTGTGCATCTTTCGCCTGGAAACGGTGAAGACGATTTTTGGGCAGCACAACGCAGAGGCGTTCCCATCTTCGCTCCATTCGACGATGAAGTAAAATTCACCAAAGACGCAGGAATGTTCGTTGGTGTTTTTGCTCGCGACGCCGATTACTTGGTTGTTGAAGAACTCCGCAACCAGAACGCTTTCGTCAAAGTCGTAAAGGTGAAACATGAGTACCCAACTTGCTGGCGTTCTCACCACAAACTCGTTTGGCTAGCAAGAAAAGAATACTTTTTGCGCACAGACAAGTTAAACAGCAAAGTGCTTGAGGCTGCGGAAAAAGTTGAATACTTTTTTGAGGAACCAAGAAACCGGTTTTTGGGTTTTCTGAAAGAAGGAAAGCCATGGTGCATAAGCCGAGAACGCATCTGGGGCACACCGCTGCCAATTTGGGCGTGCGAAAAATGCGGCAACAAGCGCATAGTCGGAAGTAAAAAAGAACTAATTGAAAACGCTCAGGAAACGATTCCTGAAGACTTTGAGTTGCACAAGCCGTGGGTTGACCGAATTACGTTTAAATGCGAAAAATGCGGCGGAAGCATGCGCCGAGAAGACTTCGTATTGGACACTTGGCATAACAGTGGCGCTTCACCATACGCACGCTTTACCGACGAAGAAGTTGAGAAGTTTGTGCCAACAGCCTTCTTAACTGAAGGCATCGACCAAACGAGAGGCTGGGCGAACTCGTTGCTGCTTGAATACGTTGTTTTAACCGGAGAACCAGTTGCCCCATACAAGTCATTTCTGTTTCAAGGTTTAACGCAGGATGCGAAAGGCAGAAAAATGAGTAAAAGCTTAGGCAACGTAGTTGAAACCAACAAGCTATTGGAGAAGAACTCAGCTGACCTGTGCCGCTTTTATATGACGCGCAAATGCTCGCCGATTGATTTTATGAATTTTGACATGCAAGAACTAAACCGTCGCCCATACCAAGTTCTGTCGACGCTGTATCATTTAAGCAGGTTCTTTATGCAAAACGCAGCTTTCGACGAGTTCGATCCAGGCAAGTACACGTTAGATTGGGCTTTTGAGGCAAATAAGCTTGAGGCAGCTGACTTGTGGCTGCTGTCTAAACTGCAAGAGAAAATTGAAGACTACACCAACAAGCTTGAAAGGTGCGAATTCAACGTTGCCGTAGCCGTTTTGGATGATTTCGTAATTGAAACACTGAGCAGGCTTTACGTGCCTATGATTCGAAAGGAGCTTTGGACTGATGAGCCTGAAACGCTTGAGAGACGCCAAACCATCTATGCGCTGCTACATCATACGCTGAAGACGGTAACGTTGCTCTTCAACCCAGTCACGCCTTACCTGAGCGAGGTATTGTACCAGAAAGTTTACAGGCAACTTGAACCCGAACTGCCCGAATCGGTCAATTTCGCTGCTTGGCCTGTGCCAAACCAGAAAATGCGTGACAAAGCCCTTGAAGAGCAATTTGAAGTTCTGCTTAAAACGGTATCAATAGCTTACGCTGCAAGGCAACAGGGGAAGCTGAAGCGAAGGTGGCCACTTAGTAAAGCAATCGTGGTTGCGCCACAAAAAACACTAGCAGCATTAAAGTGTCTTGAGGCATTGTTCTTGGAGCTTACAAACGTGAAAGCCGCAGAATACGCAGTGCAGGTTCCGGAGTACGTTGAAGGCGAGAACTGGGTTTCCAGTCAAGAAGGCGACATAACCGTATTCGTAAGCGGGCAACGGGACGAAACCCTGCTGGGCGAAGGCATAATGCGAGATTTGGCGCGTCGTGTCCAAGCGCTGCGCAAAGAGATGGGGTTTGTACCGACGGATGTTTTAGAGTCGGTTCACATTGCCGAGTTGGATGCTGAAAGCATGACGCTCCTGAAGCCGTATCTGGAAGAGATGGCTGGACTGGTGAGAGCTAGGAAAGTGTATTTGCATGGCAGTCGCAGTGAAGTTGAAGCAGAATGGCACGAATCAGAGTTAGACGGCAAAAAAATATACCTTAACATTCACTAGAAAACGTATAACTTAAAAACCGTAAAAATGAAGGGAAAAATATGGTGGAAGAAGCAAACAACAACATAAATTACAAGTGCCCCCACTGCCCATGCATATTCTTAACTAAAGCAGACCTGCAGAAACACATAAACTGCTTCGGCAATGTCAAAGAAGAACACGAGTTTTCTTACCGCAAAACTCACGGCAGACTAGAACACGGGTACGGCGAAGAATAAGCCTTAATCTACCCATAGCCTCATTTCTTTTAGTCCAAGACTTTGTTAACCGAAACCTCTAAATGTGCTCACTAAGGTATTTTTTCAGAAACGCGCCAAGGAGGGGCCGGTAGATCAGCTCGGTATGATCGCCGCGTTCGCAACGCGGAAGCCGCGGGTTCAAATCCCGCCCGGTCCACTATGTTTTTGCAAAAATAGCTTGATTTTAATTTACCCTTTAGCGTTGTCTGCGTTTGTTGACGACTAAACCGTTACTAAGAGCTTATGCAGCCTGGTCCTCAACCTTAACTGTTTTATATCTCAGGTTTTGCCTATCTTTCGGTTTCTAAGCGTAAGCACAACTGCAACGGAGACCGCTATGATGACCAGCGACAAGATTAATAACGATGGAAACTCTGGAACTGAAGACTTTGCGGTGAACACAATTGATACTTCATGGGTGCTGAAGCTGGTTGTGTACCATACGTAGTAGTTGTTGCTGTCTTGTGTGTAGCCTTGGTTTTGGGCATGTTGGTCGTCGATGTAGATTGTTGGTGTGGTTCCGTAGGTTACTGCGTTTTTTGGGATGGTTATGTTGCCAAAGCCTGTGGTGCCGCTTTCGCCTGTTACGGTGAAAGACACCGTTGTTGATGCGGCGGACTGGTTTGTTGTGATTGTGATGTTGGACATCTGGGTGCTGGTTATGTTTCCGCTGATTGCTAGGTCAACTGTTGCGCCACTACCTGTCGTTGCGGCGACGGTTGTCCCTGATGGTGTTGTTGTTGGCGTCGGCGTCGGTGTTGTCGTAGGTTCTTGGGAAACTAACGGGAAATACTCTTCATTCACCGCCGTAGTGCTGTTAACGTCAGGAGCGTAGGGAGGCTTGGAAAAGATTATACCGCCTATGGCATAAATTGCCCCATTCACAGCTACAACCCCCAAACCAGAGCGGGCAGTCAGCATCGGAGCACCAATCGTCCAGTTGCCTGTTTGGGGATCATAAATTTGGGTCTGGCCAAAACTCCCAACCAGTCCGGGTGCTCCCCCGATGACGTATATTTCTCCTGAAATTGTAGCTGCGCCTGCTTCATACACGACAGATGGCGGCAAATTGACAAGCTCATTGGGAAAGTTCCAAGTGTTATTTTCAACATCATAGCATTCGGCAGCCTCTCCGTAAACTGGTATCAAATAGCTAAATAGGCCGTAAAATATGTATATTTTGTTGTTAGATACTGCTGAAGCATACTCGCTTGTTCCCCATAGCGGGTCAGGCGCCATTGTGGTCCAAGAATTGCTTGCAGGATCATACACTTCATTAGCTGTTGAGTAAGTGCCATCATACGGTCCATTATTATTTGAGAGTGCTCCGTCGATAAGGTAGATTTTGCCGTCTACAACGTTAGCTTGCAGGTAGGCTCTTGCTGTAGGCATGGGCGCTCCAGTTTGCCAAGTGTTTGTTGCGGGGTTGTAAATTTGAGTTGTTGCAGTGCAATCAATTGGATTACCATTTGTGTCAAAGCCGCTGCATCCTCCGAAGACGTAGATCATGTTTTGGTAAGTTGCCATGGCAAAACCGTATTCCGCTGATGGGATGGGTGCCTTGCCGGTCCATGTGTCGGCTGATGGGTTGTAAAGGTAGGTTGAGTTAGGTGTAACCGCGTATATTTCCCCGTTTACTGCAACTGCCTGAACGTAGCCAGACGCAGCGGGCATGGGTGCTCTTTCAACCCAGAAGTTGCCTGAAGCCTTCGCAGGCTCAACCGCAACAACTAAAGAGCTTAAAAGAGCGAGCGTAACAAGAAGAAAAGCACCAAACTTATTCATTCATGCCACTTCTTCGCTAATAGTCTAATGCAAAAGTCACTATTAAACAATAATGTATTAGCTTGCTTAAAAGAATAAGACAGCGATTTTGTTATAGACGTTAAAGTAAACTGCCTGTTTACAGTATATTTGCGGCTCAATTTTTTGGCTCCACAGCACTTTTTCACGTTTAATGTTAAAAAAAGAAAGGGGGTTAGAGGTAGCTTACCTCTTTCGTTTATAGATTAGGTAGCTTGCAATCATAGTTGCTGCTATCAGTGTTGCAACCGCCATAGCTTCATAGTCGGATGAGTAATTGGGTGATGCAGCCTTAGAGGAAGATGTTTGTACAACGGTTGTGTCTTGTCCGCTTGGTTGACTCGGTGGTGCAGCGCCGCTGCCGACAGCCGCAATGATTGATATTTGTCCTGTGTCAGCCCACTCTAAAACATGTATAGCAGTTACTCCGTCAGGGTAAGTGCTGTTCAATGGCAGATACATGTTCCATTGCGGATACAATATGCCGTTTCCCCTGTCCTCCATGCTCAACGAAGCGATCGCTGGCTCATCGCAAAAAGTAAAGTTTGACACTGTCTGATTGTCTCCAGTAAGGTAAGAGTATGATTGGGTGGCATATTGCTTAGCGATCTGTATCGCTTCATTTTGGGGCACATTCACGTTCGCGTTGCCAACAGTGAAGAAGTTCCAGTTATCTTGGAAAAACGTTAACCCGCCATTCTGGAATGTCATAGACACCACTTTATAGTTATCTGTGATGCTGTTAACGGTGTATGTCCACTGCATTGATTCTGTGTTTCCAGAGGTGGATATTTGCTGGACAATATTAGCTGCCGCGTCTGTGGTATTTTGCAGTCGGCTAGCCGAGTTTAGCATGCTCGTAAAGGTCGGTATGTATGATGCTTGGCTAAAGTTTCGGTAGTTTTCAAGGAGGTTGTGGGCGGCGCTTAGAGGATCAGTTTGGCTTTGAGTGTAAAGCGGTGAACCCGAGATGGGGTAGAGTTTGCACCAGACCAAGATATCGTTTCTGAAGATTAAAATAACGTCTAAGTTGCTTCCCGTAGCTGTAAAGCTGTATTTTAATGCTTCCTCGTTAGGCACGCCTGAAGTAGCAGATATGTTGATGGCTTCCACCTGTACAGTGTACTTTGCCAAGTCAAGCTCAGCTACGTTGCTCATGAACGAGACAGCGTTTCGCGACATAGCCGAATCAGGCAAAGTTGCACTAGGACCTGGCAAGGTTCCAGTCACGTTACCTGAAGCAGAAGCAGATTGAGTAATTTCTTGTGAATGCACGTTAGGCAATGACATAAGTGAAAGCGTTAAGACTGCCAATAGAGTCAATGCTAAGCCAAATTTATTTAAAGAAGGATTCATCGCAATCACTCCTCCAATACATAGTAGATTGTCGGTAGCATCAAGTTGCCGTCGCCCCAAGGCATCATATAGACAGGGAAGGGAACGTTTGTCATAACGTTTTGGGCACCGACCGTACCGTTCGGATAGCTATATTTGGGACCCCCATCAATCCACTGGCCACCAACCCAATAACCTTGCGAGACAGTTATGTTACCTAATGTTAAAGTATTCCAATATGTCACTTCGCCGCCAATGTCATGGGGGTTGTTACTGCTAGTGCCAACCCAAAATGGTGAGGTTGAGAAGGTGCCTTGGCCGCCGTTGGTTACATATGATGTCATGTCAAGCGCTTCATTTATCGTAGTGTCTGGATACAGAGCATAGTAGTAGAGGCCTTCAAGCCAACCCTGGCAAGTATACCCGCCTTTTAGAGGATCAGTGAGCCAGGGCGACGAGTCACCCTCCCAAGGGGTGTTTATGAAGTTTTGACCGAATCCTATGAAGCAGTATCCTGAGGAGTCAGGTGTCCATTGGCCATTAGTAATACTGATGTCAAGCGTTTTAATTTTATCATCAGACCAGGCGTATGGCATATAACCGCTATTAGTATCGTTGATTCCGCTATAGCACGACCAGAGGAAAACAAACTTTTCGTATTGCGAGCCAATGCCAGAAATATCAGTTGAACTAGTAATATAAGCCTGGGTCGGGGGATCACTATAATTGAACAATTGGTTTGGTGGGTGGGTGTCATATCCAAAAATACTGGTAACACCCTGATAATAACTGCCGTGTCCTATGTAGAGTGTTGTTGCGAATGGAAAATAATCATCCCCGCTTTTGACAAGGTTAATGTCATCGTGTAAGTTTGTGTTTATCAATGCTGTCGAGGTGCTATCTCCATAGTTTTCTACTATGCCATAGGTATGGATAGCGCCTACAGGCATGCCATAGCCGTTTATAATAACTATATATTGTTGCTGGAAGAGATTGTCAATAAAGCTGGTTGCGTTGCCGATAGCCTGCTGTTCAGCGTAGGAATTGAGCCAATTAGTCGAGTAAAAATAGGCCGCTGGTAGATAGTTGTTGTCATAGTCTGCTTTTACCGTCGGAATACTTAGAGAGAGCAGAGAAAACGCGAAAGCTGAAATTAAAAATATAGCGATTGCCGCTTTTATGCTTTTACGCATTTTTTTGCCTTCTTTCTTTTTTTGCAAAAGAATCTTTATTTTTCTTTTGCTAATCTTCTTGTTTGCTGTCTTGCGTTAAATGATTTGTCGTCAAGTTAACGGCAAGTTGTGTGCTTAGGTTGCGTTTTTTTGCTTGCGTTTTGCAAGTTAATCAATTAAAAGCTGTTTTTGCAAAAAATTCCAAGTTTCCATCGAGGCTCATTATTAATTATCACAGATTTCCTTGAAAGTTTTTTGCTAAGAGCGAAATAGGGTTCAGCGATCGGACTTTAAAGCTACTATGTCTACTATTGGGCTACCTGCAGTTGAAGCTTTATGCATTGAGTTTGGGGCAATCTTACGCCAAATTGGGGAAACATGACTAGGTGCTGCATTGCTTCGATAAAGCCTTGGAAGCAAACCCAAACTACGCGAAAGCAGTGGTTCAACAAAGGCATATGCTTATATGAACTAAAACGGAACTGTGATGCTGCAACAAGTTTTCTCACGGCAGTGGTTCTATTCCTTTTTGCGGGTAACAAATCGTACTTTGATCAATCAGTTGAGGCGGCATTCAACCTTGGAGAGGGAGAAACAAAGGCTCACGCAATAGTCATTGACTCCACCATCCGTTACCTACACCGCGTAATTACGAAAAAAGAGTGCATTACCAAGAATAAGCGGCATCCATGAGCAGGACAGCATTGCTCAATTTATGCTTGCGGCTTTGAACGATGAAGACAAACCCATCGACAAAAGGGCATCATAACGGAAGCACTCGAAATCCTAAGAGCCGCCATCATCAATAAAACAAAAACCACAACTTGAGGCTTCTTCCTGTTTGCCCCAAGTTTTTCTCTATAACCCCCCAGCCATGAAACATTAAAGTTGCTAAAACAAACCGTTGGTGGAACTGTGACAGCCAAGTTTTCTTGGCAAATGGCAAAGACAGAAAACGCAAATACCCTGCAATTAATGGGAACAAAAAAGTATCCAAGCCAAACAAAGGCTTCGTTTCCTGCTCGACTACGTGAAACAAGTCGTAGCAGTAATGGCTCGCGCCAATTGGGGTCAAGCCCCCTCGAAATGATTCCTGAACCCGATTGCTATTACTTTTGGGTTGGTTTAGCTTCCAATTTCCAAGGCCAAATAAATGCGGTCTGACCTGTTCAGGTTCAAATCCCGCCCGGTCCACTCCCAATAGGGTTCAAGTCTCAATAAGCGTTAAATATCTGAAGCACATTACCGCTAATTATGTCTCCGCGGTTGAATGCCAAATATGATTTTTGCTTGAAGACCCTGATGTTAAGCGATGGTATGACAACATTTCAAGAGGTTCACGCGTAACAGCGGACGTTTACCTCAGGCGTCTTGGCTCGTTCTGCCGTAGTTTCGATACTACTCCAAAGAACCTCGCTGCTCATTCAGAGTCAGAACTGTACAACATATTGCTCGATCGAGTGTCCCAAATGGAAAAAAACGACAAGCTAGGAAGTTATATTGAATCCGAGCTTAAGTCTGTCAAATCTTGGCTCAGCCACAGCGGGAAAGATGTAAGAAAAAAGATCAGGATCAATGACGCTCGAGACGCTCCTTCCCTCAAAGATGAGCGGGTCCCTACAAAAGAAGAGCTTAGACGAGTGTTTCTTTCAACCGACAAGAAAACAAGGGTGGCCTGTGTGCTTGTTGCGCACTCCGGCGTGCGTATACAAACAGTCGGCAATTACCAGGGAGATGATGGGTTACGGCTTGGAGATTTTCCAGAATTGGAAATCGAGTCTGGTTCTGTATGCTTTAAGCAAAAACCTGCATTGGTGATTGTGCGCAAGCCTCTTAGTAAGGCGCGTCATCAGTACTTTACCTTTTTGAGCGAGGAGGGCTGCGAGTACATTCAAGATTACTTGGATGAAAGGATTGCTGAAGGCGAAGAACTCACGTTGAAGTCGCCTTTGGTTACTCCAAAGCTGAAAATGAAATCTTTCATAAGATCTAACAACGTGGGCGACAACATCAGAAGCGCTCTGAGGTCTGCCGGTCTTGAATGGCGACCGTATGTTTTGAGGCCCTATTTTGACACGCAACTGATGCTTGCCGAATCAAAAGGTTTAGTGCTTAGAGATTACAGGGCTTTTTGGATGGGCCCCAAGGGCGACATTGAGAATAGATACACAATCAACAAAGGGAGACTCCCCGAATCGGTTCTTGATGATATGCGGACGTCCTACGAGAGAAGCCAAGAATTTCTCCAGACCAAAGGGAGCAACGAAAAAACAAGCGAGGAAAAGCTTAGAGAAAGTTTTCGAAAACAGCTACTGTTGGTTGCCGGTTTCGGTCATGAAGAAGTGGATAAGGTGGATGTGGCTTCGATAAGCGACGAAGAACTGCAGAATATCGTAAGAAAAAGACTCCTAGGCGGACAAGTGACGAACGGAGCTTCCCGGAAAGTAATCAGCGTTGCTGAAGCCAACGATTACTTAGCAAAAGGCTGGGAATACGTCGCAAAGATCTCAGACACCCAAGTAATAATCAAAATGAACCACGACACAAACGTGTAGTCATGCTATAGAATCTTTCCCTACCCGTTGCAAGATAATCATAATATGGTTTATCGGTTAATCTTACCCCTTTCGCTTCGCGAAAGAGGATTACTAATCACGTTGCGCCTTCTCAATTGTTTTGTCCATTCAAAATACGCCTGGTAACTTTTACGCATCTCAGTTCCCGCCTGATCCAGCATCTCAACGACAAATTTGGTTCTGCCACTCCTCAACAAAGCACACAGAGATTTCTATGTCACATTCCTCTTTCGGGTAAATGTTTGAACCCAAATATTAAGAGGCAAAATAAAAGGAAAGAGAACCCAGAAGTTTATATTAAGAGAACAAATAGCGCGAAAGGTAAAATGGAGATTTCAAGATTGAAGGCCTTTGTTGAAGAAGCCTTTCCCCAGGGGGCGCCTCTGAAAGAAATTCTGAGGAAGGAAAACGCCGAGCTAAGTTTAGATTTGTTTTTGGCTAGGGTCCCGATCTGGCTTCAGCTCAGTAAGCTCAAAAATCCGGAGGGAAAATTCGATGAATACTAAAATTCATCAAATCCAGCAGCCCTTTGCCTTCAGTTTAAGGAAGCGAGCTCGAAAGGTTCCAAGTGAATCGAAACTTGCTAGCCGGAGGAATTAAATTTCCATCTTCATCTGGCTCAAGCGATGAGTGGTCCCGGCTGAGCCCACTTTTATTATTATCTATCTTATAGGCTCGAAATCCAAGTTGATTGGTTTTCAAGTAATATTATAGAAACTGTCATGCAGTGGGCATATGGTCTACGTGGATCACAATGTTTAGTTATCGCAAGAATGCTTATTAATGAGTGAGTACTTACTCATTATAAGTGATTTCGACGATGCGACCGAGAAGTGATGAAAAACGGAAGGCGATCCTTGATGCTGCATTAGCGGTTTTCGCCGAAAGGGGGTTTTGGTCAACACCGACATCGGAAATCTCGAAGGTGGCTGGGGTGGCCGAAGGCACATTATTCACCTATTTTAAGACCAAGGGCATCCTTATGAACGAACTTTACTGGGAGCTGAAGAAGGATTTCTCCAAAGTGGTGCTAACTGGATTCCCAACAGATGGAGATGTTCGCCGCAGGTTACAGCACATCTGGAATAGCTATGTGAGATGGGGCGTGTCCAACCCGGATAAAATCAAGGTCTTGGCCCAGTTGCGTCACTCGGAAAAGATTACCGACGAGAGCATGATGATTGGTAATGAGCCGTTCGTCGAGGTTGAGAAGCTGAGGCAGGAGTGCTTCGAGAAACGGTTGATGCGGGAGTATCCCAGCTCGTTTATTGAGGCTATAATGGTCAGTCTGGCAGAGACCACGATAGGGTTCATTTTAAAGGACAGAGATTCGAAGGAAGACTATTGTGAAGAAGGTTTCGAGGCGTTCTGGAGCAGCGTCATGAGAGCCTAATTTTTTCAGGAGTGAATGATTGATTAATCAGACAAATATGGAGAAGAGAGACATGCCAAAAAATGAGAACAAAATACAGAGATCTAATAAAACGGTAAACAAAGCAGCGCTAGTAACTAGTGAGTCATCAAGTATAGGTGCTGCGACCGCCCTACGATTAGTTGCAGCTGGGTTCACCACCTATGTTGCTGCGCGCAGAATCGAGAAGATGGAGGGCTTGAAGGGCAGAGGGGTCAAGGTCATCGGTCTGGATGTTACCAATGAGGCATCAATAAATGCCTGTATAAAGAAAGGAGGTTATCATCATGAAAGATAAAGTCATCATCATAACCGGCGCCAGTGATGGCATCGGGGCAGCAGCCGCACGGCTACTGAAAGCTCAAGGCGCTCACGTTGTTATTGTTGGTCGATCATCTCAAAAGACCGAAAAGGTAGCGAGCGAGCTTAACGTCCCCTTCTATCTTGCTGACTTTACAAGGTTAGATGATGTACGAACGATAGCCGCCCAGCTTAAAAAGGACTTTCCACGGATTGATGTGCTGGCTAATAATGCAGGCGGAGTTATGGGGGGCGAACGAATGCTAACTGTTGACGGGCACGAAATGACCATCCAAGTTAATTATCTTGCACCATTCCTTCTGACAAATCTGCTGCTTGATACGCTCATCGCTTCAAAAGCCAGCGTCATCGCTACGGGAAGCCTCGCTCACACAGGGGCAGGCAAGCTTGACTTGGACGACATCGATATCGAGCATGGCTATAAAAGACAGAGTGCCTACGGCAAAGCTAAGCTTATGGATATTCTGTTCACGAAAGAATTGCATAATCGATACCATGCACAAGGTATAGCGGCCGTAGTATTCACTCCAGGTACAGTGAGAACCAGTTTTTCTTCTGAATTTGGTGGTGGCTGGAGCTTTGTATATACAACATTCATCAAGCATTTTCTTCTTTCCCCAGCTCAAGGTGCTGATACCATGGTGTGGCTGGCTACATCTGAGCCGGGTAAAGATTGGCAACCCGGTGAATACTACCAGAAAAGAAAGGTCAAGAAACCTAGCAAGCAAGCCCAAGATGCAAAGCTCGCACACGATCTCTGGGAACTGTCAGCTAAGCTGACTGAACTTAAGTAATTTTTGAGGTCTTTTATGTCGTTTTCAGAGGTAGCGATCGTGAAAGGGGAACAAGGCCATGAGCCCGTTTTTAAGGCCTTAGACCTGATTGACTATAAAACTGCTCTTCAGGGGAAGGACAAGGTACTGATCAAAGTAAACTTCATCACAACCAAAACATGGGACACGGGCGCCACAACAGACCCCATCGTGGTGGAAGCCATACTGCAAAAACTCGCACAATTGCCGGTTAAGCCATACGTTGTAGAATCTGACGCTACCATGACTAACGCTGACGAAGCCTTTCAAGCCACAGGCATGAAGGAAATGTGCGAGCGTAACGGAGTTGAATGCCTCAACCTCCGGCACGTTGAAGACAAAGTCACATTGCAAATCGCAAACGGCGAAACCTTAGACAGTATCACGGTTCCACGCATAGTAACAGAATCGGCTATAATCAGCGCTGCCAAACTCAAGACACACATGATGACGAGTGTGACGCTTGGCATGAAAAACCTTTTCGGGCTGCTTCCCGACAAGATGAAAGCCAAATACCACCTCAAAGGCATAAGCAAAGTAGTCGTCGACATAACGAGTGTCATCAGACCTGCGTTAACTGTTATAGACGGTTTCGTAGCGATGGAAGGCAGAGGGCCAAGTAACGGCACACCCGTTCAGATGAACCTCATTATCGCGGGAAAAGACGTAGTCGCTACAGACGCTACAGGCTGCCGCGTTATGGGAATCGACCCTCACAAAATAAAACATATAATGAGAGCAAACGAAAAGGGCATAGGCAACATCGACAACATCAACATCATAGGCGAAAAATTAGAAAGCGTCACCCGCCAATTCAAAACCGCCAAAATCCTATAAGTTGCCAACCACTAACCAAACCGAAGACTCCAATCTTACACCTATCAACTTTCGCGCAGTCAATGTGGTTATTCTTGAAAAAGAGGTTGAAGTTAGCAAAATCTCAGTTGAACGGTAAAAGACTCTCATGCTCGAAAAAATCTATATAAAGAATAAAAATCAGCTTTTTAATTTAGGGACAAGCAAGCGCGCTTAATAGAAACCTTATCAAGAGTGATAGTACATGGAAATAAAGACCATAGCGCACATTTTCTTGATTGTGTCATTATTCTCAGGATCTTCGACGCCGGTCTTGCTAGCGTTGGTGACGAGAGTTAACCTGTTTGAATTCTTTTTTGTAGCCTCAGCCGCGGGAGTCTGTTCAAGCATGGCACTTGTCATCATGAGGAGAAAAGTACACAAGCTTAGGCTCTTTTTGAAAAACAGGAGAAAAATCGCGTTTGCCGCAATTGCTGGGGTTCTCAGCTTTATTCCCATAGAATATGGCATAGAGTTTTCCGAACATTACATAACTCCAGCGTTAACCACGGTCATATTCAGGACTTCGCCGTTACTCATGCTCGTACTGTTACCGACGTTGTTAAGAGAACGGCTTACTAAATATCAGATAATTGCCCTATCCCTTGGCTTCTTCGGTCTCTATATTGGAGTCACTGGAGGAAATCTCATAAGTATTAGCCAAGCGGAGTTTGGCGCGGTAGTGTTTATGATTGTGATGGCTTTCGTTTATGCGCTTTCGAGCGTCATGGTTAAAAGAGACGTTTTTAATTTAGAAGTGTTTTTTGTGGTTGCAAACCTGGCTTTCTTCTTTTTTGCAGGCATAGCTTTCGTTGCAGCTGGAATTCCACTTGCTCCTCTGAAAGTGGGGGATGTCTTGTTGGCTGTTTACATAGGTGCGTTCTTGAACGTTTACAGCTTCTACATGTACTTCTATTCTTTCAGAATATTGAAGACAACCTTGGTCACGAACACTTATCTTTTTGCCCCGTTCATAACGTTCGTTTACTTAGCCATTGTTCTTGGAGCAGCAATAAAACCGTACTACTTGCTAATAGCAGGCGCGGTTGCGGTAGGCATGGTTATCCAGCAATTGGACAAACGCGGCGGAACATATTTGCCTACAGGAAAACACCCTCAAGTACGTAACATGACAATATCTGATGTGACTGCTGTCTTCGAAAGTTCAAAGATAGACACAGTGGCATCTGCCATAGAACGGGGAGAAAAGGTTCTTGCAACAAAGTTTAACGCTAAAAACAGGCCTTTAGTGGAGGGACTTCTCAATTCAATTGAACCCAAGAATGTGTTTTCAGGTTCGCAAAAATCAGGAGCACGGGAGGTTGCTTTTATTAGATATCGCTTGAAGGCAGGCAAAAGCGACGTTATCCTCTTTAAGGCGGGTCCGCCTGAGGAAGTTGAGAAACTCTTTGCAAATATTGAAGACACACTATCGAAAGACGCGGTAGACCAAGTTTAGACACGTACTAATTCATGAATTTCCACATTTGCTTCGTGAGAATAAACTGCATTATTCATATGAGGTTCTTCCGTAGTCCAGCCTAAGGTTGACTTCCACATCTGAGAGTTCAATTTTTCTTGTAATGCTTGGGATTCACACCCCAAGCAGACCGTGTAAAAACTTGGAGCTAGAAACGAAGTGCACTTGACTTCAACTCTCGTCTAGCACCTGGTCGCTACTTGTGTCTTGCCTTTCATACGCCTTCACCAAAACTATTAGCGTTCCAACTTCAAGAATATTGATGGTCCTTCTCATGTTGTAGGCGATATTATTCCAGGTGGCGTTTGCAAAAGGGCGTTAGTTCCGCCATTTAGGGATGGAGAAATAACTATGGAATTAAAATTTAGCGCTAACTTGATTATTTGATTTATGTCTTTCGGAGTTATAAGTGGGGCATCTGCAGGCAAGACTAAAACCGATTCTGCAGCGTTTCGAATGCACCATTTTGTGGCTTGATCAAGTGCCTGATTTAGGCCTTCTTGTGCTTCCTTAAGGAAAGTAATGCCAAAATCTTTTGCGAATCTTTGGACAGTTGGGTCAGAGCTTATTACAATGGTCTTGTTAACCTTTGAAGACTTGAGGGCACCCAAGACATCTTGAAGCATAGCTAATGTAAGGAAGCGCCGCTCTTGAGAGGTGAAAAGTGTGGAGAGCCTTGTTTTCGATTTAAAAAGGGCTTTCACTGGTGCTACAAAGAAAGTTGACATGCTTCCACCATTTTGAAGATTATTCAAGGCTAGCATAATTTCAAATAATCGGCAATTACTAGAGTTAGGATATCTCTCTGTTCTTAGAAGTTTTTAATTTTTGCGTTAAACGCAACGGCGCTTGTAATATTGCTTTCACTTCGCAGCGCAGGGAATTGGCAATGCTGCATCATTCTTTGCAAGCTGATTCATTCTTTGGAATGTCAATATTAATGCATTATTGATTACGATATCCACACTGATGCCCAGTCTATGAGCTGCTTCCTCGAGCTTCAAATAAAATTGTTTTTCTACAAGTATAGTTGCAAAATTGGTATTTGAATAGCTTAAGAGTTTTGCTACCCTCTCTGAGGGCGCTGAAAGTAACTCATCTTCGATGGTTGTATGACCTGCAATTTTATCCTCATAAATGCTTTTCTGACTTTTTGGTCCTCCGAAACCTGGTCTTACTTTTAATTCGTCAGAAGCATACTTCATAACCCATCTATAGCTCATTCCAGTTTTCTGAACAATTTTTTTAACGAGTTCGTTATGAGATACTCCTTCCTCAAGATAAAGTTGGCCCAATTCATCTAGCATCTCAGTTTTCTCCGATGACGGAACGTTGCGTCGACATACATTACTTACGAGTCTAAGTAACAGCAAGTGTTCTTCAGATTCCACGCCTGGAACCTCAACCTTAAACCAGTTTGGATCTGCCTTGAGACGATGCTTGCCATCAATTACTCTTCCATGCTTGTCTATCAATACAGGATAAAGTTTGCCGAGAACTGCGGCGCTGACTTTAAGATCAGATACCATTTTCCTTTCGGTCGCTTTGTTAGCAATTGACCTACTCAATCTTATTTCCCTGTGGAACTTAGTAGAAAGGACTTCTATTTAAAAGCGCGAGCTCGCTAGTTGCCTAAGAGAAGAACCTGGGGAAGAGGCTTGGCGCAAAGAATGCCTTTCATTATTCACGGAGTGGCTTGAAAAATGGTTCGGCAAACTCTAATCTTTCTTAAATATTTTTTTCTTTTTCATGTCTTGACAGCTTTTTCTAGCTCTGTTAAATCAGCTATAATCTGTTTGTTAAAGTGCTGCATTTTTCATGTTTTCACCTTTTTGCATTGCTCATAACGGTAACGGCTCCGCACAAGGCGCTCCATCCACTTTGTGCGCACTCTGGATTGGTCAGTTTTTTCACTTTTCCATTATACATATGCCTTTGCCTGGCTTTGTGGCGAACGCTGTTGCCTCGCAACCAGCAGACTTGAATCCTTCCTTCATGGCTGCTGCAACCTTAGCTGCAATAGCTTGTTTCTTGTTAACTACTGCTATCACGGCAGGTCCTGCGCCACTTATAGTTACTCCGCATGCACCAGCGTTTAACGCGTTTTCCTTGACCTTTAGGTATCCTGGGATTAGGAAAGTTCTGGCTGGCTCAATTATGGAGTCATGCATTGACTTTCCAATGAGTTCTACGTTGCCTGTAGCGAAGCCGCTTGCCATGGCGGCAGCCTGTCCGACGTTATAAATGAGTTTTTCCAAAGGAACCGTTCTGGGCACGACTAAACGGGCTTTCTCAGTCTTGTTGGTTGGTGTGTTAATATGCGGGAAAGCCACGCAGCATTCCATATCTGAGGGCGCTTTTAAGCAAACGATTTCCACTGGATTGTACGATTTTACAATCACGAAGTCTCCGCAAACGGCGGCTGCAACGTTATCTGCGTGTTCACATCCAGCGGAGGCAACCTCACCCTTAGCGGCAAACTGAACTAACTCTTCGTTGCTCAATTTGAGGTTAAACATGTGATTTAAGCCATATGCCACGGCTGCGGCTGAAGCTGCGCTACTACCCAAGCCTTTGCCCGGCCAAATGCCCTTCTCAATCGTTATGCTGAGACCTGTTTTCAGCGAGAACTCCTGTAACATCAGGTTCGCGACAACGCCCGCTGTATTCTTCTCAGGCACTGCGGAGATGGTTTCTGCTGAGAAGCCGGAAACTTGGATTTTCACACCCGCTGTTGTCCGAACCATGGTGACTTTATCGCTTGGCTTTTCCAAGGCTAATCCGAAAACGTCAAAGCCCGAACCCATGTTAGCGCTTGTGGCAGGCGCTTTCACACTGATCTTGCTAAGCGGCATTATTTCATCTCAGCTTGAAAGTCTTTCCTTGAAAAAAAGTTCATAGGCAATTGTTGATTTACCTCTGATAGTCAGCTCGAAACGGTAATTTCAATATTCCCGCGAGGAATTGACAGAAACCAGTATTTAGTCATAATTTAAGATAATCGATGTAGCTTAAAAAACCTACTAACAAAACTAAAAAATTGTCAAGAACTCCCACACAAAAAAGTTAGATTCGCCAAGGGCACACTAAACTAAAAACGAAAAGCATATTCACTATTATTCTTTCAAAAAAGACACAAGAAACCTCCAAAAAAGGAAAAAGCTAAACTGCGAAGTTGGTCACATAATCACGAAAAAATGTATGCTTCGCTATTCAGTTTTCCCATATATTTTGAAGGTCTTTACAATGAGGATTCCTTGGAAGCACCAGATCTACTCAGGGGTTGTTGGGGCGATTACCCGGGGGTATCCGGGACGTTCTGCGCCCCCGATCTGCTGATCGGACCAAATGGTAAAACAAATGGTAAAACTCATCTAAGGACAGCCTTTGTTCATAGGTTGCTTTTACCTAAACTCTCCATCCGAACATCGCCCTCCTGAGCTATGTGAAAGTTTTCAAGTAATTGACCAAGTTAGGGGAATTCATTCACAAAAAGGGAACCGCTTGTCGGGGGGGCCCCCATTGAAGTGAGATACTTACATTGCAACCACAATGATCGTAGCAAAATGGCTACATTACAGTAACTTTTATACGAGCAAAATATAGTCCTAGTTATCATGACAAGATTGGGAAGATGCTATTACAAATACTGGAGTCTTTGTCGTATATTTTGTTCTTGGAGAATATGATTCGTCGTCTTGAATAGATCTAGGAATAGAAAAAAGTTCTTGAAAAAACTGGAAAGTGTGACTAACATGAAAGAAGTCGAGAGAACAAACACGCAAGTTGTGCCAAAATATTGAAAAGTGGATCAACGGATAGAGATTTGACACGCGCAACTGCGCCAATATTATTAGTTACGTATAAGAATATTCAATATTGCAGTGTGGAAGCAGAGATGGTTAGCATAAAGAACGCTGAGGAATTGTTAAAGAATGCAGATGCAGAAATTGACCGAAAAGCACGAGAACTAGCCCTAAACGCTCTTGGCGTAGCTTTGGAAGCTGTAGACCCTAAAATCATACTCAAGTCTAAGGTACAAGTGAAAGGCAATACGTTGAGAATTGGAATTTTTTCTTTCAATTTAGCTGAGTTCAAAAACATCTTCGTTGTAGGCGGTGGCAAAGCCAGTGGATATATGGCTGAGGCTTTGGAAGAACTCTTAGGAGAACACATAAAAGACGGAGCCGTAAACGTGCCCTACGATCGTCTTCCATATCAGACACGGAAGATAAAGCTTCAACGCGCCAGTCATCCTATCCCTGATATTTCAGGCGTTAAAGGCACAAGTCGCATGCTGGAATTAGCAAGCCAAGCTAAAGAGAACGACCTCATAATTTGTTTATTGTCTGGTGGTGGATCAAGCTTAATGCCTAAACCATGTATGGGTGTCTCTCTAAGAGATAAGCGGAAAGTAACAGACGCGTTGCTGAAATCTGGGGCTACTATCAATGAGATAAATGCCGTTCGCAAACACATCTCAGATTTTAAGGGCGGATGGTTGGCAAGAAGAGCCTATCCAGCAACAGTTATAAATTTGATTCTCTCTGATGTTGTGGGTGACCCATTGGACACAATAGCTTCAGGTCCAACTGTACCCGACCCAACAACCTTTCAGGACGCCGTTGAAATCTTGAAAAGGTACGGGCTTTGGAGTGAAGCCCCCACTTCGATAAAAAAAGTCTTGCTCAACGGCAAGAGAGGGTTAATTCAAGAAACTCCGAAAATTGGCGACAATACGTTTAATCAAGTTCATAACATAATCGTCGGAAATAACCTGACCTCTAGTCTCGCAGCCTACAATAATTTTCGGAACAACAAGCTTCATGCTATGCTTTTGTCATCGTGTCTTGAGGGCCAAGCTAAAGAGGTCGGCATAATGTTTGCTTCAATTGCTAGAGAGATAGCTACATCCGGAAATCCTGTTCCTAAACCCGCTGGCATAGTTGCTGGTGGAGAAACCACGGTCAATGTTGTCGGAAAGGGAAAAGGGGGAAGAAATCAGGAAATCGCCTTGGGGGCTACGTTGAAAATTGACGGCATTGATGGAGTGGTTGTTGCATCTTTAAGCACCGACGGTGTGGATGGACCAACAGATGCTGCTGGAGCCATAGTCGATGGAAAAACTATGCTTCGAGCGCATAAACTAGGATTAAACCCGAGAGAGTTTTTGGCGGAAAACAATTCCTACTCTTTCTTCTCTAAACTTGGCGACTTGATTTTTACCGGACCGACAGGCACTAACGTTTGCGATATTTCAGTGATTGTAGTTCTCTAACCTTCTATGTGAGATAACCTTTAAAATGGGTTATTTTTGAGACTTCGGCGAAGCTGAAAACAAACAGGGTGGATGCGCTTATGCTTGCAAACCTGCTCATAGGAGGTTATATCGCCAAGAGCTATGTACCTTCAAGGCGTGTCATGAGCCTGAGAGAGAGAGCGCGCTTACAGCACAACAGAGGGGAGAGAGTAAGCCTATAATTCTAACCTACAAATTAACGGCACGAAAATCTTATTTATATCAAGGCTGAATAATAGTGGCGAATAATGGGAAGTTTGGAAAACCATATGACAAAACGAATTAAAGCGGGTTTGATTGGGGCTGGATTCATAGGTCCGGCTCATCTAGAGGCTGTGCGTCGCTTGGGATTTATTGATGTCATAGCAATATCGGAACTCAATCAGGATCTAGCTGATTCTAAAGCAAGACAACTCAATATTCCAAAGGCTTACGGGGACTATCACGACCTTTTGGCTGACAAGGAGATCGAAGTGGTTCATAATTGTACTCCCAATTACATGCACTACGCGGTGTCAAAGTCGGCAATTGAAGCTGGAAAGAGTATTATTTCTGAGAAACCGCTTGCGATGACTTCGAAGGAGTCTGCCGAACTCGTGGAATTGGCCCGAAAAGAAGGTGTGTTGAACGCGATTAATTTTGTCTATAGATATTATCCCCTTGTCCAGCAAATGAGAGGGATGATAAGTCAGGGGCAACTGGGGAAAATCTATTTGGCGCACGGCTGTTATCTTCAAGATTGGCTTCTTTTTGATACGGATTATAACTGGAGGATCGAGCCGGATATAGGTGGAAAGTCACGAGCGGTTGCCGACATCGGATCACACTGGTGCGATCTAATCCAATTTGTGACAGGGCTGAAGATAACTGAAGTGATGGCGGACTTGAAGGTAGCCATTCCTACGAGGAAAAAGTCACGGGTTACGGTAGACACTTTTGCCGGAAATAGGAGCGAACACGATGATTATGAGTTAAAAACTATTGTGACTGAAGATTATGGTGCAATCTTGTTGACTTTTGAAAACGGAGCGAAGGGAACTTTTTTGGTCTCTCAAATAAGCGCGGGAAGAAAGAATATGTTGTTGATTGAAGTGGATGGGTCCAAGTCGGCGGTAGCTTGGAACCAAGAAGAACCAAACGAATTGTGGATAGGGAAACGAGATAGTCCAAACCATCTTCTGGTGAAAGACCCATCTTTATTGATTTCAGAAGCCAAAGGCTTCGCAGATTATCCCGGAGGACACCCGGAAGGCTACGCAGATGCATTAAAAATGTTAATGAAGAATGTATATACGTCCATCATCAACAAAAGCGAAGACCGTCGTGTGCCGGCTGATTTTCCGACATTCGAGGATGGGCACCGTGAAATGCTTATTGCCGACTCTATCGTTCGAAGTCATGAAACAAGAAGATGGGTCGGTGTGGAGTATCCATGAAATCTGCAGCATTTCCTTCTCATGAAGCATCCAGTGTAATATCGAGTCCGGAAGCATTTAGAATAAATTGCTCAAATATGTGAACTGATGGAGACATTGAAATTAAAATAGGGATCTTCACCATTCTTTTTGGCAATAGGTCGCTGGAAGATGTTTTGGGTTATGTTTCAGAGCTTGGATATGAAGCTATCGAATCCTGTGTGGAAAGGCAAAAATCATTTAGACATCAATGAAATCTTGAGAGGTGGAGCAACCGCGTTTAGGAAGAAGATAGAAGAGTACTCCTTGACGATTTTCTGCTTTGAGCAATCACTTAAAGGGGCACTTGTCCTTGGGTCTTTAGACAAGTCCACTGACTCTTGGTTTCAAGGCAATCCTGAAGAGAAGGTAAGGTATGGAATAAGCCGCATAAGGAAAACCGCAGAGGCAGCAGCTGCTTTGGACGTATCAGTTGTGAATGGATTCATAAGTTCTCCAAACTGGGGCTCATGGTTTATCTATCCACTAGTGAATGAACAAATATACGAAGAGGGATTCCAACTTTTTCTGAGCGATGGGGGAGAGATTTTTTGATTTCTTTAACAAATACAACATCAAATTTGCCCTCGAAGTTCGCCCACAAGAACACGCGTATAACATAGAAACGGCAAAAAGGCTGCTCGAGGTCGTGAATTACAACAAGGCGTTTGGATTCAACTTTAATCCCTCTCACTTTGTTTGGCAGCTTATTGATCCTGTTGTTTTCATCAAGATATTCGCTGACCGCATATTTCACTGTCACGCAAAAGACGGGGAGCTTGTGAAGGAGAATCTGTCGACTTCGGGTTGTGTCTCAACAGGTTCTTGGCAACAATCCGGATAGAGGTTTCAGATTCAGAGTGCCAGGTTGGGGTGTAGTTCCTTGGAGACGCATTATCACTGCATTGGCTAAAATTGGCTACGACTACGTTTTGAGCTATGAGCACGAAGATCCTGTACTAAGTGCTGAAGACGGATGTGTAAAATGCATTGATTTTCTTAGACTTCTGATAATCAGAAAGCGGCTTGAAAAAGTCTGGTGGTAGAGTCAGATGGATTGCGGGAGGCAGATCCTTATTCGTAGCGTTATGTGTGCGGCGCTTTCAAATAGGCGAAAATATGATGATCGAAAGTGTGTCCAGCTCCAAATGCTCCTGCCACTAACTTGCTTTTGATTTCGTATTTGTCTCCACAAGAAGCTATTACTAAAAATCTTTTTTACAGTTTTTAGGTTGTCGTGTTTGTCATTTCTTGTTCTTGTTAACGGTGGACACGCATCGAGATTTGATCTCGAATTCCCGACGACCAATGTAGGATTAATGCAGTTTGATAAAGCTTTTATTCGGTCGGTTTTGACTTAATAAAGTCGGCGATAGTTGTGGGCGAGAAAGAATATGTGGTAGGCGTTGACGTTGGTGGGACGTGGACAAGAGCAGTTCTTCTTAACATAAAAAGCAATTCGGCAGAAAAGATCAAGGAAAAGGTTGATGCACGCTATGATACAGCAATAAGCGGACAGATAATCAAGATGATTCACACCCTTTGCCAAAGAAGCGGTATTGACTCGTCGTCCTTGGAGGGTATAGGTATAGCTTCGGCAGGGCCTCTTGATGTTAAAGAAGGTGCCCTGATCAGGCCGACAAATCTTCCTTTTGAATATGTTTCTCTTGTAAAGCCAATCAAGAAGAAGTTGAATGTTCCGGTATACTTGGTTAACGATTGTACGGCCGCAGTTTTAGGCGAAAAAGAGTTTGGAGGAGGCAAAGGAATTAGCAATCTGTTTTATGTGGCAATAGGCACAGGGATCGGAGGGGGAGCAATAGTAGATGACCATCTTTTAATGGGTAAGGATGGAAACGCCGTTGAGATAGGTCACTTCACGATAGATTATGAAGGAAAGCTAGTGTGCGGCTGTGGAAGACGTGGCCACTGGGAAGCCTATTGTTCGGGCAGGAACATTCCGCACTTTGTCGAATTGAGAATGAAAGAAATGGGAAAAACCGCTATAGAAAGCAGCCTGATCTTTGGCGAAATTGGCGGAAATATCTCTAGGTTGAGTTCGGAGATCCTGTTTGAGGCAGCAAAAAATGGAGATCACTTGTCTCTCCAGTTTATTAGAGAAATTGGAGTTCTAAACGCTATAGGATTCGCGAACGTGGTAAACGCCTATGACCCATCCTTAATACTAGTTGGTGGCACGGTCGCCTTAAAAAACACCGAGCTTGTATTGCCGTATATCAGGAAATACATAACTGATTATGCACTGAACAGAATACCCGAGATAAATATAACTCCACTTGGCGATGATGTAGGCGTCTATGGAGGAATTGCCGCGGTTCTCAGATTTGCTAACCCTTCGAGATAGTTGAATATAACCGAAAAAAGTCTTCTCTCGTTATTTAGTTCTAAGAGGGACCTACTCGTCAACGTAATTTTTTTACGAGCAAGCGATTCAATTGAGCGCGTCTGTGAATACTTTGCACTACAAAAATGCTGAAATAATAGGTAACTTAAAAGTATTTTTGAGATATTTGTCCTGAAAATATTCGTTTGAAGGTAATTTCGCTCCATCAAAATACTCTGCGCAGAATACTTCTTTTACGGTGGAACTTAACTTAAAGGTTCAACGAAAAAACATATGAGTGAAAAAACCAAGGGCTCGATGCAGTAGCAAAAACAAGAATAGATTTAAGGATACATATTTGCGTGGTTAAGACAAGATCGGCAGGAGTTTGTACACTTATGATGGTGACATATGGGTAGGATTGATGACAGTCAAGGAAGCTATTGAACACGCCGCGGGGCTTGACGTGGAAGGGATAGAATTCTTTGACAAAATGCACTTGCCGAACTATCCACACCCAACGGCGTATGATCTACTGGGCCTCAAAGAATATGTTGAGTTTTTTGGTATGGCAGTTTCATGCTACTCATTTTACATTGACACTTTGATCCATTCGGAAAAGAAAGCTACTTTCGAAGAAGAAGGCAAACAGGTCAAAGACGCCCTTGGAGCAGCCAAAGTTCTTGGCGCAAAAATCGTTAGAGTTGCAGAGCAAGCAGGTTCACTGGCTAACGATTCAATACATCACCCTAGCAGAAAGATATGGCTTAAAAATGGGCGTCGAAACACATTCGCCAATCCCAGCTAAACTAATATTTGGAGAAAAAGAAACAGAAGATAATCCCGCGCGCTGCCTTGTCCCGAAATTGGTGTAAAATGATGGTGTGGGAAGTGTTAAAGGTGGGCGGCGCTTATGCCATTTTATGAGCGCCTTGGTTTGTGGGTTGGACGTGCATAAGGATTCCACTTATGCGACTATTTTGAATACTGAAGGAAAAGTAATCAACGAGATGAGAATGAATAATGAGGAAGTGCTGTCGTACCTATCGCACTTTAACGTTGGCAAGTTTGCTATGGAAGCTTCAACGCCCGCAGCGTCGTTGTATCGGCAGTTGGCGAGTAAAGGCTTTGACGTTGTGGTTTCTCATCCAAAGAAGACGCGTTACATAGCAGAAGCTAAGATTAAAAGCGACAGGGTTGATTGCAAGACTATTGCAGAATTGACGAGGTTAGACGCTTTGCCGTTGGCTTATGTGCCTGATAAAGGAACTTCCATGCTGCGAGAACAAGTTCGACGAAGGGCCTTTCTGGTCCGAGAGCGAGTCAATGTAAAAGTCAAGATCAAGAGTTTCTTGACTTACGAAGGCTTGAAGTGGCCGCTAGACCATGACTTGTTCACTAAGAAAGGAGTAGAGTGGCTTCACAGTCTGAATTCAGAGTTGTTATAGAAAAGAAGCAATAGCCATTGTATTTCGAGTCCCTTGGAAAATATGTGAGATATGCTTAAGAGTTCCCAAGGTGTTCGATGAAGGACTAATAGAAGGCGAAAGAATGTTATCAAGAGATTGTGATGGTTGCACTCAGTTGCACGTTTGCAGTGGGCGCTATCAACTAGTTAAGAAAGACGGAAAAGTCTACTGTCCTGACGGAACAACACATCTAGTAGATGCGTCTAGTATCCCTCAAGATGCTGATATGCGTGGTAAGCATTAGTAGTGTTCCATTAAATCCCATAATACTCAGAAAAAAAAGAAAGAGAGAAAACCACTTTTGAAAATTCAGTATAGTAATTGTTACATTCAAATTCCTTCGGATAATGTTGAAATGCTCAAGTTAGCTAGCGCAGCCCTAGAATTTTTTACTGATTATTTCAAGAACAAAGAGAAGACCTTGGAGACCCCAACCAAATGAAGTGCGCGTGTGGCGAGTTTGCGAATGTCTGGGAAGGCAACAAGAAAGAGTGTACTGGATGTTATCTTAAGCGGATGCGAGGAAACAACAAATGAACCTGGAAGGCAAGCGCGCGTCTGTGGACAGTGATGCGCTCAGGGATAAGGAAGTGAATTCGCAGCGTGGAAGAGCAACAACAGGAACAGAAAGATCAAAGGACTCGAAGATCATGGGAAACGTGAAGTTTGTCTTTGATTTTGAAGAGGGAGATGGCAAGAATAAGCAACTTTTAGGAGGAAAAGGATCCGGCTTAGTTGAGATGACCCAGATTGGGCTTCCCATACCCTTCGGCTGTGTTATTACCACTGAAGCCTGTCGCCAGTACTATGCTAAGAGCAAGAAGCTTCCAGATGGTCTCATGGCTGAAGTAACGAAACATATGAAACGTCTCGAGAACAAGACAAAAAAAGGCTTTGGCAATGCTGAGAATCCACTCATTGTATCTGTTAGATCTGGCGCAGCCTTATCAATGCCCGGCATGATGGATACCATACTCAATCTTGGACTCAATGACCCAGTTGTAGAGGGACTTGGAAAGGCTACAAAGAACCGCCGTTTTGCCTATGACGCATACCGCCGGTTCCTGCAACTCTTCGGAAAAATTGCAATGGGAGTGGATGAGAGCTATTTTGATAGTATCCTTGAAACTACCAAGAAACAGCTCGGCGTCGAATTTGACACGGACATAGACACAGACGATCTCCTTAAGATTTGCAACGAGTTCAAGGAAGTTTTCAAAAAAGAATTGGGGCAGGAATTCCCTCAAGATCCTTGGAAACAACTCCAAATGGCTATCGAAGCGGTTTTTCGTTCATGGAGGGGAAAACGCGCCATCGACTATCGCAGGGAATTTAAGATCACTCCGAAAATAGCTGATGGCACCGCGGTTAACATCGTTACCATGGTATTCGGAAACATGGGCAATGACTCTGCAACAGGCGTTGGTTTCACAAGAGATCCTGGAACCGGTGAGAATGCACTTTTCGGAGAGTACCTGATCAATGCGCAGGGTGAAGATGTGGTTGCAGGGATAAGAACGCCTGAACCGATTGCTCAGTTGAAAAAAGAAATGCCACAACAGTACGAAGAGATTGAGGTGATCCGCCAAGTCCTAGAGCAGCACTTTCGTGAGGTGCAAGATTTCGAATTCACAATTGAGCGGGGAAAACTCTATTTGCTCCAGACCCGAAACGCGAAGATGAACGCGACGGCATTCATCAAGACATCTCTTGACATGGTGTCAGAGAAACTCCTCACTAAGGAGAAAGCTCTTCTTCGTATAAGCCCGGAGCATCTTGAACAGATTTTCCACCATCGAATCGACCCGACGGCGCATGCTGAACCAGTTGCGGAAGGCATCCCTGCTTCTCCAGGGGCCGCTCATGGAAAAGTCGTCTTTGATGCTGACGAGGCCGAACGACGGGGGCGATTGGGCGAAGCAGTCATCCTCGTGAGGGAAGAAACGAAGCCGGAAGACATTCATGGATTCTTTCAGGCGAGAGGAATACTAACCAGCCGCGGCGGAAAGACCTCCCATGCGGCCGTAGTTGCACGGGGAATGGGAAAACCGTGTGTTGTAGGCTGCAGAGATATCCAGATTCAAAACCATAGCAAATCAGCCCTCTTTAAAGAACACAAAGTTGTGGCAGGCGACGTCATCACGATCGACGGAGCTACTGGATCGATTTATCTTGGGGCGGTCCCCACTGTTGATCCACAGTTCGGCCCAGAATTGAGTACGATTTTCAGATGGGCCGATGAGATTAGAACTCTAGGGGTGCGAGCTAATGCTGACACTCCGGAGGATGCTGCGAGGGCCAAAAAATTCGGAGCCGAGGGGATTGGTCTCTGCCGTACGGAAAGAATGTTCAATTCCACAGATCGTCTACCGATTGTTCGTGAGATGATTCTCGCTGACAGTGCCACAGAGAGACAGGCGGCTCTGGACCGGCTTCTGCCAATGCAGAAAAATGATTTCAAACAGATTCTAAAGATAATGGAAGGACTTCCCGTGACGATCCGCCTTATCGATCCACCGCTTCATGAGTTCCTGCCTTCTATAGAATCGCTTTTACAGGAGATCGAACGGCTCAAGGACGTGCAACAAGGTCTTCAACAGATGGAAATGATATCTGATTCTGTTAAGGTCAGCCTGGAGCCTTCACTCCAGAAATACATCCCTAAGGTAGAAAATGTCATTAGTGAGCTTTCAGAAATCAAGGAAGATCATCCTCTTGACGAACTAATCAAGAAGAAAGAAGAGATTCTACAAAAGGTTCGCGAGACTGTCGAAGTCAATCCTATGCTAGGACACCGAGGTGTAAGGCTGGGCATCAAATATCCTGAGATCTACCAAATGCAGATTCAAGCTTGTCTTGAGGCTTCCGCGGAACTACTCAATGAAGGTGTGGATGCTCAACCTGAGATCATGATTCCCCAAGTAGTTACGTCGCAAGAACTCAAGAGGGTCCGCAGGTGGCTGGAAGACATAAAGGAGGAAGTTGAGATAAAACACGGTGTTCAATTGCACATTCAATTTGGGACGATGATTGAAACGGTTAGGGCTTGCATGCGAGCTGGTCGACTGGCACAGGTAACCGACTTCTTTTCATTTGGTACAAATGACTTGACTCAGGCCACTTTTTCTTTCTCAAGGGAGGATGCGGAGAACAAGTTTCTGCCTCTCTATAATGAGTTGAAGATTCTTATTGATAATCCCTTCGAGGTTCTGGACATTAAAGGGGTGGGTAGACTTATGAAAATCACCATTGATTGGGGCAAAAAAGGTAATTCTAAACTCAAAGTGGGCATCTGCGGTGAACACGCCGGTAATCCTCGCAGTGTGGAATTCTTTCAAGCTCTTGGTCTAACCTATGTAAGCTGTTCCCCATACCGTGTTCCGATTGTTAGACTCGTGGCAGCTCAAGCCAGACTTAGAGAAATGATGTTGACTTCAGCTGAATTAAATAATCCCGACTACCCTTTCAACGTTTTCTTGTGAGATCAAAAACATCTCAAGAGTTGTATCCCAATATTTCTCTTCATTGGTTTATGCCTTGGCAAACTCATGACTAACCCAAAGATAATCGTTCTGCAGCCCACAACTAGTGCGTGCGGCTGTTCCCAAATTCATCTGTGAAACCCGAAGACTTGGCCGGTTATTGTGTGGGAACTTCGGCTGTAGCAACCGAAGTTGGCGCGACGCCTTGCGCTATTCTGATTTTGGAGACAAAATACAACGATGGCTCTGTCGAGAGTGCGGTCTCCGATTCTCAGACCCAAACGACGTTAAAAAGCGCGCTGGCTTGTCCCTAAAATATGAACGTTTATTTTTGGGTTGGGGTCTCGTATCAAATGAGTTGCGTCCAAGCTTAGGAGGTGAGTCCTAGCGGGACAAGACGAAGCTGATTCCCAAACAGTCTTCAGCGAAATTGAGAAGTACAATCTCGCAATCAATAAGGTTAGAGGTTTAGGGGACGTAGCTTCATACGCGCTTTTCAGTATTTTGTGCTTAGTTCTGAACCGAGAGGTAGCAGAAAACATCGGAAGATTCGACAAAGCAGTCTCACCTACCTACTTCAACACATAATAAAGGGACAAGGCAGCGCGGCGCGCGCGGATTCCAAGAACGTGGCCTGCTTGGAAGACTCGTTTATTTCGCTTAGCCCTTTACAGATGGAAAATTCTCGACTTAATTGTGATTTGCGCAAAAGTAAACTTTATGTAAATAACAGAAAGTTGCATGC